>JAZQTQ010000048.1:0-1151 GCA_045630885.1 Acutalibacteraceae bacterium
CATAAATACATTCATTTCCACACCATAAAGGCGGCAGCTGAATGGGCTGAGATTCACTAAATAACAAAAGCCGAAGGGCGGCGGCAAAACCGCCCTTAACTCGAATTTGAAAGGAGATAAATAAAATGAGTTGGCAGGAAGACCACAGAAACATAGTCGCCGAACGTTGGGCAAAAAAGTATCGCGAAAGCAAAATGACAGAAAAACAATTCACCGAATATATGAGAGAATTTATGTTCAAAGGTGGTTGGGATGAAGACGATATAAATATAATGATTAGCAAAGCCATAAAAAGGGGGGTGAAACTTAATGGCCCTCAAAGAACTTCGGGAGCGGTCAGGGATGAGCCGCCCTCAATTTGCGCAATATTTTAATATTCCATATAGAACAATTCAAAATTGGGAAATTGATAACAAAACAGAAAAAAGAAAATGTCCGGAATATCTTCTTGCTCTCATGGAATATAAACTTAAAAACGAAAAATTGATTTAACAAGTCCTTTAAAAATTTGCATAAAAAAAAGCCGGAGCATTACGCTCCGGCTTTTTTAAATATACTTTATTAAATTATCTTTAGATTTTCTAACTTTTTTTCTAACCCAATCATACGAAAGGTTGTTTTCTTCTGCTAATTTTTCAAAACTTACACCGTCCAAATAATGTTGTTTGAATAATTTGCGATCTTCTTCGTTAAATATATGCTCATCAATAATATGTTCCCATTCGGAATAGGAATAGTTATATGCGTAAGGGTCAAATTTCAAACAAGATCACCCGATAATAAAAAGAATAAACCAAAACAAATTAGTTAATCCAAGTGCCCAAAGAAGCCTTTGTATCAGCTTTTTGTATTTTGCTTCAAGCACCGCATAAACTATATAGGGGATAGTCGCAAGTTCTTTTTCATAGCCCATTTATTCCGCCTTTATTTCAACATATCGATTCTGTTTTTAGCTTTTTTTATAATTTTCGGTTCGGAAATATATTTTTCCCCAAACCCTTCAACAATGGCCCTTGCAAGTCCGTCTGCGATTTTGTCCACATTTTCAACATAGGTTGAAAAGTCTTTCGGATTTGTCAAAAAACAAATCTCCAAAAGGTCTGCGGAAAGACCGCCTTCCCAACAGGTTCTTATAAAACCGAAATAATCTT
>JAZQTQ010000049.1:0-33182 GCA_045630885.1 Acutalibacteraceae bacterium
GGCTTTTCGCCTGCTTCGACGAACCGTTGGGGTTCTCACCCTATTTCCACAAGAAAACCACCCAAAAATTGGGTGGCTTTTTTTGGCAGCGGAATAGGGATACGGTGCGCTCTCGTTTTTTTCGACCGTCCCGGACGGTAACGAAAAAATCTTCGTGCTGCCGACTCGGGCAGATCGAAAAGCCTATCGCGGCTTTTCGCCTGCTTCGACGAACCGTTGGGGTTCTCACCCTATTTCCACAAGAAAACCACCCAAAAATTGGGTGGCTTTTTTTGGCAGCGGAATAGGGATTCGAACCCCAACAAACAGAGTCAGAGTCTGTCGTGCTACCGTTACACAATTCCGCTATATATTAGTTATAATAGTATTGCTGACCTTTTGAACAAACACAGTCGAGTTCTGCCGGCCGTTACACAATTTCGCCGTTTATCTCCAGCAACAACAATTATTATACATCAAAAAAGAGATTTGTCAAGTGTTTTTTTGAAATATTTTACATTAAATATAGTTTCGCTTATCTTAATATATATAATAGCGATTTCTATCTACCAGATGTTCAAACATAACCTCCACTACCCTAGCCTCGCTCAAAAACTCTTCGCTCTTCTCTTTTGCTAAAAGCGGAAGTTTGGCTATTGAAGTTCCAAGTTCGTCGAGAGATTCGGCATTTGTTACACAAAAAACCTGTTTTTCTGTTTTATTCCAAAGTTCTTCTAAATCTCTCGCCGACTTCTCCGCTTCTTTAAATTCTTTCTTTTCAAACTCTTCGCTCATCTTTTGAATGCTCTCTTTTGCTTCATAATAACAACCATCAATAGAGCTATTTTCATAAACACAAACACCAACCGCAAAGAATAAAAGAGTTATAGCTAGAATTAATCTTTTCAATCGTTTTTCTCCTTTTCAATTATTACCGTTTCTCCTAATGAATTTAGAGTCATAAGCAGGATATTTTCTAATTTATACCCCTCTTTTTCTATAGTTTCTAAAATGTTTTTCCTTGACGTTTCAAGGTCTTTTATTCCTCTGTTCAAAATTGTACCATCGCTCACAACAAGAATTGGACAGCCGTCATTTTCTTCTGCAATTTCTTTAACATCTATATAACGCGCGTTTCTATAAGCCAGCTTTTGCAAAACGCTGAGATTGCCATTTGTTTCAAGGATTGCATATGAAACCTCGTTTATATCGAATATCCCTTGAACTCGAAGCATTTCAACAAGATCGGCAACTGTTATTCTCAACTTTTTTAATCTATGCTGCAAGATGCGTCCGTTTTTAATTATTACGGCAGATTTTCCATTTGTTAGATTGTTTATCAAACTGCTTTTAAGACTCAAAAGCGCTAATATAATTTCAAATGCAGTTAATGTGAAAATTGCAACAACTGCGCTTAATACCGGCTGCGAGGAATCCTGAATAGGTATTGCGGCTATTTCGGATATCAAAAGCGTTACAACGAGCTCTGTTGGTTGCATATCTGCAATTTGTCTTTTGCCCATCATTCTCATTGCAGTTATAACCAACACATATAAAATCGCGGTTCTTATGACCGTTGTAAACATAAATTAATCACCATTAATTATATTGAACAAAAACAAAAAAAATATTCAAGGCAAGGCTCACAGCCCTCCTTGAATACAAAAAAGAGAAGATATTCAATTTTCTTACTCAAAACTTAACTCTCTTTTTAAGGCATCTCGATAATCAAAATCATTTTCGATGGCAAACAACCCGTTCATCTCAAACACCATAACGATCGCAAGATAAGTGTCCCACCCCATAGGAGATACTCTTCTTTCAATATCTGAAACTGTCTGCCTGCTTTTGCCTATCTTTTGTGCAAGTTCAGTTTGAGAGATGTGCATTCTCTTTCTAAAAATCGGGAGTTTGTCGATTAATTCGCTAATGAGCGCCTGCCTTTCATCTGTTATATTGAATTCGGGCATAATAGGCTACCTCCTTTTTTGAATTTTACTTGCTAATAATATTATATATTTTTAAAAAATCTATGTCAAGAACATAATGCCACTTTCTTAATATTTGTGATTTTGAACAAAATAATGCAAAACTACAAGACAAAACCATTTGTTGTTTATTGCAATTTAACCAATAGTTTTCAACATATTTTTTTAGACCATAAAAAAATTCGAAAAACCCTTTAAATAAAGGCTTTTTTAAGGCATAAAGTACTGTTTAATAATGCGACAAATACCCAGTTTTTGTGCGTTTTTTATATGAAATATTTGTTAAAATTTACGCTTTTATACCATTAATTAATTTCATTATTTTTTGTAATATTTTACAAAAAATTTTCTTCGTGGTATACAAAAAACCGTCCACTAAAAGCGGACGGTTTTTTAGGTTTGATTAACGAGCAGAGCTCTTTCTTCTAACGTTCAAAAGAACGATTCCTAAGAGAGATACAGCTGCAAGAATAATATAAAGGATAGTTTGGGTATCGCCGGTTTCAGGGCTAACCTGTTCATCGCCAGCGCCATAGAATCCATCCATTGGTATTGCATCACCATCGGCATGATAGTCAACTCCAATAAGAGCATAATCATCGAGAGATGCAGTTTCGAAGTAGATGTAATCTCCTTCACGGGTATATTCAACAAATTCTGAATTACCATTTTCATCAACGCTAACGAGCTGATAGCTGCTGAAATATCCCTTAACTACTTCAGGAATATTAAGCATAACTTTGATTTTTCCATCAAAATAATGAGTAGCGTCATTTTGGGTTAAATCGGTTACATAAGAAACTGCGATTTCATCGGGATTTGCCGTTCCATTGGTTGACAAAGCATCATAAATATTGGAAGGAATCTCCCAAGTTGTTACATGAACGCTGAATATAGCGTCTGTGGGCAATCTCAAAGCACCTCTGGGGTCGATATAGAAATCGCCATCCTCAGTTGTAATTCTTGCGGAACTTGTTGATGAATCAAGAGCAGTTGTTGGAGCATACTGAGGTTTCTCATCACCATAATCCTCAAGAGGACCAATCTTATCCCAATAAGAATCTGTACTGCTAATCATATTAAGCATCGCGAAGGTTATATTATCAAAGTTCTTATATGCATAAGCGGTTACATATCCCTCTCTGCCAACAGCATCGCTCGTTGAATCATAAGGCTCGATATACCACTTATTACCTGCAAAACCAACCATTGAGGTTGTTGATTGCATACCACCACGATACTTAAATGACATTGCAACCTTTCTTGCACCGAAGTCTGTTACCTCTTTACCGGTTACATCATAGAACTTAAAGGTGTATTTTTTACCACCGACAATCTCCATATAAGGAGTTTTCTCAAGTGAACGTTTCTGCCAGTTTGTAACCTTAGAAACGGTTACTGTTGATGTTGCAACCTCAGAATAAATATCATTATCGGTTAGCTTGGTAATACCCCATTTAATTCCAAGGTCTTTGTCTTCAAATTCAATAACATTTGTTGAATCAGCATTCAATCCCTTAACGGCAGTTCCGTATACACGGAATTCAGCTAAAGCATAAGACATTTCTTTGAAATAACCATAGCCTTTTCCGCCCTTAATGAATTTCACAAGGACATATTGACCAACAACAGGTTTCGTTTCAAATTCAATAATAGAATCCTTAGGAAGACCCTTAACAACGTGCACCGGTTCAATGTCTTTGTTAGAGAGAAGTTCCTCTAATGTTTCTGCTACATAGATTTCAGTTAAGGTTGGCATAAACTCAGTGGCGTGATCGGGGAAATTAATAGATATTTTGTTAATAGTTTTAACGTCGTCTAAAAGTGCAATCATATTAACTGTATCTTTGCCCTCAATACCTTCGGAGAATCCGAAAGCATCTCCGAGAGATGAGTTATTAATAAGTTTAGCATTTCTAGGAGCAAAATAAGTTATTTTCTTCGTTTTGTTATTCTGAGTAAAGTATTCTATAGAAGCGTTATTTCTAGCAAGATTTTTGCTTCTGAGCAATCTGAATCTAGGTCCGATTATCTCAATCTCAGCAACGCTAACAGTACTCGATTTATCAAGAATTTCGAAACGCACATATCTTGCAACTTTTTCTTTAGAGAACTTCTTGGAAACAACATTCTTGCCTGAACCGCTATAGCTTGTAACCAGCGATTTTTCATCCCAAACGCCAGCTAAACTATCCGACATATAGATTTTAACCTTCTTGAAATTTTCGCCTTGAGCTGCTCTGATTGCAAGCTCATACAGTTCAGTTTCCTGACAAAGGTTATAAACAAGGTTCAACGGTTTCTTAGATGTTTCAAAGACAGCCTTTGAAGAATAATCACCATCGGTTAAAGCTTCTGTCATTTTCAAAGTGAAATCAGAATCGCTTAACTTCTCAAGCTCATCTGCACTACCAACCGTATAAGCTTCAGCAGGCATCTTGGTTGCAAGATTAACAGGAGTTGTATCAACGGGAGCTTCTTCACCAAATGCACCAAGCTCATAAATACGAGGATAAACAGACGTTAACAAAGTAGTATTACAAGCAAGAATTCTTATACCTATATAAGCCGCAATTATTGGCTTATCAAAGGTTATCAACTGACCTTGGCAGTTTGGATCGGGATCGGCTAGATCTAAGTTATTATATTCAAAGACCATACTTGAAGGGTCCCAAAGAACGTCTTCATCATCGGACAAATAGAGCTGCCACCAACCAGTTACTGCTGCTGGATTGTTCTGGTTAAGTCCGAGATAAATAAAGCTTGAAATATTATACTGTTTGGTTCCTTTTTCAGAAAGATCATAATACATTTGCATATATGTTGAACCATCCTGAGCCTGGAAGCCACCATCGGAAATATCAAAGCCCGTTTTAACGTCGCCATCAACGAATCTCAGAGCACTACTTGCCGGAACAGAGAATGCTCCGCCACCAACCTGGAACATCGCAGGAACCTGACCTGATAAAATGTTTACGCCTTGAGCTTCAAATCTGGAATAATCAGACTGAACTCCAAGAGGAGTGAACTTCTCTTTATAAACAAAGTCACCATCAACATATTGACCAAATATAGCCCATTCAATAAGTCTTAAATAAATGTTATCAACCAAGTCAACTGTTATTTCGCTTACTTCATATTGAGTTGGGTTATAAACTCTTATTGCAATATAACGAGCATTGAACGATTGACCAAGTTCTTTATAGTTCCATGCATTTCTGAAATAACCAAGATTATCAACTCTACCCTTGCTGTTTTCAGCATTAAACAACTCATCATATTTAACGGAAGCAAAAATCTCATAATCTTTGGTTCTGAGAGCTGTTGTTCTATGATGGAAAATAGCCATACCGTCGATAACAGCCTCTGATCTAAGGTCATATACGAGATCAAGATAACGAGAATTATCACCATTTGAACCATAAACCTTAATAGTTCCGAGACTTTGCGATGCAAATTTGAAGGTGTTGTAACGGTAGTCGTCGCCTGCCAAATCCAAATCGTTTATAACAGGTTCAGAAACCGGAGAATACGCTCCTGTACCTTCAGAAGTTGTACCATAGCCCTTTGGATAAAAGCCCTTAGTTAAGTTTCTGCCCCAATCGGGGATTTTAGAAGTATTATCAAACAAAATGCTTGTTGAACCATAGTTCGGGTCATTATACTCACCATATAGGGCAACCTCATTAAAACGAGGATAAATGTTATTACCATTTGAAAGGTTGTTAGTAACGATTGTTGCTCCAACGCCCTTACCATAGGTTGGGTCGATAATACGAATACCCATATAGCGAGCAACGACCGCTTCATCGCCATTTAACTTTTTAAGGTCGAAATAGTTTCTCTGAGCACCCTCAACGTTATCAACAGAATAGAACTTATTATCAAACAATGTTGAGGCTTTATTGCCGAAATAAAGCTCATATTTGCGAGTTCTTAGGTTTCTGTCAACGTGGTTGAATATTGCCAACTTTGTGAGGGTTGATTCGGTTCCGATATCAAAAACCATATCGAAATACATCGATCCTTCTTCAATTCCGTCACCTATATAATAGGCTTTTGAATTTTCTTCATCGAAATATGCAGCCATATTGGAAGAAGAACGCCAATCACCAGTCGGGAGGCCATCGGTTAAAGTATCACCGCCGCCGGAAGTTTTGCAATTAAAGGTACCAACGCCCTTCGGGTGGTTTGGATCATTATTGATAAAATTCAATGAATAGAAGTTAAGTCCTTGAAGGAGGTTCTTCTCTGTTGTTTCCGGCATTTCCAAAGTGTTATCCAAAACAACGTCACCATCGATAGTTGAACCGCCGCCGCTTCCGCTGCCACCGCCCTCAATATCAGAGCCATAAACAGCGAATTCCTGAATACGAGGATAAATATTGTTGTTTCCGTTGTCTGCAAGCGCCATAGCATTGCCCTCGCCCTTAGCATAGGTTGGGTCGAGAATACGGATACCAACATATTCGCCTTCGACTGCATCCTTCATTTTAAAGGAATTTGTCTTTTTGCCTTCTGCGTTAATATGATCGATAACGAGAGACGTTGATTTGAAGAGGTCGTCTTCTGAATTGGCAACATAAATCTGATATTTGTAGGTTGAGAGATATGAACCTGCGTGCATCATCTGGAAACCTGTTATAGATTTTTTGCCACCAAGAGGAATATAAAGGTCTGCCCAATATTTTCCTTCCGGTATTCCGTTACCAATATATTTAGATGTGTTAGTTGCTGCATCATATTCTGCGAAGAACCAAGATGAAACGCGAAGATTATCGTTGAACGCACCATCACCAAGCAATGTAAATCCGAGAGTTCCGGTTGTTAGAG
The DNA here is from genome assembly GCA_045630885.1 of Acutalibacteraceae bacterium. Lineage (GTDB taxonomy): Bacteria > Bacillota > Clostridia > Oscillospirales > Acutalibacteraceae > UMGS1532. The sequence goes on from JAZQTQ010000049.1 coordinate 6,801, forward strand.
CATTACCGAAATCCGAATAATAAAAAGCCTTAAAGCTATCGGTTCTGCCTGCGATAAAGTTCTTTTCGCCAAGAGTTGCATCTAATTCATAATTGTTAGAATCTGTTACAGTGTAAGGAGCATCTGTATTTTCTCCATCAGGACCAACATCAGTTCCCTTAACACCATAAAGAGCTAATTCATTAATTCTAACATAGCGGTTACTAACACCAATGCTACTACCGTCTCCGGGATTCAGATATTTAATTCCAACATAGCGAGCCTTAGTATTAGCAGGGAAATTTACGATGGTTCTGCGAACGTCGTTATCTTCAACGTTAGCCACCATATTCTCTACCTTATAAAGGTCTGCAAGAACGCTAGAAGCATAAACCTGGAAATGTTTGGTTATAATAGCAGGATTATTATGGTGAATGAAGGTCAATTTAGAAATATCAGAAATTACCTCTAAATCAAAGGTCCAATATGTTGCCCAAATTTCAGCCATAAAGGTTCCATTGCTATTATAACGAAGGCCATCACCACCAAGAGCCGCGCTTGTTGCAGGATCACCATCTGTTATATAAGAAGCGGGAGCCGCATTAACGTCGTTCTCAGGAGAAGGTGATTCCGTTAAAGTTGTTGTTCCATTATCATAATAGAACTTAGGAAGCTTACCTGAGATAAGGTTTGTTTCCCCTGCTCCAAGACCAGGAAGAGCAACTGTGCTATCAGTTATTACCTCTGCCGAGGTTGAAATCTCGCCCATAACACCGAACAACGCAATTTCATACATTCTAACATACTGAGAATTTGCAGAAGTTAGATTGCCCGGATCATAAACACGGATACCAACATAACGAGCTTTAAAACCTGAATTAAAGGTTATAATATTTCTCTGATTAGTGTTAGAGTTTATATCGATAACAAAATTGCTGTTATTATAAAGATCTGAAAGCTTATCAGAAGCAAAAACAGCATAATGCTCTGTTATGGTTGACGCAAGTCCGCCATCGTTTACAACTACAAGCTGATTAAGATCGCTTTTTACGGGAAGCTCAAACGTAAGCGCCGTTGAATACGTTTCAGACATATCGTTTCCAGCGCCATCATTAAAGCGGAAACCGCCGAGATCGGTCTTAGTAGTGAGCAAACCGTCGGTTAAGTTGCCAATAACATTTGTGCCGGAATCTGGTGCTCCAACAACACTATCTGCGGAGCCTGTATTCTTATACACAGTAGGTATCATTCCGAGCACAAGGTTTGTTGTGCCGGCAGGTGCTTCGGGAAGCGCTCTCTCTGCATCCGAAACTACTGTTGCACGAGGAGTTAGGCTGGAATTATCAACTGCGCTAACTGTTGAAAGAGCTCCGAACACAGTTGAAAGGACAAAGGTTAAACTAAGTATAATAGTTAATACTCTGCGAAGCGTTTTGTTTTTCATAGTTTTCGTTACTCCTTCCTTAATTATCTAATATTTGAACTACAACAACATCAAATACATTTGGATTAGACTTGAGAGATGCGCGAATTGCAATCTGGTCGCCAGCTTCGACTTCAGACGCAGAAGGCGCTGTATAAGTTGCGGTTTTTCCTGTTCCAAAAATATTTGGGTTGCTCATATCGCCGTCATAACCGGTCATAGTTCCGTTGTATCCATCTTTATAACTGGTTGCTGAAACAGACCAAACAATTTCATCATTTGCTGCACAGTCAATCAACTTAGCCTCTAAAGAAAGAGTTCCGTCCGGTTTTACAAAATGATTAATTTTGCCGTTGTCGCTCTTTATCTCTACTTGTTTTGTTGGAGCAACCGTTGTATAGATATACACTGCATGTGTTTCATCGATTTCATCAACGATTTTTGAAGTTGCTTCAATAACCTCAACGTGAGTTGGGATTGTTGCACGAGCGTCGCGATAAATGATTGCATCATCGTTATTATAGCGATACTTATAGAACTTAAGTTTCTTTTTATTACCCTTAAGGTTAATAGTTAAGTTTCTCTTTGTTGCATTGATATCCCACTCTGTGCCGTCGGTTTCAGCTTCGTGTCCGTTAGCTTCAACTAAAATTGAATATCCGCCATCAGGATTCTTGAAAGCAGAACCTCTTATATCGTCGCCCGTCCAGTCAACCTGAAGAACATCAGAATGAGCAGGAATATAGTTTGTTATAAGAGCAGTTTCATAGAAGAACAACTGAGCGTATCTTTCAAGGTTTATCTGGCTATCAACACTATACCAAGAACATCCGTAGCCGCCGCCTGCAGCATTGAAGAACTGAGGATTAGGCAAGCAACCGCCGGTGTAACCCCAGTTGAGAAGAGCTCTCATACCGGTGTTGGCGCCTGCAATAACGAAGGAGGCGGTTGAATCGTTCCACCAATAATAGATACCGGTCCAATTGTCGCCCTCCACATGGTTTTCAGGACCGTTTTCATAGTTACCGCAATAGTTTTCGGTTATGTAGAAAACATGCTCATTGAAATACTCTCTGAAGAAAGCGAAAAGCTTGAAAGCATATTCATAGTTGTTATCATACATCGCCTTAATACGTCCATAATAATAATGTCCGTCGTAGATATCGAATTCATCAGCGCCCAATTCTTTAACAGCAGCGGTAAATTCATAATGGGTAGCAGTCATTGAGTTTTCGCCGCAAGACCAAACCTGAATATCGTCCTGAATACCAAGTTTATCAAGCCACTTATTAGTGTATTGAAGCATCAGAACCCAATAAGTTTGAGTGTGGAGATATGTAACGAAGTCGTAGTCATGACCGGGCTCGTTATAGAAACAGAGCATTGTTATGTTGTCATAACCTCTGTTGTTTCGCAATTCTTTAATGGTTGTTGCAGCAGCTCTTCCAAAAGGATCGAGTTCCAACGGAGCGGAACACTGAGGATCAGGAAGACCGGGGAAACAGAACCAAGTTTGGATATCTGTTGAAGCTTTCCATCCAAAGTTGATAGCAATTTCGCTTCCTGCCGCTTTCCAAGTATCGAAATAAGGATAAACGTCCTTCATTCTTTCGCTATCAAAATCATAAATACCTTTTTTATAGTTTTGATAGTCGACGTTATTCTCGTAGTCCTTACGAGTTGGGTTAGCCTCGTCGGTTGTTGTAATCCAGTCAACCTGGAACCAGCAACGATACATATGGCCCTTTATAGCAAACCATCTATCGCGCTCAACCTCGAACATTACATCCGTTAAGAAGGGATAACGTTCTTTAGCTTCCGGCATAAATTGAACAGGGAAAACGTTTGAACCATGACCTACGAAGTTATCATAAACAACGCTATCGGTTTCAACGTTAAATACTCTGTTTGAACCCTTTACCGGTTCGCCATACATCTGAATTGGATTTTCAACCTCACCGAAAACAAGACCATCATCGATATCTTCGATATCTTCCTCAATAAACATATCGTCCTCATCGATTTCATCCCCATCCAAAACAGACTGAGTGAAATAACTCGTGTAAGGAAGATAGAATCCAACTTCCCCACTGTCTATATTCGGAATATCGACACCGATGTCTGTTCCTTCGATCTCAGATTGAAAATCACTGTCATCATCAGAAGATACATCGTCGTTCGGAGTTGCTACCTCCGAAGGCTTTTGTGGTTGTGAGCTTAATTCGTCTGTCGTTGTTTCTTTGCAAGATACAGCGCACAGCATCATTGCAACAGCAAGCAAAAGACAGAGAATTTTCATCATCTTTTTTTTCATTTGTTTTTTCTCCTTTCAAGGATTGATTTTTGGAAACCCACAAAGTATAAAATTTTACACGATAATTATATCAAAAAAGAGTGTCAAAAGCAACAAAAATATAACGAAACAACTAAAGTTGTTATATATTAACAAAGTTTTTTGTACTATTTTTATATTTTGATGAAAAATTATCCTATTTTTAAAAATTACACGACTAAATAAAAAAAATCCCCTCCGAAAATCGGAAGGGATTTTAAAAATTTTACATATTTCAGCTGATTCTAAAATTAGTTGAGCTCTGCGAAATATTTGATTGTACGAACCATCTGGCTTGTGTAGCTGTTCTCGTTATCATACCAAGAAACAACCTGAACCTGATAGGTGTCGTCGTCAATCTTAGCAACCATAGTCTGAGTTGCATCGAAGAGAGAACCGTAGGTGATACCAACGATATCAGAAGAAACGAGTTCTTCCTCAGTGTATCCGAAGGAAGCAGAAGAAGCTGCTTTCATAGCTGCGTTGATGCCTTCCTTAGTGATGTCCTTGCCCTTAACAACTGCAACGAGGAGAGTTGTTGAACCGGAAGGAACGGCAACACGCTGTGCAGAACCGATGAGCTTACCGTTGAGCTCAGGAATAACAAGGCCGATAGCCTTTGCTGCACCTGTTGAGTTAGGAACGATGTTAGCTGCTGCTGCACGTGCACGACGAAGGTCGCCCTTTCTGTGAGGACCATCGAGAACCATCTGGTCGCCTGTGTAAGCATGAACAGTTGTCATGATACCGCTCTGAATAGGAGCATAATCATTGAGAGCCTTTGCCATAGGAGCAAGACAGTTTGTTGTGCAAGAAGCTGCAGAAATGATGTTATCTTCAGTTGAGAGGATTCCCTCGTTAACGCTGAAAACAACTGAAGGAAGATCGTTGCCTGCGGGAGCAGAGGTAACAACCTTCTTAGCGCCTGCATCAATATGAGCCTGAGACTTAGCCTTAGAAGTGTAGAATCCGGTGCACTCGAGAACTACGTCAACACCGATTTCTCCCCAAGGAAGATCTGCTGCATTTTTCTCAGCATAAATTTTAATTGTTTTTCCATCGACAGTGATGCTATCTTCGCCAGCTACTACGTCATGGCCATAACGACCCTGAGCAGAGTCATACTTAAGAAGATGAGCAAGCATCTTAGCATCGGTCAAATCGTTGATAGCAACGATCTCATAACCTTCTGCTCCGAACATCTGTCTGAATGCGAGACGACCGATACGGCCGAATCCGTTGATTGCTACTTTAACCATTGGTTTATACCTCCAAAAATTTTTTTGCTCATATATTTTAACCCATTTTTTAGAAAAATGCAAGTCATTCCTGATAATTTTTATTATTTTATCCAAATAACACAAATTAATTGCCCTATCGACTCACATATATGTTAATTTTTTAACATACTTTTACCTTTTTTCAATAATATGAGCGCTATGCCGACGCCAATGCAAATTGCAGAAACAATTCCGATCATCCCAAAATCGGCAGTTTTAATATTCGTTATGTCGTATCCTGCTTCGGTTTGAATACTGCTAAATAACGTCAGGGCATCAAAGATAACTGCGCCCAAAATCAAAGCAACACCTATTATCGAAAATACGTCCTTTCCCAATGCTCCTTCATTATTTCTCGAAAGGGTTTCCCCTCTCATATCAATAACTCTTGAAACATACCAAGCCCCTGCTAAAGTTACGAAGGTTTCGGGAATCATATATGCAGAATTATAAACGAGCGAATAAACGAAACTCTCCCCGCTTGGAATAGAAACTCCCGCCCATACGGTTGAGCCCGAAATAACGTGGCACAAAAAGCGCAAAAAGCATACCATCAGAGCTCCCGAAATTACGGCAGAACCCTGCTTGCTGAAGGTCTTTCTGAAAATACCGCCGAGCCCCAAAACTCCGAATGCAATTATGTAATCCAACATAATGACCGCAATTCCTGCTGCGGCTGAAATTCCAAAGGCATAGCTTACGTCGGAAAAGCCTAAAAACAGTTGCAAAAGTCCGTGGATAAATCCCGTTGCAAGTCCTTTAGAAATACCATATCGATAGGCTATCAACAATGGTGGAACCATACTGAATGCGGTAACGCTTCCGCCATAGGGCATCTTGATAACCGCAAACAGACTCAAAACCGTTGAAAGCGCTATCATAACAGCACTTTCACAAAGCCAAATAACGTTTGTTTTTTTCATAAAATCAATCCTTCTCAGTGTGATATCTTCGACAAAAAAAGACACCCTGAGCCGAATTGTAGGAACAGGGTGTCTATAAAGACACTTCAAAGGTTTTTAAAACATTCCTACGCCGGCATTATCCGTTTCAGGTTTAGAGGGTTGAATGAAAATTCTCTCAGCCGTTCTCTCGAGCGAACAGCACCCCTTGTTTCATTTGTCGTGCACATTATATCACTAAAAAAAAGTTTTGTCAACAAAAAAGTATATTTCCCCTCATTTTGAGGAAAATTACATTAAAAGATTTAATAAAAGGATGGTTTTATGTATTCAACTATTGAGAAAATCGAAGGCTTTCAACTTATCGATTCAAGAGGCAATCCAACACCTGCGGCGAAGGTTACTCTTAGCTGCGGAGCAACAGGCTTTGCAATCTCCCCTTCCGGCGCATCTACAGGAATCTTCGAGGCGCACGAGCTACGAGATAAAGACGAAAAAGCCTTCTTTGGAAAGGGTGTTTTAAAAGCAGTTGACAACATTAACAACGTTATCTTCCCCGCCCTTTTCGGACTTTCACCTTTTAACCAGCATTTAATAGATAAAACGATGGTTAAACTCGACGGAACTAAAAATAAATCCAACCTCGGCGCAAACGCAACGCTTGCCGTTTCATTAGCGGTTGCAGTTGCCGCCGCAAATAGTCTAAAAACGCCTCTTTACAGATATTTAGGCGGTGCTCAAGCCATCAGAACTCCTATACCTATGATGAATATTTTAAACGGCGGAGCGCACGCAAAAAATAATATTGATATACAGGAGTTTATGATAATGCCGACGGGTGCCGAAAGCTTCTCTGAGGCCTTACAAATCGGTGCGGAAATCTATCACACCTTGGGCGGTATTTTAAAGAAACGAGGCCTCGCTTCAGGCGTTGGAGATGAAGGGGGTTATGCTCCTAATCTTTCAAGCGACGAAGAAGCGCTCGAACTCCTTTGCGAGGCGATTTCTGCCGCAGGATATACAAAAGAAAAGGTTAGCATTGCTCTCGATATGGCTTCAAGCGAATGGTTTAAAAACGGTGTGTATCATCTGCCGAAAAGAGATATTCCTCTCTCCTCTCAGGCGCTTATTGAATATATTTCCAAACTTGCTTCAAAATATCCAATCGTTTCTATTGAAGATGGTCTTTCAGAGGAAGATTATGAAGGTTGGAAGGCTTTGACGCAAGCGCTGGGAAGCAAAATTCAGCTGGTTGGCGATGACTTGTTTGTTACGAACAGAGAAAGACTTTCGGACGGAATAAAGGGCGGATACGCCAATGCGATTCTAATTAAACCTAATCAAATCGGAACACTTTCAGAAACGCTTGAAGTAATAGACGTTGCAAAACAAAACGGATATAATACCGTTATTTCCCATCGTTCGGGCGAAACGGAAGACACCTTTATTGCCGACCTATCTGTTGCGGTTAACTCAGGTCAGATCAAAACGGGCGCTCCCGCAAGAAGCGAAAGAGTAGCCAAATTCAATCGCTTATCCATCATCGAAAAGGAACTAATAGGCTAATATAATCAAACCGAGAAATGCGCTGTTAAAATGTCGCATTTTTCGGTTTTTCTATCTTTATTATTGAAATTCGATATATAATCTGTTAATATAATCAAGAGTGTTTTTACATATAATGAGGGTTTTCCCTCGCGGAGGTTTATTAGCATGATTGAAAGAAAAAATAAAAGAACTGCAAAAATCGGTATGTTTGCGGTTGCCCACGATACATATTGGGCTCAGTTTGACGGTCTTGAAGCAAGCATTTGCGGTTACCATAAAGATGCCGTTCAACTCGTTGAAAAAAACGACGTTGAGGTTATCGATTATGGTATGATTGATTCCAGCATCAAGGCATACGACGCCCTCGACCAAATGAAGGGCGACGGACTTGACCTGATTATCTGCAATATGGCAACATACGCAACTTCTTCGGTTTTTGCTCCTATTATCAGGGACGTTGGCGTTCCTATGATTCTTCTTGCGGTTCAACCGCTTGAGGAGATGGATTACAGCCGCGCTTGCACACATATGCAGCTCGAAAACGATGCGATTTGCTCCGTTCCTGAATTTATCGGCGTTGCAGAACGTTTGAACAGAAAAATATACGACGTTGTTATTGGAACTCTTTACGGAGATGAGATAGTTGAAAAAGAACTTGCTGAATGGTGTAATATAGCAAAGGTTCTTCACGACCTTAAAGGCGCAAGAATGGGTCTTATGGGACACGTTATGGAAGCTATGTATGATATGCACGCTGACCCAACCGCAATTTCTTCTGCTTTCGGTTGCCACGTTCCCCTTCTCGAAATTGAAGATGCAATTGAAGCCTATGAAGCTGTTACAGATGAGGAAATTGCCGCTAAAACCGAAATTATTAAGGCTGAATTTGATATGCCTAACCCCGTTAGCGACCCTGTTACCGTTAAGGTTACCGACGAAGACCTTTTCGAAGCTGCAAAAACCGCTGCTGCACTTGACAGACTTGTTGAAAAATTCAAGCTTACGGGTCTTGCTTATTATTACGAAGGCAGAGAAGGAACGATGCAGAGAAAGGTTGCTTCATCCTTCATTGTTGGTAACTCTATTCTTAATGCTCAGGGTATTCCGATGTGTGGCGAATATGATATAAAAACCTGCATTGCTATGCTCATTATGGACAGACTTGACATCGGCGGTTCTTTTGCTGAATTCCACCCCTTTGGATTCAAAGGAAATTACATTCTTGTCGGCCATGACGGTCCTCATCACATGAGAGTTGCTCAAGGCAAACCGATTCTCAGAAGCTTGCTTAAATATCACGGAAAACCCGGACACGGCGCTTCGGTTGAATTCAAACTCAAGGAAGGCCCAATAACAATGCTTGGAATAACCCAAAAGGGCGACGGAAGTTTCAAATTCGTTATAGGTGAAGGTACCTCTCAAGAAGGTGCAATTCCTCCAACCGGAAACACCAACACCAGAGGAGTTTTTGAACCCGATACCAGAACCTTTATCAAAAAATGGGTTATGGAAGGACCCACTCATCACTATGCTCTCGGCGTTGGTCATCACGCAGACACAATCAAGAAAATTGCCGATATTTTAGGAATTGAAGCAGTAATTGTAAGATAATAAAAAGCCAAAAAGAAAGCTTATGCCATCCCGTTTAGAATTGGGAAAAGGCATAAGCTTTTTTATTTATTCTTGGGTTTTGTTTTTGCGTTTTTTGGATTTTTTTGAGCGCTTAAGAGGTTTTATTTCCTCGCCCTCATCTTTATAAGAGTTGATGTATTCGAGCCACATTTCCTCCGTGTAATCAGGGTTTTCCTCAACGTATTCGGAATAAGCTTTATCAATTATTTTATCATAATAATAGCTGATTTCTTTAACGTTGCTCCGTTCTGCCAAATGAAGCAAAAAGCTGGTTAACGAAAGGATAAACAAGGGCAAAACATGATAAAAAACAAGCTCCATATAGCGAGAGAACATATCCCCCGACTCGCCTTCAACAACCGTTGCATATTCATTGATATTTGCTTGCAAAATAAGAGCATTATAAGCAGAAATGATAAAGAAAATGCCGGGCAGTATAACTAAAAGATAGGTTATTCTTGAAACTAGAATTTTTGTTTCAATTTTTTGGATTTTCTTAATTCTCGGCTTTAAAATAACCGAAAGAATTATAAATGCAAAACAGATAATTCCGGCCGTTAAAAAGCTTGATTGCGCGGCGGCTACCGTTGGGTCGTTTGCTCTTGAATTCCAATAAGCAACACCCGCCATAACAAAGAAATTCACAACAAGCATATAAACAAAAGAAATCCAATAAAAAGCCTTAATTCCGCGATAGATTTTGCTTTTATTAAACCACCAACTGGTTCCAACCGCTATTTGCATTTTTTCCTGCCTTTTCAAAGCGATTGAAAGGATATTTTCATTGTATTTTGTTTTAGTCATAAGCATTTCCTTTTTTAAAAATTAATATTCAATAACAACGCTTTCGTGCCCCTCGATAAAAGGAATCTCAAAGGAGCAAATTCCGTTTTCAAAACCGAACTTCAGCGCAGAATCGCAAAGAGGCATATAAACCTTTTTAGGGGATTTTTCGAGCCTTAATTCAACCTTAATATTGTAAATTGGAGTTATATCCTCAATTATTTCTGCAAGCCCGCTTTTCCTGGGAATTGCATAGGCAATATTAAAACAATATCTGCTGTTTTGAGGTTGATCTATAAGGGTACAACGCGTTGAAGCTCCGGAAGAAACCTTCATAATTCTTTCATTATAGATAAGATCGAGAGCCATTGTTAAATATCTCTTGAAGAACACGCTTCCATAGGTCTTATAAATACTTGGCATCGGATGCGCCATATAGACAACGTTGCCTTTTTTAGAAATAGCAGGACGTCTGTCCGCTTCCTTATTATGCGGAGTGTTTTTATGTCCGCAGAAATGGCCTAAAGTTCTGTTGAAATATGGCGGCAAAACTTCTGCATAAATTTCGGCATCGACATTTTTAGCAAAAACCGAAGGCATATTACAAAGCATTGGCGCATTTGGAACGTCAGCAGACGCATTGTTCGAATAAATATAATCGAAATGATATTCGTTTTCGCCTAGGTATTCAAGGCCTGTATCTATAATAAACTCACCGTTTCTAACGATACCGTTGCCTATTGCCAATACTTTTCCGCCTTTAGCAATAAAGTTTTTAACCGCTTCCAATTCCTCATCGTTGAAACTAGAGTCTTCGGGAATTATAACTGTATCGAACTTGCTATAATCGTTCTCATATATTATATCATAATCCATTTGATTTTCAAGCAAAATATTTGAAAGACCTTCGTTAACTATCGGATTTTCAGAAAGTTTCATTCCAAGATTGACTACAGGCGTTCCTTCAAAACAATATTCCTCGATTTTCTTCAAATACTTGAAAGCATAGCCGATATTTTCATAGGTCTGCTCCTCAATTTCGCAATCGGGATGAATATGATCGCCTACTGAACAGCCTGCGCCATACAAAGCCATTAACACCGCTTCAAAGCGCAACGCTTCTTTGGGTTTAAACCCGCCAAACTCTCCCCAATCAAGATGGAATTTTGCAGTCATACCAAAATAGTGCTTTCCTGTTTTTGAGAAAAATTTAGCCCTTACCGGCATTTTATCATAACCACCCCAAGCGGTTGGGAGGTCCTCCATTTCAAAATGCGTCTGAGCGCTATGATACTGCGGACGATATTGGTCGGCTCCACCTGAATTAAAGAAAATCGTTGCTTCGGGATGATATTTCTTTAAAATGTTCCCGCATTTTTCCATAAATGCTGAACGTTTCTTACTAAAATATGCCCTAACGTCTTCTTGCTTTTCAACATCATAGCCTTCCCTTTTCATACCTTCTCTGCATTCATCGCAATAACATTCGTTTCCGACAATACAAATATCATAAAAAAGTCCGTCGATATTTTTATATCTCTTACATATTTCTTCGGTCAACTCATAGATATGCTTACAATAGCCGTTGTCATTTAAGCAAAGGGTTTGCCAAGCGCAATGAAGCTTAATTTCATCGGGTTCTCCCTTTTTAAAACGTTCGGTGCACTGTTCGGATCCATCTTTGTTTTTTGCAATCCATTCAGGGTGCTCAGTAGCGTCTTTTTGCGACCAACCCGCAGTTATGTAAATAGGCATATTAACCCCTATTTCATGGGCAGCATCGAGCATTGCTCCCGTTAAATCAAAGTTAAGATTCGGGTGCATTTCGCCAACCTCGGTTGGATAATAGCACAAACCGTGATGACATTTCGCAAAAACCGTCATACTCTCTATTTCAGCTTCCTTCAAAGCTTTTTGGAATTTCTTTTTATCAAATTTGCTGCCTATTGCAGGTATATCAGGCGAGGTATGAAAATCAAGATGAACAAGTCTTCTGGGTTTAGAGTTTATCGGCATATTTATTCTCCTAACTTTACTTTTTATAGTATTATATAATATTTTCTTCTCGAAATCAATGCGTTTTTCTGCATAAATTATGCATTTTTTTGCAATACGGTTATTGAATTACTGATGATTTTGTGTTAAAATAATTTGGTAAAAATAAAATTGAGGAGTTAACCTTATGTATCCTATGAAGCTCTCCCCTGCACTCAAAGATTATCTTTGGGGCGGAGACAAACTCAAAAAAGAATATGGAATTGAAAGCGATTTAGAAAAAGTTGCGGAAGCCTGGGTTCTCTCTTGCCACCCTGATGGGCCTTCAACCGTTTTAAACGGCGAGCACAAAGGTCTTTCTCTTGCCGAAGTTATAGAAAAGGAAGGCAAGAAAATACTCGGAAAAAACGCTCTTGAATTTGAATTTTTTCCAATTCTTGTAAAATTAATTGACGCAAAATCTGATCTTTCAATTCAGGTTCACCCAAGCGATGAGTACGCTCTGAAAAACGAGGGGCAATATGGCAAAACCGAAATGTGGTATGTTATGGATTGCGATAAAGACGCCTTTCTTTACTATGGCTTTGACCACGAAATAACACCCGAAGAATTCAGCACAAGAATCGAAAATAACACTATTTGCGAAGTTCTTAATAAAGTTCCCGTTAAAAAAGGCGATTTTTTCTTTATTGAAGCCGGAACAATCCACGCTATCGGTGCCGGACTTTTGATCGCCGAAATTCAGCAAAATTCAAATCTTACATACAGAGTTTATGATTACGCAAGAGTTGGCGCAGACGGAAAACCACGCGAGCTTCACGTTGAAAAAGCACAAAAGGTTACAACCTTGAAAAAACCCGCCATTCCCTATGGTCAACCCCAAAGTAATCGCCTCGCAGAATGCAAATATTTCACTACCGACCTTCTCGAATTAAAGGGCGAAAAGCTTTTAATTTCCGGAGAAGACAGCTTCTTATCCCTTTTAGTTTTAGAAGGAAGCGCAACGCTTGGCGAGCTTAATCTTTCTAAAGGCGAATCTCTCTTTATCCCTGCCAATATGGGAGAAATAAAGCTTGAGGGAGAAGCTAAAATTATTATTAGCAGAGTGTGATAAAAATGGCGATAATAAATATTGTTATGGTTGAACCTGAAATCCCTCAAAATACGGGAAACGTTGCGAGAACTTGCGCCGCAACGGGTGCAAGACTTCATTTGGTTGGCCCTATGGGTTTTAAAATTGACGACAAAAAGCTAAAAAGAGCAGGTCTTGATTATTGGCACTTTTTAGATATAACTTATTACGATAGTTTAACGGAGTTTTTTGAAAAAAACAGTGGTGATTTCTTCTTTTTCACAACAAAAGCCCGCCACACGTATTCCGACGTTTCCTATCCCGACAACTGCTGGCTTTTCTTCGGAAAAGAAACTAAAGGTTTACCGGAAGAATTGCTTTTAAAGAACCCCGAAAAATGCGTTCGCGTTCCTATGATTGAAGGGGCAAGAAGCCTCAACCTTTCAAACACCGTTGCAATAGCTACCTATGAAGTTTTAAGACAGTGGAATTTCCCCGAACTTCAAAATTTTGGTCAGCTTCATAACTATTCTTGGGACGATGCGGAATAAACACGCTTATTTTGTTGATAATAATTACATAAAATTGGTTGCTTATTTTCCTCTTTTTGTGTAAAAAGTAAATATTATATTGTATTGTAAAAATTTAGGTTGAAAATTCTCTTATTTTGTTATAAAATAAGATTGTTGAAATTTTAACAATGATTCTCAACTTTTGAGTTTCATTGAATTTATTCGAAAGGATGTTATTTCTATGGCAGCTCTTAACAAAAAATCTATCGAAGACATTGAGCTTGGCGGCAAAAAAGTTTTAGTTCGCTGCGATTTCAATGTAAAAATGGAGGACGGCGTTATCACAAGTGATAAGAGAATCGTTGCTTCCCTCCCCACAATCAATTATCTTTTGGAAAAAGGCGCAAAGGTTATTCTTTGCTCCCATCTCGGCAGACCTAAGGGTCAGGTAAATCCTGAATTTTCTCTTGCTCCCGTTGCGGCTCGTCTTTCTGAGCTTTTGGGCAAAGAGGTTAAAATGGCTAAGGACGTTGTTGGCGAAAGCGCACAAGCTCTCGCTGCCGACCTCAAAGACGGCGAAGTTCTCCTTTTAGAAAACGTTCGCTTTGAACCCGGCGAAACAAAGAATGACCCCGAACTTTCAAAGAAATTTGCAGACCTCGCAGAAATCTTCGTTAACGATGCATTCGGTTCTGCTCACAGAGCACACTCTTCAACCGCAGGCGTTGCAGAGCATCTTCCTGCAGTTTGCGGATATCTCATTCAAAAAGAAATCAACTTCATCGGCGGAGCCCTTGAAGATCCTAAACGCCCCTTGGTTGCTATTCTCGGCGGCGCAAAGGTTTCTGATAAAATCGGCGTTATAAACAACCTTATCGATAAATGCGATACTATCATCATCGGCGGCGGTATGGCTTATACCTTCTTCAAGGCTATGGGCTATAACATCGGAACCTCCATCTGCGAGGACGACAGAATTGAAGACGCTAAGGTTATGATGGCAAAGGCTGAGGAAAAGGGCGTTAACTTCCTTCTCCCCATCGACAACGTTATCGGCAAGGAATACGATAAGGATACAGAGCATAAGGTCGTTGATTCAGACAATATTCCCGATGGATGGATGGGTCTTGACATTGGTCCTAAGACAACTGAAATTTTTGCTAACGCTATCAAGGGCGCAGGCACTGTTATCTGGAACGGACCTATGGGCGTTTCCGAATGGGCTAACTTTGCAAACGGTACAATCGGCGTTGCAAATGCAGTTGCTGAGTCCGGCTCTATTTCTATCATCGGCGGTGGCGACTCTGCTGCTGCAGTTCAGAAGCTTGGCTTCGCTGATAAGATGAGCCACATTTCTACCGGTGGCGGCGCTTCTCTTGAATACCTTGAGGGCAAGATTCTCCCCGGAATCGACTGTCTTAACGAGAAATAATATAGTTTTTAAAAAGCGCGGTAGTTAAAACTGCCGTGCTTCTAACTGTTATAAATTCACTTTTTTGGAGGATAATAAAAATGAACAAAACATTAAGAAAGGCTGTTATTGCCGGCAACTGGAAAATGAACAACACCCCTGCTCAGACTTCTGCTCTCATAAATGAAATGAAGCCTCTCGTTGCAGGAGCTGATTGCGACGTTGTTCTTTGCGTTCCTTTCATAGATATTGCTGCCGCTGTTGAAGCTGCAAAGGGATCTAATATTAAAATCGGTGCTGAAAACGTGCATTTCAAGGCTTCAGGCGCTTACACCGGCGAAATTTCTGCAGAAATGCTTACTGCAGCAGGCGTTGAATACGTTGTTATCGGACATAGCGAAAGAAGACAGTATTTCGGCGAAACCGACCAGACCGTTAACCTTCGCACTCTCGCTGCTTTAAACGGTGGTTTAACCGCTATTGTTTGCGTTGGCGAAACTTTAGAACAAAGAGAACTCGGATACACCGAAACTCTCCTCAAATATCAAACAAAGATGGCTTTGACAAACGTTTCTGCAGAACAGCTTAAAAACGTTATCATCGCTTATGAACCCGTTTGGGCTATCGGAACTGGCGTTACTGCAACTGCTGAGCAGGCAAACGAAGGAAATGGTTTCGTTAGAGCCGCTATCGCTGAGGTTTATGGCAAGGACGTTGCTGAAACCGTTACTATTCAGTACGGTGGTTCTATGAATGCAAAGAACGCTGACGAATTGGTTGCTCAAGAGCACGTTGACGGTGGTCTTATCGGCGGCGCTTCTCTTAAAGCAGAAGATTTCTCAATAATCGTTAAAGCTGCAAGCAAATAATAAATTTAGGTGAAAATTAAATGAAAAAACCTGTTGTTTTATGTATTATGGACGGTTTTGGAATCCGCGAAGACAAAAACGGAAACGCTATTGATTTTGCGAAAACTCCTAACCTTTCAAAGCTTTTTGCAGAAAATCCTTTCACAACTATCGGTGCTTCCGGTCTTGACGTTGGTCTACCCGACGGACAGATGGGTAACAGTGAGGTTGGACACACAAATATCGGTGCGGGCAGAGTTGTTTATCAAATGCTCGTTAAGATAACCAAATCTATTCAAGACGGAAAGTTTTTCGAGATTGAAGCGCTCAAAAATGCTGTTGAAAACTGCAAAAAAAATAATTCTGCGCTTCATCTTATCGGACTTTTATCCGATGGCGGTGTTCATAGCCACATCGATCATCTTTACGGACTTTTGGAAATGGCTAAAAGAGAAGGTCTTACAAAGGTTTTAGTTCATTGTCTTATGGACGGACGCGACGTTTCTGTTACTTCCGGCGTTGGTTTCGTTGCAGACCTCGAAAAGAAAATGGCAGAGCTTGGCGTTGGTAAAATAGCTTCTATAATGGGCAGATACTACGCTATGGATCGTGATTTCGCTTGGGACAGAGTTGAGAAGGCTTATGCCGCTATGGTTTATGGCGAAGGCGTTCAAAACAAAAATGCTGTTGAGGCTATGAAGGCTTCTTACGCTAATGACGTTACCGATGAATTCATTCTTCCTACGGTTGTTGATCCCGAAGGTATGATTAAATCGGGCGACAGCATTGTTTCATTCAACTTCCGTCCTGACCGCGCACGTCAGTTTACACGCACTTTTGTTGACCCCGATTTTGACGGATTTGAGCGCAAAAACGGTTTCTTCCCCGTAAATTACGTTTGTATGACTCAATACGACGAAACCATGCCTAACGTTTCTGTTGCTTTCCCTCCCGAAGAACTCAAAATGACTTTCGGCGAGTTTTTAGCATCTAAGAATATGACTCAATTAAGAATTGCAGAAACTCAAAAATATGCTCACGTTACCTTCTTCTTCAATGGTGGAGAGGAAAAAACCTTCAATGGCGAAGACAGAATTCTTATTCAATCTCCCGATGTTCCCACCTTTGATCTTCAACCAGAAATGAGCGCATATCCCGTTTGCGATGCTGTTTGCGAACAGATTGAATCGGGAAAATATGACGCAGTTGTTCTTAATTTCGCCAACTGCGATATGGTTGGACACACGGGCGTTTTTGATGCCGCTGTAAAGGCTGTTGAGGCTGTTGACGAATGTGTTGGCAGAGTTGTTGATTCAACACTCAAAATGGGCGGTTCGGTTATTATAACTGCTGACCACGGAAATGCCGACCAGATGATTGGCGAAGACGGAAATCCCTTCACTCCTCACACTACCAATCCCGTTCCCTTCTGCGTTGTTGGCTATCCTTGCAAACTCCGCGAAGGCGGAAGACTCGCTGATATAGTTCCTTCTATTATCAAAATTATGGGTCTTGAAAAGCCACAGGAGATGGATGGCGAATCTATAATTCTTTAAATTTTGATTAACAATTATAAAAGGCAATCAGCAAAAAACTGATTGCCTTTTATTTTTTCGAAAAAATAAGGTGCAGTGTTAAAACTGCACCTTTTAAAATTTCATAAGATTAAACGCCTGAATAAGCAGCGAAACCACAGTCGATAGGAAGAACAACACCTGTTATTGCAGATGCAGATTTGTCATCGCAAAGGAACAAGGTTGCGCCCAAAAGCTCCTCAGCATCAACGTAACGATTGCAAGGAGTTCCTGCCAAAATCTTTGCAGAGCGAGGAGTTGGAGTTCCGTCTTCATTAAACAGAAGGGCTCTGTTCTGAGCTGAAACGAGGAATCCCGGAGCAATCGCATTACAACGGATACCTGTTCCTGCAAAGTGGGTTGCGAGCCACTGCGTAAAGTTAGAGATACCTGCCTTAGCAGCAGAATATGCGGGAATCTTGGTTAAAGGAGTGTACGCATTCATAGAAGAAATATTCAAAATACATCCGCTTTTTCTTGCAGCCATACCTTTAGCAAAAATTTGAGTTGGGAGCAAGGTTCCCTGGAAATTAAGTTTGAAAACGAAATCAACGCCATCTGCTTCGAGGTCGAAGAAGGATTTTCCGCCCTCCTTAGCTTCGTGCTGATATTCGTTATCGGTTGTTGCTCTTGGATTATTTCCTCCGGCTCCATTCACGAGAATATCACACTCGCCAAAATCGGCTACAACCATCTCGTGAACCGACTTCAGGGACTCAACTTCTAAAACGTTTGCCTTATATCCTTTGCAAACAAAACCTTCAGCGGTTAGTTCATCTGCAAGCTTTTTAACTGCTTCCTCGTTAAGATCAAGAGCGGCAACCTTTGCGCCTGACTGAGCGAAAGCTCTTGCCATAGCGCCGCAGATAAGTCCGCCTGCTCCGGTTACTACAACAACTTTACCGCTATAATCAACGTTCAATGGCAAATTAATCATTAGTTATTTTCTCCTTGTTTTTCGAGCATATCCCAAACACCGAGCATATACATAATGCCTAATGCTCTGTCATAAAGACCATATCCCGGACGAACAGTTCCGGGACCTTCGCCCCAAAGATGTCTGCCGTGGTCGGGACGGATATATCCGTTAAATCCGCCGTCATGATATGCCTTAAGAATATCCAATATACCTGTATCTCCGTCGCAATCACGATGACTGGCTTCAGAGAAATCTCCGTTTTCGAAATGCTTAACGTTACGAATATGAGCAAAAGCAATTCTATCGCAATGCTTTTTAACAATCTCGGCAACATTATTTTCGGGGTTTGCATTAAGGCTTCCCGAACAAAGAGTTAAGCAGTTGCAAGGATGGTCAACCATCTTGAGGAAACGGTCGATACTGGGTTCATCAATAAGCAATCTGGGAAGTCCGAATATGTCCCAAGGCGGGTCATCCATATGAATAGCCATTTTTATGCCTGTTTCTTCGCAAACGGGCATTAGTGCTTCAAGGAAATACTTGAGGTTTGCCCAGAGCTTTTCGTGATCAACGTCAGCATAAAGCTTGAAAAGTTCATCCAATTTTGCCATTCTTTCAGGTTCCCAACCGGGGAAAGACATATTATATTTCTCTGTAAAATCGAGAATATATTTCGCCATTGCGTTATAATCATCCTGAATCATTCCCTTTTCATAGAACAGGGCTGTTGAACCGTCTCCAACCTCATGGAAAAGGTTTGAACGAGTCCAGTCGAAAACGGGCATAAAGTTATAACAGATAACTTTAACTCCGAACGGCGCTAAATTACGAATAGTTTGAATATAATTTTCTATGTATTTATCTCTGGAAGGAAGGCCGATTTTTATATCGTCATGAACGTTAACCGATTCAACAACATCCATATTGAATCCATATTCATCGAGCTGAGCCTTAACCTTTGCTATTTCTTCGGGCTGCCATATTTCGCCGGGCATCTTATCGTGGAGCGCCCAAACAATACCTTCAACACCCGGAATTTGCTTAATATCGGAAAGGCTGATTTTATCATTTCCCTCTCCATACCAGCGGAACGTCATCTGCATAGTGGATATTTCCTTTCCAAATTAATATGTATTACTCAAGTCAACAGGACCGGTGGATTCGGTTGTCTTCTTTCCTTTTGAATTCTTGATTTTCTCTTGAAGCATATCATAGAATTTATCAGAATCAACAGGAAGTTCAACGGGAACGTTTCCAAGCCAATCAGACATATGAATAGCGTTAGAAAGTTCAACTCCATTTATACCTTCCTGACCGGGAGCAAGCAAAGGTGTTCCATTGAGAATAGCATCAAAGAAGTTTTTGCATATACCAACGTGCTGAGGATTTTCGCCATAAACCTTGACGGTGCAATCCCAACATTCAGGAGTACCAAAGCCATAAGGAGAATTCTTTATATGGTCATCAACGTCCTGACGATTACGATACATACGGATAGCAGTATCTCCTTCTTCTACAACAATTTTAGCCTTAGAACCTGTTATTTCAAGACGGTTTGTTCCGGGAGCATCGCCCGTTGTTGTTATAAACACACCTGTTGCGCCGTTTTCATACTCAAGGAAAGCTGTTACGTCGTCTTCAACCTCAATGTCGTGATACTTTCCGTAATAGCAATGTCCCGTAACCTTCTTGGGAACGCCGCAAAGCCACTGAATAAGGTCAAGCTGATGAGGAGACTGATTTAGAAGAACGCCGCCGCCTTCGCCTTCCCAAGTTGCACGCCAAGAGCCTGAATTATAATACTGCTGAGTTCTATACCAATTTGTGATAATCCAATTAACTCTTCTGATTTCACCGATTTCGCCTGAATCAATAAGGTCTTTCATTTTAAGATAAAGCGGGTTTGTTCTCTGATTGAACATAACTCCGAAAACCTTATCACTCTTGTCAGCCAAAGCGTTAAGCTCACGAACTGCCTTTGCATAAACACCTGCAGGCTTTTCGATAAGAACGTGCTTTCCTGCATTGAGAGCTTCAGTTGCATAAACGGGGTGGAGATAGTGTGGAGTTGCTACCAAAACTGCGTCAACGTCATCTGATTTAATCATTTCGATAGCATCGCTATAAGTTTTAACCTCATGATTAACAAGGTTTGCGCCTCTTTCAAGAGCTGCCGCATCAATATCACAAACAGCGGCAACCTCACCGTTAGGGATTTTGCCTGCATTAAAATTTTTGATATGGCTTGTTCCCATATTTCCGAGACCGATAATGCCTAAACGTACTTTTTCCATTTTCTTTTCCTCCTGATTAAGCTATTTCAACATCGAGCTTGCTTATAATTTTCATAAGGGCATCGTATGCTTTAACAAACATTGGTTTTCCGCAAACTGCGATATCTCCGGTCAAAAGGTGGGGCTCCAAAGAAAGGAATCCTTCATATCCTGCGTTTGCAAGTTTTGTTAATATGTATTCAACGTTTCCGTCGCCTTCGCCACTTGGAACAACAACGTTATCGCTTGAACGAGCATCTTTTATATGCATATAAACAATCTTATCTTTAAGAAGCTCAAATCCACTCTTGGTTTCGCTTGAGCACTGAACAAAGTTTGCAGGATCGAAAATACCCTTAACAACACCGAAATCAAGATTATCAAGAAGCCACTTGCAACGCTCTGCAACATCGCCGAATATCCCCTTTTCATTTTCATGAAGGAGAACGACTCCTGTTCCTCTTGCATAATCCTCGAAACACTTCCAGCGTCTTAAAACCTCGTCTTTATATTGCTCTGCATCTTCGCCCTCGGGAATGAAGAAACTGAACATTCTAATAAAGGGAGCTTCCAAAATCTTTGCGATTTCAACAGTATGCTTAAACTTTTCAAAATGTGGTTCGAAATCATCTGTTATCTTGATTTTACCAATGGGAGAACCAACAGAAGAAAGCTTAACCCCTGCTTCATCAAGCTGCTTTTTAATTTCTTTAACCTCTTCGATAGAATGGTCAACAAGACCTTTTCCGTTTACATTTCTCATTTCCATATATTTAATTCCGAGTTCGTTAAGAACTGCTAACTGCTCGGAAAGGTGATTGGAAATTTCATCTGCAAATCCGGAAATAATAAACCTACTCATTTCTTATCCTCCTATTTCCATAGAAAATACTTACAAGGGATATTATACCATTTCATAATTAAATATACAACTATAATATTTTAAGAAATTATATCGATAAATTTGTGTTTTTTTAAGATAACGCAATAAAAGCGCATAAATTCCCTCTTTCTCCGCCTGTTGCACGATGAGAATGAAGATATTTTGATTGACAACAAGTGCAAATATCACTAACTAAAATATGCTCTTCCAAAAGCCCTGATCTCAGCAATATTTTCTTGCAGGCAAGCTTTAAATCAAGCTGATAATGACCATTACCTTTGTCATCGGAAATCTCGCTTATATCAAGATATTCGAGCGCCTTGAACTTATCAATAACAGCGTCGTCAACCTCATAGCATTTTTTACAAATTGAAGGCCCAACAACCGCAAGAATATTCTCTTTATTGCAATGGTATTCACTCACCATTTTTTCAACCGTTAATCTGCCGATTTCACCAACAGTTCCGCGCCAACCCGAATGAGCTGAAGCAATAGCTTTTCCTTCCTTGTCATAGAAAAGCAAGGGTACGCAATCCGCATAAGACGAGCAAAGAGTTATTCCCTTTATGTCTGTTATTAAACCATCTATATCTTCGGGAAGTTCACATACTTTTTCGACCTTTTCGATATTAACGGTGTGGGTTTGATGAGTCATAACAACGGATTCTGTTTCAACACCTATTGCTTCGCAAATTCTAAGGAAATTCTCATCGACGTTTTCCTTTTTATCTCCGTTTGTATAGCTTAGGTTCATTTCAGAATATCTGCCTTCTGAAACGCCTCCGATTCTGGTTGAAAACCCATGCTTTATGCCCTTCTCCTTTTCGAATATCGGAAAGGTTATATAAACAACTCCATTTTTCTCTTTAATGTTGCAATTTTGGCTTTTTAGCATCAAAAAACTCCTCTTATCAAAACAATTAATATAGCTTGTCGTCCGTTGTCGTTATATTTAACTTTGCGCCATCAGAAACCATAACGATTGTTCCGTTGTCTTTAGTTATATAGCTTTTTATATCTCTTAAGCTGAATTTATTCAAGGTTTCGCGATGCGGATGTCCGTAGCGATTATCCTCTCCTGCAGAAATAACGGCGTAGTCCGGGGCTGCCTCGTCCAGAAACTCCTCGCTTGAAGATGTTGAACTTCCGTGATGCCCAACCTTTAAAACGTCGCAATCAATATCCTCTCCGAGTTTTAATAATTCTTTCTCGTTTTCCTCGGTTGCATCTCCCATAAAAAGGAATGTGTTTTCGCCGTATGTAAGCTTAATGATTGCGGAATACTCATTAAGGTCGCCATATCCCGTTCCAACAGGCCCTAAACATTCAACCAACACACCATTCTTATTGAGAATTTCAAGGTTATTCTCGGCTTTTGTAACCTTACAGCCTTCAATTTTTATAGCTCTCAAAAGTTTCTCATACACAACGGTTGTCGGTATATCTTTTTTGGAAATTTCAGGAAGAATTATTTCCCCAACCTCGAAAGAATTAAAGACGTCATCAAGTCCTCCGATATGGTCTGCATGAGGATGAGAAGCAACAATATAATCTATCTTTTCAAAGCCTTCGTTTTCAAGATATATTACTATTTCTTCGCTGCAAAAAGCATCTCCACCATCTATTAATATTACCGTTTCGTCGGGTAATATTATCAATTCACAATCACCTTGAGAAACGTCAAGAAATTTAACAGTTAATTCGCCTTGGGGTTTCTTATCCTTAGTTTCTTCTTCTAAAAATCCACAAGAAGAAAAAATCATACAAAATGACAAAAAAATACATAAAAATTTCATTCTTTTCATATTTCTTTATAATGCCCCTTTTTTGTTATTTATCTCTTTTCATATTTTATCACTTTTCGATAATACTTGCAACACAAAATTTAGTAGTTTTTCCTTGACAAAACCACAATCAGTATGTATAATATAATTAATATTAATAATTTGTAATTTTTTACGATTTGACCCATTAAAGTTTTTAGCATTGTTTTCGGGGAATACTACTTTTAATTCTCAGAATTCCTTTTTTTAAATTTCTAAAATACAATAAGAGGTGTCTTATTTTGGATAAATTTGTTATAACCGGCGGAAAACCTCTGCACGGTGAAATTAATATAAGCGGCGCTAAAAATGCCGCTGTTGCTATTATTCCTGCCGTTCTTCTTTGCAACGAGGTTTGCAGAATTGAGAACGTTCCCGAAATTCTTGATGTTTCGGTTATGGTGAAAATTCTTTATGACCTCGGAGCATCTGTTAAGATGATAAACCGCGATACCATCGAGATTGACCCAAGAGGTGTTAAATCCTTTACTGTTCCTGCCGAAATGAGCAATCGTATGCGCGCAAGTTCCTATTTTATGGGCGCTATGCTCGGAAGGTTCAATCGTTCGAGGGTTGCTCCTCCCGGAGGTTGCGATTTTGGTGTTCGTCCTATTGACCAGCACATAAAAGGCTTTGAAGCACTCGGAGCTAAGGTTACTATCGACAATGGTATGGTTGACGCCAAGGCGGATATGCTTATCGGCGGACCGATTTATCTCGATAAAGTTTCTGTTGGCGCAACGGTTAACATTATGCTTGCCGCAGTTAAAGCACGAGGCTTAACCGTTATCGAAAACGCCGCAAAAGAGCCCCACATCGTTGACCTTGCCAACTTCCTTAATTCTATGGGTGCAAACATTATGGGAGCCGGAACAAACGTTATAAAAATCAGGGGTGTTTCCGAACTTCACGGAACAACTTATAGCATAATCCCCGACCAAATCGAAGCGGGAACTTATATGGTTGCCGCCGCCGCAACGGGCGGAGACGTTCTTATAACCAACGTTATTCCAAAGCATTTGGAATCTATTATTGCAAAGCTGCAAGAAACGGGTGTTACTGTTGAGCAGTTTGATGACAGCGTAAGAGTTATTTCTAACGGCAGACCTAAAAAATGCAACGTTATAACCCTTCCGCACCCCGGATTCCCAACCGATATGCAGCCACAGATGGTTGTTTATCTTTCAATAGCTGAAGGGACAAGCATTATAACAGATAACGTTTGGGATAATCGTTTCAGATACGTTGACCAGCTAACAATAATGGGTGCTGAAATTCAGGTTGATGGCAGAGTCGCAGTTGTTTCAGGCGTTGAATCCTTGAAAGGCGCTCCTGTATCGTCCACTGACCTCAGAGCCGGCGCCGCTTTAATTATTGCAGGTCTTTGTGCCAAAGGCGTAACAGAAATTGATAACATTGAATATATCGACAGAGGTTACGCAGGTGTTGTTGAAAAACTCGTTGCTGTCGGCGCAGATATAAAGAGGGTTACCTATCAAAACCCCTCAAGCGTTAGAGAAGCGCTTTAATAAAAACATTATTCTTTAAGCGCGGCCATGAGCTGCGCTTAAACTTTTTAGAAAGGAGTTTCAATATTGGCGAGATTTTGTCCACTGTTCAGTTCTTCAAGCGGTAACTGTATATACATCGGAAATAATAACACGCATATTTTAATCGACTGCGGAGTAAGCGCAAAAAAAGTTGTTGACGCGCTTTCTAATATAAACGTTTCGCCCGATGATATTTCTGCGGTTTTTATAACCCACGAACATTCAGACCATATATCGGGACTCCACGCATTCTGCTCTAAAAGGAATATTAAAATTTATGCATCTTGCGGCACCTGTGAAGCCTTAAAATCGCTTGCAAAAGTTAGCAACGGTCTTGATATTATTTGTATCGAAGACAAAATTGAACTTCCGGATATAACGGTTGAGAGATTCAAAACAAGCCACGACTGTGCCGATTCAAGCGGATATAAGTTTTCCCTTTCGGGCGAGCATAACTTCGCTATTTGCACCGATACGGGATGTATAACAAGAGATTTGCTGAAAAAAATCAAGGGTTGCGACCTCGTTCTTTTAGAATCCAACCACGATGTTGGAATGTTGCAAAAAGGTCCATACACCCCATCAATGAAAAAACGAATTCTTTCAGACGAAGGGCATCTTTCAAACGGCAGTTGCGCACAAGTTCTTCCCGAACTCGTTGATTCGGGAACTACATATATAGTTTTAGGCCATATGAGCCAGAAAAACAATCTTCCTGAGGTTGCCGAAAGTGTTGCCGAAGCAGAGCTTATAAAACACGGACACGAAAGAAATCAAGACTACATATTATATATAGCTCCTCCTTCGGGCGGAAAATTAATTTCTTTATGAGGATAACGTTATGCTGAAAATAACCTTAATAACCGTTGGGGATTTAAAAGAAAAATATTTTAAAGATGCCTCAAAAGAATATGAAAAAAGACTTGGTGGTTTTTGCTTACTTAACATTATCGAGCTTGACCAGGTTAAACTCCCCAGCGAAGCTTCTGACTCAGAAATTCAAAACGCTCTAAAAAAGGAAGCAGAGAAAATCGAAAAAGCAATACCTAAAGGCGCCGCGGTCGTTCCCCTTTGTATCGAAGGCAAAGAAATCGATAGCGTTGCTTTTTGCAAAAAACTAAACGATATAAGCATGAGTTATTCTCACGTCTGCTTCATAATAGGTTCGAGCAACGGAATCGACCCGAGCATAAAATCAAAAGCAGACTTAAAACTTTCAATGTCAAAAATGACCTTCCCCCATCGATTGGCAAGGATAATGCTTTTAGAACAAATTTACCGAGCATTTAAAATAGAGCAGGGTTCTAACTACCATAAATAAACTCTTTTGTTTTAATTTTTTTAAAAAAAACTATTGACCTTTTAAGAGGATTGTGATATAATCGTTTTACCTCTTCAAAGGTCTTTACTTTTTGAAGGCTTTTTTTCTGTGCGGATTTTTTGGAATTTATGCGAGAAAATTTCCCAAAAATCCCAAAAAAAGAGGGAGGCCGCCCGGACCTTGTTCCGGTAAATTTTTTCCGTAAAACGGAGGTGCCGTCATGAGAGTTAAAATAACACTCGCTTGTACAGAATGCAAGCAACGCAACTACAACACAATGAAGAACAAGAAGAATGATCCTGACAGACTTGAAATGAACAAG
>JAZQTQ010000050.1:0-4818 GCA_045630885.1 Acutalibacteraceae bacterium
AGGTTCGGTTTATCCGCGTTTGCTTAAAACGAGTGGTTTAAATTTCGAACCCTTCTATAACTGCCCTTTTAAAACACCAAGAGGTGAAAAATTTGACAATTAATAACGTTAAAGACCAAAAGCAAATTGATAAGGCGATTATCAAAAGAATTTCAAATGGTATCGGTTTCGCCTTCGTTGTAGGTTTCGCCTTCAATGAGGTGCTCGGTGAGTTGCTCGGAATTTTCTCCCAAATGACCGGCATCAATATTTTTTCAACCGATATTTCCATTTGGATTTATCAGATTGTGGTTTCAACCTTGATGTTCACAGTGCCCTTCATCGTCTTCGCCCCCTTAATGAATATCAGAATCGGCGACGCTTGTCGGCTCAAAAAGGCTGAAAAGGGAACAGTTTTTCCCGTCGTTTTAATGGGAATCGGGTTTATTGTTATTGCTAATTATCTCGGAAATATGGCATACGTCTTCTTCAGCGCTCTGGGGCTCTCAAATGATTCGAGCGCGCTTTCAACCTCGGCTTCAGAAGGAATTATCGTTCCGATTGTCGCCATTATTGCAGGCTCGGTGCTTCCCGCATTTTTGGAGGAATTTGCCCTGCGTGGCGTTGCGCTCGGTGCTTTGAGAAGATATGGCAGCGGTTTTGCTATTATGATTTCCTCCGTCGCTTTTTCCATTATGCATGGTAATATGGAGCAAATTCCCTTCGCTTTTCTTATGGGAATTTATCTCGGCTTTGCGGTCGAGAAAACCGGTTCTCTTTGGATTGGTATTCTTTTGCATCTTATAAATAACTTTTTCTCCTTCGGATTCCAGATTTTAGAGGAATTTATAGGCGAGGGAAGCTCGGCTGCTTTGAGCCTCTGCTATTTTATAGGTGCGCTTTTCTTAGGATTCATCGGCTTTGTTATTGCCGCATCTAAAAAGGACTTCTTCCGTTTGGAGTCCAAAAAAGAGGGCGGGGAAGAAACACTTTCCTATTCCGAAAAGCTTCGTGCTTGTATTTTCACCCCCGGTATGATAATTTTCATAGCCTTTGTAATTTATAAAATCGTTTCAAGGGTAATAACGATATGAAAAAACTAGATTTTATGAAAAAAGCCCTTGAGCAAGCAGAGCTTTGTGAAAGGCTTGGCGAGGTTCCCGTCGGTGCGGTAGTTGTTAAAAACGGCGAGATAATAGGCGAGGGCAGAAATCTTCGTGAAACCGAAAACTCCGTTTTGGGCCATGCCGAAATTATGGCAATCAGGGAAGCCTCCGAAAAACTCGGCGACTGGCGGCTGAACGGTTGCGACATCTACGTAACCTTGGAGCCTTGCCCTATGTGTGCGGGCGCAATTATAAACGCAAGAATCGATAGGGTTTTTTTCGGAGCCTACGACAGCGCAATGGGTTCCTTCGGCTCGGTTTCGGATTTTTCGGTTTTGGGTTATCCAAATTCCCCCGAAATCCACGGCGGAATTTTAGAAGCCGATTGCAAACGTCTGCTAACCGAATTTTTTAAGAATAAGAGATAAAAAAACGCGAGGAATTTTCCTCGCGTTTAATATATATGTAGCATTTATCATTTTGTCAATTTTTCAAAAATATCAAGCAACGTAAATTCGTCAACAACTGATAGCATAACGATTCCGTTCGAAATAGCGTCATAAACCGAAGGTTTCGCAAGAAGTTTGCCGTCAAGGTAAATTGGGAGAGATTTTCCAAGGTTCTGTTCAGTTGCGTCCTTTAATCTTAGTGCCCCGCCTTCGGTAAACTCTATTTTCAGGTAATATTGCTCGTCCTGATATATGGGTGTGAGCGTTTCGATGTCGGCGACAGTCAGCAAAACGTTGTCGTCTTCATCTCTTATTTCAAAATTAACGTCGTTTCTAATCGGCTTTGAATCGGGAAGGGTTGAAACGGTCGGTTGATGATTTTCTAAATCGCATATTTCGTTGTAATTATCTTTGAGGTCATAAATTTCCTCGATAATGTTATCAAACTCGGCGGAATAGGTTCGATTACGATAGAGATTAAATGCGTCGTGTTCTTTTACAACTCCATTTTTGTATATGGCGTAAGAATCGGTCGCGTAGAAGTAATAAGGCGCCGAATCATAGATGTTGGTCAGCAACATAAATTCAACAATGCAGTCAACGTCGTCGAAAATCTCATAAGGGTCGGTTGCGTCTTCCTTGATTTTGATAAGACGGGTGTTTTTGATTTCGAGATACTGATTTTCCGTAACTTGGGTTTTCTTCTGTTCGGTCTTAAGCTTGTCGATTGCTTTTTTAACGTATTCGTCCTGCCAAGCGGGAATTTCAAAATTTTGAGAAGCAGTCGTGTCGGAGGAAACCTCCTGCGGCGATTTTTCCCTTTCCCCACAGCCCGCGAAGCAGGAGAGGATCAGTGCAAAAGCCAAAAATAAAGCAAGTTTTTTCATATCGTTTCCTCCTTGTAAATCTACCCTTCATTTATTAGACGCCAGTGCCTTTTAAAACTCTCAAAAATTCAGTTGTATTAATTATATTATATATAATGTATGTTGTCAACGATTTCAGACATTAGATGTTAGATTATAGATTATAGATTTGCTCGGTCTTAACTTTTTTAAAAAACTAAACTCTATCGAAAAAACTCGGATTATATAGCTCTCTGCGCCCCACTTTTTGTATATAAGCAACAAAAGCAAATGTGGAATATTGTGGATTATGATACTTGACGTAACGAGTTAAGTTTTGTATAATTAATATAGTTAAAAATGTAACTTAATAACGAGATACGCAGTATTATATATGAAGCATATCATTTTGCGGGATTGAGAAAGGCGGCGGAGATTTTGAAAAAGGTTAATGTACGAGTGGCTTTATCGTTCTTGATGGCAGGTTTGTTTCTGCTTTTTAGCGCTTGCGCAGGTGATTTGCAAAAAAGCGAAGTAAGCTCAGAAAAGAAGAAAACCGAAGCGAGTGTTGTTTCTAATGTTTCCGATTCACGCTCGGAGGTTTCGGAAACCACTGATATCAGCTTCGAGCAGACATCTCAAGAGATGCAAGCGGCTTCATCCGAACCGAGTTTGGCGGAAAATTCTTCTCAAACAACGACGAGTGGCGAGGCTGACTACGAGTATTTGAATAGTGAGCCTTGGACAAGACCGGGCAAGAGGATAAATATATCGGAGCGCCCGAAGAAGGGTGTCAAAGCAACGGATGTTATTTTTACAGTTGAATACATAGGCGCAAACGCATTTTATAATTCTAATGGCGAGATGTTGTTAGGGTTTGATTATTATGACGCCGGTGTTTTTAGTGAAGGCCTTGCGACGGTTAAAAAGCGGACAGATGATATTGACAACTGGGGCAAATTTGGAGGAAACTCAAAAAGTGGATACATAAACACAAAAGGCGAGGTCGTAATTGATTTTAAACACACTTATACTGCAGACTTTTCCGAGGGCTATGCTCTTGTTGGAGAAAACGGGGAAGTACTCGGGAGAGTGCTCTACTCTTTTATAAATAAAAAAGGGGGAGCTATAATCGTTCCCGCCAATATAACCGAGGTTAAAAGTTTTTCGGGCGGGAAATCCAGAGCAAGGAAAAACGGACAATATGGTTATATTACTAAAGATTTCGAATTTATCCCCAATGCTGAAGAAAAAGACGAAAATTTCGTGGTAAAAAAAGACAAATTAACCGGTAAATACGGCTATTGGAATGCCAAATCCGAAACGTGGTCAATAGAGCCGAAGTTTTTGTATGCCCGTGATTTTGAAGGAGATATAGCTATTGTTGAAGATAGCCCTGTTGTTTCAACGGATGAGAATGAAGCCTATGCTGTAATCAACAAAAAAGGAGAATACGTGGTTGAGCCGAGGATTTACACGTATCCGGATTTTAAAGAAGGCATGGCGTGTGTTTATTTCGAAACAGGAGAGCAGGATAAGATTGGCAGATATATTAGAAAATATGGTTATATAAACGCAAAAGGCAAAATAATTGCCGATGCGATTTATGACAGAGCAGGAGATTTCTCTGATGGACTTGCCGCTGTTCGTGTCGGAGAAAAATGGGGATATATAAATAAAAAAGGTAAGATGGTTATAAAGCCTAAGTTCGATAAGGCAGAAGCTTTTGTTGATGGCATGGCTGTTGTTGGTATCGACACAGGAACAGCTGATAAGTATAACGAAGCAATAGAGTATAAATGTGGAATGATAGATAAAAAAGGAAAATATGTCATAAAGCCGAAATATGATTATCTTGAACCCTTCAAAAAAGGCTTTGCTAAGTATGGCATAGATACCGGCGAGGATAGTGTCTCTTTCTATGATGCTTGGGATTCAAACGGAAATCCTTTGGGCGGAGCGGAATATAAAAACAAATATTATTATGGAATTATTGATAAAAAAGAAAACGTTATCATAGAAGCTAAATTTGATGATGTAAGATATATTCCAAATGAAGAACAGTATTGGTAAAACTGAAATCGAATTAAATAAACTCGATAAAGCTGTCGGGCGGTTTGCTCGGCAGCTTCTATTATATAATGTATAAGCTAAATCGTTTGTAACCCCTCAAAAATTTTTCGTCAATATGAACAATATATAGTGTAGAAATTTGTGCAAAAACACAATAGGTGGACAGGTTGTAGAAAAATGAAAAAAAGTTTAAAAAAATTAAAAAAAAGGCTTGACAAAAGGGTGAAATAGTGGTAATATAGTCAAGCTGACCCTTTGAGGGGGCGGCAAAACGGACCTTGAAAATTAAACAACGATAAGAAAGAAAAGGACCCGACAAATTCTTGATTTAGTAATTCGAGGATATAACGGAAGATAACGCAAGCG
>JAZQTQ010000051.1:0-17207 GCA_045630885.1 Acutalibacteraceae bacterium
CAGAATAAATTCTGCCTCTGACAAGCTTATGCTTGTCAGCTACATTCGATTGCAATAGTTTTGTTGTTTGCGTGATACGCAAACGTGTATTGTGCATAGCACAATACGAAACACGTAGTGTTTCAACAAACACTATTATAAAAACTAGCTTAGAAAGGATTAGGCTTTAATGATAGAAGTTAAAAATCTTTCGAAAAAATACGGAAATCATATCGCTGTCAGGAATGCCAGTTTCACCGTAAACGATGGTGAGGTTCTTGGCTTTTTGGGTCTTAACGGCGCAGGAAAATCCACAATTATGAACATTATGACGGGCTATCTTTCCATGACGTCGGGAACGGTTAGCATAAATGGCTTTGACATTTTGGAAAACCCCAGCGAGGCTAAAAGACATATCGGATATTTGCCGGAGCTTCCTCCTCTTTATCCCGATATGACGGTTAAGGAATATCTCAATTTCATCTATGACCTTAAAAGGGTTAAGCTTCCGAGAACCCCTCATATTGCCGAAATTTGTCGACTCGTTAAGCTCGAAAACGTTTACGGACGTCTTATCAAAAATCTTTCAAAGGGTTATCGTCAAAGAGTTGGAATCGCCCAGACCTTGCTCGGCAACCCCGACGTTATAATTCTCGATGAACCGACCGTTGGTCTTGACCCCAAACAGATAATCGAGATAAGAAATCTTATTCATCAGCTTGGAAAGAACCACACAGTTATCGTTTCTTCCCATATTCTTTCTGAAATTCAGTCGGTTTGCGATAGAATCATCGTTATAAACGGCGGCGTTATTATTGCCGACGGAAAGCCAAACGAGCTCGGAACTATGATAACGGGCGAAAAGGCTGTAACGGTTCGCGTTCGCACAAATGATAGCGGAGCAAAGGTTAAACTATTAAAACAATTTGAAAATATAAAAGGTGTTCATTCGGTTAACGTTATTGATTCTTCCGAACAGTCGGCTTATGATTATATTATCGGCTTTGAAAACGATGCGGAAGATGCAAGAACCATTATCGTTTCGAGAGTTCTTGAGGCGGATTGTCAGCTTTTAGGGCTTAAAGAAACCGAATTTAACCTCGAAGATATCTTCTTGAGCCTAACCTCGGAAGGAAACAACGTTAAGGAGGAAAATGAAGAATGATAGCTATTTTTAAACGTGAATTCAAAAGCTATTTCACGTCGCCCTTGGGCTACGTTGTTTTCGCTCTTTTTGCGCTCTACGTTGGCAACGATTTCCACACCCTTTTCAGCATAAAGCAAGGAAATATGCCTGCGCTTTTTTCCTCTCTTTTGTTTATAACCGTTTTCGTTTGCCCTATTCTGACGATGCGTCTTATGAGCGAGGATAAAAGACTCAAGGTTGATCAGGCGCTTTTAACCGCCCCCGTTAGCCTTTGGGGAATAGTTTTGGGTAAATTTTTGGCGGCCTTTGCGATTTTTGCCCTCTGCTTTTTGTTAACCTTCGTTCAGCAGCTCGTCTTTGCGGTTTACGTAACCCCCGACTGGCTCATATATATCGGAAATCTCGTTGGAATTTTGCTCATCGGCTGCGCTCTTATCGCTATGGGACTTTTCGTTTCCGCTTTAACCGAAAGCCAGATGATTTCCGCAATAATCTCCTTCGGTGCTTCCCTCTTTATTCTTTTGCTCGACGATATCATCTCGCAGATAGACGCCGTGAGTGTTCGCGAGTTTATCTCTCGCTATATTTCTTTTAATACAAGGTATCAGAATTTCGCAAGCGGAGTTCTCGATTTTTCCGACCTTTTGTTCTTCTTAAGCTTTGCGTTCATCTTCCTTTTCCTCGCCGTGCGCTCGCTTGAAAAGAAGCGTTGGTCTTAATCTTAAGGGAGGAGTTGCTATGAAATTGTTTAATAAAAGTTCAAAAGAAAAGCTCAGCTCAGAATTTTCCCTTAAATACGGCGCATTTTCGTCGGCAATAATTGCGATTGTAATTGCTCTGGTTATAGCGCTGAATATCGTGGTTAACATTCTTAATCAGAAATATCCGATGACGTTGGACTTAACGGTTTATGATGAATACACGATAACCGAGGATAACCTCGAATTCTTGGAAACTGTTGATTATCCCGTTGAATTAAAGGTGCTTTTCACAAAGGAACAATATGTCGGCGGCGGTATGTCGTACAGAAGCTTCGTTGATGAAACGGGCAAATATTTTTCTCAAACGGTGAATTTGCTTGAGCAATATAATAAATACAACAAAAATATAAAAATTACTTGGCTCGACCCGAATGACGCCGATGTTCTTGATATGATTTTTGCTGATTATATCGATATTTCGTCAGAAATAACCTATGGCGATATTTTGGTTGATTGTTATGTTGACGGTGCCGATAAAGACCCCCTTCGCGGATTTATCTCTGCCGAAAAATGCTATAACTTATCGACAGATTCCGACGCAACAATGGAATATTATAACGGCGGAACAACAACCTATACAATAACGGGCAATAACATCGAAAACGCAGTTGCAAACGGAATATTTAGAACTGCAAATCTCGAAACCGTTAACGTTGCTCTCATAACCGCTAATTCAAGCGGAGCAGAGCAAAACACAGAGGCTTTGGGAGAAATGGCAAGCTATAATGCTTATGAAATAACCCCATGCCCCGAAATTCTCGAAACCGATTTCTCTAAATACGAAGTTGCATTAATTTGCGCTCCCGACGAGGATTATACTTTAGAGGAATGTGAAAGAATCAGAGATTGGCTTCATAACGACGGCAAAAAAGGCAAAACCCTTCTCTATTTTGCTTCAAGTGTTTCTGCAAAGCATCAGAACTTGGGTGCGCTTTTAGAGGAATATGGAATCGCTTATGAAAAGGGCTATGAATATTGGTCTGAAAATTCCGGTTATTATTCCGGAAACCAGTCGAATATCTTGCTTTCAAGCCAACTTACAGACTATACTGCGTCTGTTGATAACGGCGGATATACGTTCATATCCGACGATATGATTTCTATGAAACCCGTTTTCAGCACAAGCGACGACGGAACAATAACCACCGAATCGGTTTTCAAAACTGCGGATATGCAGGTTTATAAGCGCCCCATTGATGCGGGAAGCTCTTGGGAGCCAACAACAGGCGCTGAAAGAGATGCAGTTCTTTTATCAAAGCAGGCGGGCGAGGAAGCAAATAGTTATGTTGTTGCTTTCGCCTCAATAGATTTTATAATCAATGAAGACGTTGGAACAAAATCTGAAAACGGAAACCTTCGCGCTATCGTTAATATTCTCAACGTAACCTCAAGAACGAGCGAAGACGAATTTGTTATTGCTCCGAAAATGGTTGAAGATGGAACCAGAATGTTTGTAACTTCAACAACCGAATCAGAAAACAATCTTATCGGAATAATCTTTATCGGAGCAATTCCCTTGGCGCTGATTATTACGGCAGTCGTAGTTTATATCAGAAGAAGAAACTATTAATTTTAAAAAAGGAGGCGGTATCGGTGAATAAAAACAGCAGGCGTATTTTGTCGCTTTTTGTTTGCATTATGCTTTTAATGTCGAATTTTGCCGCTGCCGCTTTGTCTAATAATACGGCGGAAACAACAGGGCAAGACCGAGATAAGTTTGAAAGCGATAAAAAGGTGGAAGCTTATAAGTCGATCGTGTTGACGGAACAAACGAAAAATCTGCTTGTTTCGATAAGATACGACGTTGAATTGCTTGTTGTTGCAAGCCAGAGCGATTTTGCAAACGGAAGATTTTTTGAGCACTATTATGGGCTTCAAAGCGAGGATAATTCTTGCTTTATTGAAGGAGTTAACGTTTTAAAAACCATCTCTGAATATAATCAGTTTGTAAAGCTTAAATTTATCGACCCAAATCTGCCTTCCTCCGAAGCCAAGCTTCAGGAATTTTCGAATTATCAGCTTGAATTTGGAGATATTCTCGTTTCTTGTCAAATTAATTTTGACGGTAACGTGAGAATCAGAAGAGGGCTTGTGAGGGCTAAAAACCTTTTTGAAACGGAAGCTTTGAAAAGCGGAAAAGAAAAGGTTAAGAGCTGCAATATCGAAAATATGATTGCGCAAACCATCAAGGAGCTTAATCAGGGCAGAGATATAAACGTTGCTGTTTTAAAGGATATTTCTCGCTATGAGGACGTGGCTCAGCTTAAAAATTATCTTGCTAACAGCAAATATAATTTCAAGCAGATTTCTTTTTCAGACGAACAGTTTTTGGGCTATGATATGATAGTTATTGCAAGCCCATACAGAGATATAACGTTGGAAGAAGCAACCGTGCTCGAATCCTTCCTCAATAATGGCGGAAAGAAGGGCAAAACTCTCGCCTTCTTCAGTCCTAAAGAATATGTAAAGCTTAATAATATGTATGCCTTCCTTTCTAAATGGGGCATAAATATGAATAGTAACTACCGCCTTTCGGCAAACGTTGAGCAAGATTATTTCGTTGATAAAACGAGGATATACGGCAAAAGCGAAAACACTCAATACACTAAATTAACAGATACTCTCAAAGGGGAATATATAATCGACGGTTGCACTCCGATGACGCTTATGCAAAGCGATAACGTTGAGGTTCAATCGGTTTTGAATACCGAATCCAAATACCTTTCCCTCACCTCTGTTCATTCGGTTTCGGGAGAGGATAAAGCAATCGAAAATACTGAGGCTAAAGAAAATTATTCGCTTCTGGCGATTTCTAAAATGAAGCGAAAGAAAAGGGCAAGCTTCGTTATTGCCGGCGCATCTTCTGATATGTTAACCTCTCATTTTGCTCGTCAGCATTATAAGAATTTTATAAGAGAAGGTTCCGCAGGAGAGCTTTGCTCAAATCTGGATGCAATCGGAGAAATTTTTGAAACCATAAACGTTGGGAAAAGGGACGATAAATCGGGCCTTATAAAATATGCCGTCAGCCTTAAGGAAAGAGGCTATGAGGTTTCTTCGGGATTAAACAGGAAACTCATTATCGGAACCGCCTTTTCGGGCGTAACCTTTGTTTTAATTTTGATGCTTGGCATCGTTTTTGTAAAAACCAGGAGGAAAAGTAAAGTTGAAAGACGATAAAACTCCAATTTTGGGCTCGGAAAACGAAGAGTTGCAAAATTCAACGATTTTCAGCAAACCCCAAATAGAGCATAAAAAGGCCCCGAAAAAGGGCAAAAAGAATATCAGCGTTTGGCTTTTGGTGGCATTCGTCCCCCTTCTTATTGCGGGGCTTGTTTTTGGAATCAGTTCTCTTAAAGATAACGTAATTCCGAATAAAGATGAATCAACGTCTTCGGCAGAGCCCCAAACAATAACGATTAACGTAACGGAAAATGCTTTGAGCAACGTTGAATCGGTTGTTCTCGAAAACGAGAACGGAAAATTCGAATTTTATTCAAAAGCATCGAGCGTTAATTCCGATGAAAACGAAGCTTACGACGACCTTTGGTATTTAAAGGGCGTCGATAAGGAATATACCGATACCGAATTTACAGGCCTCACGGTTAAGGACTGCGCAACCTTTGTTGCAAACGAAAAATATGAGTCCAAAGAGGTCAGCTTTGATAATCCTTCGGCTAAAATTAAGGTTAATCTTAAAAAGGGCGAGGATTATGAAATAATAATTTCCGAACTTCTCGGAAAGGATTCAAAGCTCGGCGGCGCTTATGCCAAGGTAACGGGAGATAGCAACGTTTATTTCTTAAAGCAGGAATTTGTTGAATATTTCACGAGAGATCAGAAATATTATATCGACTACGTTGCCCCAACCGCTATCGAAAAAACCGAGGATACTTCAAAATATTTCGGCGAGGGTCTTGAGAGCTTTGATTATATCGAGATAAGCGGAAGGGACGTTAAAAATACCTACCGTTTCGAGATGTATGAAAAGGATTCAACAACCAAATATAAAATGGTTTCGCCATATTTTGTTAAGGTTAAAACAGCGGCATTAAAGGATATAGTTTCCTTGCTTGAAACCGATTTGGATAATACCGGTATTATGGGTATTTTACACTACGACCCGAAGGGAATCGACGATAAAACCATAAAGAAATTCGGATTCGACAACCCGTCGGCAACTATCGAATATAAGGTTGGAAACCAAACTAAAAGAATCATTCTGAGGGATATTCAGGCCGCAGACCCCAAAAGCGAAAACTATGAATATTCTATGATGGTTGAGGGCGTTCCCGTTATATATGAGGTAACTAAAGCTAATTTTGATTATTTCGGTTTTGATATTTCGGAATTTGCAACGGATAACGTTATAGAGGAAGATATTTCGGAGGTTAAAACCTTTAGTTTCTTAATTGATTCGAAGGAGTATATCTTTAATCTTTCCCAAAAGGAATTGGAAGATAATAATGCAGAGCTTTCGGTTAAATACGACGGAAAATCCATAAATGCCGAAAATTTCATCGAGTTTTATGATTTTGCAAAGGCGATTAAACCGTTTATTTCGAGCCTTTGCTTTGAAAGACCCGATAATGCGTTGGAATATTTTAAAATTAATATTAAGAATATGGATAAAAAAGCGCCCGAAACAGAACTTAAGGTGTTTAAACTTAAAGGAAATTCGGCAAGATGCTATCTTGAGCTTGACGGAAACCCCGTTGGCACGTGTGATATGGCAAAGGCGGAAAAGTTAGCAACTAATATTCTTAATTTGATAAAAAATAAAGAACTCAAGTGATTTTGGTAAAAAGCCGTAGATC
The DNA here is from genome assembly GCA_045630885.1 of Acutalibacteraceae bacterium. Taxonomy (GTDB): domain Bacteria; phylum Bacillota; class Clostridia; order Oscillospirales; family Acutalibacteraceae; genus UMGS1532. The sequence goes on from JAZQTQ010000051.1 coordinate 6,705, forward strand.
TGAGTTCTAGATTTGGAGGAATCCTCTTATGACAGAGGTCATCGGAATTAAATTTAAGCCGGAGGGAAGAGTTTATTATTTCGACCCCGAACATATAAAATATAAGGCGGAGGATATGGTTATCGTTGAAACTGCCCGCGGAATTGAATGCGGAACGGTTTTTTCGGCAAACCATCTTGTCGATGACGGCTCTATAATCAAGCCTTTGAAAAAGGTTTTGAGAATGGCAACCGAGGTTGATAAGCAAAAGGCTCGTGAAAACCGCAAAAAGGAAGAAGAAGCATTCAAGGTTTGCGAGGAGAAAATTCTTAAGCATAATCTTGATATGAAACTCACTCAGGTTGAATATTCTTTTGACGGCTCTAAACTTTTGTTTTATTTCACGGCAGACGGAAGAGTCGATTTCAGAGAGCTTGTTAAAGACCTTGCCGCTTCTTTCAGAACCAGAATCGAGCTTCGACAAATAGGTGTCCGTGATGAAGCGAAGCTTTTGGGCGGTCTTGGAATCTGCGGTCAGCCCTTCTGTTGCTCAAGATTTTTAGAGGACTTTCAGCCCGTTTCCATAAAAATGGCGAAGGAGCAGGGCTTGAGCCTTAATCCAACGAAAATTTCGGGAACCTGCGGAAGACTTATGTGCTGCTTAAAATATGAGCAGGAGGCTTATGAATATCTTAATAAGATGACTCCGCGCGTAGGCTCGCTCGTAAGAACGCCCGACGGCGACGGAACCGTCGTTGATGCCAACTCCCTGACGGGCAGATTGCTCGTTAAAATAGGGGAGGAAGGGATTCCTTCGGTTTATTATAGAGATTCGGTTAAGGTATTGAGATACAATAAAAAATCGACAACCCCCGACCCCGACGAGGAGAAACTAAAGGAACTCGAAAGAGATTAGTTTGTCGAAATTTTGAAAAAAATGTTGCATATTTTTAAAAATGTGTTACAATATAGAAAAAGTAAGGAGGTGTTCTAATCATGGCATATAAAATTACTGACGAATGCATCAGCTGTGGCGCTTGCGCTTCAACTTGCCCCGTAGAGGCTATCGCTGAGGGTGATGGAAAATATGAAATCAACGCTGATACTTGCATCTCCTGTGGTGCTTGTGCAGATGGTTGCCCCATCGGCGCTATCGTTGAGGAATAATTCCTGAACTGATGAAATCTATTACATAAAATCGTGGCTCTTTTTCGAGCTGCGATTTTTTGTTTCTAAATAAAAAAACTGAAGCCTTTTCCTGTTTTTCAATAAAAAGTTTTTGAAAATTGTGAAAAACGATAAAAAGTTAAAAATAAACGAAAAAAAGAAGAAAATTCTATTGTAATTTGATTTTGTTTATTGTATAATAGACAATGAATAGGACTATAAGGCGAAATGCCTTTGCGGAGGAATGTTGGTGAGAATTAAAGTCGCCGGTATTGTTGCCGAATACGAGCCGTTTCATTCTGAATATTTCGAAGAAAAGCTTTCGGAATATAAAACGGATGAACCGGCAGAAATGCAAATTAAATATGAGGTCGTTGAGAAGGTAGAATTGCCGGAGCATAAGGTTATCAAGCAGATAAAAGATACCTTTGTTTCCACCCTCGAAAATGGGAACTATCTTGTGTATCTCAAAAGCCCTTCTTCGGGTAAAATAATAAATTCTTATGAATTTTCTCCCGACTATAGTTTTAATTATGCCAGAACAATTCATATTGAGAGAACGGAGCGGGTCAATTTAAACGATGCCGAGAGAGAATATCTCAAAAGCGGCGCAATTTTTAATAACCGTCTTCTCTATTTAGGCGGAGCAACTCTGCATGGTTCTTCAATAGAATATAATGGCGAGGGCGTTGTTTTCTCTGCCCCTTGCGGAACGGGAAAATCAACCCATACTTCCCTTTGGAAAAAGGTTTTTGGAGATAAGGTCGGGTTTATAAATGATGATAAGCCTTGCGTTCGTTTCTTTAACGGCGTGCCGACGATAAGCGGCGCTCCGTGGAGCGGAAAAACTAATCTTCAGGCAAATAAAACAGTTCCCTTAAAGGCGATAGTCTTTATTGAGAGAGCCGAAACTAATTCAATCGAAAGATTGGATACGGCAACCTCAATCTGCTTTTTGAAGGACCAATCCTTCTCGCCTTTCTATGATGCCTCCTTGGGGCTCAAAAATATCGAGCTTATCGAAAAGCTCATAACAAGCGTCCCCGTTTATATATTGCGTTGCAATATGGAAGACGATGCCGCGATAACTGCAAAAAATTCAATTTTTAAAGAATAGAGGAAAAAACTATGAAAATCAAAGAAGGATTTATGCTCAGAACAGTTTGCGAGGACAATCTTGTTGTTCCCGTTGGCGAAGCAAGCGTTGATTTTAAATCAATAATTAAGCTTAATGAAACAGGAACCTTCCTTTGGAAACTTTTAGAACAGGGCGCAGATGTTGACGGTATGGTTTCGGCTATGCTCGAAGAATACGATGCCGATGAAGAACTCATTCGTTCCGACGTTGTTGCTTTTTGTGAAAAACTAGAGGACGCCGGTATTATCGAATAATGAATACATTAGGCCTTAATGAATTAGTGCCTTTAATGAAAATCCTTTTCGAGGAGGGCAAAACCGTCAAGTTATTGGCTTGCGGACGGTCTATGTCGCCCCTTTTGAAGGACGGAGTCGATTCGGTTATTTTGGCAAAGTGCCAAAACCCAACAAGCCTTAAGAAATGCGATGTGCCTTTGTATCATCGTCAGGACGGGAAATACGTTCTTCATAGGATTGTTAAGAAAACCAAAACCGGCTTCTGGATGTGTGGAGATGCTCAATGGGATATTGAAAAAGAGATTCCTTTTGAGAATATCGACGCGGTAGCTGTTGGGTTTATTAAAGGAAAAAAAGAGATTAAAACCAGTCATATCGGTTATAAGCTTTATTCATTTTTTTGGGTGGTTGCGCTTCCCTTCAGGGGGCTGATTTTCAAAGCTTGGCGCAGGCTCAGAAAGGGTAAAAATGAAAAATAAAGAATCTTTAAAATGGATATGTAAAAACACAAAGAGATATATCCCCGCCGTTTTCGCTATTGCGGTTTTAGCCGCAGCAGTTTCGGTGGGGTATGTTGCATTGGCATACGTTGCAAGAATGGTAATAGATATTGCGGGAAAAACCGTTTCCGGCAATATCAAAATTTATATTGCCCTTCTTGCTTTTTTGATTCTGCTTCAGGCGCTTCTTTTTATTATAAATTCGAATATTAAGGTTAGAGTAACGGGGAAAATAGAAATATTTCTCAAAAAGAATATGTTTTTATCCCTTGTTAAAAAGGAATATTCCTCGATTTCGGGAATCCATTCGGGAGATATTTTAAACCGTTTCACCAGTGATATCGACGTTGTTGTCGGCGGTCTTGTCGGAATTATTCCCAATGCGGTGAGCCTTATCGCAAGGCTTATTGCGGCATTTATCGTGCTTTATCAGTTTAATAAACCTTTAACCCTTGTCATTTTAGCGCTCGGAATTGTTGTTGGAATAGCGGCAAGAATTTATTCTATTTTCTTTAAAAATATACATAAAAAAGTTCAGGAATCTTTGGGCGAAACCCGTTCTTATATGCAGGAATGTGCAGAAAATATGGTGGTTATCAAATCATTTAATTCGGGTTCGATTTTGGGGGATAAACTCTCAAAGCTTATGGGAAAAACCTATAAATTAAAGCTCAAAAGAAATGCGATGAGTAATATTTCATCGGTTGCGATGTATATTTTGTTCACGGGTGGCTATTATGCCGCGCTCGTTTTCGGAGCATTTATGATAGGCGAGGGCTTAACCTTCGGTGAACTCACCGCTATGCTCGCTATAATTTCTCAGATAAGAGGCCCGATAACGGGAGTTTCGGGGCTTATTCCTCAATATTATTCGGCGCTCGCTTCTGCCGAAAGAATAATGGAGCTTGAAGGGCTTGAAAATGAACCCGACGCTAAACCACAGGCGGAAATTGAGAAAATTTATAGCGAAATGAAATCAATTAATCTCAAAGAGGTTACCTTTTCATATTGCGAAAACAATCGTGAAATTTTGCATAATGCCGATATGAAGATTCCAAAAGGCGAAATAATTGCCCTCATTGGCCCCAGCGGAGAAGGAAAATCAACCATTTTCCGTCTGCTTTTGGGTCTTTGGAAGAATTATAGCGGAGAAATCAAAATCGAAGGGGAAGAAAATATTTGCTTAACCCCTGCCGAAAGAGGTCTGTTTGCTTACGTTCCTCAAGGAAATCTTATCCTTTCGGGTTCCGTTGCCGAAAACATAAGATTTTGCAGGATAGATGCAAGCGATGAGGAGCTTTATGAAGCGGCTAAATGCGCCGATTTATATGATTTTATATTGTCTTTGCCCGAAGGCTTTGATACCAAATTGGGAGAGCGCGGAAGCGGAATGAGCGAGGGCCAAATTCAGAGAATCTCGGTTGCGAGAGCAGTTTTGTCAGGTGCGCCCATTCTTCTTTTAGACGAATGTACCTCCGCCCTCGATGAAAAAACCGAGAAGGTGCTTTTGGAAAATATTAAAAAGCTCGGTAAAACCGCAATTATAATTTCTCATAAATCTGCCGTGCTCGATATTTGCGACAGAATTTATTCCCTCGAAAACGGAAACCTTATAAGAAAGGATTAAGGAGAAGAATTATGTTTAAAAAATTAACGGCTCTTTCTTTATGCTTTATAATCGGCTTGGCTTTTTGCGCTTGCAGTACAGAAAGCAGTTCGCCCGAAAAAAAAGAGGAAGAGGAAAAATTCCCCGAAATCGGAACCAAAATCGGGGTATCTAAAATAGAGGAAAATGAAGACTGGGTTGTTGAAAACGAGAATATTTTAGAAGACTTTTCGATTCCTCAGTTTAATATCAAGGGCGAAAATGCAGAAAAAATAAATAACGAAATTGCAGAAAAAATAAAAGGCGCAAATGAGAAAAAACTCTCAGGAGTTGAATTTAGCTTTGGCGAAAAAGATGCGCTTCTTTCTTTAACTTTTGCTTTGAAATATGAAACTAAAACCGAATATTTTGCATATAATATCAGTCTTGCAGACGGCAAAACTCCTTCTAATGAATCTATTATGCAGCATTTCGGCTTAAAGCCATATCAATTCAGAGCGATATGTGCCGAGGTTATGAGATTGGAATATGCGGCGATGTTCCGTTCCTTCGGAGATTCAAACCCCGGCGAATACAGCCGGTATTTAAAGAAAAGCACAACGGTTGAAAATCTCAAGGAGTGTATTCCCTACGTGAGCGCAGGCGAAAAACTCTGCTTTGTCGGAAAACTATATAATTTATCAGGCGAAGAATTGCTTATTAACCGCGAAGCCGTGCAAAGGGGTCTCGAAAATGGGTCTTTTTAGCCGAAAAAAGAGGAAAACGGATATTATAAAGAAATTTAACGGAAAGCAGGTAAGCTACGTAACTCGTCGTTTGGAAGAAAACGGAACGGTGCGCGATGAAATCGTTGGAAAATCGGGCAGAATTTCTATTAACGATGGAAAAGTTTCGGTTATTTGCGGAACTGTCAGCATCTATGAAAGCTCCGACGGGTCAACCGATTGCAATATGTTGATGAGCGGAAATGGCGCCACGATAGAGGGCAATAACGAAATAACGGGTGGTTACGATAAGCTGATTGTTAATTTCGCCAAATTTAATTAGGTTTTTTGGGGCAAGATTGTTAGAAATCTCGCCCCCTTTTTTATTGACAACATTTTTGAATGGTGGTATAATTGTATACAATGATACAAATACACAAAACCGATTTATACAGGAAGCGAGGAAAATTAAATGCTGGAAATTTCGGATAAAACAAATCTGCTCGAACAAAAGAGTTATAAATACTCTTTGCAGGATATCCCCGAGCCAAATTTATATAGGGATATTTATTCTTATGATGACGTTCCGAAGGTTGCTTTCAACCATCGTCGAGTTCCTATGGGAATGCCTGAGGACATCTGGATAACGGATACCTCTTTGCGTGATGGACAGCAATCCCGTGAACCATATACGGTTAATCAGATAGTTGAGCTTTATAAACTTATGTCCAGACTTTCGGGCCCTTATGGAATAATTCGCCAAACAGAGTGCTTCGTTTATAGCAAAAAGGACAGAGAGGCTATTGAAAAATGTCAATCGTTGGGGCTCAAATTCCCTGAAATCACAACCTGGATAAGAGCGAGCCGAGAGGATTTCAAGCTTGTTAAGGATTTGGGAATCAGGGAAACGGGTATTTTGGTTTCTTGCAGCGATTATCATATTTTTAAAAAGCTTAAAATGACGAGAAAACAGGCGCTTGAGCATTATCTTGCGGCAGTCAGTGATGCGTTTGAGGCGGGCGTTATGCCAAGATGTCATCTTGAGGATATAACGAGAGCCGATTTTTATGGCTTTGTCGTTCCCTTCGTTAATGCGCTTATGGAAATGTCGAGAGATGCAGGAATCCCCGTTAAAATCAGGGCTTGCGATACTATGGGTTATGGCGTTCCATATCCCGAGGTTGCGCTTCCGAGAAGCGTTCCCGGAATCATCTATGGTCTTCAGCATTATTCCGACGTTCCGAGTGAAATGCTTGAATGGCATGGTCATAATGATTTTTATAAGGCAGTTTCAAATGCAACGACTGCTTGGCTTTATGGCGCATCATCGGTTAACTGTTCGCTTTTGGGAATAGGCGAGAGAACGGGAAATATTCCTTTGGAAGCAATGATTTTTGAATATGCGTCGCTTCGTGGCTCGCTTGATGGTATGGACACAACGGTTATAACCGAAATAGCCGATTATTTCAAAAAAGAGATAGGCTATAAAATTCCGGATATGACCCCCTTCGTTGGAAAGAACTTTAACGTAACACGTGCGGGAATCCATGCCGACGGACTTCTTAAGGACGAGGAAATTTATAATATTTTTAACACAAAGAAGATTTTGGGAAGAGCATCTTCCGTTATGCTTGGTCAAAATTCAGGACTTGCCGGCATCGCATATTGGATGAACGATAATTATAATCTAGAAGGCGAAGAAAAGGTTGGCAAGAAGGATGAAATCGTTCTAAAACTAAAAGATTGGATAGACGAAGAATATTCGGGCGGAAGACAAACCGCGCTTAGTACAGCCGAAATCGAACAGAAAATAGAACAGTTATCAAATGGCAGTTTCAGGAGGCTTTAAGAATGGAAAAGCATAAGAGTATAACCTTGACAGACCAAATATTTGAAAGACTTGAAATGGATATTTTAAGCGGAAAATATAAACGTGGCGAAATCTTAACAGAGATTAAGCTGTCGGAGGAATTGGGCGTTAGCCGAACCCCCGTCAGAGAGGCTTTAAGAAGACTTGCCGCAGAGCATATCATAGAGGAGTCCAGTAAAGGCGTTATCGTTATCGGAATCGGCGAAAGCGAGGTTCACGATATTTTCAGTATTCGAATCGAAATCGAGGGAGAGGCTGTTAAAAGAACAGCAGAAAGCATAACCGACGAGCAGTTGGCAGAGCTTAAAGAGACCTTGGAGCTTCAAAAATTCTATTTTGAGAGAGAAAATTCCGAGAGCGCAAGAATTATGGACAGCCGTTTCCACGAGCTTATTTATGATTTTTGTAAAAGCGCAGTTTATAGGCAGGTTTTGGCGCCGCTTCATAAAAAAATACTTAAATTCCGCAAGGCAACCTTCGAAAGCAAGGGCTTGGGTGCTGCTTCAATAAAGGAGCATGAGGAAATATATAATGCTCTCGCTTCAAGGGACGGAGAAAAGGCGTCGAGAATTATGACCTTGCACGTTATTAATGCTAAAAAGAGAATTTTGGGGGAATAATACCATGGGTTTAACAATAGCAGAAAAAATTATTAAGTCGCATTTGGTTTCGGGTGAAATGAAAAGAGGAACCGAGATAGCTTTAAGAATCGACCAGACCTTAACTCAAGATGCAACGGGAACTATGGCATACTTAGAGTTTGAAACAATGGGGATCGATAGAGTTAAGACGGAAAAAAGCGTTGCTTATATCGACCACAACACCCTTCAGTGTGGCTTTGAAAATGCAGATGACCACAGATTTATTCAATCTATCGCAAAAAAACACGGAATCTATTTTTCTCGCCCCGGTAACGGAATCTGTCATCAGGTTCATCTTGAGCGTTTCGGAATCCCCGGCAAAACCCTTATCGGTTCGGATAGCCATACCCCAACGGGCGGCGGAATCGGTATGCTTTCTTTCGGCGCAGGCGGACTCGACGTTGCTGTTGCTATGGGTGGCGGAGCATATTATATAACCTATCCTAAAATGTATAAGGTTAATCTCACGGGTAAACTTCGCGATTACGTAACCGCAAAGGACGTAAGCCTCGAAATCCTCCGTATTCTTTCGGTTAAGGGCGGAGTCGGAGCAATAATCGAATGGGGCGGCGAGGGTATCAAAACCTTGTCTGTTCCCGAAAGAGCAACCATAACTAATATGGGAACCGAATTGGGCGCTACAACCTCAATTTTCCCCTCAGATGAAATAACCAAGGAGTTCCTCGAAAAAGAGGGCAGAGGGGAAGATTTCGTTCCTCTGGAGAGCGATGCAGATGCAGTTTATGATAAGATCATCGATATTAATTTATCAGAATTAGAGCCTCTTATCGCTTGTCCTCATAGCCCTGATAACGTTGTTAAGGTGTCCTCTTTAAAGGGAACTAAGGTTGATCAGGTTTGCATCGGCTCTTGCACTAATTCTTCGCTTTTAGATATGATGAAGGTTGCGGCGATGTTAAAAGGCAAAACCATTTCTCCCTCTGTCAGCCTTTCGATAAGTCCCGGCTCTAAGCAGGTTCTTTCTATGCTTGCGTCTTCCGGCGCACTTGGAGATATTATCGCTTCCGGCGCAAGAGTTTTGGAATGTGCTTGCGGACCTTGTATCGGAATGGGCTTTTCGCCAAATTCCGCAGGAATCAGCCTCAGAACCTTCAACAGAAACTTTGAGGGCAGAAGCGGAACTAAGGACGGAAACGTTTATCTGGTATCTCCCGAAACGGCAGTTGCCGCAGCGCTTACGGGCGAAATTACCGACCCGATGCTTTTCGGTGTTGCTCCTCAAATCCAATTACCCGAAAAATTCTCGATTGACGACAGCGCAGTTATCGAGCCTGCAAGCGTAGAGGAAGCGAAAGACCTCGAAATTATGAGAGGTCCCAATATTAAGGAATTCCCCAAAGCAAATCCGCAGCAAGATACCCTCTCAGCCGAGCTTGTTTTGAAGGTTGGAGATAATATAACAACCGACCATATTATGCCTGCGGGCGCAAAAATCCTTCCTTATCGTTCAAACATTCCTCATCTCTCGCAGTATTGCTTTGCGGTTTGCGATGAAACCTTCCCCGAAAGAGCAAAAGCGGCGGGCGAGAGCATAATCGTTGGCGGCTCTAACTATGGTCAGGGCTCCTCCCGTGAGCATGCGGCACTCGTTCCTTTGTATCTTGGCGTTCGTGCTGTTATAACCAAGAGCTTCGCAAGAATTCATATTGCAAACCTTATAAATGCGGGAATTATGCCTTTAAGCTTCAAAAATGCCGACGATTACGATAAAATTTCCCAAGGCGATAAGCTTTCTATAAAAGGAATATACGAGGGAATGGAAAAGGGCGAAATGACGCTTTTAGACGAAACAACAGGCGAAAGTTTCCCCTTGGTTTGCTCTTTTACCGAGCGTCAGATAAAAATACTTAAAGCAGGAAGCTTGCTCGCTTATACAAAGGAGAATTCATAAAATGGATAAGGTTTATATAGAAAATGCAGTTGAGCAGTTTAAAACCCTGCTCACAGAACAAATTGCCAGAGAAGAAAAGATGGCGAAGGGCTCAGAGGCTAAAGATTTCAAGAATATGGATAAAATAACCGTCGGCGTTTGCGGTGGCGACGGAATTGGCCCGATTATCGTGAACGAGGCTCGCAGAGTTATCGAATTTTTGCTGAAAGATGAAATTGCAAGCGGTAAAATTGAGATAAAGGAAATTGAGGGCTTAACAATCGAAAATCGTCTTGAATTAGGCGAAGCAGTGCCGACCGACACTTTGAATCAGATAAAAGAATGCGACGTTTTCTTAAAAGGACCGACAACAACCCCAAAGGGCGGAACGCTTGAAAGCGCAAACGTTGCCCTTCGCAGAGAACTCGATTTATATGCCAACGTTCGTCCCGTTTGCGTTCCCGAAGAAAACATAGACTGGATTTTTTATAGAGAAAATACAGAGGGCGAATACGTTCTCGGCAGTCGAGGAATTGAAATTCCCGAAAAGCTTGCGATGGATTTCAAGGTAACCACCAATAGCGGAACTCGCAGAATTTGTCGCGCCGCGTTTGAATATGCAAAGAATAATGGGAAAAATAATGTTGCTATCGTTACAAAGGCAAATATAATGAAAAAAACCGATGGTAAATTCTCCTTGATAGCCCATGAAATTGCATCAGAATATGAGGGCATTGAGGCGGAAGACTGGTATATTGATATTATGACAGC
>JAZQTQ010000052.1:0-23528 GCA_045630885.1 Acutalibacteraceae bacterium
TCATAGGTATATGTGCTTGACGAAAGCTTGATAGAAGAAGCCTTGTAGATTGTCTTGGTTTCGGTTTTTGTGCAACCCTCTTGTGTGCACTTTCTTGTGAGAGTACCGTTAGCGGAGGTTGTTGCCTTCTTTGTTGCGGTCCAAGCGCCAAACTTATGAGAAAGAGCGGGGATTTTTGTTCCCTCGTTAAGCACGCCATTACATTTTTTACAAACAGTATCTCCTGTGTATCCTTCAACACCACATTTTTCGGTTTTTTGATTTATAAGCTTTGTTTCGCCATGACCATAAACCTCACAATAGGTTTCATCGGTTTCGGAAAGCACTGCCATAATTGTATCGGCATAAAGTCGGCAACCGAAATCATTAGGATGGTTAAATATATTAGACGTATAGTCAACTGCTTCTTTTACCGAAAGCATACTCTCAAACATTGAAAAAACAGGAGCAACTACTATGTCATCATACTGCTGCGCGAGGGTGTAATAAGCGTCTTCGTGTGCGCCAAGCTGGAATCCTGATGGCTTTGAATCCGTATATCTTGCAAATCTGTTGGGATAGAAAGCAGAAACGAGCACTATTGCGCAATCAGGATTTAAAGTTCTTGCATAATCTATAATCTTTTTAATGTTTGAGCTAACACTTGAGGCGGGATCTGATAACTCGTTCATACCATAAGCGATAAAGAGAATATCAGGGTTAGTTTCGCCTAAAAGGAATTGCATATTCTGAGATTTCGATGCCCAAGGGCTGGAGGTTGAAGCGATAGATTTATTGATAAAATTAAGATTATCATTATTAAACTGCTTCTTTAACGCTTCATAAACCTGAACAGGATAGGACTTCAAGCCCCAGTCAGGAACCTCGGAAAGTCCAAATCTTCCATACATTGTTGAGGTTATTTCAGAAAGAGTTGAAGCATCATTTCCTTTGTCATATGAATATGTTTTCTGCTTCAAACCTGAGGCGTTCCAACCAACCGTTATGCTATCACCATAGAAAACAACGTTTGCGGCTTCACCGCTCTTTGCCTTCTTATAGAATTTATCCAAAGAAGAAAGTTGACTTTCGGGCGCTACGTTATAGGTAGTTCCGGGCCAAGTTTCGTTATGAGTATAGGTTACTTGAATCTGATATTTATAGGATTTGCTTTCCCAACCACCTATATTACCCCAAATGACGTTATTTGACGTGTCCATATTCTTAAAATCATCTGGCGTTGCATAAGAAAGGATTGATGAGCCTTCGGGAATCTGAAGTTTGCCGTCAACAACCTTATAGTCGGTTCCCGCTGTATAAACCTTTTGAAGGTCATAAGAACGAACGGAAACAATGTTCTTTATAGGATAAAGAAGCTTGATATCTGTTCTGCCTTGATAAACAAAAACGGTTTCCTGATAGGTAGCGTCCTTGGTCCAAATTGCTTTACCATAAATGTCTTCATTTGTTGAAAGGTCAACGCCATTCCAAACGTTAGGGTCATCATCAAGGTCGTCTTCAATAGAAGCATTGTTATCTCCAAAGCCGCTTCCACCATTTCCGCCCAATTCAACAGAAACGTCTGCAAGCGCCATTGGGATACTTCCCAAAATGCCAAACAAACAGATAATGGCAATTAATTTTAATAATGATTTTTTCATAATAATCTCCTTTATATATTTTTTTCAGAAGCAAAACACTTGCTACTAATACATACACATATATAATAACATATTCTTATCGATTTGTATACTGTCTAATGCAACAAAAAAAGCCCCTGATTTTTGTGCAAAAAGCACATAAAACTAAATTTAAAACTAAAAATAATACAAAAGCAGAAGGCTTTTTGGGATTTTTCTCACTTAACGTTATTATTCTTTTTTGAAATTAATTTTAATTCGAAACTGTCGCCGTTATTAATTTTAATTTTATCTGCTTTTTTGGCGGTTAATTTTCCGTTTACATAGATTTGCCAATGCTCGCTTGATTCTGCTGAAATATCGGCAACTCTTGTTATCCAAAAGCCTTCTTCCCGCATTTCTCCATCAGCAAAATTATCGCTCAAAAGCGCATCTAAAAGATATTCGCCATTTGTTTTAAGTTTAAAGGAAGTCGATTTCTTTTCTATATTTGTAACCTTTAGGGAAATCTCAATTTGCGGTCTTTCGGCGCCTTCACTATTGCCTACGGCTACGACGATACAACCTATTACAATAGCAACAGCAACTAAGACTGCAACTATTTGCCATATTATTTTTTTCATTCTACACTACCAACCATTTTTTTGCCAAGTTTTGTGAAAACATAAGGCCAGAGCGTTCCTGCAACAATAACAACAAGAAAATATCTGATGGCATTAGTGAAAATTGCTTCGCCAAAAATAAGATTTAAAACAGGCTTTGCGCCCGATTTAACTGCTAAAACAAGCAAAAGGCCAACAACCGATTTGAAGATTTGGAAGGACAATTTTCCGCCTGTTTGAAATTTGATGAACTTAATATCCAAAGAATAAACTATCGGAAGCGCTAAAATGCAACCGAAAAGCTTATATGCGTTTTTAAGAGCAGACTGATAATTTGCAGCGTCAACGTCCTTCGGGAAGTTATAAAGCTCAACAAAAAGAAGGTTGGCAAGGGATATTAAAAGCATAAAACCGATAAGGAAAAACATAATTTTTGAGTTTTCCTTTGCCTTTTGGATAATGGGTTTTATAATTAATGCTAAAGCAAGCGCAATAAAAAATGAAACGCCAACGTCTAAAGGTGTGTGTACTCCAAGATACATTCTCGAAAACGGAACGAGGATAATTAAAGCCCAAAGAATCACTCTTAAAATTTTATTTTTATTCCAAAAAACCAAACTGCTTGCGGTACCCACAAAAGACTGTGTATGACCGCTTGGGAAGGAATATCCGGTAGCCTCTGCGCGAGCGCTTTCGACGATAGAGAATTTTTTATCGAGCATCCACGGACGAGGGATTCTGAAAAGTATTTTTAAAAATTGGTTAATAATAGTTCCTATAAATCCAACCGTCATAAGATAATAACCCTCGTATTTATCAATACACCAAAAGATGATTATGGCGACGGCGAGAAATATCGTTTCCTCTCCGAGATGGGTTATAAGAGAGAAAAACACATCGAAAACGGGGTTTCTCAAGCCTTCTAAAAATCGCAAAAATTCCATATTTTTGAACTCCTTCTTCTGCCTTCCTTTATTTATTTTCATTATACTTTATTTTTCCGAAAATTACAACATAAACTACTTGAAAATGGCAAAAATATGTGTTATCATATTAGCCGTATATTTTTTTTGGAAGTGAACAATAAAATGCTCGAAACTTTTTTAGCAACTCTTGATCCTTTGATGATGCTTTTTATTTGCATAATAATTGGATTTATAGCAAGAAAAACGAATCTTATTCCCGAAACTTCGGATAAAACTATTTCAACTCTTGAGAATTACGTTTTCTCACCTGCTCTGATCCTTGTTAATTTTATGAGTTACTGTACGCTCGACTCCCTTAAAAAAGAAAGTTATTTGTTCCTTTATGGAGCAGGTGTTATTTTCTTTGCATTCATCGTTGCAAAGCTCTTAGCCCCTCTTTTAAGCAAAAAAGCCACCCCCGAAAGAGGTGTTTTCGAATATTCTCTGACCTTCGGAAATTTCGGTTTTTTCGGAAACGCTGTTGTTCCCGCTATTCTTGGCGCTGTGGATCCTCGCTTCTTATATAAATATCTGCTGTTTTGCGTTCCGCTTTATTTCCTTTGTTATAGCTGGGGATTCATCGTTCTTGTTCCTTCAGATAAAAAGCAAAATCCTCTTAAAAGGCTTATAAATCCGATGATGATTTCGGTTTTTGTCGGCGCAATACTCGGACTTATCGGCGCAACCAACTTTATGCCGAAATTCATTATGGACACGCTTAACTCCCTTAAAGCTTGTATGGGCCCTCTTGCTATGATTCTTGCCGGCTTCGTTATCGGTGGGTTTGATATAGTAAAGCTTCTTAAAAACAAGAAGGTTTATATTGCAACAGCATTAAGACTTATTATTTTGCCTATTGTTTTCGTTGCAATTCTTATCCTTATAAAAGCTCCGAAGGACATTGTTTTGCTATCGTTTTTCGCCTTCTCCGCGCCTTTAGGATTAAACACCATTGTTTTCCCTGCGGCCTATGGCGGAGATACCCGTCTGGGCGGTTCGATGGCTCTTGTTTCACACACACTTTGCGTTATAACAATCCCGATTTTATATTCCTTTTTACAACTGTTTATTTAATAACTTTAAACTTGAAAACACGCTTTAAAGAGCCTATCTTTAAAGCGTGTTTTTTTATGAAAATAAATCACTTTGAAGGTCGAACAATTCTTGCTTTCGTTCTTTTGTTTTCGCTTTATCAACAGAATATCCGTCCTTCGTTTTTTTGAGAACGTCCCCTTCTTTTGGGGTTGGTTTAATTAGTGAAAGTTCAATATCTATGCTTCCGTTTTCAGATTCAACGATAGCATATTTTCCTTCTATTCTATCAACTATTAACATAAGATTACCTTCTTTTTCCGTCCCATTTTCCGCCGAGTCTGCTTTTGCCCTTCTGTCGGTTATTGTTTTTGTTTTTTTGATTTTTATTAACCGTTGTTTTCGCTCTCATTTCGGCTAAATATTTAGCATTGGGGAGAACAAGACAATCGGGTCCCGTTCCGATAAGGTCCCTTCTGCCCGCCTTTTTTAAAGCCTCTATACAAAGGTCTTGGTTTTCGGGTTTGAAATACTGCAAAAGCGCTCTTTGAAGCCTTTTTTCTTCCTGTGTTTTAGGAACGAATACGGGCTTCATTGTATGAGGGTCGAGCCCCGTGTAATACATTGCGGTTGAAATAGTTCCCGGTGTTGGGTAAAAATCCTGAACCTGTTCGGGCCGAATCTTCTCTTTTTTCAAGAAAAGCGCTAACTCGACTGCGTCTTTTAATGTGCTTCCGGGGTGGCTTGACATAAGATACGGCACCAAATACTGTTCCTTTTTCTCCTGACGGGTTAGCTTATAAAACTCATTCGCAAAACGTTTATAGCTTTCGATATGAGGCTTGCCCATTTTATCAAGCACTGCGGCGCTACAATGCTCCGGCGCCACCTTTAACTGACCGCTTATATGATGTTTAACAAGTTCTCTGAAAAACTCTTTTGATTCATCTTCCATAAGATAATCGAAACGGACTCCCGAACGGATAAACACCTTTTTAATTTTCGGAATTTCTCTGATAGTTCTTAAAATATCGACGTATTCCCTATGGTCAACCTGCATATTTTTGCAAGGAGTTGGCGCAAGACATTTTTTGCCTTTGCAAAGACCCAGTTTCATTTGTTTTTCGCAAGAAGGCAATCTGAAATTAGCGGTGGGACCGCCAACATCGTGGATATACCCCTTAAAATGGGGATTATTTGATAGTTTTTCAGCTTCTTTAACAACAGATTCTTTGCTCCTAACCGCTATCTGTCTGCCTTGATGAAAGGCTATTGAGCAGAAATTACAAGCTCCGAAGCAGCCTCTGTTATGTGTTATTGAAAATTCAACCTCTTCTATTGCAGGGACACCGCCCATTTTCTCATAAACAGGGTGGTAATACCTCTCATAAGGCAATTCATAAACCTCGTCAAGTTCCTCTGTTGAAAGAGGCGGCATAGGCGGATTCTGGATAAGATATTTATTTCCATGCGGCTGAATTAAACGTTTGCCTCTGACAGCATCTTGCTCGTCATATTCTATTCTGCAAGCCTCGGCATATTTTTCTTTGGATTTTTTACAAGATTCAAAAGAAGGCAAGGTTATGCCCTTAATTCCCGCAGGATTTTCGGAAAGATAGCATATTCCCTTGATTTCGCTTAAATCGGAAACTTTACCGCCTTCGGATAAAATTTTTGCTATTTCTTTCGTCTGCCTTTCGCCCATTCCAAAGGAAAGAATATCCGCGCCCGAATCAACCAAAACGGAAGGCATAACCTCATCAAGCCAATAATCATAATGCGCAAATCTTCTGAGGGAAGCCTCGAGACCGCCTATAATAACAGGGATTTCGGGGCAAAGTTCTTTTATTTTTTTTGAATAAACGGTTACTGCTCTGTCGGGACGCAAGCCCATTTTACAACCGGGAGAATATGCATCCTGACTGCGTTTTCTCTTGGCGGCAGTATAATGCGCTACCATCGAATCTATATTACCTGCATTAACAAGGAACGCAAAGCGAGGAACGCCGAGTTTTAGAAACTCGGCGCTGTTTTTAACATCAGGTTGAGCTATTATTCCAACAGAATAACCC
This sequence comes from Acutalibacteraceae bacterium, assembly GCA_045630885.1. Classification (GTDB taxonomy): domain Bacteria; phylum Bacillota; class Clostridia; order Oscillospirales; family Acutalibacteraceae; genus UMGS1532. Next base: position 6,291 of record JAZQTQ010000052.1, read on the forward strand.
TCGTTTTCTAAGATGCGGGAAATTATTGCCGTTCCAAAGGTTGGGTGATCAACGTAGGCATCACCCGTTACAACGACAAAATCGAGCTTTTCAATTCCACGCTCTTGCATATCCTTTTTTGAAATAGGTAAAAACATATTTATTCTTCCGTATCCTCGCCTCTCGCCTGCATTTCGAGAAGCTGTGCTTTAGTTATTAAAACGGCTCTGGGTTTTGCTCCCTCATAAGGGCCGACAATTCCTCTTTCTGCCATTTCGTCCATTATTCTTGCGGCTCTGGCATAGCCGAGTTTTAAACGTCTTTGCAAGAGCGACGTTGAAGCTTGTCCCATTTCAACAACGCACTCAATAGCGGCAGAAAGCATTGGATCTGCATCGTCGTTATCTCCGCCACCGGATTCCTTTGAACCCTTGGTATCCTTCGCCGCAGCCTGACGCTCAATTTCTTCCATAATATCACTATCGTATTCATTGGTTCTTATGCCCTTAATGAATTCAACAACCGCTTCAACCTCTTCGTCACTGACAAAACAGCCTTGTATTCGTTTGGGCTTGATTGCTCCAACGGGATTAAAGAGCATATCTCCCTTTCCAAGCAGTCTTTCTGCTCCGCCCATATCAAGAATGGTTCGGCTATCAACCGCAGAAGAAAACGCAAATGCGATACGAGAAGGAATATTTGCTTTAATAATACCCGTTATAACGTCAACCGATGGACGCTGAGTTGCGATAAGAAGATGCATTCCCGCAGCTCTTGCCTTTTGAGCTATTCGGCAAATCGAATCTTCAACCTCGTGAGGAGCGGTCATCATAAGGTCGGCAAGCTCATCGATAATTATAACTATCTGGGGCATTTTTATCATAGAATCGCTCTTTTCGGCAAGACGATTATAGCCCTCTAGGTTTCTAACGTCGTTTTCCGCAAAGAGTTTATATCTTTTTTCCATCTCGGTTACTGCCCAGCCAAGAGCGCCCGAAGCCTTTCTTGGATCGGTTACAACCGGAACTAGAAGATGGGGTATGCCATTATAAACGCCCAATTCGACAACCTTCGGGTCTATCATAAGAAGCTTGACCTCGTCGGGAGTTGCGTTGAACAGAATGCTCATTATGATTGAATTTATGCAAACCGATTTACCGGAGCCTGTTGCACCGGCAATAAGTCCGTGTGGCATTTTTGCAATATCTGCAACAATAGGCGTTCCCGCAATATCCCTACCCATCGAAACAGTGAGCTTCGATTTGGAAGACGTGAAGGGTTTTGAATCGATAATTTCTCTTATGGTTACAATGCTTGTATTTCTATTTGGAACCTCGATTCCAACTGCGGGTTTATTAGGAATAGGCGCTTCAATTCTAACGCCTGCGGTTGCAAGATTCATCGCAATATCATCAGAAAGACCCGTTATTTTGCTTATCTTAACACCTGCGGCGGGCTGAAGCTCATATCTCGTTATAGAAGGGCCTACGCTGATATTGATAATCTTGGTTTCAACTCCGAAAGAACGAAGGATATTAACAAGCTGCTCGCCCGTTGCTTCGTGGTCGCCAACTGCGGCAACTCCGCCTTTAGGCTCTTTTAAAAGAGTTAATGGCGGAAAACGATACGCTTCCTCATCTTCCGGAATATCCTCTAAAGAAAGGCCTTCGGGGATTGCCTTTGTCTTATTTCCCTTTTTATCGGGTTCTGCTTCCTCAACAGCAGGAGTTTCTTCTGCATTTGGAACCTCTATCGTTTCCTTGCGAACGCCCTCTATACCAACCTGGTCGTCGGTTTTTTCTTCCTCAGGAAGGGGTTCTTGCTCAAAAAATTCTTGTTCAGGTTCCTCCGGAATATAATCCTCTCCGCGATAAGCGGCGATAACCTTCTTGCGCTTTTCTGCAACGTTTAAAGGTCTTTCGGTTACCTCCTCTACGGAAGGCTGATTTGCTTCGTCGCCCTCAAGCGGAAAATCGATTTGAGGCACCGATTCGTCTTGCTTGCGCTTTTCTATTTCTTCTATCTTATTTTCGATAGCTTTTCCTGCTGATTTTATAGGCTTTGAAATCATTCCATACGCCGAAATAAGAGTTGTACCCGTTATAAACATCAAAACGACGATAATGAGAACAACTATGATTATTTTAGAAATTGTTCCACCGCAAAGAGCCTCAAGCGGATAGCCTAAAATTCCGCCCAAAATTCCGCCGAACACCTTATCGTATTTATAACATTCTCCTATGTGCTCAATGAAATCTATGCCTCTGAAAACGGGGAAAATATCAACTGCTGCGCAGATAAACCAGATAAGGAATCCGCTTTGAATCAGATGTCCCGAAAGCTTATCATTCTTTTTATCCATAGCGCTAATAACTGCAGATGCCCCCAGAAGAATAGGCATAATATAAGCGCATATTCCGAAAAGTCCGAACATTAAATCGCGCAAAAATTTGGGCACAACGGCATTACTGTCAACAATCGCTATTGCCATAAGAACAATCGCAAGCGCAAACAAACAAATCGCCCTTATTTGCTTTTTGCCCGAACCTGCTCCTTTTTGCTCTCTCATTTGTTCGATTTCAGTTGCAGTTGCGCTGCTTGGACGCTTCTTTGACGATGATTTCGCTTTTGATTGAGTGTTTTTAGTCGTTTTCTTTTTGGCTGGAGCCATAATTTATGTAGCACCTCTTTAAAAATATGTATAAACCCTTTAGCTAAAGGGTTTTCCTATCGAATAATTCTCGCTTAAATAGTCTTGCGGATTGGTTGAATTTATTCTGTTAATAAGCATTTTGCCTTCGCTTTCACGAAGCTCGGCAAAGCCATATTTAAGCCTATAATATTTTGCATTATTTGGAGCAGGCGGGAATATCATTTCGGGAGGAACAATAGAATGGAGCATCATTTCTTCTCCTCCTCTATCATTTCATAAAGGCAATCGATTGCTTCTTTCAAGCCTCCGAGGCTGTCTATAAGCCCCTCTTTAACTGCGGTTTCGCCTTCCAAAACAGTTCCCATATCCGTTACGAGTTCGCCGACGTTTAGCATAAGCTCTCTGAATCTATCGGCAGAAATATTTGAATTTCCCGTTACGAAGGATATTATTCTATCCTGCATTTTATCAAAATAGTTTAGCATCTGAGGAACACCGAGCACAAGGCCCGACGTTCTGACCGGATGAAGAGTCATGGTTGCGGTTGGGGCAATAAAAGATTTTTTTGCCGAAACTGCCAAAGGAACGCCTATAGAATGACCTCCGCCGAGAACCAAAGAAACTGTTGGTTTTCTCATTCCTGAAATAAGCTCTGCTATAGCAAGTCCTGCTTCAACGTCGCCGCCAACGGTGTTTAAAATAATTATAAGTCCTTCTATATCTTTATCCTCATCTATTGCAACAAGCTGAGGAATAACGTGTTCATATTTAGTTGTTTTATTTTGAGAGGGAAGAATAAAATGCCCCTCAATCTGCCCTACAACGGTTAAACAATGAATGGTATGCCTTGAGCCGACAACTGAAACAGAGCCCATCTTCTCGATTTCTTCTATTCTTTCGCTTTCGGATGATTCCTTTTCTTCCTCTTCGTTTTCGGTTTCATTTACAAGATTTTTTTCTTCTTTCATAATAAACCTGCCTTTCTTAAAACGCAGATTTATTTTATCCCCGAAAGAATATATTTATACTTATAAATATTATATCATTTTCTTATTGGTTTTTCAAGGGAAATTTATCATATCCTTTGATCGTAAAAAGCCTTTAATATCGCCGAAACGGAGCAAAGAACGTTGCTTTCTTCTCCTTGCAGAGAGGTTGAAACGTTAATTTTATGCGCATTGGAAATAATTGAACGCTTGTTTATGGCATCTCCGAGCATATTTATGAGTATTCCTCGACTGTCATTAAGCTCGCCATACAAAATAACTCCATCAAGATCGAACATATTAACTGCATTAATAACGGCTGTAGACAACTTTTGCGAAATAAAATTCATTATTTCAATCGCTTTTTCATCACCTTTTGAATAGTCTTCTATCACGTCGCAATAATCCTTAAACCCAAATCTATTTTTGAGCCCCGACATTGAAATATATCTCTCCAGACAACCTTTGTTTCCGCAAGGACATTCCTCGCCATCAGGCATAACTGTCGTATGTCCTATTTCTCCGGCAAATCCGCCTGCGCCCCTTTGAAGCTTTCTGTCAGCAAGAATCGCCGAACCGACACCATCGGCCATAACAACAAAAAGGCAATTTCTAAAATGATTCTTCCTCAGCATATCTTCTCTGAGGGCAAGAAGCGCAGAGTTGTTATCGAGAAAAACGGGAAGGTCGGTTTTTGAAGCAAGATAGTCTTTAGCAGGGAAATTATGGAAAATCTTAAGGTCGGGCGGAGTTAAAATGAGTCCTTTTTTAAAATCAACAGGACCGGGCGAACTTATTCCGATTCCAATTAGTTCTTCCGCTTTTATATTATTTTCCGAAAGCATTTCCAATAATTTTTTATAAAGCCTGTCGATTGCCTCCTTTGGAGATGAGAAATCCTCCGTTTTATATTCGCAAACGTCAACCGGTTGATTTTTAAGGTCAACTATACAAACAGCAAGCTTTTTTCTATGTAAAGAGAATCCTGCCGCATAGCGAAAACGAGGCACGATGTCGATTTTAACCGCAGGTCTGCCAACACTGCCCGAAACAGAGGAAATCCCCTTTTCTTCAACAATACCGTCCTCAATAAATTCGTTTATAAGAAGGGTTACCGCCGCCTTCGAGAGTCCCGTTTTCTTAACTATTTCCGAGCGAGAAACAGGGCCGCTCATCAATGCGCCAAGAATCAAAGCTCTATTATTGCTTTTAACGGTTTTTACACTTGCCTTTTTCAAAAAAACCACCCGATTTAAAAAGTTTTGTTTAATTCATTTTACTTTAATTTTCTCCACTTGTCAAATATTCTCTTTTTTTATTCTTATATTATTGACAAAGAGATGCTTTTTTGATATACTTATAATTAGTTTAAATTGTAAACTAATAGGAGATTTCAATGGATCTAAAAGTTTTTGAAATTGGATTTAATTATTCTCAGGACGGGCCGGGAAACAGAATGGTTATCCACCTGTCCGGTTGCAATATGAAGTGTCCATGGTGCTCAAATCCCGAAGGTATGAGTACGCTAAATAAATCGGAAAGCATCAGCGTTGAAAACTTGGCAAAAAAAATTATATCCGCAAAGCCGATGTTTTTCGATGGTGGCGGCGTTACCTTTACGGGGGGCGAATGTTCTTTGCAGACTCCTGCCCTTCTAAAATTAATTGATATTATCAAAAAAGAGGGGGTTTCTGTTGCTTTAGAATCAAATGCTTCAACAAAAGACTTTCTGAAGCTCGCAAAGGTTGCCGACTACGTTATTACGGACTACAAACATCCAAGCAAGGAGAAACTCAAGGAATTTACCGACGGAAATCTTGAAATTATTGAAGAAAATCTGATTTCCTTAATAAAACTCAAACCCTTACATATCAGAATACCGCTTATCGGCGGATTTAATAATGACACTCAAGCATTTGAAGGTTTTTTAGAATTTTTCCAAAAGCTGAAATCAGTTTCAGAAAACTTTGACGTTGAAATTCTTAAATACCACGAATACGGAAAAGAAAAATGGCTGAAATTAGGTCTTAATTATGCTATGAAAGATGCTTTCGTTAAAAACGAAGACTTTTTAGCGCTTAAAAAACTTTTTGAATCAAGCGGAATTAAAATCATAAAAACATAAACGGAAAGGATTTTTGCTATGACTAATGCCGAAAAAATAACACAACTTGCTAAAGATTTATTTAAGGAAGAAAGAAGCCTTATGCGGCTTGACGGTTGGTTTCTTATTAAGGAATTTCGCCGCGATTCGGATGAAGCTTTAAAGCATCTTCCTCCCATGGAAAAGGCGGCAGAGCAATTAAAGATAATCGCTGAAAAGCTCCCGATTTACATAAGCCACAATGCGGTTTTCGCAGGAACTCAGCGCGACGCCTTTGCAAGAAGCTATGCGCTGATTAATCCCTCATTTAAAGTTGAAGGCTTTTCGGGATATTGCGACCCGACCGCTGTTTATGGTGATATAGAACCTAACGAAGAAATAACTGCTGAACGAATTGAAAAAATGCGCGAATACGACAAAAATTCAGACTTTGTTAAGGCGCTCTCGCAGGTTTATGATAAATATTCCAACGAAACCGACGAAGTTGAATTTTTCATTGAGCAGGTTACGGGGCACGTTATTCCCGACATCCGCCCGATTTTGGCGCGCGGAGTTAAGGCTATTATTGCAGATATTGATAAAAAGCTCGAAACCGACAGCGAAGAAAAAATCACTGGTCATCAGGCTATGAAGGCTTCTTTGGAATCCGTTCTCATACTCGCCAAAAGATATAAAGCCGAAGCTCTTAAAATGGCAGATGCAGCAGATGGCGAAGAAAAGGAAAGAATGATAGCGCTCGCAAGCGCGCTCGAAAGAGTTCCAAACGAGAGTGCAAGAAACCTTTTTGAGGCAATTCAAAGCTTTATTCTTGTTTGGCAGGTTATGTGCTTAGAGCAGGCTCCCAACCCCTTCGCATTCTCTGTTGGAAATGCAGACAGAATCTTCGAGCCCTACAGAAAAATGGAAGATACCTCCCGCGAAGATGCTGCTGCTTTGTTTAAGCATTTTCTGGTTTTCTTCAACGTAGCTGACAGAAGCTGGGCTATCTCTCAAAATATTATCATCGGCGGCAGAGATACCGAAGGTAACGACCTTACCTGCCCTTCTGCTTTTGCTCTTTTAGATGCTTATTTCGATATGAACTTGCCTCAGCCTATTCTCTCTGTTAAGCTTCATAAAAACACCCCAGATGTGGTTTATGAAGAGCTTGGAAGATTCTTCTTCACCCCCGGTTGCCTCACCCCATCTTTATTCAATGATGATGCAATGTTTGAGGTGTTAACACAAACGGGCGTTGAAAAAGCAGACCTCCCCGATTATTCTATTGCAGGCTGCCAAGAGCCCCTAATTATGGGTAAAGACAGTGGAAACACCACCAATAGCTGGCTCAACCTCGGAAAGGTTTTGGAGCTCACCTTAACGGGTGGCAAATCTCTCATTTCGGGTGAAGAAATTGGACCGCAAAGCGAGCCCGCTAAATTAGAAAATCTCAGAGAACTTTTCTATAAGCGACTCGAATACGTTACAAAGGAAATGGCAGATGCCGCAAACGGCGCAACTGCCGCGCTCTCCCTTTTGCCCGTTCCGTTTTTAAGCTGCCTTATGGGCGGAATTGAAACAGGTTTCGATACCAGAGATGTTAAAAACCAAGGAACGAAATATCACGGAAGCGGTTGTCTTATTCACGGTTCAAGCGTTGTTGCCGACTGCTTTACCGCAGTTGATAAGCTTTTAAAAGAAGCTCCTGAAAAAGCCGACCTTCTTTTAGATGCTCTCAAAAACAACTTTGAAGGAAACGAAGAATTAAGACAATATCTGCTTTCCTGCCCCAAATTCGGAAACAATGACGAGATTGCAGATAATGAAACGGTTGAAGTCAGCATAAAGGTTGCAGACGTTGTTCGCGCACAGAAAAACAGTCTTGATAATCCTTTCCGCCCCGACTTTAGCACACCTTCAACCCATCTGCTTTATGGATACTGGGTAGGCGCGCTCCCTGATGGAAGAAAATCGAGAGAAATGCTTAATTATGGTATCGACCCACTTCATGGCGATGCTAACTTAGGCCTCGGATTTAGAACTCTCTCCACAATGAAGCTTCCATTCGATAAAATGTGTGGTGGATGCGCTTCTCACTTTGGAATCGACCCCAAATATTTCAAATCCGAAACTATGGAAGAAAAGGGCATCGAATTTAAAAACAAGGTTATGAAGCCCCTCTTCTTCAATGAAATGCAAAAAGGCATTGCGCCTTTCTATCTCTATCTTAACATCACAACTGCTGAGATTCTAAGAAAGGTTCTTGCAAATCCGAAAAAATATGCACCGAGCGGCGTTTATATAATGAGAATCCATGGAACTTTCGTTAACTTCCTCGACCTCTCTCCCGCAATTCAGCAGGATATTATAACAAGGCTCGACCCCAATTCAACGGAGATCAAATAATGATAAATTTAGGAATTGATATTGGTACTACAACCATTTGTGCAGTTGCTTTTGACCTCGATTCGGGAAAGCTTTTAGAATCGGTTACAAAAGATAACGGAAGCTTCATCGAGGAAAATGGCTTCGATAAGCTCCAGGACCCGAAAATCATCAGCAAAAAGGTTTTTGAGCTCGCAGAATATTTAACAGAGAAATATGAAAACATCGGCTCGATAGGATTTACCGGGCAAATGCACGGCATTCTTTATCTCGATGCTTCGGGCGAACCTCTCTCCCCTCTTTTCACTTGGCAGGATGGCCGCGGCAATGAAGCCCTCGGCACTTCTACATATGCCGAAGAATTATCAAAGCTCACAGGATATAAGCTCGCAAGCGGTTTCGGAAACGTTACTCATTTTTATAATTCAAAAAATGGACTTGTTCCCGAAAATACAGCAAAATACACCACAATTCATTCCTTCCTTGCGATGAAGCTTGGCGGAGCTACGGCTCCTATTCTCCACACAAGCGATGCCGCAAGCCTTGGACTTTTCGATTTAAAGAGAAATTGCTTTGATGAATCCGCAATAAATAAAGCGGGTATTGACCCCTCGCTTTTACCTGAGGTTACGGACGACCCGACCATTGTTGGCGCTTATAAGGGAATCCCTGTTTGCGTTGCATTAGGCGATAATCAGGCTTCATTTATCGGCTCCATAAAAAATGAAGATAGCCTTCTTATTAACATTGGAACGGGTGCGCAGATTTCGATGATAACCGAAAAAGATGAAATTTCGGGCGAATGCGAAATCAGGCCCTTATACAGCGGAAAGAAAATTGCTGTTGGTTCCTCTCTTTGCGGTGGCAGAGCCTATGCGGTTTTGAAGGATTTTCTCTCCCTCGTTTTAAAGGAGCTTGGCGGAATCGAAGCCGAAAATCTTTATAAAAAGATGGATGAATTGGCGCTCTCCGATTCGCCATCCCTCGAGGTTTCAACGAAATTCTCAGGAACGAGAAGCAACCCTCAAGACAGAGGCTATATAAAGGGCGTTGGAGTTGATAATTTCACCCCCGCCGCGCTTATAAAAGGAACTGTTGATGGCATTGTCAGAGAGCTTTTCGAACTTTACGATAGCATAAAAAATGAAGACAAAAAGCCCTCCGTTATAATTGGCTCGGGCAATGGTATAAGACGCTCGGAGCCGACCAAAAAGGCTTTAACTAAGCTTTTCGAGCTTCCTCTTATGATGCCTGCCCATTCGGAAGAAGCCGCTTTTGGCGCTATGCTTTTCTCCCTTGCGGCAGCGGGGATATTTGAAAGCGTTGTTGCGGCGCAAAATGCCGGAGTTCGGCTTATTGATGCTTAAATTTTAAGGAGTTAATCAAATGGAAAACGCTTTTTCTAAAAATACAATAAACGAACCGATTTTCTTCAAATCTAACCGAGTTCGCAGAATCTATACAGGCGGAAAACTCTTTTCAAATTTTTTCGGAGATTCTTCCACAGATGGATATTTTCCAGAAGAATGGGTATGCTCTTCGACCAAGGCATTGAACGAAGGCAGCACAGACCCCAAAGAAGGAGTTTCCCTCACCGAAAACGGAGATTATTTTGACGATCTTTTGGAAAATCAAAAAGATCAGCTATTAGGCGACCGCGATGAGCTTGGAATTCTCGTTAAGATTCTCGACAGCTCCATTCGCTTACCCATTCAAGCCCACCCCGACGTTCCTTTTTCCGAAAAGCATTTCGCTTCTTCTCATGGGAAGGCAGAGTCCTGGGTGATTTTAGAAACCAGAGAGGACGCTTGCATCTATTTCGGCTTTAAAGAAGAGATTTCGAAAGAAGATTTCGATAAGGCGCTTTTAGGCGGAGAAGAAGCATTTTTGCCCCTTCTCAGAAGAATACCCGTAAAGCCGGGAGATGTTTTCTTCATACCTGCAAAGGCTGTTCATGCTATTGGAGCAGGTTGCCTTCTTTTAGAAACTCAGGAGCCTACTGATTTTACTATTCAGCCTGAAGAAAAATGCGGAGATTATGAGCTTTCTGAAAATGAGATGTATATTGGTCTTTCCAGAGAGGCTGCCCTCGAATGCTTCGATATGACCATCGCAGGAGAAAAAGCAGAAAAGGCTTCAAGAAGAACTCCTGAAATTATCGATGGCGTTCAGCATCTTATAACCGAGGATGATACTCCCTTCTTCTCTGTTAACAGATATTTCCTCGATAACAGCGAAAGCGCACCCTTATCAGGCCCTGCAGTTTACGTTATTACCGAAGGTGAAGGTGAGCTTTATAACGATGCTTACCATCGCTTCCTTAAAAAGGGCGACTATTTCTTTATGCCTCATTCAGCGAGTGGTAAATTCAAATTAAAATCCGATAAAAAGATGCAGGTTATTGAATGCCTGCCGCCTAAAAAATAAAGGAGTTTCTTATGAAGAAATGCCCTAAATGCTCTGCCGAGCTTAATTCAAACGAGATATTCTGTCCAAAATGCGGCGCAAAGACCGATGAAAACGTTTTTAATGATGCGATAAATAACGTTTCGGAAAAATTTGAACAATTCAACAACACCTTCGATACAACCTATGAATACAGCGGCGAGGATATCTCAAAAAACCGAGTCTTTGCGATTCTGGCTTACTTTGGCTTGCTTTTTCTTATCCCTCTTCTTGCAGCTCCTAATTCGCCTTACGCGCGTTACCACACGAACCAAGGAATTCTCCTCTTTATTGTTTCGACCGTTTCCTCGGTTACGGCGGCGATTTTAAATATAATTGGGTTTGGAATTTTAAGCAACATTCTCAACGTAACCTCAGGGACTATTACCCTCGTTTTTATGATAATCGGAATCATCAACGCCTCTCAAGGCAGAGCAAAAGAACTACCTATAATCGGATCTATAAGAATTTTAAAATAAAAAAGCATCCCCGAAGCTCAAATAAAGAGCTTCGGGGAATTTTTATGCTTTGATTTTTAAAGTTACTATTTCGTAATTCTTTAAAGGAAGAGTTACTTCATTGCCTTCGAAAGGAATTTCGGAAATCTCATTTTCGAGCATATCGCAAAGATAAACTGCTTTAGGTTCAAAACCGAAGGTCAGCTTAACCTTTTCTCTGCGATCAAAAGCATCATAAAGGCGAACAATGGTATCATCGCTATCATAAGCCTTTTTAATAGCTTCAATGACAACGCTTTGCTTATCTGCCGAAACAAATGAATAGCTTTCGGGCAATTCTCCTTCGCATTTCTCGGCAGAAATAGCCTTGAAGGGGTTATTAAGAAGATAAGCCTGCTTTATAACCTCGCCCTCGCGATAATCTCCCTCATGGGGAAGCAAGGAATAGGTAAGCTCTTGCTCGCCCTGGTCGGCGTTTTCGTTGGGATAGGTTCCGCATTTAAGAAGTGTGAGTTTTAAGGTGCTGCCCTCTGCAGAATGGCCGTATTTACAGTCGTTAAGAAGCGCAACGCCGAAGCTTGAATCCGAAATGTCCGCCCATTTATGGCCGACAACCTCGAATTTTGCGGCATCCCAAGACGTATTATAATGGGTTGGACGCTCGATGTTTCCGTATTGGATATCATAAGTTGCCTTAGATGCCTTGATATCAAGAGGGAATGCAACCTTCAAAACCTGATGATGCTCATGCCAATCGATTTTGGTTTTGAAATCAATTCTCTCGCAATTATTATAAAGGCAGATTTTTTGCTCGATATATGAATTCATATATTTGCGCTTAACGATAAATCCGCCGCAAGCATTTTCCGAGAAAGGAGTGATTTCAGCGTTATCAATTATCCACATTTTTTGCTTATAATAAGGGCAAATATCCCAGTTATCATGAGCATAGGGATAGTCTTCAAACGTTTGAAGCTCGTTTGCCTTTTCGCCTGCCAATACAATCTCTCTATCGTTTCTCTTATCATAGAGAGATTCGATTCTGCCCTCTTTATCGAGAGAGAGGATATAATAATCGTTTTCTGCCACAAGCCCCGAAACCTTGACCTTTTGCTCCGCCTTTTCGGGGGTGATAACGCTCCAGCCGAAGGGAGCGATAGCCTCGGTTTCATAGATTTCGCCCTCAAGCTCAATTATGCCTTCTGCATTAAACGAGGTCGGGTTATAAACAAGCACACCGCCATCGGTTTTGATATTTTCGGCAATTCTTCCAAGAGCGGATTTCTGAGCCGAATCGGCAGTTGCTAAAACCTCGGCATAATCCTTATCCGTTCTATCATAAACCTCCTCGATTGAAGAACCGGGTATAATATCATGGAACTGATTAAGAAGAACGTTTTGCCAAGCGCCATAAAGCTCCTCGGCGGGATAATCCGCGCCAAAAAGAAGGCTCGCTATCTCGCTTAACGCCTCAGCATTCTGAAGCTCAAATTCGCTTCTGCGGTTGTTTTTCTTGTTTTTGGAAATAGAGGTATAGGTTCCTCTATGAAGCTCTAAATAAAGCTCTCCGACCCATTTCGGAATTCTTTTTAAATCCTCTGTGCTTTTAAAGAAATTAGCTCTTGTTTTCTTTAAATATTCTGCGCTCGTTGTGATTTCAGCCTTAGGAAGCCCGGGAATACCATATTTCAAGCGTCTGCCCATTTCGAGCATTTCCCTTGTCGGGCCGCCGCCACCGTCTCCGAAGCCAAAAGTAAGAACGGTTTCGGTATTAAACTCCTTTTGCTGATATCTGTTCCAAGCGCCCTTAACGTGCTCGGGGTCGAGCATACCGACATAGGTTGAAAAGTTCGACGATGGCTCGCCTTTGACGTATTTTTGCGCTGTCATAAAATTCGAGAAAATCTCGGTGCCATCGATACCCTGCCAGATGAAGGTATCATAAGGCATTCTGTTGGTATCGTTCCAACTGATTTTAGAGGTTACGAAATTTTCAACACCAGTTTTATTAAGGATCTGCGGAAGCGCCGCGCTATATCCGAAAACGTCGGGCAGCCAGAGGGTCTTGCTATCAACACCAAGCTCTTCCTTCATAAAGCGCTTGCCATGGATTATCTGGCGAACAAGGCTCTCTCCGCTTGAGAGATTGCAATCCGCCTCGAGCCACATTGCGCCCTCTGCTTCCCATCTGCATTCCTTTATCCGCTCTTTGATTTCTTCATAAACATCGGGGGCGTATTCCTTAACGAAGGCATAAAGCTGAGGCTGGCTCGACATAAAGATATATTCGGGATACTGCCTCATCAAATTTAAAACTGTTGAAAATGAGCGCTGAGTTTTTTCAATGGTCTGCTCCAAAGTCCAAAGCCAGGCAACGTCGATATGAGTATGGCCAATGCAATTAACCACCTTTTCGGTTTTGCCGCAAGCTTTTTTATAAAACTCATTTTCGAGGTAATCAACGGCTTCTCCCAGCGTTTTATAAAACTCCTCACTGCCGGGGGCTCTGAAATCGATCTTATTAACGGCGATTTCAAGATATTTTAATATCTCCTTGCCCGTTTCATCCCCATCCTCTGCTATCATAGCGGTTCTATAAGGAACGAGGATATCATAATACGCTTTTTCAACCCTTTTATCGAGGGTTTCTAAAAAGATATCTAGATTAAATCTATCTCCATCTGAGCCATTTCCCGAATGAAGGGAAACAATAATCTCGTTTTTACCGGGCTCTATTAAAGCCTCAGTATGATGAATGTCAATACCTTGAGATATTTTTCCGTTCAGGAAAACCAAGCCCTGCGGATTGATGGCATCCCAAAGGTGCTCTCTGCCCGTTTTGAATCTTACGAGGTTCTGAAAACCATCCGGAAGGACGGGTGCATCAACTGTAAAGCGCACCCAATAATGCTTATCTGAGCCATCGAGCTGATCTCCGTTTTCAAATCTCTCATATCCCTCCTCAGGGGGTTGAGATTTATCTCTGTAGCCCGCTTCCAATATCTCAATGGGGGCTATTCTTTCTCTGTTAATAAAACGAAGCTCATCTAAAATTTCAACGATCTTGCCGATTTTTTTACCAACTAAAATTTCCATTTGATTTACCTATCCTTCGATAGCGATGGTATGAGTTGTGCTATATTCCGCGCCTTTGTCTAATTCTCTTATTCCGCGCTTTTTAGTTATATCTCCATCTTCCCAAAGGCTATCGGGAATACCCTCCCAAGGCTCCATACAGATATATCCGCCGCCATGCTTATGCCAAAGGAGATAAAACTCCGCATTGGGGAAGCTAACGCTGATGCTTCTGCCTGTTTTTCTGTTTCTAAGTGTTGTTTTCCTTGATTTAAGACAATCAAAAACAAGGGCATCTATAAGAAAATATTTATCATAAAGCGGAAGCACGTCGGTATCTTTACAAACCAAGAAATTTGGTTCTCCAACAAAGTTTCCGGCCAACGTTAATGCCTGCAAGGTTTCCTTTTCGGGGAAGATTATATCATAGTCTTCTATACCTTCGGGCGTTGCATAAGCCTCATGGGAACCGATGGAGAAATACATTTTTCCGTCGGTTTTATTATTAACCTTATATGTAATGTCAAGCGCATCGCCCTTTAATTCGAAAACAACTCGAAATTCATAAAGGAAAGGATATGCCTTTAAGGTTTCCTCATCGGAAATATGCAAAAACGTTGCCTTAGTTTCGCTCTTTTCTTCAACAGAGAAGGTTTTATATTTTGCGAAGCCATGCTTTGTTAAAGTATATTCCTTGCCTTCATAAGAAAACTTATCTTCTTTAAGTCCTCCGCAAATCGGGAACATAATAGGAGCAGTTCCGTCCCAAACGTTGGGGTCGCCATTCCAGATGTATTCAACGCCATTTTTAGCCATACTTCTAAGTTCGGCGCCAAGCTCATCAATTTTAACAGTTACGTTTTCGTTTTTTAAAATAACCATAACACTTTTGGCTCCTTCTTACTTATCAGTTCTGGGTCCGGGCTGGATATAAGGCATTTCGCCTTGGAATTCGATTTCTCCAAAGATTCCCTTAACGAATGCTTCCTGAGCCTCTTTACTTAAGCTATAGCAATGACAGAACATATTGAGATTGCTATAAAAATCATAGTAAACATAGGGAGAGCCTAAAGAAACACCAATCGATTTTTCGAGGCCCTTTGTGAAAGCATAGAAGAAGGTTGCACATTCATCGCCATAGAAGCTCGAAGCTCCCATCGGGGCATGATGGAAAAGATAGCCTGCATAGATTATAAGGTCGCTCTTTGCATCAACAGCCGCCATATCCTCCAAAGATTCAATTCTTCTTTGGATTTCAACCTTCATTCCTCTTTCTTCCAAAGCCGCTTTCATATGTTTGAGAGCTTCATAAGCTCTGTCAACGTGTGCAGAGCAAACGATTGTTACGTTTTCAATTTTGGAAGCATCTAACGGAAGCTGATTCTTTGTATCACATTCCAAGGTTACGGCTCTATCGCAAACAGTTCTGTTAAATTCGGATATTTCGTTTTCGAGAGTTTCGTCCATAATAATAGGCTCCTGACCCTCGAAAAGACCTAGTTTTTCCTTCATATCAAGAACACGGCGACAAGCATCGTTTATACGCTCTTCGCTAACTCTTCCGTCTTTAACCGCTTTCTCAATAATATTAATATATTCAAAGCTTCTAACACCGAGAAGGATATCGTTACCTGCATTAAGAAGCGCAACGAAAAGATCGCCCTCGTCGGGGTATGCCGTGTGGAGAGCCGCCATACCGATACCATCGGTTATAACAACACCCTTGAAGCCCATTTTCTTTTTGAGAAGGTCTGTAATAATTCTATCAGAAAGAGTTGCGGGAATATAGCTATTTCCCATCCTTCTATCATCAACTGCGGGGAAGCCCATATGAGAAATCATAACAGACATTACGCCCTCATCAAACTGCTCTTTAAATGCCTTACCTTGAAGCTTCTTCCATTCTCTAAAGCTTGAGCCGATTATTGCGGGAGAAAAATGAGCATCTCTATATTCAGTTTGGTCGGCGCCGGGGAAATGCTTAACCGTTGCGGCAACTCCGTTATCCTGCAAGCCTTGAATCATTCCAAGAGAAAGATCGCGAAGTTTTTTAGGCTCGTCCGACATAGATCTCATAATGCTTATAGATGAAAAACGGGAAGGAATATCCATAACGGGTGCCCAATAATAGTTACAACCGCCGCTTCTTGCCATTTTTGCTTGAATAACGCCATAATCATAGGCAAGTTCCTTTGAGTTTGCAGCAGCAACAGTTGGAGCTGTTACAAGCTCTTTAAAGTTAGTTGCAAAGGTTTCGCCCAAGGGGTCTGTTGCAGAAAGGGGAGGAATTGGAAGCATATCCGAAATTTTCTCAACCCATTTTCTATAATATTCGCTATCCTGCAAATCTTCGCCAACGATACCTGTTAAATTAACGATGGTCATAGCGAGGTTTCCGCAGTTCCAAAGGTTACCGATAGGGTTATCCTTTAAGAACTCCTCAATGTTTGGATGGTTGATAAAATCTGCTATTTGCATAACCGCAGTCTGACCGATTTTTTCTCTGAGTGTGAGCTCAGAAAGTTCAGGTTTTTTAGTAAATTTTCTCATTTTCCTTAACTCCTTTTTGTGTTTTGTTTTTTGGAAAATTCTTTCAATGAAATTATAACATAAGCCCCATATTTTTTCAACACAAAAAAATGTTTTTTTACACCATTTTTTTTGCAAAACCCCCTCTTTTGCAATATTTTTTTGTTTTTTAAAAAACAAAAAACGGGCTCCGTTTGGAGCCCGAAAACATTTTGTTTATTAATACATTCCGCCTTGTGCGGCAGCGGCAGCGGCTGCTGCGGCATTTGCTGCTGCGGCATCTTCCTTCTTCTCTGCAACGAGAGTTTCGGTTGTTAAAACCATAGAAGCAACAGATGCGGCATTGAGAAGCGCAGAACGGGTAACCTTTGTTGGATCAACAATACCTGCTTCAATCATATCTGTATAGGTTTCGCTATAAGCATCAAAGCCGAAGTTAACCTTTTCACTTGCAATTATCTTGTCGATAATAACGGAGCCTTCCATGCCTGCGTTTGCGGCAATCTGTCTGATAGGTGCTTCAAGGGCTTTAAGAACGATTCTAACACCGGTCTTTTCATCGCCTTCGGTTTCATCTACAAGACCCTTTACAGCAGTCATAGCATTGATGAGAGCAACACCGCCTCCTGCAACGATACCTTCTTC
>JAZQTQ010000053.1:0-2308 GCA_045630885.1 Acutalibacteraceae bacterium
CGCGTTTTCTTTGTTAAAATACTCGTCAATCCACAAAGGATTGACTGCGTTTTTGCCTTGCAAACCCAAAAATCCGCATCTTTAAAATTCTTCGACCTAATAATGAGCATAATTTCTTGTGATTTTCGGTGCGAAAGAGTCAGTAATGCTTTGTGCATTACTGATGATGACAAGCCGAAAAGCGCTAAAATTATGCCATTTTAGGCAGATTCGGATTATTCGTGTTTGCTTAAAAATAATATATAATCAACTTTTGGATAAAATAATCCAAAGGAGATTATTATGGAATTTATAAAAATAATTGCAACATCCATATTTTCAGCAGTTTCTTTATTCATAATAGCAAAATTTATGGGGCACAAGCAAATGTCTCAACTTGATTTTTTCGACTATATCACAGGTATCACAATTGGCTCTATTGCGGCAGAACTGGCAACCGAATTAGAAAAACCCTGGAAACCTCTTGTTGCAATGGTTATTTACGGAATTATAACCGTTTGTTTAACTCTTATTACAAGCAAACTCCCCAAAATGAGAAAATTTGTGAACGGCACTCCTACCATTATTATGAACGGAGGGAAAATATACCGAGAAAATATGAAAAAATCAAAAATGGATCTTAGCGAATTTATGGTTATGTGCAGGCAAGAGGGATATTTTAATCTTAACGATATTCAAACGGCGATTTTTGAATACAACGGGAAGTTGACTGTTTTACCAAAAGCCACGAAACGACCTGTTAATCCAACAGATATGAACATTACCCCACCTATAGAATCAATAAATACTGAGCTTATTATGGACGGAAAAATTATGGGCGAAAACCTAAAACGAATGGGTCTTGACGAAAACTGGCTACGAAACGAATTGAAATGTATGGGTTATAAATCACACAAGGAAATATTCCTTGCCGTATGTGATAATAATAAGAACTTATCAATATTTTAAAAAAGTGCAGACAAAATCTGCACTTTTTTATTAACCTAATAGAAAATCTGAAATAAGCATAACACAAAATCCGATTAAAAGAGCATAAGTTGCACCTCGTTGCGAGCCATGCGAATGGGTTTCGGGGATCATTTCATCACTTATTACATAAAGCATCGTTCCGCCCGCAAAAGCAAGAGCAAAAGGCAAAATTGCAGAAGCAATACTAACTGCAAAATATCCGATGAAAGTTCCAACGACCTCAACAAGGCCCGTTATCATAGCGCAGATAAATGTTTTTTTGGGAGTTACTCCCGCCGCAAGCAGCGGAGCGATTATAACCATACCTTCGGGTATATTTTGCAGAGCAATTCCACCCGCAATCATCAACGCTTGTGATGAATTTCCTGAGCCAAAACCAACACCAGCGGCAATACCCTCAGGCAAATTATGAATCGCAATTGCAGTTACAAATAAAAGGACTTTACTTAAGTCGGATTTATTATGTTTTTCTTGTTCTGAGCCTATTATTCTATGAAGATGCGGAACAAGTTTATCAATCAAATTAAGGCATAAAGCTCCAACAAATATTCCAACAATGACAACAATCAAGCCATAATCGTCCGATAATTCTACTGCAGGCAAAATCAAACCGAGTATTGCGGCTGATAGCATTATTCCTGCTGCAAATGAAAGAATTATATCAGAAAATTTATGAGAAAGTTTTTTAAAAGCAAAGCCTATTAATGATCCAAAAACCGTTGCTCCGCCAACGCCAAGCGCAGTTAAAATAACTATTTCCATAATTAAAGAACTAATGATGGAGCGCTATATACTCTGCCCGCAAGCTCTTGATTGAGCATATAAAGGCTTTTGGGATCTGATCCGAAAAGTTCCATCTTAGAAATCAAATCGTTGGCATTGGTTTCTTCTTCGCCTTGTTCTTTAACAAACCAATCAAGGAACTGCATTGTTCTGAAATCCTTAACGTCATAAGCGGCGCCATAAATATCATTTATAAGCGAAGTTACATATTGTTCATGTTCAAGGCCTGCTTTTAAAACGTCCATATCGCAAGAAAATACTTTATCGGGTTTTGCAATAGCCTCGAGAGTTACTTTTTGATTTTCATTTTGCAAATAGGTATAAAAAAGCATAGCGTGATCTCTTTCTTCCTGCGCTTGGATCATATACCAATTTGCGAAGCCATCAAGTCCTCTTTCTTCAAAATAATTTGAAAAATCGAGATAAAGATAAGCTGAATAAAGCTCTTTATTGATTTGCTGATTTAATAAATTGTGTACTTTTGAATCCATTTTACTTTCCTCCAAAATATAATTTTTAAGTTTAAGAGTTATTGGTTAAGCAAACGCGGATAATC
>JAZQTQ010000054.1:0-27274 GCA_045630885.1 Acutalibacteraceae bacterium
CTCGTGTTAGTCCTACAACATTAAAAAAGAACCTGGCGTTGATCAACGCCAGGCCCAAAAAGGTTTTACATTACAAAAAACCTGTGGATTTATTTGATGATTGCATTAAAAAGTGTTGCACTTAGTTTGACAATTCATCTATTTGGTATAGTTCGGTTGTTAATTTTGTGCAAGTATTTAACAGAAAATATATTTAAAAGATAAAATTGACTATGATATAATCAAATTGAAAAGATTTATAAGGAGAATTGTTTATGAAAAAACTTGTTAGTATCTTTTTATCTTTAATTATGGTCGTATCCATTTTCTCTTGCCTCGGCGGAGTCGCTTTTGCCGATGAAAGCAGCTGGATATATACGGGTTCGTTAGAAGGTCTGCCTGAAAACATACCGTTAAAATCTAATGGATATGGGAAGGCGATGTCTGTATCCGATGGATATACAAATATTTTGCCCGAACAGACGCTTGAAATTAAATATTATGCTTCTGATGGAACTACTCCAACGACAGGGTCGGTTACAAGCGATCAAGGTTTGATTTATGATGGAATTCTAAATGAGTCCGACATTAATCCCAGCGGTCTTAATCACAAGGATGCAAGCGCTCCTGATCCTCAAGCGCATCTTATTTTTAAATTAAATTCTCCAATTATTCCAAAATATTTCGCCTATATAAACCGTTCGAATGTTGCTCGCCAGATTGTTGAGTTTGATTTGTGTGTCGCTCAAACTTATGATGATGCAGTATCCCGCCCAACTGTTATTGCAGAATATAGCAGAGGCGATGATAAAACGAGTGATCATAACATTATTGTTTATGATTTCGGGGAAGATCATGAAGCGATAAATTATCTTGTAGTACGCCTGAAAAAAGACACATTTTCCGAGGGCGATTGGCTTGGCGGATATCGTATTTGGGATATTATGCTTTTAGGCGAAGAAGCTGTTGAGCCTGAGGAGTCGAGCAGCTGGATATATAATGGCTCTGTCGCTGATATGACAGAAGAATTACCTTTAACAATTGCAGGAACTGATATAGGAAGCCTCATTTCATATAAAGATGGATATAGAAATATCTTATCAGAGAAGAAATACGAAATAAGATGTCATCATTCGGACGGATCTCAGTGTGGTAGTATATGGAAAGATAAGGAATACGGTATTGCAAACAACCATATTGATAACGTTGATATTCATCCCGAGGAGTATTGGAGATATCCTGAAGTTGATATATTATTTAAACTTGAAGGTGCAGTAACTCCCGAATATTTTGTTATGGTAAGCCGTTCTGCAGCAAATCTTCAAATAGCCGAATTCGATATTCTCGGCGCAAATACTTATGATGCTGCAATATCTTCTCCAACTCTTTTGGCAAGCTATTCTAGGTCTTCGGATCTTTCAGTTAGCGAGCAAGTGAACGTGTATAAATTCCCCGAAGGCGCTGAAACCTTCGAGTATTTCATCGTGCGCTTAAAGAGGGATAACAATAGCGAAAACTCCTCTTATAAAGAAACCTATCGTTTCAATGAGATTGTTCTTTTAGGTCAAGACCCAACCGTTAATGCAGGAGAATGGGTTTATGCGGGAGGAGAAGCGGATATTCCCGAAGAAGATTTTCCCTTGATTAAGGGCGCATCGATGACTAACGGTCAAACACTTCCAATAAAAGAAGGCTATAATAATCTCCTTCTCGGAAAGGAATATGAGGTTTGTTGCCATCATCACGATGATTCAGCAGATTGCTCATCGATTAATCTAAGCAATCTTGATAAACTAAAAACCGGAATTTTGGCAGACATGGATATTAACCCAAGCGGTATGACAACATACCCTGAAGCAGACCTGATTTTTAATTTAGAAGAAAATGTTATTCCGGAATATTTTTTGTTTATAAATAGAAGTTATGTGCAAAGACAAATCATTGAATTTGATGTTTTGGGCGCAAATTCCGAAGAAGAAGCGAAATCTTCTCCAACCTTGCTTGCAACCTATTCGAGAGAGGGAGATACAACATCTAATCATCGCATAATCGCTTATAAATTTCCGGAAAACTCCCCATTCTATAAATATCTGATAATTCGCTTTAAAAAGGATACCTTTGGAAATGCAGCCGGTTATAGATTAAGCCAACTCGCTTTAACAGGAAGAATTGATGATGGAGCGGGTTGGATTCATAATGGCTCTGTTGCCGAAATCCCCGAGGATTTGCCCGTTCATATAAGCGGCTCTGCTGTAAATTCTAAAGTAACCTTCGATGAAGGCTATGAAAATCTCTTAAAAAACAAAGATATGGATGTTTTGAGCTATAGCGACAATGGCTCAAAAGCAACCGTTTGGCAAGACCATACGTGGCATTTAACCGCAAATAATATTATAGATAACGTTGATTATGATTTAGATGCTGATAAAATGAGCAACTATATCGATATTATATTCGATATGAATGGCTCTGTTGCGCCTGAATATTTCCTGCTTATAAACCGCGCAACGATTAATCATCAAACCAATGAATATAAGATTTTAGGAGCCGATTCTTATGAGGAGGCTCGAAAAAATCCGATAGAAATTGCCTCATATAAGCGAATCCAAGATGACGTAACAGACCAACAGGCAAACGTTTATAAGTTCGGAAAAAACGCAAAAAGCTTTAAATATTTAATTTTGCGCCTTATTGATGACAATTATAACGGACCGAAAGGCTATAGATTTACAGAGGTAGTTCTTTTAGGCGGTTTAACCCCCGATGGTGAAGCTAAAAAGGTTAGACAGTTTGAGGGGAATCTTAATAATATATTAAACCAGAAAGAAGCGTTAACCGCTCAAAAAATCACATATTGCCAAAATGAAGAAGAAGGCAAGGGAACTCCGATTAATGGCGAAAACATTCAGGATGGCAATTTGAAATCCGAAACAATGATTGCCAACAAGTTTGCAGAGTATGATTCTTCTTCAAAGGAAGCTATATGGTATACCGATGGAACAAGAACCGTTGAAATAATTTATGACCTTGGAGAAAAATTCGATGTTTCGGATATATTAATTGCTCATCATAATAATTATATTTGGAGAGCATCCAAATATGAAATCTATGTTTCTAAAGATAGAGAAACTCTGTTCCAACAAGAAAACCTCGTGGCGAGTGTTGAAAACACAGTTCCATCGCAATATCAGGTTATTTCCCCGATGCTTGGAAAAACAGCAAGATATGTAGCTTTAAAATATATTAACCCTGTTTCAACAACCGATATTCAAAAGGTTAAGGACGGCAACATTTATCCCAGAATTTATGAATTCCGAGTTTATGGAACTGCTCCTGATTGTGGCGAAAACCATGATATTGTTTGGGTTGAGAGGAAAGAACCGGGAATTTTTGAAGATGGACAAGAAGCTCATTATGCTTGCTTTGAATGTGATGCCGCTTTCAGCGATGCCGAGGGCAAAAATCAAATAGAATATGATGATTATAAAATAGACCCAACTGGATATATCTATCACGAGAGTTATGAGGAAGGAGAAAACTTCAAACTTCAGTATTTGATGGACTTTAACGGTCAGCAAGGCGCGGCGATTTATGGCGATTATCTTTTTTCATTAACAAGCGTAGGAAAATGCTATGTGTATGACATACCGACAGGTCAGCTTATTTCTGAATTCAAGCTTGCTTCATATAATGAGGGTTATGATAGCGAAGGAAAAGCCGATTCGAGATACGCTAACCATGCCAACACAGCAAATTTCTCAACCGTTAAATTTGATGAAAACGACCAATTCCCGTTGCTTTATATAACAACAGGCTCCAGCGGAGATAGAGATAAAGATAATTCTCTTATCAGCAAAATATCTGTTGAACGAATAATTATAAAAGACGGAACTTGGTCATCTGAATGTGTTCAGCTCATTCAGTATAACGACTATGATTATCTTTTGGATGAGGGAGAAGAAAATCCGAAAAAAGATACAGGAGCCGCATCGGGATATTATCTCAAAAACAACTGGAACGGCGAGAACTTCAAGTATATTTCGGGCGAAGGCTACGATGCTTCCAAGGGCTATGAAGCAGCCCTTAGCAGATGGTTTAACACCATCATTGATTTCGAACCGAACGAAACAACAAGCGGCAAAATGTATGTTACGTGGGAGCGTTTTTCTCAAGACCCCGCCAACCTCGAAAAATACAGAGCCAACTATGAAGGCTTCGAGAGTTTCGAGAAAAATAACGCCTTTATAATAACGGAATTTGATATGCCAGCCGCTCCAACATCGGAAACTTATTCTGGCGAAGCCGAAACAATAAACCTGACTCCCGCTGATATAACCGACCAATCAACCTATTCTCATATTGATGGTGTTATGCAAAGCGGTGTTATCTATCAAGGCATTCTCTATTATGTAAGAGGTAACCGTTCAAAAGATTATCCTTATTATATGAACAGTATGCAAGCGATAGACCTTAGCGAAAAGAAGCGCGTAGGCTATTATAAAATCTATGAAACCGAAGCTTATGAATACGAGCCCGAAGCCTTGGGTATTTGGAATGGCGAGCTCTTTATGATGTTGCAAACCAAGGGCTTTGTGTTTGATTATGTTGCCCTCGATGTTGAAGGCGAGGAACATATCTGCTCTCTTTGCAAGAAGAATATGAGAAAACATACAATAACCTTCCTCGATAAATCGGGCAATATTCTGCTTCAAACAAAGGCTTATGAAGGTGTTGAAATACCGCTAGAGATACTCGAGCAAGCCCAAGCCCTTCTCCCCAATATTTTCGGATATGAAAAAGGAAAAGAAGGCGCTTATTGGGATGGAGATACTTCTTATATAGCTGGCAACACAACTTTTAATGCTATATATGTAAGAAAGCAAATAACTGCTGTTTTAACGGTTAAAGATTCGGGAGATACAACTACAACTGATTTCACCTTCGATGAAAAGGTAACGCTTCAAGCGAAAGACCCTGAAAACTTCCTCGGCTGGAAGGATTCCAACGGTGCGGTTGTCAGTCTGACTTCGAAGTATAGCTTCTTTATGTCGGGTGATGTAACCCTTGAGGCGGTTTATAAAACAGAAGAAACAACCTCTTTAGAGCGAGATAAGGTTATTTTAAACGCGCAGGTTCATTATGAGGAAAACGGCGAGGACAGATATAACGCGACCGTAACCGCAAACGTTATGCTTCCCGTTGGCGCAGTAGTGGTTGAAAAGGGAGTTATATTCACTAATCAAAAAGGCTACGAGGCTTGCGAAGGGAATATAACTATGGATACCAATCCTAAACAGCCGGTTTCCGCAAAACGCAAAACTTCGGGCAACTATATGATAACCTTAAATAAAATCAAATCAGGTCAGGTGCGCTATGCGAGAGCCTACGTAACCTATACGTTAGATGGCGAACGCTATACAGAGTATAGCAAACACACAGCAACGATTTCAGACACAAGCGAGGGCGAATAAGATGAAGAAAAAGGTTTATATAAAACCGATTGCAGAGCTGTTGGAGGCTCAAATAGAAAAGTATTGCAACATTCTTGATTTGTCTGATATGTTCGGCCTCGACCACACCAACTCAACCGATGAATTAGAGGAAACCGACGACTAAAAAAACACACCATAACGAAAAAACGACTCAGTTTACCACTGAGTCGTTTTTTGTGCTTATTATTCTTATTTTAAACCATAAAACTTATAAAGCTTCATAGCTTCTTCAAGCTGTCTTTCGTAAGATTCGAAAGTAGGATAAGCAACAAACCAATCTCCGCCCTCTATGCTGACTCTGGCATCATATCCGATGTCTTTCAGCGCATCAAAGAAAAGGTTATAATCGAAGCCATCATTTATATAAGGCATTTTTCTGCCGATGGGATTTGAAATATGGGTGTGAATAATTTCGCTTTTGCAAGCTCTTAGATCGTTCATCGCCCTCGTTATATCTCCCTCCATAGCAACATGGTAGAGGTCGGCGAGCAAATGAAGGTTCGGAAGGTTTGCTTTTTTTATAAAGTCATAACCTTCTTTTAGAGAGTTTAATGTGTTGGTTTCTGTTATGTTAAGAGTCTCAATAGCAATATTGATGCCGGTGCGAGCAGTTTCCTCGCAAACTATCGAAAATGCTTCTTCAATTTGCTTATATGCTTCTTCTCTTGAGAAATCTTCGGGAACTGCGCGAGATTTTCCACTGCCGAAGACAATAATCTCAACCCCTGCGCGGTTCATTCTATCAACAACGGATTTTGAATATTCCTTAACTTTGCTCCAATCAACGTCGTTTCCGACAAATTTAAGAGTATCGGGGAAAAGGCCGTTGCAGGTTTCTATTTTTAAGCCTGCATCATTAACCTTCTTCACTCTTGCTTTAAAATCGTCTTCATCGAGTTCAGCAACTTGACAAGCGCTGAACTCGAGATAATCATATCCGAGCTTTGCTGCAGTATCGGCAAGGTCGGCATTAATTGCGCAGCAAATACCAAATTTCATTTTCATCATTCCTTTTATATTTTCCTAAATCTTATCATATAAAAAGTTCAAAGTCAATAATTTTGTAATAATGTTTTTTAAAAAAACATATATTTTCTTAAAAGCAAAGGAAAGTTGAATTATATGAGAAAAATATTAAGTTTACTTCCTGAAAGAATTGAAAGAGCTATAGAAAATTTATCTGAATCAGAAAGAATGAAAATAACCGAAATTCGTTTGAGAGCCGGACGTCCTGTTGCTGTAAGCGAGGATAATTCCGTTAAATTTTTAGAACCTTACGGAACTTCGTATATTCCGTCTGTAAAAACAATTTCCATAACAACAGAAGAACTAGATTGCTGTTTTTTAAATCTTTGTGAAAATTCTGTTTATGCCCATGAAGACGAGCTTTCAAAAGGCTATATTTCTTTAAGCGGTGGCTTTAGGGCGGGCGTTTGCGGAAGATACATCAGAAGAACTGATGGTGGATTTGGCTTAAGAGAAATATCATCTATAAATATTAGAATTGCGAAAGATATAAAAGGCTTTGCGAATCCGTTGCTTTCCTTAAAATTGGAGGGAGGGGTGTTGATTTGCGGAGCGCCCCACACAGGGAAGACAACCCTTTTAAGAGATTACATACGATTGCTTTCAAATTTGGGAGAAAAAATAGCGTTGGTTGACTGCCGAGGAGAGCTTGCGGCAAGCCGAAAAGGCGAGCCGATTTTAGACGTTGGGGTTAATACCGACGTGATTTCGGGGGGCAAAAAACAAATATGTATAGAGAACGCTTTGAGGTCTATGGCGCCTCAAACGATAGCATTTGATGAAATAGGTAATAAAGAAGAGGTTAACGAGGTATCAGATTGCTTGAATGCAGGCGTTAGAATAATAACAACGCTTCATGCCGCTTGTCCGAGTCAGCTTATAAAAAGGAACGAAGAACTTAATTTGCTTTCGTTTGGCGCTTTTGAACACCTGATTTTCCTTGATAAGAATTTTAAATTTAAAGTTTATAAGGCAGATGATTTAATTGATAAAATTGCTTGCGGTCATAGCGTTGAGCCTATCTTCTGCAGCAATAGGGATTGCAATGTCGATTAGGCTTGGGTACAGAGCCAAGGAACTGAAATATCTTAAAAACTTTATTCTTGAAATTTCAGAAGAAATAAGATATTCGGGCGCTAATATAGAAACGATAAAAAGCAAAATCCTTAGTAAGGAGGATTATAGCTTTTTAGAAAATATGAGGTTTACAAATGAATCCGATAAAAATGAATATGAAACTTTTATAAAAGGGCTTGGAAAAAGCGATGTTTTTGGCCAAATAAAATATTGCGAGTATTTTTCCAAAAAAATCGAAGAACGTTATCGAGCAGTATTTGAAAAAAATCAAGAAATGGGAAAAATTTATTGCGTTTTAGGGATATGCGGCGGCTTAACTTTAGCGCTGATAATTATATAGGATGTGATTTTTTGGAAGTCGATTTTATATTTAAGGTTGCAGCAGTTGGAATAATCGTTTCGATTCTTCATCAGTTGCTTGTGCGCTCCGGCAGAGAAGAACAGGCTATGTTGACCACGTTAGCAGGACTAATCGTTGTTATGCTTATGATAATATCGAAAATTGGCGCATTGTTTGATACAATCAAATCAACCTTCGGATTATAGCTTATGTCGGTTTTTTCTGTGATTGCAATAAGTCTTATTTCGTGTGCTCTTATTCTGGTGGTAAAGCAAACGAAACCGGAACTTGCGTTGCCCGTGTCAATAGCGGCGGGTGCGATAATATTAGGAATGTTGCTAATTAATTTCTCGCCGTTAATCAGCGATATCAAGAATATAATGGGGCAAAGCGGAATAGGTTCCGAATATATAAAAATAATGATTAAGGCGTTAGGGATTAGTTATCTTTGTCAGTTCGCTTGTGATACGTGTAATGATTTTGGACAAACCGCTCTCGCTTCGAAGGTTGAACTTTGCGGGAAACTTGCTCTTGCGGCAATAACGCTTCCTATTGTTATATCGTATCTGCAAACTTTAAACGGAATTATGAATTAAAATGAAAAAGCTAGTTGTATTTATGGTTCTTCTTGTTTTAGCGTCATTGTTATGTGTCGCAAAAGCAGATGAAGAATATTATGAAATTTATAAAGAAAGCGGATTGTCGGAACTTGAAGATACTTTGAGCGATGAAGTTAAATCGGTTTTAGAAGAATTGGAGATAGACCCTTCGAATTTAGAAGGCTGGCAACCTGCCGAGCCTCAAAAATTATGGGATATTGTATGCTCTTTTTTTGCTAAAAGAATTAAAAGACCGATTGCCTCGTTATGTAGTTCTTTAACGATTGTTTTGATATACGCTATCATCGGATCTCTTAAAGGGGAAGAAGGCAGCGTTGCGTCTGCGTATGCTTTCGTCTGTTCTTTGAGCGCGGCGGCTTGCTTTTTGATGCCAATGATGTCGGCGGTTAGAGAAACTATAGACGTGATTGATTCGGCAGGTAAATTAATGCTCGGATTTATTCCGGTCTTTTGTATGATACTTGTATCTTCAGGAAGAATTTCAACTGCGCTCGCCTATGAAGGTGTTTTGCTTTTTATATGTGAAGGAGTATCATCAGTTTGCTCTTTTTTTATATCTCCCTTCGTTGGCGCTTATATTTGTTTAGGAATGTCGGCAGCTATCTCTGAAAATGAAGGCATATATAAGCTTTCCGTGAGCATAAAAAATGCAGCAACTTGGATTTTAGGCTTTTTGATGACTATTTTTACGGGATTTTTAGGAGCGCAGAGTGTTATTTCAAAATCTGCAGATAACGTCTATATGAAAACAACAAGATTCTTTGTCGGTAGTACAATTCCTATTGTTGGCGGAGCCATATCGGAAGCGCTTTCGACGGTTACTGCGGGTGTTGGTATGCTAAGGTCTTCTGCTATGATATGGTGTATCGTTGCGGTTGCGATTATAATGCTACCGATAGTTTTAGAATTGTTTTTTTGGAGAATAGCATTAAGCGTAATGTCATCCATATCTTCAATGTTTTGCGTACCATCAAGCGAGAAGGTTTTTTCAATAGCAGGAATAGCCGTTGGATTTTTAATAGCGCTGCTTCTGTCTGTCCTGTGTATGTTCATTATTTCTTTGTTGATGGTCGGGGGAGGTAGTTGATGCAGGAAATAAAACAAAGTGTTCTGGCCTTGTGCTGTTGCTTGATTGTATCAGGCTTTTTTATAAAACTTTTTCCAAAAAATAAACTTCAAAAAAACGTTAAATTACTGTTTAGCGTTATAATGCTAACGGTTATTATATCTCCGCTTTTCAGAGGGGTTGGAATTGGAATCAGCGAAATTAATAATTCAAATCAATCAAGACTTGATAAAGCGGGGGCGGAGGAATATTATAAAACTTTTATGGCAGAAAAGACTTTGGATAAATATTTGGATAGCATAAAAAATCACTTAAAAACTAAAAATTTTGAGTTTATTAATCTGGACGTTGAATATGAAATAACAGAATCCGGAATTGAAATTAAGAACGTAGTTGTAACAACACATAACGAAAACGATGGCAATAAAGCCAAAAAAGAAATTGAAAGCAAGTTTGGAGTATCGGCAAGAATAGAGGTTATAGAAAAAAATGAAGAAACTTGAACTCACAAAATTATTTCGTTCTCAAAAGTCGGTAACAGTAGCTTTAATAATCGGAATAATCGGAATAGTAATAATTCTGTTGTCCGACTTGCCTATATTTGAAGGAGAAAAGACGAGTGATAACTTAACAACCGACGAGGAATATAGAAAAAGTCTTGAAAAAAGCGTTTCGGAATTAGTTGAAAACATAACGGGAGATGAAAATGCAAAGGTTTATATAAGTCTTTCAAATTCAACGGAATACGTTTATGCAAAGAAAAAGACAAGTGATACAGATTTAAAAGAAAACAAAGAAAATATAGATATTTATAAAAATGAAACTAGTGATAAAAAAGAAGAATCATACATAATAATTAACACGGGAAACGGAGAACAACCCCTCCTGCTTTCCTCTATAGCGCCGAAGGTTCGTGGCGTTGCCGTGATTGCAAAGGGAGCAAATGAACCCGATGTTTTTAGAGCGATAACCTCGGCTTTAACCGTCTTTCTGGATATAAGCGAGAGGGACATAAGTGTTATAGGCAAAAATTAATTAAATGAAAGGTGTTTAGGTTTTATGAAAAAAGGAAAAATAATCGGCAAAAAACAGATTTTAATGTTTACAATGGTTATAGCTTTGGGCGCGGCTGTTTGGTTGAATATTAAATATGCAACAAACGGCTCTGATTTTGTTGCAACGTCAAGTATTTCCGATGCAAAGCTCGGAGAGGCAAAATACGTAGCCGCAAGCTCAGCGATTGCCTCAAAAGACGATTATTTTGAGAAAACAAAAAGTGAGAGAGAAGAAAATAGAACGTCTGAGATTGATTTGATTGAGGAAGCGATTGAATCGGTTAAAAACAATGAGGAAGCCAAAACCAATGCAACGGCTCAGCTCTCAAAATTAACTGATAGGGTTGAAATGGAAACCTCGATTGAATCATTAATTAAAGCAAAAGGCTTTAAAGATGCTTTGGCTATATTAACAGACGATAGTTGCAACGTTGTAATAAGAGCTGATGATGAGTTAAAAAAGGACGAAACGGTTCAAATTTTAGATATTGTTAACAGTATCTCAAAAATAAATTTCGAAAATATTAAAATTGTTGCAGTAAAATAGTTGTTAATTTCTGAAAATATGTTATAATAGATGTGTGTAAATACATTTTCTTTAAAATGGAGGATAATAAATATGAATAAGCAGTATGGTCTTCAGATCAATAATGACGTTGTTATTAAGATGGCAAGCGTTGCCGTTCTCGAGGTTGAGGGCGTTGCAAAATTGGTTTCTAAGCCAACAGAAATCAAAGATGTTTTTTCTAAGAACACTCCCGCAAAAGCTATTAAGATAAAACAGCAAAACGGCTTGGTTTTTCTTGAGGTTTATATTTCCGTTCTATCAGGCTTTGATGTTAAGGCAGTTGCAGAAGCTGTTCAAACCAACGTTAAAACAAAACTTCAAAATATGACAGGCAACTCTGTGGATAAGGTTAATGTTATCGTTGCCGACGTTGTATTTACAGAGGATAAATAATTAAATGCCGTGCCGGAAACGGATGATTTCTAGCACGGCAAATTGATGTTTAAAGAAAGAGACTATTATGAAAAAGATTATAAGTATTATTATTTCGCTTTTGTGCGTTGTTTCTTTATTTTCCGCTTGTTCCGGAACTTCAAAAGACGAAAATAAGGCGCTTCAAAATGATATAAAAAAAGCCTTTAGCAAAACGCAAAAGCTTAAGTCTATAAATTCTTATTCCAGCAGTGAACTCGCATTTGGCGAGGAGTTCAGCAATATGAACACCGTAAAAACGGTTACGAGTTTAATGGAAAGCAATATAGGCAACAACGATAAATATGAAATGTCGACAGAGGTTGAACTTTTTATAAACGGAACCTCTAATTCAACTTATGAAACATATTATAAGGGCGGATATTTCTATACGAATAAGTATATGGGTTCTTTTAAAACTAAAATAGCCGCTGACGAACTAAGAAAAGATACTGAAATTGCTATACCTCAAATAAAAGTTGAGGATATGAAGAGCCTTGAGATTAAAGATGATAATAAGTATTCCTTTGCTATCGCAACAAATGAATTAGGCGAAGGTCTTTCGTTAGATGATTGCAAGATTATTGATTTTACCTGTAAAAACAGCGTTGTAAGAAAACAGGTTGAAGAAGCATTGAAAAATAGCGGAACGCAGTTTGCAGATGTTGAAATTGTTTCGGGTAAAGGAAAATACGTTATTAATAAAAAAGGCTATCTCGTTTCTGCCGAGCTCGAAATGAAGGCGAACGTTGTAACAGATGGGGAAACCGGTTCAACCGTTGTTAAAACTATTGCTGAATATGTAGATGTCGGCAAAAAGATTGACCCTTATGATCCTGAAGACGAAAAACATACCGAAATAGATAACCTGGAAGATATTGCTTATCTTGACTCTGCAATGTCTGCGGCTCTTTCTAACCCTGAACTTTATACAACGATGGATAGTTCCGCAACTATAAATGTTGAAAAAGAAAACATTAATTCGGGTTATGAGAGAACCTACGTTAGAAAATATTCAACTGAAAAGCAAGAATATTTGCAAGAAACCAAAACCCTTTATTTATCAGATGGAGAGGAAAACGGTCCATATTTGAGCGCAGGCTATTATACCGATGGAACATATTATAGCGCTAGTGATACAACAAAGCTTTATATAAAGAGTGATATGGATTTTGCTTCCTTTGCAGGTGTGATTTATGCAGGCTCCGCAACATCTCCTGCTGATATGTATTCTCCGGGAATTATGAAGAGCATTAAAAAGGAAGAAAAGGGCGAAGAACTTTTATTTACTTATGAGCTTAATACACAATCCGAAAGCGGAATTAAATTCATCGGAAGCTTGTTTGGCCCTTATAGCGAAACCTTCGGAGGAGATATAGAGACTGCCGAGAAGCAGGTTAAGAGTTTTAAGGCAACGTCCTATGTGAATAAAGACGGAGTTTATTATAAAACGGTTATGTCATGTGAATTGCTTTTGAAGTTTGAAGAAGGCGATGTAACCATTAAAGCAGAACAACTAGTAAACGTTTATGATAGCGATAAAATGGGAGTTATAGAATTCCCTGAATTTAAAAATTATGAGCGAATGGATTCTTCGGCGCTTTTGAGCGGATATGCTAATGCGTCGTAAAAGGACGGAGAGGGAAAATGGACAAAAAGTACGTTTCAAAACAGATAGCAGAAGAAGGTATAGTTCTTTTAAAAAATAAAAACGGAGCGCTACCCTTGAAGGGGGAGTGTGTCGCCGCATTTGGCAGAACTTTTTATTATTGTTTTAAAGGCGGCGCAGGTTCGGGAGACGTTATGGGTGTTTTCCCTGTAAACCCTTCCGAAGCCATGGAAGAAACCGACGTAGAACTCGTCAGAGAGATTTCGGATTTTTATAATGATTATAATTCTAAAACTTATGAGGACGAGCTTAAGTATTGGAACAGGCATAACTGCAAATGGGTGAATTCATTGCCCGAACCGCACGTGTCAGACGAGCTTATAGAAAGTGCGGCAAAAAAAGCTAAAAAAGCAATAATTAATATCGGAAGAAGCTCAGGAGAATGGTTTGATATTCCTAAAGAAAAAGGTAGCTTTTATCTAACTGATGAGGAAACCTCACTTATTGAAAGAGTAACGGAAAAATTCGATAGTGTTATTCTTTTGCTTAATACTTATGGTGTTATAGATACCGGATTTATTAAAAAATATAAGTTTGCCGCCGTTGTATATACCTCAATGGGCGGAAGCGAAATGGGATATGCCGTTGCAAACGTGCTTTGTGGAAAAGCAACGCCAAGCGGCAAATTAGCAGATACTTGGGCGCCTATCGAAACCTATCCGACCCACGAAGGCTTTGATACTTTGGAAATTCCTTATAAAGAAGGGATATATGTCGGCTATCGTTATTTTGATTCGTTTGGAATCGAGCCCGATTATCCGTTCGGCTTTGGACTTTCCTATACGGAGTTCAGAATCTCTCCAACCTTCTTAAAAAATGAAGGCACTAAAATCACGGTTGGCGCAAGGGTTGAAAATATCGGAAACATTTTTGGTAAAGAAGTCGTTCAGGTTTATATAAGCGAGCCGCAAGGAAAATTGCATAAAGCATATCAACAATTGGCGGGCTTTGTGAAAACCGAAACCTTGCAAAAAGGAGAAGCGTGTGATGTTGAAATCCGCTTCGATTTGGCTGATTTTTCTGCATTTGAAGAAGAAACGGCATCCTTCCTTCTTGAAAAAGGTGATTATTTAGTAAGGCTCGGTAATTCCTCTCGAAATACGGAGGTTATTGGTAAACTTCGTTTAAGCGATGATGCAGTAACCTTCCAAACGGTTAATAGATTGCCTTTGCAAACAAAACTTGACTTGATTAAAACTTCTCCCGATAAGTTTTATACATACTCGGAAGAAAAGAATCAGATTAACTCTTGCCCCGTTTTGAATATAAATTCGAGCGAAATAATAAAACGTTCTCCGTCTGAATTGTCTGATTTCCCAAATATTGATAAGGCGGAAAACTATAAGCTTAGCGATGTTAGAAGCGGTAAAATCAGCATTGAGGAGTTTGTCGCTCAATTATCAAACGAGCAACTGTCGGATATTCTCAATGGTGTAACAGGTAAAACGCTTAGCCCCAATCTCAACGTTGGCACAATGTCAGTAACCGTTGAGGGTGCGGCAGGAGAGATATGGTCTAATCAAGAGTTAGAAATTCCTCCTTGTATAAATGCTGACGGACCAACGGGAGTTCGTTTGGGCGGATTTATAGATGAAGAGGGTCAGATTCCAAGAGATACGGAACTTTCTTTAAAGATGTCTGCTTTCCCAATTGCAACTTGTATTGCCAATACCTGGAACGTAGTGCTTGCTAGAAGTTTTGGCGATTGTGTAAGCGATGATATGAGTATTGCGGGAATTAACGGTTGGTTGGCGCCTGCTTTAAATATTCACAGAAATCCTCTTTGCGGAAGAAATTTTGAATACTATTCCGAAGACCCATTGATTTCCGGAGAAATGGCCGCAGCAACCGTTAACGGAATTCAGTATAACGAAAAAGGCGAATCAAAAAAGCATTATGCAACGATAAAACATTTTGCCGCCAATAATGCTGAAAAATATCGTTTTGACAGTGATAGCATTGTTTCTGAGAGAGCTTTAAGAGAAATATATCTCAAAGGCTTTAAAATAGCGGTTGAAAAATCAAAACCTTATGCAGTGATGAATTCCTATAATAAGATAAACGGTGCTTATGCATCTGACAGTTTTGATCTTAATAATGGTATTTTAAGAATGGAATGGGGATATGAAGGCTGTGTTATGACCGACTGGTGTTGTAAGAGTCATTCAGATTTGATGCCTCAAGCAGGTTGCGACCTTGTAATGCCGGGACTTAAGAACCAAGAATATCTTGATTCTATAAACAATGGAACCATAAAATTATCCGATGCCAGAAAGGGCGTTCGCAATATTCTTAATTTAGTTTTAAAAACGACATAATTAAAGGGCTATCTCTCAAAGAGATAGCCCTTTAATTATTATTGTTCGTCTAAATTGCTTTGGGTTTTATATCTGTCTGCATCATCAACACTATTGTCTTTTGACTGAGTTTCTTCGCTTTGAGAGGAAGCAACTCTATCGGTTGAAGACGTTATATTTGAAACAGTGGATTTATAACCTTCGTCATACCAATCAGGTTCATAAAGCTTATATGTTTTTGATTTTACGCTTGCGCTATAAACGGTCTTTCCTCCAACAGTGTCGGCAAGAGCGGCGCTTCTGGAAAGATACTTGTTGAGTTTTTTAACGAATGCGTGCGCTTCGTCATACTTGTCGCCGTCTTTTGCAACCTGACCCTTAGTGTAGGTTATCGAATCTTCTTCAACAACTATCATCTGACCCTTTTCGTTAGTTATGTCATATTTAAGGTAGAAAACTTGGTAAGCAAGAGTGGTTTCATCGCCGTTTTCAGTAGGCTTCCAGAGAAGCAAACAAGGATCTCCGCTTTTCTTGCAAACGTAAATTCCGCATTGGTCAGCCTTCTTTGTGCTTAACTCAATGCCATACATAGGATACCATTTATCTTCAATTTTATAATATATTGTAACAGATGAGGTACCTTTGCCTTCAGCTATTTTTGTTATAATACCCTCTTTTTGATCATCGCGAGTTAATTCAGCGACAGTTTTAATTGTTTGCTCTTTAAGTTTTAAATCATCTTCGCCCGAAAGGGAACAAGAGCAAAACAAAAGTGAAAACACCAATAGAAGTGGAATTAGTCTTTTTAAGTTCATAAAATAAATCCTTTCATTATTAAAATAAAATTATATACTAATATATTATAACATATATTATTAAAATCGCAAATACTTTTTTTGAAAATAACTAATATTTTTAGAAAATGTTAAAAATCTATTGACAAATTTGCATTTAGGAAATATTATTATAATACAATTTAATAAAAACTTGTCTTTTTAGATGGGTAATAATTATGGAGGTAATGTATATGGTATTTGAAAAGGTAAAAGCAATTCTTGCTGAACAGCTCGAAATTAAGGAAGATAGCATCGGTATGGATTCATTGATAGCAGATGATCTTGGCGCAGATAGCCTCGATGTTGTTGATTTGCTTATGTCTTTGGAAGATGAATTTGAAATTGAGATTCCTGATGAGGAAATCGAAAATATAAAAACAGTTGGAAATCTTGTTAATTATATAGAAAACAATAAATAACAACTGAAAACAATTGCCGTTTTCTTCTTTTGAAAGATTTAAGCGGCAATTTTTTTATTTACTCTTGAAATTATCGCAAAGTTATAATATAATATATAGGTATTGTATTTCTATCAGTTTGGAAAGAGGTTTAAAGATATGGCGAACGATAAGCTCGTTAAAGAGATAACATCAATGGAAGAGGATTTTGCCCAATGGTATACCGACGTTGTTCTTAAAGCAGAACTCGTTGATTATTCCAGCGTTAGAGGCTGCCTTATTATAAGACCTTATGGATATGCTATTTGGGAAAATATCCAGCGCATTATGAATGAGAAATTTGCCGAAACAGGTCATGAAAACGTCTATATGCCAATGTTCATTCCTGAAAGTCTTCTTCAAAAGGAGAAGGACCACGTTGAAGGTTTTGCTCCCGAAGTGGCTTGGGTAACTCATGGCGGAAGCGAAAAACTTGAGGAAAGGCTTTGCGTTAGACCAACTTCTGAAACGCTTTTCTGTGATCACTATAAGAATATCATTCAGTCCTATCGTGATTTACCAAAGCTTTATAATCAGTGGTGCTCGGTTGTGCGTTGGGAAAAAACAACTCGTCCTTTCCTTCGCTCAAGAGAATTTTTGTGGCAAGAAGGCCATACTATTCACGCAACAGCTGAAGAAGCAGAGGCAGAAACAATCAGAATGTTAAATGTTTATGCGGATTTTGCTGAGAACGTTTTGGCAATCCCGGTTGTTAAGGGAGCTAAAACCGAGAAGGAAAGATTCGCAGGCGCCAGAGATACTTATACTATCGAAGCTTTAATGCACGATGGTAAAGCTTTGCAAAGCGGTACTTCGCATTTCTTTGGTGATGGCTTTGCAAAAGCATTTGAGATTCAGTATACAGATAGCAACAATGAATTGAAGCATCCTTTCCAAACTTCTTGGGGAGTATCAACCCGTCTTATCGGGGCGATTATTATGACCCACGGAGATGAGAGCGGACTTGTTCTTCCTCCTAAAGTAGCTCCAACTCAGGTTGTTATTGTTCCAATTGCAAGCCATAAGGAAGGCGTTATGGAGAAGGCTGAAGAGCTTGCGAATAGACTTAAGAGTGTATGCAGAATAAAATTAGATTCAACCGATCGCTCGCCGGGCTGGAAATTCTCTGAATATGAAATGAAGGGCGTTCCGTTAAGACTGGAGATAGGTCCTAAGGATATTGAAAAAAATCAGTGCGTTATCGTAAGACGTGATACAAGAGAAAAATATTTCGTTTCTCTTGATGAGCTCGAAGCAAAAATCCCTGAGCTTTTGGATGCTGTTCATAATGGAATTTATGAAAAGGCATTAAAGCGTCGTGAAGAAATGACCTATGTTGCAAAGGATTTTGAGGAAATAAAAGATATTGCAGATAATAAACCCGGATTCATCAAATCAATGTGGTGCGGCGAACTTGAGTGCGAAGAAAAGCTCAAGGAAGAAGCAGGCATATCTTCCAGATGTATTCCTTTCGAGCAAGAAAATCTTGGAGAGAAATGCGTTTGTTGCGGAAAGCCTGCTAAGAAGATGATTTATTGGGGAAAAGCATATTAAGATTGGAGTGCAATTTAATTGACTGGTAAATCAATAAATAAGTTATTTGCCGTTTTGGTCGGTTTGATGCTTTGCTTTTCGATTGTTGTTCCTGCAGTTATGTCGGAAGAGGTTGGAAATGAATCTTCTCCTGAAAACACTTCCAGTGTCATAAGTAATGTGTCGGTTGTGTCGTCGGGTGTTGAGTCTGTTGAATCTTCAATAGTTTCCGAAAGCAGTGTTGAGTCTTTCACTTCTGAAATAACAAGTAGCGAAATCGAGTCGCAGGTTGAAAGCATTGTTTCTTCAAGTGAAATAAGTGTTAGCTCTGAGGCGGTTTCTTCAGCGGTTATTTCTGCTAAACCAAGTAAGACCGACAAACCAAATAAAAAACCTTCTTCAAGCAAGGTTGATAAGCCCTCAACTGTAGTGTCCTCTTATAGTGGCGGTTATCAAGTGATAACGAGTCAAATAGATTATGATGACGATACAATCGGCTTTCAAGAACCGAATGACGAAGGGCAGAAGAATCCAACGACATCAAAACCAAAGACCAACAAGAAAAATCTTACGTTTGATTTAAAGAGCTTTGTTGTTAAATGGCTCTGGATTCCCATTTTGATTTCTTTGCTATGTATTGGTGCTCTCGTATATGTGAATGTTTATTTTCATAAAAAAGGAAAGGGCAAAACGAAAACCAAGAGCAAAGGAAAGCATCTTGCTCCTTCAAAGAAAGAAAAAGGGAAGGAATCGGAAATCGAATCGGAAAATTCAGCTTCTGAAGATTTCTTTAGTTTCTAAAAGAAAATCCAATAAATTAAAATTGAGATTTGCGTTATATAATATATAATGTATATAATGTGTGGCCGCCTTAAAAAAGGCGGCTTTCGCTTGCAAAAAAATATTTGAAAATATTTTTAAAAAAGTATTGACAAATAGATATTATTGTGGTATTATAATCGAGCACGTGTGTGCAGATATGCGTTGATGCGGGAGGTGGCCAACCTCGAGTTGGGAAATTTCCGCGGAGTATGTCCGATTTATAAACCGGGCGGCAAAAACTTGTTCAAATGGCAAACGGCAGAGACATGTCCCTGTACGTGCACGACCGATTTCGGTCGTTTCCCGGAATTATGGAGAGTTTCCGTAATATCCGGTTTTC
Organism: Acutalibacteraceae bacterium; assembly: GCA_045630885.1. Classification (GTDB taxonomy): domain Bacteria; phylum Bacillota; class Clostridia; order Oscillospirales; family Acutalibacteraceae; genus UMGS1532. Next base: position 19,569 of record JAZQTQ010000054.1, read on the forward strand.
TACTGTTCGGGGTTGAAACACCCGGAATGGTGTAGCAAGATTTTTGAAACCATGCCCGCCAAAATTTAAAATGGAGGCGACAACAAAATGGCAGTCAAAGAGAAAATCAGAATCAGACTGAAGGGCTATGATCATGCGTTGGTTGATCAGGCAGCAGAAAAGATTGTTGAAACAGCGAAGCGCACAGGCGCTCGTCTTTCCGGTCCTGTTCCGCTACCAACCGAGAAGGAAATCGTAACGATCCTTCGCGCAGTTCATAAGTATAAGGATTCCAGAGAACAGTTTGAAATGAGAACTCACAAAAGGCTTATCGACATCCTCAGACCTTCCAACAAAACAGTTGAAGCTCTGACAAGTCTTGAGCTCCCCGCCGGCGTTGAAATTGAAATCAAACTTTAATCAACGCGACGAGGTCATGTTGGCGAAAGCCAACCAATAACCTAAAGGAGGATAAAACATGCAAAAGGGAATTGTAGGCAAGAAACTGGGTATGACTCAGCTTTTTGACGCAAACGGCAATGTCGTTCCCGTAACTGTTATCGAAGCAGGCCCCTGCGTAGTAAGCCAGAAGAAAACAGTTGAAAACGACGGCTATGAAGCAATTCAGGTAGGCTTCGGCGATTTGAAGGCTTCAAAAGTAAACGGACCTATGAGAGGTCATTTCGCAAAGGGAGATGTAGCTCCCAAAAAGGTTCTTCGCGAGTTCCGTCTCGACGATATCTCTGCATATAATGTAGGCGACATCATCAAGGCAGACGTTTTTGCAGAAGGCGACAAGGTTGATGTAAAAGGCATCAGCAAAGGTAAAGGATATGCAGGCGTAATCAAGCGTTGGAATTTTGCTCGCTTGAAGATGAGCCACGGTACCGGTCCTGTTGCAAGACATGGCGGTTCGCTCGGCGCTTGTAGTACACCCTCTAAAGTTGTTAAGGGTAAGAAAATGGCAGGTCATCTTGGTGCAGAGCGCGTAACCGTTCAGAACCTCGATGTTGTTAAGGTTGATGTTGAAAACAACATTATTGCTATTAAGGGCGCTGTTCCGGGCCCCAAGGGCGGTATCGTTGTTATCGCAGATTCCGTAAAGGCCTAAGGGAAGGAGATTGAATTATGCCTAATGTAGCAGTAGTCGATATGAGCGGAAAGAAAGTTTCCGACATAGCTCTCAGCGATGCAGTTTTCGGCATTGAGCCTAATGCGGTTGTTATGCACATGGCTGTTGTAAACTACCTCGCAAATCAGCGCCAGGGCACACAGTCAACTCTGACTCGTACTGAGGTATCCGGCGGCGGTCGTAAGCCTTGGAGACAAAAGGGAACCGGTCATGCAAGACAGGGTTCAACTCGCGCTCCCCAATGGACTCACGGCGGTGTTGCTATCGGACCTAAGCCCCGCGATTATTCATACACCTTAAATAAGAAGGTTCGCAGACTTGCTCTCAAGTCAGCTCTTTCTGATAAGGTTCTCGGCGAGGATCTCATCGTTCTCGATAACCTCGATGTAACCGAGTATAAAACAAAGGTTGTTGCTGATTGTCTTAAAGCTATCAATGCAAAGAAGAAGACACTCATCGTTCTTTCTGATACAAATGCTTGCGCAATCAAGAGCGCTGCAAATATCAAGGGCGTTAAGACAGCTCAGGTAAACACAATCAATACCTACGATATCATCAATGCCGATACAGTTGTTATCGTTAAAGATGCCGTAGCAAAAATTGAGGAGGTTTATGCATAATGAAAGCTGCTCAAGAAATTATTCTCGCTCCGGTTATCACAGAAAAGAGCATGACCGGTATTGCTGAGAAGAAGTATGTATTCAAGGTAGCAAAAGAGGCTACTAAGGTTGAAATCGCAGCAGCAGTTGCAGAGCTTTTCAACCTCAATAAAACTGATATCATTAAGGTTAATACCATTAATGTCCGCGGTCAGGAGCGTCGTGTTGGACGTTACAGCGGTTACACAGCTTCTTGGAAGAAGGCTATCGTTACTCTTAAGGAGAGCGCTAAGCCGATTCAGTTCTTCGAAGGACTTATGTAATTAAAGTAAATCCCAAACACGGCAACGTATGGGGTGTTTGACCCCGCTAAGCCAATTTAGGAGTGTGAAATCAAATGGCAATCAAACATTATAAACCTACTACGCCAGGTCGTCGTGGTATGACAGTGCTCGATTATAGCGAATTGTCAAAGGTTGCACCTGAGAGAAGTTTGCTCGAGCCTATTAAAAAGAACGCCGGCCGTAATAGCTATGGCCGCATAACTGTTCGTCATCGTGGCGGCGGTAACAGAAGAAAGTACAGAGTTATTGATTTCAAGCGCGAGCGTTTTGGAATTCCTGCAACTGTTTTGACCATTGAATATGATCCTAACAGAACTGCACACATCGCTCTTGTACAATATGAAGACGGAGAGAAGCGTTATATCATCGCTCCTATCGGCCTCAAGATCGGCGATAAAATCGTTAGCGGTCCTGATGCAGATATCAAAGTTGGTAACGCCCTTCCTCTTATTAATATCCCAACCGGTACCTTCGTTCATAACGTTGAGCTTTATCCCGGCAAGGGCGCACAGCTTGCCCGTTCCGCAGGTAATATGGCTCAGCTCATGGCAAAGGAAAACGGAATGGCACTTTTAAGACTTCCTTCAGGCGAACTTCGTAACGTTCCCGAAGCTTGTATGGCAACCGTTGGTCAGGTAAGTAATGCAGAGCATGAAAACGTAAACATCGGTAAAGCCGGTAGAAAGCGTCATATGGGATGGAGACCTACTGTTCGCGGTTCCGTAATGAACCCCTGCGACCATCCTCATGGTGGTGGTGAAGGTAAGTCCCCGATCGGTCGTCCGAGTCCTGTTACTCCTTGGGGTAAACCTACTCTCGGATATAAAACACGTAAAAAGCATGCACGTACCGATAAGTATATCGTAAGACGTCGCAATGCTAAGTAAGTTTGACGAAAGGAGAAATTAATAATGGGAAGAAGTCTCAAAAAGGGTCCTTTCGTGCAACCTGTGTTACTCGAAAGAATTCAAAAGATGAATGAAGCTGGCGAGAAGCGTGTTGTTAAGACTTGGAGCCGTGCATCTACAATTTTCCCCGATTTCGTCGGACACACTATTGCAGTGCATGATGGTCGTAAACACGTTCCGGTATATGTAACAGAGGATATGGTTGGACACAAGCTCGGAGAGTTTGCTCCAACAAGAACATTCCGCGGTCATGCCGGCGCAAAAACAACGAAGTAAGCGGTCGAAAGGAGAGTATAGACTATGGAAGCAAGGGCTACACTTAAGTACGCTCGTATTTCACCCCGTAAGGTGAAGATTGTTTTGGATCTTATCCGAAATCAGGATGCTGACAAAGCTATGGCTATTCTCAGGTTCACACCGAAGGCCGCCTGTGAGTATTTGGAGAAGCTTTTAAAATCAGCTATCGCAAATGCTGAAAACAATCACAATATGGATGTTTCTAAGCTTTATGTTGCAGAGTGCTTTGTAGGTCCCGGACCAACACTAAAGAGAATCCGTCCGAAGGATCACGGTCGCGCTCATCGCATTCTTAAGAGAACATCACACATCACTCTCGTATTGAGAGAGAAAGAAGACTAAAGGAGGTAAAGTTATGGGCCAGAAAGTACATCCTAATGGATTCCGCGTTGGCGTAATAAAGAATTGGGATTCCCGTTGGTTCGCTAAGGACAGTGTGTTCGGCGATACTTTGGTTGAGGACTATAACCTCCGTAAGTATCTCAAGAAGACTCTATTTTCTGCAGGCGTTCCCAAGATTGAAATCGAAAGAGACGCTCAGAAGGTTAGAATCCACATTCATTGTGCTAAGCCGGGTATGGTAATCGGAAGAAACGGTGCAGAAATCGAAAAGCTCCGTGTTAAGTGCCAGGAAATGCTCGGAAAGCCTGTAAACATCAATATCGTAGAGATTAAAAACCCTGATCTTAACGCTACATTGGTTGCTGAAAACATCGCTGCTCAGCTTGAGAAGCGTATCTCCTTCCGCCGCGCAATGAAGCTCGCTATGGGCAGAGCTATGCGTCTTGGCGCAAAGGGTATCAAAACTCAGTGTTCAGGTCGTCTCGGTGGTGCTGAAATCGCTCGTTCAGAGCATTATCACGAGGGAACCATTCCGCTTCAGACAATTCGTGCTGATATCGATTATGGTTTCGCTGAGGCACACACAACCTATGGCCGTATCGGTGTTAAGGTTTGGATCTATACCGGCGAAGTTCTTCACGACGCCCGTAAACCCCGCAAGGAAGGAGGAGCTCGCTAATGTTGCTTCCTAAGCGCGTAAAGTATCGTAGACAGCAGAGAGGCCGCCTCACAGGTAAGGCTACTCGCGGAAACACCGTTTCTTATGGTGATTTCGGTTTGCAAGCTCTCGAACCTGCTTGGATAACCTCCAATCAGATCGAAGCTGCTCGTATTGCGATGACTCGTTATATCAAGCGTGGCGGTCAGGTTTGGATTAAAATTTTCCCTGACAAGCCTATAACAGAAAAACCTGCTGAAACTCGAATGGGTTCCGGTAAAGGTTCACCTGAATATTGGGTAGCAGTAGTTAAACCCGGCAGAGTTATGTTTGAGATTGCCGGTGTTGCTGAAGATGTTGCTCGCGAGGCTATGCGTCTTGCTATGCACAAGCTCCCCATCAAATGTGCGTTTATTAAAAAAGAAGAAAAGGGTGGTGAGCAATAATGAACGCAATGGAAATCAGAGAGAAGTCAATGTCAGAACTTAACGATACTCTTAAAGATTTGCAGGAGGAACTTTTCAACCTCCGCTTCCAGCACGCCATTAACCAGCTCGACAACCCTATGCGTATAGTTGCTGTTAAAAAAGACATCGCTCGCGTAAAAACAATCATTCGCGAGAAAGAGCTTAACAGCGCTGAAGCATAAGAAAGGGAGGTAGCTAAACTATGACAGAGAGAAATCTTCGCAAGACCAGGGTTGGTAGAGTTATCAGCGACAAAATGGATAAAACCGTTGTAGTTGCTATTGAAGATAACGTGAAGCACCCCCTTTATAAGAAAATCGTTAAGAATACAATCAAGCTTAAAGCACACGACGAAGAAGGCGTTGCTCATAAGGGTGACCGTGTTCTCATAATGGAAACAAGACCCATTTCTAAGGATAAGAGATGGCGCGTTGTAGAAATCGTTGAAAAGGCTAAGTAAGCTTTGGTAAGGAGGAATTAACTGTGATACAACAGCAATCATGCCTCAAGGTTGCCGACAATACCGGTGCTAAAGAACTTATGTGCATCCGTGTTCTCGGTGGATCCGGCAGAAGATACGCCAATATCGGTGACGTTATCGTTGCATCTGTTAAGAAAGCAGCACCAGGCGGCACTGTTAAAAAAGGCGAAGTTGTTAAAGCCGTTATAGTCAGATCTTCCAAAGGTATACGCCGTAACGATGGTACCTACATCAGATTTGACGAAAACGCAGCGGTTCTCATCAAGGATGACAAAAATCCTCGTGGAACCCGTATCTTTGGACCTGTAGCCCGTGAGCTCCGCGATAAGGATTACACAAAAATCCTTTCCCTCGCTCCGGAAACACTTTAAGGGAGGTATTTAGAGATGTTTGTTAAAAAAGATGATACTGTAATACTTCTCACAGGTGATAAGAATGACCGCAAAAAGAGCGGTAAGGTTCTTGAAGTAAGCCCTAAAGAGGGTAAGGTTATTGTTGAGGGTATGAACATGGTTTCTAAGCATGTTAAACCTCGCAAGGCTGGCGATCCTTCAGGAATCATTCAAGCAGAGAGCGCTATCTATGCTTGCAAAGTACAGGTAGTTTGCCCTAAATGCAAAAAGCCCACAAGAGTCGGATATAAGGTTCTTGAAGACGGCACAAAAGACCGTGTTTGCAAAAAATGCGGCGAAACCTTTTAAGTAGAGGAGGACACATGACATGCCAAGGTTAAAAGACGAATACAAAAACAGCGTCGCACCTGCTTTGATGAGCAAATTTGGTTATAAGAGCGTCATGGAGATTCCGAAGCTCGATAAGGTTGTCATCAACGTAGGCTGCGGTGAAGCAAAAGATAACGCAAAAGTTATCGATGCTATCATGAGCGACCTCGCTCAGATTACAGGTCAGAAGCCTGTAACCTGTAAGGCAAGAAAATCCGTTGCTAACTTTAAGCTTCGTGAAGGAATGCCTATAGGCGTAAAAGTAACCCTCAGAGGCGACAGAATGTATGAGTTTGTTGACAGACTCTTCTCTGCAGCTCTTCCGAGAGTTCGTGACTTCAGAGGAATTAATCCTAACTCCTTCGATGGCCGTGGTAACTATTCTATGGGTATCAAGGAACAGCTTATATTCCCTGAAATTGACTATGATAAGATTGACAAGGTGCGCGGAATGGATATCATTTTCGTGTCCACCGCAAAAACCGACGAGGAAGCTCGTGAGATGTTAACACTCATGGGTGCCCCGTTTGCGAAGTAAGGAGAGAGAGTTATGGCAAAAACATCAATGAAAGTAAAGCAGGCAAGACCGGCTAAGTTTTCAACCAGAAGCTATAACAGATGCAAAATCTGCGGTCGTCCTCACGCTTATCTTCGCAAATATGGTATCTGCCGTATCTGCTTCAGAGAGCTCGCTTGCAAAGGTGAGATTCCTGGCGTGAAGAAGGCTAGTTGGTAAAAGGAGGTTCACGTTATGCAAATCACCGATACAATAGCTGATATGCTTACGAGAATTCGTAATGCCAACTCAGCAAAACACGACTCGGTTGATATCCCCGCATCTAACTTGAAAAAGGCAATTGCTCAAATCTTGCTCGATGAGGGATACATCAACGGTTTTCAGGTAATTGAAAACGGAAATCAGGGCATACTCCAGGTTAGCTTGAAGTATGGTCCTAACAAGACTCAGGTTATATCCGGACTCCGTAGAATTTCAAAGCCCGGCTTAAGAATCTATAGCGATGTAGAAAATATGCCTAAGGTTATGAAGGGTCTCGGTATTGCAATTCTTTCCACCTCTAAAGGTATCATGACTGATAAGCAAGCTCGCAAAGCCAACGTTGGCGGTGAAGTTCTCGCTTATATCTGGTAAGGGGGTGCAGGAGAATGTCTCGTATAGGAAGAATGCCTATTACAATCCCTGCAGGCGTTGATGTTAAAGTCAACGGTACAGAGGTTACAGTTAAAGGACCTAAGGGTGAACTTAAGGATAATTTCCATAAGGACATCACAATCGCTGTTGAAAATGGAGTTATCAACGTAACTCGTCCCAGCGATATCGCAAGTCACCGTGCTCTTCATGGTTTAACCCGTACACTCGTTGCTAATATGGTTGAGGGTGTTACAAATGGTTATTCAAAAGAGCTTGAAGTTCTCGGCGTTGGTTACCGTGTTGCAAAGCAGGGTAAGCAGCTTGTTATGAACCTTGGTTATTCACACCAGGTCTTCATCGACGAGATTCCGGGTATCACACTTGATGCTCCGTCACCGAACAAGATCATCATCAGTGGTGCTGACAAGCAGGTTGTAGGTCAGATTGCGGCAGAAATCCGCGAGAAGAGACCGCCGGAACCCTACAAGGGCAAAGGTATCAAGTATGTTGATGAGGTTATCCGCCGCAAGGAAGGTAAAGCCGGCGGAAAGAAGAAGTAAAGAGAGGTGCGCTTAAATGGTATCAAAAGTTGATTCAAACAAAAAGCGCTTGATTCGCCACAAGAGA
>JAZQTQ010000055.1:0-1971 GCA_045630885.1 Acutalibacteraceae bacterium
CGCTATCGAGAAGCAGCACGAAGAGAGATACCGCGCACTTCTTCACAACGTTGAGGTTGCAGAGGTATACAAGAAGAGCGAGGTTAAGGTTTGGGAGTGCCGCAACTGTGGACATCTCGTTGTTGGAACAAAGGCACCTGATGTTTGCCCAACCTGCGATCATCCTCAGAGCTATTTCGAGGTTCACGCCGAGAATTATTAATTAAAAATATGGCTTAAAAACCATAGCATAAGCCAAAAAGCGATTATAAATCGCAACCTTTGAAAAATAAAATATTAAAATAAAATAAAACTTAAAACTGAATCCTTCTACAAAGATTTTGGCCGCAAAAGGGTAACCTTTTGCGGCAATTTCTTTTGTGTATTTTCAACAAAATAAAGGATACGAATTTGTTTAAAAAGCATAAAAGATTGTCGGTATAAAAAACTAATAAATCGGAGTGAAATTAAGATAAAAACAGAGAAATTTTTGCATTTGAAAAAATAAGTAAAACGTAGCAAGACAAAAAAACGTATAACGCTGATAAAATTGTCGATTTTTAGTATTTATAACCAAATTTTATTTCGAAATTGAGGTAATAATTGATGTTGACAATACTATAGTATTGTGGTATAATTCTTGTAATGTTTAAAAGCGCAAAGAGGAGAAAGAAAAAGCTATGCAAAAGATATTGGCCGATACAAGTTATATAGCAACAACCAAGGGGCTAATGCCCTTAGTATCGGAATTTTTGTCTTCCTCTGATTTTTGCGCTCTAAATTCAAATCAATATGTTGTTTTTCCCGGTTTTTGCGATGTGCATGTTCATTTTCGCGAGCCGGGTTTTTCTTATAAAGAAACCATAAAAAGCGGTTCTATGGCGGCAGCAGCAGGCGGATATACAAGTGTTATGACAATGCCGAATCTGAATCCTGTTCCCGATTCTCCCGAAAATCTGAAGCTTCAAACCGATATAATCGAAGCCAATTCGGTTATAAACGTTTATCCTTATGCTTCAATAACAAAAGGGCAGAAGGGTGAGGAGCTCTCCAATATGGAAAACCTCAACGTTATTGCTTTTTCTGATGACGGCAGAGGAGTTCAGTCGGAAGAAATGATGCGAAAAGCTATGCTGAAAGCCAAGAGCCTCGGCAAAATGATTGTTGCTCATTGTGAGGTAAACGAACTGTTAAAAGGCGGATATATTCACGATGGAAATTATGCCAAGCAAAACGGGCATAAAGGAATCTGTTCCCAAAGCGAATATGAGCAGATTGAAAGAGATATAAAGCTTGCAAAGGAAATCGGCTGTAAATATCACGTCTGTCATATATCGGCAAAAGAAAGTGTTGAGCTGATAAGAAGAGCAAAGCAAGACGGCGTTGATATAACCTGTGAAACAGGACCACACTATCTTGTCCTTGATGAAAACAACCTGAAGGATGAGGGCCGATTTAAAATGAATCCTCCCTTGAGAGCGAAAGAAGACAGGGAAGCGCTGATAGAAGGAATAATCGACGGAACCATCGATATGATAGCAACCGACCATGCGCCTCATTCTTTAGAAGAAAAATCGAAAGGGCTTGCGGGCTCTGCGTTTGGAATAGTCGGGCTTGAAACTGCGTTCTCGGTGGTTTATACCGAGCTCGTTCAAAAAGGGATAATAACTCTCGAAAAAGCAATCGAGCTTTTGAGCATAAACCCAATGAAACGATTCGGACTTGCGAATGGCGGAGATTTCAGCGTTTGGAAGCTTAACGAAGAATGGACTGTTGAACCCGAAAACTTTTTGAGTCTCGGCAGAGCAACTCCATTTGAAGGTGAAAAGTTGAAAGCTAAATGTATGCTAACCGTTTGCGGCGGCAAACAAGTTTACGTTAACAATATACGGAGGAAGTAAAAATGGCAAAGAGAAAAGACATCAAAAAAATTCTTATTATCGGCTCAGGCCCTATCGTTATAGGTCAGGCTGCTGAGTTCGACTATGCAGG
>JAZQTQ010000056.1:0-2647 GCA_045630885.1 Acutalibacteraceae bacterium
TATCTGGCAGTATGTTGAGAAAAAAATTTACGAAATTTGTAAGAGTTATGGTTATAACGAAATTAGATTCCCTGTTTTTGAACAAACTGATTTATTTAATCGCGGTGTAGGTGACACTACCGATGTTGTTCAAAAGGAAATGTATACTTTTACCGATAAAGGTAATCGCTCGATAACGTTGAGGCCTGAAATGACTGCAGGAGCTGTTCGTCTGGCAATTGAGCATGGTAACGTTAACGGAGCCCTTCCTGTAAAAACTTGCTATATCGGTTCTTGTTATAGATATGAAAAACCCCAAGCAGGCAGACTCAGAGAGTTCCATCAATTTGGTGTTGAATGTTTTGGTGCGGCAGATCCTGCAGCTGATGCTGAGGTTATTTCTCTTGCGAAACAGGTTTTAGATACTTTAGGAATAAAGAATCTTTCTCTCGAAATTAACTCTATTGGTTGTCCCGAATGCAGAGCAAAGTATCATCAAGCGCTAAAAGAGTTTTTTGAGGCGAAAAAAGATGAACTTTGTGAAACTTGCAGAGATAGACTTGACAGAAATCCAATGCGTATTCTTGATTGCAAATCTCCTGTCTGTAGCGAAATTGCTAAGGGCGCGCCCAAAATGATTGATTATCTTTGCGATGCTTGTTCCGAGCATTTTTCAAAAGTTAAGGCACACCTTGATGCAGCGGAAATTAAATATATTGTTAACCCAACAATCGTTAGAGGTTTGGATTATTATACAAGAACTGTTTTTGAATTTGTTTCAGATTCTATCGGAGCGCAAGGAACAGTTTGCGGCGGCGGAAGATATGACCTTTTGGTTTCACAAATGGGCGGTCCGGAAACCCCCTCTTTGGGCTTTGCAATGGGAATTGAGCGTTTGCTTCTTGTTATGGAAAGTCAGAACATAGAGTTTCCCAATCCTCCTAAATGCGACGTTTATATTGCGGCGATGGGGGAGAGAGCGTCTATTTATTCTTCCAAACTTGCTGCAGATTTGCGTGCTGAGGGATTTTCAGCAGAGATTGATATTGTTGGCAGAAGTTTAAAAGCTCAGATGAAGTATGCTAACAAAATTGGTGCAACGTTTTCTTTAGTTATCGGAGATGATGAACTCGATAAAAAATCAGCAATTTTGAAAAATATGACCGATGGAGAACAAATAGAGGTTGCTTTGCCCGACGGATTGGTTAAAGCAATTTACAATAAATCGATCAGCATAACTATGAATGAGCTGACAGAATCTGTTGAAGGTTTATTCTAATTAATTTTATTGGGGAAGTGTTCTTATGTTAGATATAATGAATGGTTTAAAAAGAACCCATTATTGCGGTGATTTGAGGACTGAAAACGAAAATCAAGAGGTTGTAGTTTGCGGTTGGGTTCAAAGACAAAGAGATTTGGGACAATTAATTTTCATCGATTTGAGAGATAGAACAGGTATAGTTCAGCTCGCTTTCGATGATGGAACCGACAAAGTGATTTTTGAAAAAGCTTTCTCGGTTCGTTCAGAATACGTTCTAATGGCAAAAGGCGTTGTGCGTCATCGTTCTTCTGTTAATAAAGATATTCCAACAGGTGAAATTGAGATTTTTGTTAACGATTTAAGAATATTAGGAGAGGCTGAAACTCCTCCCTTTGAAATTCTTGATTCCACGGGAGCAAAAGAGGAACTCAGATTAAAATATAGATATCTTGATTTAAGAAGGCCTTCGCTTCAAAGCAACCTTGCTATGCGCCATAAAATGGTTAAAGTTACTCGTGATTATTTTGATGAGAACGGATTTTTGGAGATAGAAACTCCTGTTCTTGTTAAATCCACTCCGGAAGGCGCAAGAGATTACTTAGTTCCGTCAAGAGTACACGGTGGTAAGTTTTTCGCGCTTCCACAGTCGCCACAGCTTTATAAGCAGCTCTTAATGGTTTCCGGTGTAGACAGATATATGCAAATAGCCCGTTGCTTCAGAGATGAAGATTTAAGAGCAGACAGACAACCTGAATTCACTCAAATTGACCTTGAAATGTCTTTTGTAGATATGGAAGACGTTTTAAGTATGATTGAAGGATATATTAAGCGTCTTTTTAAAGAAGTTATGAACATTGACCTTCCTATGCCAATAAAACGTATGAAATATGTTGAAGCTATGGAAAGTTATGGTTCAGATAAACCGGATACTCGTTTTGATATGAAACTTATTGATGTTTCGGAAATTGTTAAAGATTGCGGTTTTTCCGTATTTTCTGGCGCTATTCAAAACGGCGGAACGGTTAGAGCTATCACTGCTAAAAACGCATCATCGGTTTTAACAAGAAAAGAAATTGATAAATTAACCGAATACGTAAAAGGAATCGGTGCTAAAGGTCTTGGCTATATCCGCTGGGTTGAAGACGCTCCTTCTTGTTCATTCGCAAAGTTTATGACAGAAGATGAAATGAACTCTCTTATTGCAAAAACCGGTGCTGAAAAAGGCGACTGTGTCTTCTTTATAGCTGATAAGAAAAGCACTGTTTTATCTGTACTTGGTTCTTTAAGACTTGAGGTTGCTAAAAAACTTGATATTATCCCTCAGGATAAATGGAATTTCCTTTGGATTATTGAGTTCCCGTTCTTTGAATATGACGAGGAAGTCGGAGGCCAAGCGGTCTTAGGAAG
>JAZQTQ010000057.1:0-4715 GCA_045630885.1 Acutalibacteraceae bacterium
GTCTGTCACCTCATAACCTGCTGCAGGACATTCATCACAAGCAATATCAATAACCTCAATAACATTGGGGTTATCTTTATCACCGCCCATAGCGATCCTTACACGCTCGCCTAAAATGGCACGTTCTTTATAAACGCAACAACGCATAGTAGGAGTTTTGCCGGGTACGATTGTTTTAGGAATTTCAAGCACATTCTGAAGGAGAGTATCATTCCAAGCCTGACGTGCGACCTCACGCAAAACCTTATATTTAAGGTATTGTACTTTTGTATCAAATTTTCTGACTCCCATAACAAATTCTCCTTAGAAATAACTTACTTTTATTTTCTTTCCCATCTTTTTGAGGCACTTTGAAAGTTCCTCTACAAGATTCATTTTAATATTGAAATTAATAGGCAAATCAGGGTTCTGGTGAGCGGGGTTTACTGCTCTGCCTACATAGAAGTTAATATCGGTTGCTTCCTCAAACAGTAAACGGCAGATAAGCGAAGCGCCGTCACGCTTGAAGCTCCAATGCTCATAATGCTTGTTTTCACCTAGATAATCCTTAGCATATTCAAGCACCTTATTTACAGTTATAACACCTTCGGTAACGAGATCCACACCTTCAATTTCTGCAATTGGAGGCACGTCGCTCGCCTCAAAATTAAGGCTTGCCTTAACGGGCTTGCGAAGGAATTTTGCCGCAATAGAAGACGTTGTTCCGCCGCAGATGATATGCTTACCTTCTTTAGAGAAGAACAGCGACATCATACGGTCGGCATCATCACGGTTAGACGGCGGGCCAAAGAGCATATTCATCGGCTCTCTTTTTCTGATACGTACCACACAAGCGGTTGCATCATCACCGGGCTTTTGACCGTAAAGCTTATCACATTCATCAACAAGCATTGTTGATAAAGTTTTAGCGGTATAGCCTGCGTGAGAGAGTGTTTCCATAAAGGAAGCAATATCCTCGCGCTTCCAACCGAAGTTATATGCCGTACCAATACCGGCATGAGGACAACCGTCACTCATAGCGACAAAAATATCGTTTTCCTGTAATTTGATAACCGATTTATAAATCTTTTTACCGCCGATATTCATTTCGGTTTTTGGATAATCCCAAATCTGTTCGTCACGGATAACAATAGCGTGAGGATTATCGTACTGAATAAGCTCGGCAACTTGATTATTCTTTAAGTGAATAATGGTAAATGTGGAATAAGCCACACCACGAACCGAACATACTGGCAGAGTTGCGGCGATGGTTTCAACGCATTCTTCCAAACTTAAACCCTCTGCTAACATTGTTGAAATAATTTTAGAGGTAAGGGTTGAAAGAATACTCGCCTTAACACCGCTACCAAGTCCGTCCGACAGCACGATAACGGTAGAATCATCGCTGGGTTCTACAACGTCAACATGGTCACCGCAAAGCTGCTCGCCGTAATGATTTATACTTTTGTATCCGATATCAGCACATAAATCATTCATCTTGGATTGACTCCTTTAATTTAGCGAGTGCAATTTTGGTTTCGGCGGCAGTTTCACCGAGAAGCGATGCAATTTCCTGAACGATACGCATCTGCTTATCTACAACCTTATCAGCTACCTCAATGGTCTGACGGCTGATATTCTCCTTCTTTTCACGCTCGTTTTGCTCGTCGGTAATATCACGCATAATAGCAATTAAAAGATGTGAGTCTTTATCGTAAACAACCGATTGCTCAACAAAGCGCTTATATTCAGCCAAATACACACGCTCATCACGTACATCACGACCGGTTCTTAAAACATTCATAAACACCGACGGGTCAAGAATGCGGATAACCTGATCACCGAGAATATCGTTAGCACTTCGGATATTCATAAGCTTTCTTGCGGCGGTATTGATTTGCTGAACCTCAAGATTTTCATTGAGAACAATAAGTCCGTTGGGAGAATTGTTAACAATGGTATCCGAGAAACTTTCAGCCTTATCCTTAAGGAACGGCAAACACATAGAAATCTCTGCTTTACCCTGAATAATAGCAATGGCTTTTTCACGGCAAGTATTGTATCCGCAAGAACCACAGTTAAGTTCCTGAGAAGGCTTGAACTTACCCATCTGACGAAGAATATTCATAATCTCCATATCAGATGGCATCTGTGAGCGTTGTTCAATATAAGAAAAGTTCTTTTTGAGTTCGATTGCTTTAGGTTGAGAAACTTCAAAATCTTTCTCGCCTGCATATTCGGAAATAGCAATATAATCCTTAACAGCAGAAGAACGATGGTATTTTTCCATAACAGGGCCACCAACACAACTTCCAACGCAAGCAGACATTTCGATAAAGCACTTATGAACCTTACCGCTTATAATGTCTTTAAGGGCGGCAATACAGTTATCTACACCATCAAGAGCGAGGTATGTAAACCCTTGGATATCTTGAGCCATTGTTTTAAGAACACCGCCGGTTGTCGGGAAGAAACGAGCACGTGAACAAAGATCATTATCGAGTTCCTGCTCCAACTCGATTTTTTCCGCATTTAACCAAACGCTTAGTTCTTCAAATGTAAGAACTGCATCAACGATACCTTCATAATGCTCTGCTTCGTCTTTTTTAGCAACGCAGGGGCCAATGAACACAGTCTTTGCGTTAGGAAATCTCGACTTTATATCCTTACAGTGTGCCTGCATCGGAGATACAACATCAGCCAAATATTCAAGCGCCTGTGGAAAATGCTTTTGAATAAGCAGGTTAATAGAATGACAGCAAGATGAGATAATAACATCTCTTTCATCTTCTTTGAGCATTCTTTCATATTCTGTTTTTACAATAGTAGCGCCTATAGCGGTTTCCTCAACGTCATAAAAGCCCAACTTCTTTAAAGCCCTACGCATAGCGTTAATACCAACGCCCTCATAGTTAGCAACAAAAGAAGGGGCAAGACTAACAATTACAGGATCGCCGCTTTGAAGCAGCACCTTTACCTTTTCGGTTTCATCAACAATTTGTTTTGCCTCTTGCGGACACACAACAAAGCATTGACCGCAAAGGATACATTCATTACCAATAATATGTGCTTGGTTTCCCGAAAAACGAATGGCTTTAACGGGACAATGACGGATACATTTATAGCAGTTTTTGCAGTTTGATTTCTTCAAGGTCAAACAATTTGGCATATCCCGTTACTTCCTTTCTAATTTATTTAGCACCTGCTCTTGGAGAAACTCTTTGAAATTCTCCTTTGTAATGCCTACGTGAATCTCATCATCAACCTGAATTGTTACACCAACACGGTTACACTTGCCGATACAAAAACTACCGGCAAGCGTAACTTGCGTTTCAAGATGATATTCTTCTACGGCTTTTTGCAGAAGCTCTACAATTTCAGGCGAACCCTTTAAATGGCATGAACTACCTACACAAACCTGAATAATCATATTATTTATACCTTCGCTTTGATGTTTTTCTCAAAGAATTCTTCTACGGTTTCGGGGGTTACGGAATGGAAAGCATCGTCAACAGTTACACAAACACCTTGTTGACATTTGCCCATGCAGAAGGTGCCGCCGAGTTCAACCTTATCGCCAAGATTGTTCTCACTGATAAGATATTGAAGCTGCTCTACGACCTGACGTGAGCCTTTAATATGACAAGAACTACCAATACACACTGTAACTTTCATTGTATTTATCTCCTTTATATCCTTTATTCGTAATCTACAACGTTAACCCAAGAGAGCAAGAATTCGCGCTCGTGAGCGTTGCCCTTAACAGACTGAGAAGCGGCAACGATGGGCATCCACTTCTGAACGTACTGCTTAGCAGTATTGCTCTTTTGGCAGAACAATTCGAGATACTTCTTAGCACCGTCGATATCGCCGTTTAACCAGAACAACAAGTAGGTACGAGCTGCATCAGCAGAAGCGTTACCCTGAGTTGCGTGTGACCAGTCAAGGATATAAGGTGTGCCGTCTTCTGCAATGATAATGTTGGAGGGGTTGAAATCGCCGTGGCAAACCTTGTTATGCTTAGGCATACCTTCTAAACGGGTGTGTAAATCATAACGGGTGGTAGCATCAAGCTCGGTAGAAGCAATCTTACCGTTCATTTTATCCTTAAGCTTGTTAAGGAGAGGACATTTTTTATCATGAACAGAAAGCTGCAAATCAACGAGCAATTCGAGATATTCATCTTTCTTTTCGCCGTCTTCTTCTATAAGCTGTGCCAAGGTCTTGCCTTTGATATACTCAGATACGATAGCCCATTTGCCATCAACCATAGTTACTTCTAAAATCTTAGGGATGTTAAGACCGGTTTCTTCAATTCTTGCCTGATTGAGTGCTTCATTAAGAACGTCAGCCTTAGAATAATCCTCATTGAATACTTTTACGCATCTATCACCATCACGGTAGATAGTTTTATTATTTCTTACTGCAATTACTCTATCAAGTTTCATTACTGTTTCCTCCCTTAATTACGCTTTTTTACCCTTGCGGTAGGTTACTTTTACTTCGTCAACCTTTGCAACCTCTGCAACGTCTGCTGCAGTAGGCTTCTTGGTTTCTACAAAATGCTTGCCATAGTAAGCATTGAGATACATTTGCTTGATTTCGCTCATAAGCGGATAACGGGGGTTAGCGCCTGTGCATTGGTCGTCGAATGCTTGTTCAACCATTTCGTCTAAGTTATCAAGGAATACCTGTTCATCAACGCCGTAATCCTTAATTGTTTCCTTAATGCCAAC
>JAZQTQ010000058.1:0-37180 GCA_045630885.1 Acutalibacteraceae bacterium
AGTTCGTCGGAGAAAACTGCAAGTTAATCTTGCGGTTTTCGTAGTCTCGAGTACGTATTATATCGTCAGATATAATACGAACGGAGAGTATCTCCGATGGGTCACCATAAAAATCCTAAACTCGTTTTTCGGGTTTAGGATTTTTTATTTGCGTAGCAAAAGGAGATTCTAACTCCGCTGGAGTTCGTCGGAGAAAACTGCAAGTTAATCTTGCGGTTTTCGTAGTCTCGAGTACGTATTATATCGTTAGATATAATAGGAACGGAGAGTATCTCCGATGGGTCACCATAAAAATCCTAAACTCGTTTTTCGGGTTTAGGATTTTTTGTTTGCGTAGCAAAAGGAGATTAATTATATCTTTGCTAGAGTTTATTTGGTTTTTATATTATGAGTTATTATATTTTGATTTCGAAAATAACTTTGCAAAAAATTTTCTTTCAAATTTCGCAATTTTTTCTTCGTTAAACAATCCCCAAATAAAGAAGAAAATAAAAAGTATTTCTATTATAGTTTGAATTACAAAAATATCCTTCATATTAATTTCCTCCGTTTTTATTTCTAGTATAATTCTAACAATATATAAGTACAATAATTTGGACTTTACATATAATTATATGAAATAAAGAAGAAATATATCCAAAAAGAACGAAGCACTATGACTTCGTTCTTAATCATTTAGATATTCAATTAATTCTTGAATTCCTTTTCCGGTTTTTGAATCAACCATAAAAATCGGATCAGCGCCCGAAAGCTTTAACCATTCCAAAGCCATATCGGGTCTGGCATCTTCCCTGTCAATCTTAGTTATTATGCCAATTACGGGTCGATTAGCAACTGCCGCAATCGCAGGACCAAACAGAGAATGAGGCTCACAAGCATCTTGGACAAGACCAACAACGTCTGATTCGAAAGAATAAACTGCTAACGCTCCACCAAAATTTTTAGTTTCGATATATTCGCCCGGTGTATCAATAAAATCCTCAGTTTGCAAAATTGCTTGAGTTTTATCGTATTCAATCTTCTTTCCCGTTAAAGCCTGACTAAGTGTTGTTTTTCCTGCGCAACTTCTACCAACTAAAATTATCTTTTTCATTATGTTTTAGTTATCTCACAAACAGCAAAGCCTAACTTATTCTTAACATATTCAGAAATATCAGAAAAAGCGGCTTCGACTTGAGATACAGTTCCGGTAATAATCAACGTGCCACTGAATCTATCAACAAAGCCCAATAAAGCGCCGGACGATTTAATTGCAATATCAGCGGTTATAATAGCGGTTTCCGCAGGACTTACAGTTAAAATACCTATAGCAGAACCTTTATAATCAATTTTAGGATCTAAGCCTAATTTCTTATAAAGAATCGGATCCGGATTTGCTATAATATGCGCAAGCGTTATTTGTTTACCGGGAACAATTTCTTGAATTATTCGCATTTTATCTTCTAAAGAGATATTATCTAAACTCATATTATCACCAAAAATATTATATAACATTTAGCTTTCATTGTCAAACAAAATTTTAAGGGTTGCCAAGATTGGCAACCCTTTTTTAAAATTATCTCTTGGAAAGAACTTCTTCCTCATACTTATAAATTTCTTTGAACCAATCCTTACCAACAGGAGCACCACATACTTCACAATATTTATCCCAAACGAAGCCGAAGGGCAATGTTTTGTATTCCTCTTGCATAGCCATAAGTTCTGTTAACTTATTTTCGTCCTGTAAAGCTTTAAGCTCAGCATTAGGAGTTAACATAGCGGAAAGCAAAGCTTTCTGGAAACTTCTGAAACCAACAGTCCAAGCAGAAATTCTGTTTATGCTTGCATCAAAGAAATCGAGAGCAATATACACTCTATCAAGTGCATCATTACGAACAATTTCCTTTGCAATCTCTTTTGTTTCGTCATCGAATAATACTGCGTGGTCGGAGTCCCAACGAACACCACGGGTTACGTGAAGGGCGAGTTCATCAAAGAAACAGAGAAGCGCGGGAATTTTATCCGAAACAACCTCAGTTGGATGATAATGGCCGTTATCCATCAAAGGCAAGCAACCATCATGTGTTGCAGCAAAGCTTAATGTAAATTCAGCAGAGCCTGCTGTGAATGATTCAACACCGATACCAAACACCTTAGATTCAACGCATGGCTTAACAAGAGCTTTATCAAATGGTTCTTTCAAAATAGCTTCAATAGAATCTTTGTAGCGCATTCTTGGACCCATTCTATCGGCAGGAATATCTTTATATCCATCACCTGTCCAAATGTTCATAACGCAAGGAATACCTGTCTGCTCAGCAAAATACTGAGAGATTCTGATACAAGCCTTTCCGTGCTCAATCCAGAACTTTCTTGTTTCTTCATCTGGGCTTGAAAGTGTTAAGCCATCCTTAACTTTGGGATGAGAGAAGAATGTTGGGTTAAAATCAATACCCATATTTCTTTCCTTCGCATAATCAACCCACTTTTGGAAATGCTTAGGCTCAAGCTTATCTCTGTCGGCATATTCTCCATCTTCAAAAATGGCATAGCAAGCGTGTATATTAAGTTTTTTGGTACCGGGACATAAAGACATAGCTTTATCCATATCAGCCATAAGCTCAGCAGGCGTCATAGCCTTACCCATATAGTTGCCGGTTGTCTGAATACCACCGGTCAAAGGTCCATCTTGGTCAAATCCTTTAACATCGTCGCCTTGCCAACAGTGGAGCGAAACGGGAACGTTTTTAATTTTTTCGATAACGGCATCAGTATCAATGCCATAGCTTGCGTAGATTTCTTTTGCTATTTCATAGTTTTTATTAACGTTACTCATATTTTAATTCTCCTCAAATTATTTATTAATTATGTTAAGGAAACGCTCATAAGCACTTTCCCAAATTTCTCCGTCTTCGGGCTCATAAGTTTCAACGGGGAAAGAATTAGCAACAATCTTTCGAACTTCCCAACGATCCTTCGCTTCGCCTAAAGCAAGAAGTTGAGCAGCCATATTTCCGATTGCAGTTGCTTCAACAGGTCCTGCGATAACGGGTCTTCTGATAGCATTTGCAGTAAATCTCATTAATTGCTTATCTTTAGTTCCACCACCGAGAACACGAAGAATCGGAATATTATATCCTGCAACCTTTTCACAGTTTTCAATTGCATAGCGATATTTAAGAGCTAAACTTTCCAATGCGCAACGCAAGAATTCTCCACGAGTTTCAGGAGGAGTCTGTCCGGTTTCAATACAGAATTCTCTGATTTTACCTGTCATATTTCCCGGAGTCATAAATCTATCGTCATCAGGGTCAATAATAGCTTTCAAAGGAGCGGCTGCTAAAACCTCGGCATCGAGAGTCTTATAATCAGTTTTGCCGAGTTTTTTCTCGAACTCTCTCTTGATTTCTGTATAAATCCAAAGGCCCATAATATTTTTAAGGAAACGAACTGTGTTATTATAACCGCCCTCGTTTGTATATTGAGCATCAAATGCAAGATCGTTAACAACCGGTTCTTCCAATTCAATGCCAAGGAGCGACCAAGTTCCGCAAGAAAGATACGCGCAGTTTTCGCCTTTC
Source organism: Acutalibacteraceae bacterium (assembly GCA_045630885.1). Classification (GTDB taxonomy): domain Bacteria; phylum Bacillota; class Clostridia; order Oscillospirales; family Acutalibacteraceae; genus UMGS1532. The sequence continues at coordinate 3,561 of JAZQTQ010000058.1, forward strand.
TCCATAGGAACCGCCAAAACCGCACTTCCCGTATCATGACCGCAAACCGAAATACATTTACCCTTCATTCCTGTTTCAGCAGTGATTTCAGGAAGAATATCTCCAAGAATTTCACCGGAAGGAGTGATTTTTTGAAGAATATTTTTGGGGATTCCTAGCTTTTCAATAAGTTCATAATCCCAGTCTTTATTCTGAAGATTATACATCTGAGACGTTGAAACAATAGAAAATTCAGAAGATTTCTTACCTGTTAAGAGATAGTTAAAATAATCCGGTATAAAGAGCATTGTTTCAGCATCATCAAGTAATCTCGGAAATTTCTCTTTGATGGTTGCGAGCTGGAACAAGGTGTTGAATTTAATGAACTGAGTTCCTGTTCTTGTATAAAGTTCTCTTGCAGGAATTTTCTCAAAAACCTTCTCCATAGCGCCATCGGTCATAGTATCACGATAGTTAAATGGATTGTTAACTAACATTCCGTTTTTATCGAGAAGTGCAACGTCAACGCCCCAAGTATCAATACCGATACTATCAACCTCTGTTATTCCTGCGCGCGCAATATTTATAAGACCTTGCTTCAACTCATGGAATAATCTTAAAATATCCCAATACAAATGCCCGTTAACCATAACAGGAGAATTATCAAATCTGTGATATTCTTCTATTGTTATTTTTTCTCCATCAAATTCGCCTAAAATGGCACGACCGCTTGTTGCACCATAGTCGAATGTTATAAGTTTTCTTTTGCTCATTTAAACAACTCCTTATTAATATCTAACAATTAAAAATTATTAGATTTATTTTTTATATAAGATTTTATCTTTCAAAGATATTTGCCTGAAACCAAGCTCGTATCCAATTACACAAACAATAATTTTAATAATAAAGGGTAACAACATCGCAACAATTCCTAATGTTGAAATTTCTAATGAATTGCTTTGAGTTATAACTGTTAATCCACTCGGAGCATAAGGTTTATCGGTAAATTGTAAAAAACAATTAAGATAAGGCAAAAATGCGGAATTAACAGCAGAAAATACAGGAAGCGCCCAATTGATTCCTGAAACAAATCTAGAAACCAATAGCAAAATATAGGCAACTATGCCAACAAAACTTCCGCAAACAGCCAGTTTTACGCTTTCAAAATAATCTCTTTTTGTCCTTCCGAAAGAAAAGGCATTAGATTGATGAGATCCGTAGTTCCAAGCAACGTCATATATCATCAAACAAAATACAATCAATGAAATAATCTGTGTGGCAATTTCGGGGAAAGCATCTTTTCCATAAATTGGAGAATAAGAAGAATTTTCATCACCTTTCGGAAGGGTTTCCTCCCCTTTTTCAAAATAATAAACCGTATATTTGGTTTCTTTGGTTTTGGGGTTATATGTAGTTTCAGTATAACCTGCAACATTAGGGTCAGCAATGCCTCTATATATGAGGAGAATAGACATATAAACTATAAGACACAAAACACCCGAAAGGAAACTTTTTATAGTTACAGATTTTGCAGCAGCAGAAAAAGATGATGTTGAATAATTATCCGACATAGCTAAACTCCGTTAACTCTCAAAAAAATATTCTTCAACCATTGCGCAAATACAATGATAAACGGGCAAATGAAGTTCTTGGATTTTGAAGGTTTCATTTTCGGGGACAACTATTGATATATCAGCTATATTCTTTAATTTTCCTCCATCTTTTCCAACCAAAGCAATAGTTGAAACTCCAATCGCTTTTGCAACGTGACAAGCGTCTGAAACGTTTCCTGCGTTTCCTGAGGTGCTAATTCCGATCAAAACATCGCCTTTTTTTCCATGTCCCAAAACTTGTTGTGCATAAGAAAGTCTTGGGTCAACGTCATTAGCAAAAGCAGAAATTAATGCCGAATTTTCCGTTAGATTAATAGCAGAAAGCGAACCTTGCAAATCGTTTAAAATACTATCAGGAATATCAGGATTATTCTTTTTCATTTCTGCTTTTTGCGCTTTCGAAAGCGGGCGAAGCTTCAAAAAGCCTTTCATTAATTCGCCAACAATATGCCCACTATCGCTTGAGCTTCCACCATTACCGCAAATAAGAACTTTACCACCATTCTTATATGTTTCAATAATAGTTTCAACGGTTTTTAAAATATCGTCCTTGCAACATTCTAATGCAGGATATCTACATAATAATTCTTCAAAAATAGTCAAATTAAACGCCCTCTTTATTTAAGTTATAAATTGCAGTTGTTATAGCTGCAAAATCGCCGAGATTTTCATCAAGTTTTGCAGGAACAACTTCACACACCTTGCTTGAAATTGCTAAAGCTTCTTTGTTTATTACTTCCATAGCATACGGCTTTATAAGATGTTCTGATCGCTTAAACACGCTTCCCAAAACAATGCGCTGAGGATTCAGAATATCAATAAGGATAGACAAACCTCTACCAAGATATTCTCCGCATTTTTTGTATACTTCAATAGCGATTTTATCGCCCTGTTCAGCCGCATCACCAATGGTCTTCGCAGTGATTCCGATTGGCGCTGTCGCAGGGTCAAAATAAGACGGACAGTTTCCGCTTTGATAAGCCTCTAATCCTAAAGTATATCCTAACTGAGCAATTCCGCCTCCGCTACAAAAGCCCTCAAAAGATCCGGACTTACAAAATCCGACGGGACCATTATCAGAAAGACGAATATGGCCTGCTTCGCCAGCATTATCATTAGTTCCGGCATACAGTCTTCCGTCCAAAATTAATCCTGCTCCGAGTCCTGTTCCGAATGTCATAAAAATCATATTTTCGGTTCCTCTGCCCGCGCCATAAAGCCATTCTGCAAGAGCACAAGCATTAGCATCATTTTGCAAGAAAGCAGGAATATTATATTTCTCAGATAAAATTTCAGTTATATGTATATCATCCCACATAGGAAGATTTGGCGGTCTCATAATTATTCCTTTTTTAGAATCAAGAGGACCTCCACAAGAAATACCAATAGCATCAACCGAGTATTTTTCTAAAAGCGCATCAATAATTTCGCAAAAACCGTCTATTATTTCTAATGCCGGTTGCCTATTGTCTGTTTTTAATTTAATTTTTTCAACAATTTCGATAGAATTTTCATCAGCAACAGCATACATTACAGCACACTTCGTGCCACCGATATCTATCCCTATGATATTTTTTTTCATAAACACCCACTCTTTAATTTAACACAACATTGAGCATAGCAGTTAAATCAACAACATTCAAGCTCTTGCTCATATCAATATCTGCAGCAACATACTGAGGAGAGTTTGAATCGATAACCGATTCATCAAGAATATGTTTTAAAAGTATAGTTAAATCCGATACAGTTGTTTGCCCATTACAATCAACATCTCCGACAACTATTATTTTATGATCATCATTTTCAATATCATTATATCTAACGATATCACCGGTTTTAACAACAGTACCATCGCTGTTAACTATCGAAACATTCAATGGATTGTAAAAGTTACTTTTAAAGCTATCAACATCTGTATTTTTTTGAACAAACAAAACGTATCCATCTTTTAATTCATAAGATGATGCATCGGTTAACTCAAGCCAACCAATGGTTTCATCAAAGGTATCTTCAACGTTTGTATTATTATCGCCGAAACCATCTCCGGCGAAAGCAAAAGTAGTAGAACTCAATAAAAACACAGATAAAATTAAAGCTAAAAATCTTTTGAGCATTATACAGTCCTCCATAATTACATTTACAGATTTATTTTATCAAAAATCCTGCTTCAAGTCAATGCTTTTGCTATAAAATAAACAAAAAATATAAAATAAATTTAAGTATTTTTGAAAATATGATTTAATGAGTCAAAAAAATAAAGTGGTTGCTTAAAAACAACCACTTTATATAACACATTAACCAACAAGACCGGTTCTTTCGATACTCTCTGTAAAGAACTTTTGCGTGAAGCAATAAAGCAACAACGGAGGAAGAATCGAAAGCAATGCGCCAGCTTGAAGATACATTCTGATAACGTAAGCTGTCTGTCCACGAACTGATAAATCGTATTCCAAACCTTTAAGCATAACGGATATAGGTCTAACAGCATCAACGAAATAAATTGAAGAGCTATAATAATCATTCCAATGCCAAACGATTGAGAACAAAAGAACAGTTACGAACGCGGGGCCTGCAAGCGGCACCATAATTCTAATGAATGTTTTGAAAGGTCCACAACCATCAATACGAGCTGCCTCTTCAAGATCTTTAGGCTGTCCCGCAAAGAACTGACGGAATATGAAAATATACAGACCGTTTCTTATGCCTGTTGCAAAAATCGCAGGCAAAACAAATACCCATGCAGATCCTAATAAATTAGTGGATTCTGCGCCAAACAAAGATAAAAGTCCGCCAAAATCAAAAGAATAGAAATTGAGATAAGAAGACATTATTATTGTTTGGGGAGGTACGATAATTGTTAATAAAACCAAAACAAACGCAGCGTTCTGAAGCGGGAACTTAAATCTGGCAAATCCATAACCAACCATTGAACAAGAAACAATTGATGCTCCCGTTCCAAAAATTGTTATAATTGCTGTCAAAGGCGCAGTATTCTTATAGTTAAGGCTTTCCCATGCTCCGCTTAAACCTTCAAAAGAGATTGATTTGGGAATCCAAATAACCGAAGGGTCACTTGTTGTTGCCGGATCCTGGAATGTTGTTATAAACATATAAAGAAGCGGAAACAAGAATAAATATGATAATCCAATTAAAAACAAAAGTCTAAAGAATTTGAATAGGAAGGATTGACCTTTACGCTTTAATATGTAAGGATTCTTATATTGCTTATCTGCAAAGAACTCTATTGTGCTATCAAACATAAAATCAAACCTCCTTAATTAAACTTTTTATTTACAACTCTGAATATCAGGAATACGAAAATAAGAATAATTCCGATAAACAGGAAGTAAGACCATGCGAAAGAAGATGCTAAGCCATACTTTGAAACACTGGAAGAAATCATATTTGTTATCTGATTCATAACACTGTTTGTCGCATCAGTGAAGGTATCAATAATGGTGTAAACAATGTTAATCATCATTGAAGGCACGAGCATTGGAAGCGTAATCTTCCAGAAATTTTCCCAAGCTGTTGCGCCTTCAATTGAAGATGCTTCATATAACGTTGGAGGAATACTCTGAAGTCCTGCAAGGAAGATGATCATCTGAATACCTGAACGCCAAACCATACCAAAGAGGTTGCTTGAAATAGTAGTACAGATTTTAATAATATCATCACTAAATCCTGCATTGGTTAAGAAATCCTTTAAAGCTGTACTTTGTGTTATTTCAGTACTGGAAACAACGCTACCGGACAAAGCACTTCCTGCAACGGCATCTCGTCCAATAACCTCAAGAACAACACCTGAAGCAAAGATAACAGGCAAGAAGAAGATCGCTCTAATAGCAATTCTACCACGGAACTTTTGATTAATAATCAAAGCCAAGAACAAGCTTAAAACAATTATAACAGGAACCTGCCAAAGCATTTGAGTAAAAGAGTTCGTGATATTTGTTCCGAAGTTTGCATCTTCAAGGAATGCTCGTCTATAGTTTTCAAAGCCAATATTCTCAAGCGTATATCCACCGGCATTAGTGATAGATACGTTACTAAAGCTCATCTTTATAGATTCAACAAGCGGGCCCAAGAAAAACAACAAGAATCCTATATAGAAGGGCAGAATGAAAGCTTGTGATGTCCAGGCGCTTCTAGCCGAAAGGCTTAATGTCTTACGTTTTTTCATTCTTATCCCTCCTTATATACAAAGTTCTTAGCGGGAACCTTAGTTCCATTTTTAAGAGTTACATCAGAATTTGTGAAATTAACAAAAACTTTTATACCATTTTCGTATTCTGTCATTGTAACGTCATTTGCAACCTCTTCGTGTGCTACAATCTCTTGATCGTAAATCTTATTAAGCAACGGATAATATGCATTATATTTCTCTGCTGCGTCATCTTGCCACAGTGTATAGGTTGAGCCATAGTAATAGTCATAATTTGTGTCGGCGAGCTGAGCCGAATCTTCATAGATACCATTCCAAAGCAACTCGGATCCCGACTCAACGCACTTAAGATAAACATTTTCTTTGTCTGTCGATTGAACCATTGCATCGCCAGTCATAGAAATATATCCATGCAAAACAATTTGATAGAAAGGAACTTCTTTATCAAAAAGCATAAATGCGCTTGAATAGATAGGACTCTTATAAACTTTCGAAATGTATTTAAAGGAATATTCGTTCGCTCTTTCACCATAAAGATTTATTCCCTTTTCTTTAGCCGAATCGAAAACTTCTTTATAGTAGCCGAGAGTATCAATACGATGAACGGTTTCTTCTCTCTTAAGACTTGAATATACAGTATTAGTCAAGGTTGAAAGAGAAAGATTTTTAGTGCTAACGTCCTCGGCATAAACGTCAAGGAAATCTTGAGCGTATTCATTGATATAATCAGGTCTAAGCATCATAAGAATCGTTCCATTAAGATCATAAGAATAAACAGAACGCAAATATTGATACCTATAGTAGGTTTCAGCGAATGAAGATTTTGATGCTAATCTCTCGCTACCGTTAGAATACGTTAAAAGATCAACGTCAGTTACAAACGGAATGGATTTATCTTTAAGATATTTAGATAATCCTTCAAAATCACTTTTTCCGCCAAGATCACTTATAAAATCAACGTCGTCAACTATCGAACTGTTGCTAACACCGTTATTAGCCCATCCAATATATCTGACACCAAGTTGTGATATTCCCTTTTTATTAAGAGATTCAACAATTTTTTCTGTTTGTTTATAAGATGTTAAAGTTTCACAAGCGGAATAGTTAAAACCAAGGAAGTTTGCTTTAACATCAATAGCGCCAATAGTATCAACGTTTAAAACAGGCTTTGAAGCTTTTTTAGAAATATCACCTTTGTTTTGAAGATGCTCTCTATAAGTTTTTGCCATACCGACATAGTCAGCATCTTCATCTACTAAGAAATGATAGTCGATTTGGAAAGAATCTATATTTCCATGACCTTCAGAGAATCTGAAAATAGAGTTGTTACTTCCAAGTTTACCAGCCATCATTGTTTCAGATAATAACTTAGTTTCAATATAAGCATTGGCATGGCTATACATAGTCATATGATTTGCCGGAGCCGCTTCTATTGAAGAAGAAACTGCACCTGAAGTGATAATTGCACAGAATGCATTATTACCATTTTTAAGGCCAAAAACAGGCATTCTGATTGTTTCTATCTTTTTGTTATCAAAATCGGTACTTAAACTAAGATCGTCGCCATAAACTCTTTGGTTATAAGAAGAGTTTGTTGTTGAATGACCTTTGAAGTTGATAAGTGCACCTGAACCATCCGGAACGAAAAGGTATCCTTCGTCGTTTTTGGTTCCTGCACCAAAATAAGGCAACAAAGAAATCTTTGTTAATAAAAGTTGTTCGTCGCAAACAATGTTCTTAACATCAACCGAAGCCTGCAAGGTATCGTTTTTCAAAGAAAAAATAACAGGAACAACAAGTTCTTTAATAATAACCTCAACATCTTGGATATCTTCTTCAGAAGATTCATCATCACCCGCTTTGGATGATAAGTCAACATCAAAAACATAATTTATTTTAAATCCATTTTCAACAGAATCAAAATCAAAAGTTGTTTTAGACATATTTGTGTGCTGAGCGCCGCTGAAAAGAGTTGTGGGGAAATTTCCTGAAGAAACTTCGTCATCAACGTTAACATAATCAACGGTTATAAGGGATTTAGCAGATTTAATCTGCTCGCTATCACTAACGAATTCATCGCCAGCACGAGTGCTAAGCCATTCATATCCGTTCGCTTTATTTACTACCTTAAAAATACCAAAAGTCTTATCAACCCACAACTGAAGAAAATCAGTTTCTGCATGAAGTTCATAATAAAGACCAGATGTATCATAAGATGCCGAAGATGGAGCAACAACTGCATCCTCCGCATCGGTTGTACCCGATGCGGTAAGTTTTGAAGAAGCAGGAGAAACTGCAATTGCTGCAAGCATAACGCATACTAATACCAGCACGAGATTCTTTTTTAATTTAGAGATAGTTTTCAAAATAATAACCTCCACTCTTATCTGTCATGCTGTTATCAGCGTAGTTTCAATTCGGTGTAAACCGAAACAAAGAACGAATAACATTGCTGGAGCAATGTAAAGAACAGAACAATCAAAAGGCCAAGAACAGCCATACCAAAGATTGTTAAAATAATGGAACCTATGGTACCACCAAATGAATATTGATGTATGGTATAAAGACCCATTATAAGAATGATTGCTGACCAAAGAATACCCAACACGGATATCATCGAAACGAAAGCAGCTTCATCAAGAGCCATGAAATGTGATAAGCCAACACTAATCAACGTTGTTATCATCATAGGAATCAATGCATACGCCGTTACACAAATGATTTCCTTCATTCGTCCCTTACCATTTGCCAAAGTACAAACGGCCCAGTTAGCAATTATGAACAACAGATACAAACCTATTGTACTAACAATCGTTCCAAACATATCATAGTCGATCGGGCGATTTTGGTTGAATGCAAAGCTTGTTGCAAAGAACTCAAATACTCGAACTAAGAAGAATGCAATAACTAAACCAATAGCAATCGGAACGGAATGCATATTTCTGGTTCTGAACTGTTCAAATCCGTCAACCGGATGCAAAAGAACATAAATCGGCAATCCTTTTTTAGTTTCCAACGGAGAATAAGCTTCGCCGTGCTTTGCTACCATTTTCTTTTTAATAAATCTAATGGCAAAAAATGCAACAACAATGATAAGCAAAAGAACAATAACGATAATACCAATATTTTCGCTAATATATGCCGAACGATATTCCTTGTATGCTTTTGAATATTCATTCTTAGCATTAGCTAATTCAAAATACTTCATAGCATTTTCATAATCGCTCATCATCTCATAAGCGCGGCCCATGCCATAATATGGATATTGGCTGTTGGTATTGAACTTTCTAACTATTTCCCAATTCTTCAGAGCTTGCTCAGCATCACTGCTATCGAGCGAAGCATAAGCAGTTCTCAAAGCTTTTGTATAATCTGTAGGTTCGAATACCGTTATAGAATTTTCCATTGAATCAAGAACGTAAATTTTTTCACCAACGCTCTCAATCGCAACAGGATCGGAAAATCTGCCTAACTGTTCTTCTTTAGATATAGAACGACCGCCAAATACCGTAACAAGGTTTCCTTCATCAGTATATTGGAAAATCTTATTACGTCCCTCATCAATAAGGTTCATATATCCATCGTCGTCTACATCAACATCACTAAAGGATGTATTTGTTATTTTAAGCTGTCTATCCCACTCATAATCACCAAAACCGGCAGAGTTTTCGTTGAGTGTGAAAACGTTATCACCCTGATAGTTGAGTTTTCTAACCATTTCTTCGAAATTGCTGTTAACCCTTTGACTATCAGTTTTTGTAACGGTATAGATAAAGCCGTCTTCATCAACATCAAAGTTTGTTAATGTTATAGGCGTAGACTTTCTTATAGCCTTCATCTGCTCTCTTGTTAAGAATTTCTTTCTGAAGAAATTCAAGAGAACGTCAACAGTCGCGGTAACGTTATTAGATGCAAAGAAGTTTTTAAAATTACCCTCTTGATCGAAAACGAAAGCTCCCAGGTTAATAGTTTCGCAAATAACATAGATAAGATTTTTTCTATCTATCAATATCTTGGTTGCCTGGAACGGAGCATCTGTATCAGAAAGCTGCTCGTCAGGTCTTGTTATGATAAGCGAAACATTTCCGTTTTTATCTGAACGGAACACTCTTCCGTTTTCAGTATCGGCAATATAGATATTTTCCTTCTCATCGATTGCCATACCTTGAGCTCCATAGAAAGAGAAGCTACCGGTTTTGCTATGATTAAAGTTAGCAAAAATGTGAATGATTTCTTTAAGATTTTTGTCTACCTTTAAAATTCTGGAGTTACCACTGTCGAGAATATATATATATTCGTGTCCATCAGCAGTTTTAACATACTGCATATCAGAAGGTTCGTTCAAAGAAACCGACAATTTTTCAATCGAGCTAACGTAACCGCAAGCACTGTTAAATACAGATACATGGGGCTTGCCGACATTACTAAAACCATAAACATTTCTTCCATTTTGATCAAATGCAATAAAGGAGAAATTTTCAGCATACTCATCGGCAGTTGTATTCATTAACATCGATCCGTCATGATATGAGATTTTGTTACCATAGTTATAATAGTAACCCATACCAAATTCGCCAAGAATTACCGACTTGATTTTATTAGCGTTAACTTCTGCTGGATAAGCCGAAGCAACTTCTAATTCGCCGGTTGAAATGTCGAATGGCATAATCTCAAGAATACTGTCGCTAGCTTCTTTGTCAACAGCAACGATATTTGTATTGCAAGAAGCATCAATATCTACGATATTTTTGCCAACCTTCTGAGATCCACAATATTCACCATTAGCATCATATACTAAGATTGTGCCGGGCTTGTTAGATGTTACTACACAAAGATATGCGTCATAAACTTCATTTAAAACATCAGCCTGATAAGAATACGTGGTTAAAGAAACAACATTGCTAACGTTTATTGATTTTACTACTACGCTGTTTGAATCAATAATGTAGATTTTGTTGCTCTTATAAACATAAAAATAACTGTTAGCATAGTCGCAAGCAATTTGTGTTGCGCCCTTCAAACTGATTTTCTTGCCGTCTTTATCAGTAAAATCATTAAATACACATTTAACGTTTAGAGATGAGTCGGTCTTAAATACAGCGCCGGTTTTACCATCCAAAATGAAGAAAGACATATAATCAAATGAATGATCATCTAATGCAATATCAGTGAATTCCTGAATTTCAATTTGGAACTCAAAATCTTCACCGATAATATTATCAGTTGGAAGGTATCCGATCGGAGCCGCAATAGATTCTTTATAAGTGTTATACTCATAACCATCATATGGAGCGAAAGAAGGTGTAATAGCATAAGCAGAAATAGAACCAACTAAAATGACACAAAGAACGAGTGCCAAAAGTCGAGTTATAGTTTTTTTCAATTTTTAGCCCTCCTCTATTTCATACCAGAATGTGTCATTGTTTCCATAACCGAACTTTGTGTTATAAGGAACACAGCAATCGGAGGAATCATCAAAACAACCGCAACAGCAGATGCCGCACCTTGACGCGCAATACCACCTGCAGCAATTGTTGAAAGAACTGTCGGCAATTCCTTCAAACTTTCGCTAAATATATACTGAGAAGTACCGGCACTATTCCACATAGATTGGAAAGTGAAGATAACAACTGTCAACAAAGCAGGTTTAATACTTGGAATAACGATGCTTGAGAAAATTCTATATTCGCTGGCACCATCAATTCTAGCTGCTTCCAATGTTGCATCAGCAATACCAGAAGTTGCAAACTGCTTGATAAGGAATACACCCATCGAACCAGCAAGTGGAGGAAGCAACAATGCCCAATATGTATCTATAAAACCAAGCTTTGCAACAATAAAATAAGCGGGAATAGCTGTAACTTCAGCACGGAACAAAAGGGTTAATGTTATACCCTGTCCGATAGCCTTACAACCTTTAAACTTACCCTTGGCAAGAGAATAACCTGCCATAGCTGCAATAACTAAATATACAGTTGTTCCAACTATTGTTATAAACAAACTGTTAAACAAGTAACGGGTGAAAGGCACCCAAAGGTTACCCGCCAATACAATAACTTGCACGAAGTTATCCAACGTTGGATTCATAACATAGAATCTAGGCGGATAAAGGAAAATTTCATCAATTGGTTTAATTGACTGAAGGATTGCATATATCATAGGCAAAGCCATGAAACAGCATATAAGAAGGAGGAATATTAGAATTCCAATATTACCTGCTCTCGAACGAGAAAGCATAACCTGTTTTTTGGAGCGATGATTGAATTTAATTCTTCTCCAAAGAGTCATTTGTTTTTCCATTATTCCACCTCCTAATCTGAGAACTTACTAATAACCTTATGAACCAATACGTAGAATATAAGCATCATTGCGAAAAGAACAACCGCAATTGCCGCTGCATATCCCATTTCAAATCTTGTGGTTGCATAGTCGGTCATATGCAAGAGAATTGTGTGAGTTGAATAGTTCGTACTGGGGTTACCTGTTAAGGTGGCGTTAACGCCACCAACTGCGAACGCGCCCGAAATCGACATAACAGCACCGAACATAAGCTGCGGTCCCATTTGAGGGAATGTTACGTAATAAAGTTCTTGCCAACGATTCTTAAGTCCGTCGATTGCTGCGGCTTCGAAATAGGATCTATCAAGAGATTTGAAACCTGCGCAGAAAGAAAGGAATCCGGATCCGAAACTCATCCATATGATAACAACCATAACTATTCCGAAAGACCAGTCAGTATTAGTTAAAAACTCGATAGGATCGGTTATAATTCCGAGTTTTAATAACAAGTCGTTAAGGAAACCACGGCTATCTGATGAGAATATGTATTGCCAAATAAAGTAAACATTACCAACAAGCGCAGGGCTGTAAACAATGAACGTTACGATTGTTCTCAAAAATCTTCCCTGTTCATTAATGAGCCAAGCGATAACAAAGGAAAGGATGAATCCTGCCGGACCTGACACTAATGCATAAATCAAGGTGTTTTTCAAAGCAATCGTGAAAATATCATCTTCAAAGAACAATCTTATATAGTTATCAAAACCAACAAAGTTATTGATAGTAACCATATTAAAATCGGTAAAACTCAAAACAATAGAAGAAAGAACAGGTAGAATTGTGAATATAAAGAAGAAGATAAGATATGGTGTTAATAAAACCACAAAAGGTGTTTGGCTGGATAGCGGTTTTTTAGCTTTAATTTTTTCAGTTTTTCTCATTATCTATCCAACCCCCTATTCTAGACCGAACTCGGTACGTTTACGTTTAATTTCATCGTTAATATCTACATTATATATAGTTAATGCACGACGAGCAGTATTTTCTCCGTTAATAACAGAACGGAAAGCGCTGGTTAACGATCTCTTAAGAATGTAGTTACCGGGAATTTCGTTCATAACGGTTACTTCTGCACGCTGAGTTCTGATGATATCAGCTTCAGCATCTGTCCAGCCTAACGTATCAAAAGCAATCTTATTTGCAGGAGCATATCTCGCTGCAACGCCAAGAGTTGCTTCGAGCTCACGAGCATACTCGGCCTGAACTTCATGAGATGCCCACCACTTAAGGAATATGGAAGCTGCTTCTTCAATTCCTTTCTCTTGAGCACTCTTAAGCATAATACAACCTGTAACAACAGATGTTTCGGAAATATCAATATAAGTTTCTCCTGTTTCTTCATCCACTCTCTCGGTTCCCGGAATAGGAGCAAATGTCCACAAACCATTAAGTTCAGGAGCTGCTGTTTTTACCTGGTTATAAGATGTATAGTTCTGAATTGCCAAAGGCATTTCACCTGTTCTGAAACGGCTATAGAAATCATACTGACGGTCAAGTCCATATTTCGAATAGAGCTCAACCCAACGTTCAAACGAACTATAAGCAACCTCTTCGGTAAACAAAGTCTGGTCAAGATTCTTTGTATAATATGTTCCGCCGTTTTGAACCAAGAACTTATCGAAAGTACCAATACCTCCGGAAATACCGGCATTAGCAGAGTTAATTTCAAGAATACCAACCTTCAAATTAGCATTCTGAAGAATTTCCATAACATGATAGAACTTATCCCATGTCCACCAAGTTGATTTATCATTAGCAACAGGAGCCTCAATACCAAATTGATCAAGGACATCAGTTCTATAGAACATCAAATCGAAAGACTGTGTTTCAGGAAGTGCATAATAATGTCCATTATACCAGAAAGGAGTCCAAGCGCAAGACTCGAACTGATCAAGAAGCGCTTCCCTATATTCATCAAGAGGAACAAGCGCTCCACGTGCTGCAAGGTTCATCGGAGCGTCTTCACCGATCATAAGAGCACAATCAGGTCCTTTTCCTGCAAGAGTTGCTCTAATGAGTGTTGCGCCGGTATCAACCATGCTCAACTGAATAGCAATCTTCTTGCCGCTGGAGGTTACTAACTGTTCTTCGTAGTCGCTTATCAAACGGCTGATGATCTTTGCCTGGTCACGACCGGTAGATACCCAAACTTTAACAACGTCAGCGCCTTCTTCATTACCGGAGCTTGTCATATTGTAATCAACAGTAAATGAAGAAATAAACTGATTCCATGTGAAAGCAACGCCATTGAAGAATCCTTCATTACCGGTTGGCGTCTCAACGTCGGATGGGAGGAAAAGAATATAGTCAATTTCCAATGCAAGTTTGCTCAAGGTACTAACCAAACTACCAAGAGTTTCGATACCTGATTTAAAGGTTGAAAGACGTTCAGGAATAGTATACGGATCATCCAACAACTCTTTTAAAATATTGGAAACATAATCTAGCGAAGATGCCTGTGAACCTCTTGTTCCGGTGATTTCTTCAACACGTTCAGATGTTGCAACAACGAACTCATAAGTTGCTTTTAATTCATCCTCAAGTTCAGGAATTTGTTGATCAAGAGAATAGTCACGATAGATATCAGGCTCTGTTGATGTAACAGAAATAATCTTACGATATATTGCGTTCAAATCCAAAACAGACTGCTGAACGTTACGAAGGATTTCGCTCATTTCTCCGGTTGTGCAAGTTAAAGAGAAAATGTTCTCTCCTTCATTAAGATAAACATAATAATCTTTTATCTTTTCGCCGTCTTTGTTCTTCTGAGCAAATTCAAGCATATACCAACCCTGTTGATACTTAAATGCAATCTCTTTTGCCTCTTGATAAGGAATCTCTCCGTTTATCTTTAAGGTTCTGTAGGAATACATACCTTCGTTAAAGTTCTGTCTTGCACGGAACACAACTTTATACAGACCGGCTTTTCCTTCTGCGACATTAACCTTCCAGGAGATTTCATCACCATTGGTTGTCCAGTTAGCTTGACCGATCGTGTTAAGTTTTGTATAAGCGGGATCGTTAGGCAAGGTAGAAGCATTAGAGTTATCATATGTAGCATAAAGAACTATATTGTTCTTTTTATAAGTTTGCTCACCTTGAACAAAGAGAGTTGAATCATTCCCTTGTCCCTTATTATATTCAACACCATTATTTTTAACATAGCCATATTTCTCGTGCTCAGCAAGATATTGGCTATAAGAAGGAAGCTCCTCTTCATTACCAATGCGAATATTAGAAATTGCTACAGCTTCTCTATCAAGTTTAAAGGTGATATTATGTGAACCTTTAGTTAAAAAGAACTGATAGGGTTCTGTATAAAGACCTTGGATATTGATAAGGCTTCTCTCGGTCCATTCAGGCTTCTCAATCTGAACGGGTCTGATATCATCCGCATTACCATTTTTATCAATACACTCAAAATAAGAACCTTCCGGTACGTTATCTTGGTCAATATCATCGCTCCAAATACGAGGCAATGCTATCTGCTTTGCTTCATTATAAGGAGTCTTTCCATCAATAAGAATGGAAATTTCGATATCTTTTTCTTTGTTTTTAATTTGGAAATAGTCGAGAGTAATTCCGTATTTTGCATCCTTGGGAGCATTAACTCTTATAGTGAATTCAACATTATCACTATTAAGAACATAATAAGGATACCCTTCCCTTTCAACTACTTCTTCATGTTTTTTAACTGTCGGCTGAGAATCATTCTCAAGCAACTTGTGCTCGGTAATGTAGCCAACGTAGGTTTCTGCATCAGCATAACCAAGATGATAAGCATAATAGCTTCCATCTTGAGGAACGTCTTCAGCACCAACATAATTTGTTGGTTGCACTTCCTCAGATGCAAATGCAGAAAGGGGTGCTACGAAACAAGATGCTATCATAAGCAAGCTTATTCCTAAAGATAAGAACCTTTTTCGCATTGTTTTGCCTCCTAATAGAATTTAAAATAATAGTGTAAAATTAGTAAACAGATGACTTGCAGTTAAAATTTAAAACTTAAACGACAGAATTTTAAACATAACATATCATCATAAATTACTTTAGATCATTTTATCACATTTGCACAAAAAGTCAAGGGGGTTTTTGAACATTTTAACAAAAATTCCGCCTTCTTTTGTTAAAAATCAACATTTAAACATAAAAAAATATAGTTAATTTAGAACAAAAGCAAATAAAGACTTTGTTGCAATACGTTATTTTAACCAAAATCAAACTTTCATACGAAGCAAAGCTCCCTTGGTTATTTGCCTTTCATACGGAATCTTAATAATGCTCATTGGATGCGGTGCAACATCAATTAATTCATTCTTTTCGTTATACATAACTTTAGTATCGATAAAGCAAGGGGCTTTTTTCGGTTCAAGACAATCTAAAACCTCGCCCGCAAAAAACTTATTTTTGAGCCTTGCCACAACCATTCCGTTTTCATAGCCCTCAACAACAGCGGCAACAGAATAATCCCTGACATACCCTGCATGACTATAAGTCTGAGAATTTTCAGGCTTTCCAAGATAAAATCCCGTTGAATAATTTCTATGACTTATCTTTGAAAGTTCCTCAGTTACCCATTGTGGTGTTACGTAATCATTAGGATTCTCAATATAAGCATCAAGAGCTCCTCTGTATGCATTTGTTGCGACAGCAGTATAATAATGCGATTTCGCTCTACCTTCGATTTTCAAGCTATATACCCCACTATTAATTAATTGAGGAATATAATCAACCATACAAAGATCGTTCGCATTAAGGATATACGTTCCCTTTTCGTCTTCTGTTATATCAAAATATTGCCCCGGTCGTTTCTCCTCCATAAGAGAATAGCTCCAACGACAAGGTTGAGCACAATCGCCACGATTAGCGTCCCTTCCCGTCATATAGCTGGAAAGCAAGCATCTAGCAGAAAACGAAACACACATAGCTCCATGAACAAACGCCTCTATTTCAAGATCAGACGGAGTTTTTGCTCTGATCTCCGAAATTTCATCAAGGCTCAGTTCTCTTGCTACTACGATTCTTTTAGCACCAAGTTCATAAAAAGCTCTTGCTGTTTCATAATTAACGATTCCGGATTGAACTGAAATATGAAGCTCTGTATTGGGAGCATATTTCTGAGCAAGTTTCATTGTACCCAAATCTGAAACTATCAAAGCATCAGCACCGACACTTGAACAAAATTCTAAAAATTCCGGAAGTTCTTTTATTTCGTCATTATGCGGAAGCGTATTGCAGGTTATATAACCCTTTACATTATTTTTATGAGCGTAATCAAGCCCCTCAATTATGTCTTCTTTAGAAAAATTGGAGGTTGCCGTTCGCATTCCGAATTGCTCGCCTGCAAAATAGACAGCATCAGCACCGTAATCAACGGCCGCTTTCAATCGTGTTAAATCGCCCGATGGACATAATAGTTCAGGACGTTTCAATGATTCATTTGCCATTATTATTCCTCCGCCCAAAGGCCCTGAGATTGAAGCTCATATATCATATTGTTGTGCTCATAATTATCCCGCATATAATAAAACTTTGCATTTTTATCGGTTACGAAGAAATAATACTTTGACTCGAATTCTTTTGTTGGATAAAGCGCCGCTTTCAAAGAAGACTCTCCCGTTGAACAATAAGGGCCAACCGGGATACCTTCGGTAACGTTAGTATCATAATTTACGGCTCCATCAAGGTATTCTGCTGTTGGAGAAGAACCGAGAAGTTTCTTTTCATCTCCCCAACGATAAAGTCGATTATGGAAAATTGCAGAAACTTTCGGCATTTCAGAATCATGTCCTGTGCACTCCAACTCGATAATAGAAGCAAGCGTTGTTACCTCGTGGACTGTTAAATCCAACTCTTTCGCTCTTTCTTTCATCTCGTCGGTAAACTTCGAATCAAAATTTTGAAGCATCTTATCAATAGCAAGTTTTGCTGATTCTTCGCTATTCCAGGCATAGAACTCATAGGTATCCGGAAACAGATAGCCTTCTAATCTATATCTGACAGATTTGACGGGTATTTCTTTAACAAAATCATAATCGAATTCGCCTTCGCTCATAACTTTGAAAAATTGGTCCTGAGTGCATATTTCATTTTTCTCCAAAATAACGGCAATTTCTCTAACGTCTGCCGTTAAGGGTATTTCAACCTTTGCAGTTTTAATCGGCTGTCCTTTTTCGGCTGAAGTGAAAGCATAAACTATGCCGGAATAACCATCTGAAGTGTTAATTTCATACACTTGGCCTTTATTGAATTTTTCAGCATATCCTTTTTGATTGCAATAAAACTTAAACAAAAACGGCATACTCACGGCGCCTTTTTTATGCAATTCTTCAGTTATAGTATCGAGAGTGTCTTCCTCATCGATAGTAATAGTGATTTCCTTTGAACTGTGAAGCCCAATAAAATCTATTGCGCAAAAAATAGCACCAACAGCTATAGTTGCTGAAACGCCGATAATAGCAAAAATCCAAATAAAGGTTCCGACAATACTTTTTACATTCTTTTTTGCATGTTTTGCTTTTTTAGAATCTTTACCCTTGAATTCCTCGATGAACTGGTCTTCTTCAGAAATATTAAAACCTCCGCCTATAACAAATTCATCCTGTGGAATCGCATCATTAACATCGGGATTTTGAGGGATTTCAGAATTGACAGCGTCGTTTGAAGTTATAGTTTCGTTATTATCCTCGATAATAAATTGTCCGGTTTTGGAATTATCGATATTCGTTCCGTTGTTAAACTTTTCGTCCATCTCTCTGCTCCTTTAATTCAATGTCTTCTTAATGTATTTTTCTGTAATAATATAATCAAGCTTTCGGTCGTATCTGCCGTGAAAAATTTTATTTTTCAAATTAGCAATATAGCAAAGGCCGGCAGTTACACCGGTATAATTAGAAATATATCTATCATAATATCCTTTGCCATAGCCCAAACGATAGCCGTATTTATCGATTATCATTGCAGGAACAATCATCAAAGATTTACTAAAATCATCAGCCAAAGGCATATCCGAAGAAGGTTCGAGAACAGAAAATGTTCCCGGTTTTAAGGAATCAATAGAATCAATATAGTGAAACGTCATTCCTCTGGTTTCGGGAATACATCTCGGAACCGCTACCTTCTTGCCCTCCTTTAATGCAGCGTCTATTATCGCAAGCGTGTCAACTTCAATAGCTGTTGAAACATAAATAAATATCTTTTCTGCCGATTTATATTCACGCATTTTGAGAACGTTTCTTAAAACGCCTGAATCTAAATACGCCTTCTCGTCTTTATCAAGATTTCTTCGCCATTCTTTGGTTTCGATGCGAAGTTTGTTTTTATATTCTTTTAAATCTATACGGTGCATTGCATTTGACTCCTAAGTTTATTGGCAACATCACTGCTAACTAATTTTTCAACGATAAGAAGGCCGAACTCAAAAACAGCACCTGCACCTTTCCCTGTTACAATGTTTCCGTCACATACCGCATAATCACCAGTATACTGCGCTCCAACGAGATCGTTTTCATAACCCGGATATGCAGTTGCTTTTTTGCCCTCTAATATGCCAAGATGACCTAATATGGAAGGTGCTGCGCAAATAGCAGCAAGAAGAATGTTTTTTGCTGCGGAATACTTAACAAAATCGATAACCTTTTCATTTGCCTCAAGATTCGTGGTGCCCGGAAGCCCACCCGGCAAAATAACACCTTCGCAATCTTCTTTTGCGACGGAATCTATAACCATATCAGCTTCGACCGAAATAGAATGGGCACCCATTATGGTTTTTCCGCCAACACCAACGGTTTTGACATCTAGATTTGCACGCCTTAAAATATCAAGCGTTCCGAGAGCCTCAATTTCCTCAAAACCCTCTGCTAAAAACATATAAATCATTATTTATCTCCCTTTAATACTTTTGACACAATAGAAAAAATTTCATTAGAAATATCTTCAATATCTCGAATTTTATCATCTCTAACGCAATTTATCATGTGCCAATTTCCATGTTTCGCGGAAAATAATGCAGCGTTTCTGCATTTAATCTGATACGCTTTATCTAGCTCATGAATATCACGTTTTGTTTCGTCGCCTTCGTAGCGCTTACTTAAAAGCTTATCAGAAAATTCGGTTGGCATACTCAAAAAAATAACACAATCGGGTTTGGGCAAACCCATCTTATTATATTCAAAATCACTTAGCCAATCGGAAAAGGATTCCCACTGGCTTTCGTCTAATTTTGAGCATTGATGGATATTGTTGGAAGTAACGTATCTTCCGCAAATAATAGCGTCGCCCTGCCGATAGCTTTCTCCCCAGTCGGTTTTAAAACTTGCGAATCTATCAACCGCATAAAAAACAGAAGCGGCATAAGCATTCACAGAATTAACATCGCTGCCAAACTCTCCCGAAAGATACATTTTGACCGGCTCACAAGCCTTTGAGTTATAATTCGGAAAGGATACTTCTTTTGATGCTATCCCCTCTTTTTTCAATCTATCGCAAAGCGCTCTTAGCTGCGTGCTTTTTCCGCAACCGTCTAAGCCTTCTATTACAATAAGCTTACCCATTTGAAACTTCCTCTTTAAAACGGTTGTATTTTTCTCTAATTTCGAGCGCTTTTCCACAACTCATTTTACCTTCTTTGCATGCTCCTGCAACGCAAGATGGTCCCGCTTTCGTGAAAAGATTCGGCGCAACCTTATAAACAAGCTTATACATCTGTTCCGCGAGATCCCTAATCTCCCACTGAGCTCTATCACAACAACGATGGCGGAAGAAATTATGAAGGCTACGAACGTTCATAGTTACAACCATCTTTGTTTCACAAGCATTCGGAAGAACGAATCTTGCATCCTCAATAGCTTTCTTTTCTGCCGCTTTATCCGCAGCCTTTTCATCCATTCCGTTTTCCTTCATTTCCTTTTTATGGGAAGCTTTTAGAATTTGGGATAATTTTTCATAATATTTTCTGTCCGCATCCATTGCCTCAAGAAATATTTTTTCAGCCTCAGGATTTTTAGATATTTCAGGCGGGGTTACATAAACAAAGTTATCTAAAGTTACGTATCTCTGGCTTTGAACGGAAAAAGAAGCAATTCTATGTCTTGTTATCTGAGCCAAAAGAGCCCTTGAAACACCTTCAATGCCAAAAGTGAAGGTTACGTGTTCTGTTGGACTTTCATGTCCAAGATCTGATAACATTTTAACAAAAGACGCTGTTTTTTCTTCAGTTAAATTATCGCTGATTTCTGTTACGCCAACATGAGAATAACAAAGCTTTGCTGCCGCAGCAACCGCTTTTTCGGGTTCGGGAGTGTGAGTAATCAATGTTACAACTGCCACTTATTATCACCTTTCCTATCAAAAATTATAATACTACATATAGCATTATACCAAAAAAATATCCACGAATCAACACCGTATCGAAAATATTGACGAAATTTTTAGAAAAAAGTAAAAAACATCTTTAAAAATCAAAATTTATGTGTTATTATATATAAGAGAAATTTATTTGGAGGGACAAGTATGCCTGTTGAGAACACACATACTCCGTTTGGAGACCTTGCTATTATACCTTTGAAAGGATGCGAAGCCATTGCCGCAAAGGTAGACTATTATCTTTTGCAATGGAGAGGAATGCCAAAAGAACACACCTACATTGTTAATGTTGACTGCCCACGTTTCGGAACCGGCGAAGGAAAGGCTGTTTTAAAGCACACCGCAAGAGGCCTTGACGTTTATATCGTTGTTGATTGCTTTAACTACGGCGTTACCTACAAAATGTATGGCCGCGAAGTTCCGATGAGCCCTGATGATCACTATCAGGATCTTAAGAGAGTTATTTCCGCACTTGCAGGAAAAGCCAGAAGAATCACTGTTGTTATGCCTATGCTTTATGAAGGAAGACAGCACAGAAGAACTTCGCGCGAATCCCTTGATTGCGCTATGGCTCTTCAAGAACTTTCATCGCTCGGCGTTTCAAGTTTCTTAACCTTCGATGCCCACGACCCAAGAATTCAGAACGCAATTCCTCAAGGTGGATTTGATAACGTTCAACCAACTTATCAAATGATTAAGGCAATGCTCAAAACTGTTCCCGATATTAAATTTGATAAAGATCATATGATGATCGTTTCTCCTGACGAAGGCGGAATGTCCAGAAGTATTTATTATTCCTCTGTTTTAGGTTTAGAGCTCGGTATGTTCTATAAGCGCCGCAACTATTCAAAAATCGTTAACGGCAGAAATCCGATTGAAGCACACGAATTCCTTGGAAACAACGTTGAAGGAAAAGACATTATTATAGTTGATGATATGATAGCATCCGGCGATTCTATTCTTGATATTGCTGAAAAGCTAAAAGGAATGAACGCAAGAAGAATATTCGCCTGCACAACTTTCGGTCTTTTCACTAGCGGATTCGAGAAAATAGACGAATTCTATAATAAAGGTCTTATCGACCAAATCTTTACAACCAACCTCATTTATCAAACGGACGAGCTTTTATCAAAAGAATGGTATTCAAGCGTTGATATGTCAAAATATATCGCATACCTGGTTGATACAATGAACTATGATAATTCTATAAGCGGTCTTCTCGATCCTGCCGAAAGAATCAGAAACATTCTCAAAAAATACAATCAAGTTTAATTAAAACTATAATAAAAACTGCTTTGCTATTTGGCAAAGCAGTTTTTATTTAATATCCCATTGTTTGGTTTATACACTCAGTCATTCTGTATTTTATCGAATTAACTTGAGAATAAGGATCTTGTCCTCTTAATACGTTTGGAACGACGCCACCTTCTGTTAAGGACAACGTATTGGTGCTTGAAGAAGCAAAATTGCCAACCTCATGACAAATATTTCCCTTTAAAAGAGAGTTCGCATATGCTTTATCAGTTGCGTTCATTTCAACAAAGTCGACAACCGAATCAACGAAAGACGATCTATAAAGTTCCCAAGCAATTGCAATTCTCGGATCGCTTCCTTTTGGGGAGCAAACGGCGGTTAACCATCCCGTTGGATAAGCTTTATTAGTATTAGTTTCGCCTAAAGGCATAGCAACTATTCCGATATTATCCTTTGAACGGTTTAACGCAGATGAGTTTGGAACGTCCCTCACCATATTCAAATACTTGGAAGTTTCCTCTGTATGCATAAAACATTTTCCCGAGAACATCGTAGCGTAACTATTGTAAGGGTGCGTCGAATCTCTTGGCTCTGCTATCCTGTCCGCACCAACAAATAGCTTTTTCATCATATTAAGACCCGCTATATAAGAACCTGACGTAACGTTTTCTTTATAAACACCGTTTGTTAAAGTTACGATAGGTGCCCCGAAAGCAAGATTTACACCTCGACCCGAAAAAGAGTTAGAAAGGAAATATATGTCGGCGTTAACGTCGGTTCTTCTTTTTCCCATAGAAATGATTTTCGACCAAGTCCACTCCCCTTTTTCGCTGAGTTTACGAGGGTCGTTATTTCCGCTATATCCCAATTCAGCCATAGCAACTTTATTATAATAAATAACGTAAGGGTTGCAAGAATAATAATTACACGTTCCGTAGATACCCTTATTATAAACAAAATAAGAAGTTTTAACGGGATCTATTCCACCTGCCGAAAGATTGGATTTGTTAACGAAATCGGCAGTTGAAATATAGTCGTTCAACTTATTATATATTCCTGTAATAGCGCAGTTGGGGAACATTGAACCATGCGCATAGCAAATATCATAAGGTTTTCCGGAAGCATAAGCTTGAGACACCTGTTGATTATACGTACTGAATTTCAAGCCTTTAATTGTAACCTTACAGTTGTATTTTTGCTCGAATCCGGCAACCATACGTTTATAGCTTGTAGAAGTATATGGATCTTCTTCAACAATAGCCATTGTTATGGTTTTTCCGCTAATATTAAGACCATCTACTGATGATGTTGTTCTATCAATTGTGATATCACCGATTTTGTTCGTCGGTGTTAAAGCTATCGGTGCAGAGGTCTTTTTCTTAATTTGTTTAGAATAATCGGAATAAAAATATTTTCCTCCCGACTTTCTATACGCTTTAACACGATAATAATAAGTTTTATTGCTCTTAAGTTTTGTGTTTGTATATAAAGACGAAGTGGTGGTTTTAATTTTACTCCACTTACCGCTTGAAGATGTTCTTCTGTATATATAAACACCCGTTGCACCACTAGGCTTTTTAATCGATAGCTTTATGCTTGAAGATGTTGCGCTTTTAACAGAAACAGAAGCGGCAGCCAACTTTGGGCTCATATATTTCGTTTTTGAATAAGGCGAATAAACTCGCTTACCGTTCTTTATATCGTAAGCCCTTACTCTATACCAATATTTCTTGCTGATTTTTAGTTTATTATTTGTGTAACTTGTTGATTTAGTTGTTTTAATGCTTTTCCAATCCCCCGATTTAGAGGTCTTGCGATAAACAACGTATCCATCAGCATCGCCAAACTTTTTCCATTTAAGAGTTATCGATGAATAACCTTTAGAAGATAATGAAATCTGAGGTCTGCTTTTCTTACGAACGGTTGGCGCCGCAGAAGCAATAGGAAACTGCAGAGATAACATAGTTATAACAGCAAGCAAAATGGAAACCATACGAAATGTTTTTTTCATATACACAACTCCTAAAATTTTATTTTCTAATTGATAATAACATTCATGAATATATTGTGTCAACAATTTATTTGAGCATTGATTATTAAATTAATTTAAGTTCAATTCCAACAACGCCAAATTTATTTTGTTCATCAATCGAATAATACTTTTCCATATCTGTAGGTCCCGCTGACGATATGTTTTCATCACAGTAACCACACTTTAATAGAGGCAATTCTCTATATAATTCCTCAAAATTTTGGAACCTATGCAATTTCAGAACTGTTGTATTTAGTTTTTCTCCCGTGCAAGTGTTAGTAAAAACTATATTATCACCTGCGCTTATTTGTCTGCGT
This sequence comes from Acutalibacteraceae bacterium, assembly GCA_045630885.1. GTDB lineage: Bacteria > Bacillota > Clostridia > Oscillospirales > Acutalibacteraceae > UMGS1532. Next base: position 28,623 of record JAZQTQ010000058.1, read on the forward strand.
TTTTCATCAAACAAACGGAGTTCTATGCTCTTTTGTCCGCTTTTTATCAAAGAAAAAGGTTCTGAATCCAAATTCATATAATGCTCTTGTTTTTTTACAGAGTATCGCATATATGTTCAGACGTCTGCAAGCGATCTTTAATAAATGCTATTTTCTCAAAATCCTTCTTTCCCCTTGCTTCAATCCGATACCCGTCTTTTGCCGAAGCGGAATAAACTTTTAAATACTGCTGCAAGGATAATAGCTTGAAATTGACGTTTTCAGACGCCACAGTTCGTATATCCGACATCTTAATCCCTGCAAAGCTCTCTAACTCCTCGATTTGCGCATAGGAATAATGAATTTGCTCCTTTTCAAAGGTGTGTTCGCGTTCATCTATCAACACGTAACCGTTTTTCTCAAGAATCCCCTTTAACTCTAACCATCTTTCTTTGAGGAAAAGTTGAGGTATCAGAATATCAACGTCATCAGCATTCAAATTTTCATTTGTAAGATATTCCAAGCCCAAAGAACCATACAGTAACGGTGTGATTCCAAAAGTATCGGCAAGAAGTTCTGTGTTTTTTAAAAAAGCCTGTTTCATATCTTTGGGGCTTTCCCTATTCAATAAGGCAACAACCTCAACGTGGCCCGTTCTCGGAAACATATCAACGGGTGTTAGTTTTTTGGCTTCATACCCCAGTTCTTTAAATAATGCGCAATCGCGAGCTAAAGTTGCATCATTACAAGAAACATAGACAACGCGCTCCGGCTTAAAATCATTCGCAACAATTTTTATAACTTCCTCGTCGCAACCCTTTCTTGGAGGATCTAAAATAACAACGTCGGGGTTTATTCCCCTATTTTTTAAATTTTTAGCAGCGAAAGAAGCATCACCGCAAATAAATTCGCAGTTATCAATTCCGTTCTCTTTTGCATTAAATTTTGCATCTTCTATCGCTTCAGGAACTATTTCAACTCCGATAATTTTCTTTGCTTTTCTTGCCATAGAAAGCCCGATAGTTCCTGCGCCACAATAAAGATCCAAAATAAATTTATCCTGTGGGTCTGCATATTCCCGGGCTTTAGAATATAATTTCTCCGCCATATTTCTGTTCACCTGATAAAACGAAAGCGGAGAAAGTCGAATCTTAACGCCGCAAAGAATATCATAGACATAATCCTCGCCAAAGATTCTTTGGCATTTATCTGATAAAATAACGTTCGTGTCTTTGGTGTTAATATTAATTTGAAAACTTTTAAATGCTTCGCCAAATCTTTCTTCAAAACGTTCGGCAAGTTTGTTTGCACAAGGCAATGTCTTGCCGTTTATAACGACTACTACCATTATTTGGTTGGTTACTTCCGCATATCTAATATAAAGATGGCGAAGCAAGCCTTTGCCTGTTTCTTCAGAATAAGCAGTTAGGTTATTTTCATTCGCCCAATCGCAGAAAACCTCTATTATACCTTCAAAAATTTGCGGTTGAAGACAGCAAGATGTTAACGGAACAACTCGATGACTTCTTCCCGAATAAAACCCACATATTATCTTTCCGTTTTTATCGGTTCCGATTGGATATTGAGCTTTGTTTCTATAGTTGTTTTGAAACTCACCTTTAATAATAGCGTTGGGCTCAATGTCAATGCCGCCAATTCTATTAATCGAATTTTTAACCTGATTATATTTTATTTCACATTCTCGTTCATAAGATATATGCCTGAAAACGCAACCGCCACATCTTTCATAAATAGAGCAATCGGATTCTATTCTATGGGGAGATGGCTTTATAATTTCAACAAGTTTTGCAAGAGCATAACGAGGCTTAACCTTAATTATATGGGCAAGCACTGTATCGCCTACAGCAGTGTTTGGAATAAAAACAATTCTTCCGTCATCAGCTTTAGCTATACCATCCCCGCCACCCGTTAGGTCGGTTATTTCTAAAATAATATCATCATTCTTTTTCATAATCTATCCCATTTTATAGTAAAAAATACGGTTGAGAGCAACCGTATTTTTAATGATTTATGAATTGTATCCGTTAGGATTATTGCTTTGCCAACGCCAGTTATCAGCGCACATTCTTTCAATGTCGAATTTTGCTTCCCAGCCATATAACTTTTTAGCCTTGGTTGCATCGGCGTAAACCTTAGCAGGGTCGCCGGGGCGTCTTGAAGCAATAACATAAGGCACTTTTACTCCCGAAGCCTTTTCAAAAGCTTGCACGAGTTCTAAAACGGAGGTTCCGTTACCCGTTCCTAGGTTTACAGGTTCGCAACCTGTGTTATTAAGAACCCATTCAACAGCCTTAACGTGTCCTTTTGCAAGGTCAACAACGTGAATATAATCACGAACACCCGTTCCGTCTTCGGTTTCATAATCATCGCCGAATACGTTAAGTTTTTCAAGCCTTCCAACTGCGACTTGCGCAATATATGGCATAAGGTTATTGGGTATACCTTTGGGATCTTCTCCGATAAGCCCACTTTCATGAGCGCCGATAGGATTAAAATATCTGAGGACTGCAGCCGCCCAATCTTTATCAGCAAAGCAAACGTCCTTTAATATGTATTCTATAAACAATTTTGTTCTTCCGTAAGGATTAATAGCGCCTAATGGCATATCTTCTGTTAACGGCATTTTTTCTGCTACGCCATAAACCGTTGCCGATGAGCTAAAGACAATATTTTTACAGCCAAATTCATTCATAACATCGATTAAAGCAACAGTTCCTGCAATATTATTTTCATAATATTTTAAAGGCTCGGAAACAGATTCTCCAACAGCCTTGAGGCCTGCGAAATGGATAACTGCTTTGATGTCATTTTCAGAGAAAACCTTTCTCATTCCATCTCTGTCTAATATATCAACCTTATAAAATTTAACGTCTTTACCGGTTATTTTTTTTATTCTATTAAGAACCTCCGGATTACTGTTGGAAAGATTATCCGCAATAACAACCTCATAACCTTCAGCCAAAAGTTCAACACAAGTGTGGCTTCCGATATATCCGGCGCCACCGGTCAATAAAATCTGCATAGAAGAACCTCCAAAACTTTTCTATAAATATTATACATCATAAAAAATTTTTGTCAATAATGTTTTGCAATTATTAAATTATATGATATAATAATAAAAGATTTTTATTATACGGGTGGGCAAATGGAATTTCATACTATTTCTGAAAAAGATAAAACGCTATTCGAAAAATACGTAAAGAACGACTTAAGGTCATCATACAGTTTTATTACCAACTATATTTGGTGCACTGACAGTAACGTTAAAATATCTGAATTTAATGATTGTTTAATTATCCTCTGGGAGCTTGAAGGCAAGGTTTATATGCAGTATCCCCAAGGTAATTCAGAGAATAAGAAGGCTGTTTTGCAAGAATGTTGCGACTATTTTGATTCAATAAACGTTTTGCCTAATTTCAGATTTTTAAATGAGCGCGAAGTCTTGGAGTTAAGAGAGCTTTATTCAAATACTTTCACTTTTGGTTACGATAGGGATAATTGCGATTATATTTATGAAGCAGAAAAACTCATTACTTTGTCAGGCAAAAAGCTTCATAGCAAGAAAAATCACGTTAATTCCTTTAAGAAAAAGAATAATTTTTCTTATCGTAGAATGGAAGAAAAGGATATTCCCGAATGTAAAAAACTTTTCGAAGAATGGTATTCCTCAAAAGAATCAAATTCAACATTTATGAAATCCGCTTTATCGGCAACGTTTAAACTTTTAGACAGTTTTATTTCTTTAGGATTGATTGGCGGAATTATAGAAATAGACGGCAAAATTATAGCTTGCTCTATTGGAGAAAAGGTTGATAACTCTGCAATTATTCATTTAGAATTTGCAGATAGAAATTATCAAGGAAGCTATGCTATAATAAATCAACAATTCTGTGAAAACGAATGGTCTGATTGCAATTTTATAAACCGCGAAGAAGATATGGGCGATGAAGGCTTAAGAAAAGCAAAGGAGTCTTATCAACCGATAAAACTCCTTGAAAGTTATGTTGCAAAAAAAGCAATTATTTAGCACAGATTTTTTCCTTTAATGCGCTACCTCTTTGATAGATATAACTCAAATATGCCGAAATCGCTTTGCTATTCGGTGTGTTAAATCTTTCAGGGTCAACCTTAAAACTTAAAGCACCCTTATATTTAGCTGCCTTTAAAGATAATGCGAGGTCATCTAGCATAAAGTCATCGAAGGGCATCGATGCTGAGTTTTCGACATTTGTTAAAGGGTCTGTAATTCTTAAAGCAAATAGTTTGCTGCTAAGCTTGTTGATAGTTTCAGAAATATTCAAATTACAACGTCTTAAATTTTCCGTATCAACAGCAAATCCTACCTGCTCGTGATTAATTGATTTATCAAGCTTTATCAGATGTTCGGTTTCTGAACCAAAGCATTTTATATTATCTATCATAGGTGGCATCGTTTCGATGCAAATATCAACACCATATCTAACGGAACGCTCAAGAATCCATTTTATATATTCAGTATTGAATTTTATGTAATTCTTCAATTCAAAATCCCAATAAAAGGGATGTGGAGTTAATGGACGAATAACCGTCTTCGTACAACCCCATTCGATATTTGTTCTCAAGGCAATATCTATTTGATAAATGTCCATTGGGTTTATGCTTAATCTCACGGGTGGTACGGTGTTGTAAACGGAAGCGCAAATCGGAAAAACCGTTTGCTTAACGGACATATCTGCCCTTAACAAAGCCAATCGCATATATTGAGGCCATTCCATTTTACAATAGGGCTCTCCCCTGTTTCTGCAAAGGCAATCAAGAGTATTAAATCCCGCTTCTTTGAATATCATTAATTTATCATATATTTCATCGCTCGTCCTTTGTTCTCTACCAATTATACCATCCGGATTAACGCAAATATCCAACACTCTAACCACCCCTTACTTAAACATTTTAACAGTACACGTATTTCTTTTTATAAAACTTCAGGCGCAGATACTACTGCGCCTTTTAATTATTAAATTTTCGCATTTAACCCTGAAAATACAAATCGTTATCGTCCTTATAGCCTATTACTTTAGCCGGAACACCTGCAACGATAGCTTTTTCCGGAACGTCTTTAACAACGACGGCACCCGCTGCTATTAAACTGTGAGAATGAGCCGTTACGTCGCCAAGAATTTTGGCGCCACACGTAACCGAAACATTATCTTCTAAAATTGGGCAAACATCTTTTTTATACCCAATAGTAACTTGTTGATATATTCTGCAGTTCTCGCCTATTTTTCTAGCAGTTATTATTGTGGAAAAACCATGCTGAATATACAATCCGCCACCAATTTCAGGAGTAAATATGTATAACGTTTCAAGCGGTTTCCACAAGATACGGGCAATTATGAAATGAAGGTAAGAAATTGCCGAAGCAGAAGGCTTTTTAAAACGATGTTGAATAAGATTACGGAATTCTTTTTTGTAGGTTAAAAACCAATTTAATGATTCAAAAAAATTATAATTTATTCCGTCTATTTCCTTCCATCTTGTTATATCTGCTTTTATTAAATGCTTTTGTTTTGACGCAAGAGCGCATAAATAAACCGGAAGCGTGCGAGGATAATTAAAAAACGCAAGCACTCTTTTAAATTTAGGCATTTTTATACCTTCTTTCAAACAATCTTTTTATAAATAAAAAATCTTCAAGAACAATTTTCACAAATATTATATCACAATATATGATTAAATACAAGGACTAGTAACAGATTAGAGGTATGAATATAATAATTTATAATTTGATGCTTTAGTAAAATAAAAAATTTAATAGTATGTGTTAAGTTTTATCAAGAAAGATAGGAATAAATGACAGTCTGAATTGGTGTATACAATAAATATATATTTTCTAATTTATATCGTAAAATTAAGGGACACCAGCCAAAACAGCCGATGTCCCGAAAGTCTTTATTTTATACAGTTTTGATTATTTGAAGTATCTGTTGAGAAGACCTTCAAATGCCTTTCCGTGACGAGCTTCATCGCGAGCCATTTCGTGCACAGTATCGTGAATAGCATCAAGTCCAAGTTCCTTAGCAAGCTTGGCAAGCTCAGTTTTTCCGGCAGTTGCACCGTTTTCAGCCTCAACACGAACTCTGAGGTTCTCCTTTGTGCTATCACAAACAACTTCGCCTAAAAGCTCAGCAAACTTTGCTGCGTGTTCTGCTTCCTCGTAAGCTGCCTTTTCCCAATAAAGGCCAATTTCAGGATAACCTTCTCTATGGGCAACTCTTGCCATAGCAAGATACATACCAACTTCACAGCACTCACCATTGAAGTTCTCGCGAAGCCCCTCAATAATTCTCTCATCAACGCCTTTTGCTACGCCAACAACGTGTTCAGCAGCCCAACTCATATCTCCGCTTTGCTCTTTAAACTTTTCTGAAGGAGCATGGCAAATAGGACATTCTGCGGGAGCAGCATCACCCTCGTGAACATATCCACAAACTAAACAAACATATTTTTTCATAAATTTATCCTCCATAAAACTTTTAATTAGGATTTTTAATCCAGTAGTATTATAGCATAATTTGTTTTAAATTGTCAATTAAAAATAAGTTAAATGTATGTTAAATATTTTTGAATTTTACATGGAATTTAAAATAAAATAATCATTTTTTAACAAAAAATCACAAAACTGAAAAAATCTTCTTGACTTTACATATAATTTGTTGTATCATAATTAAGTCGTTTGATTTATAAACGCATTTCGAGGTGTCGCCCAGTTGGTAGGGCGCTAGTTTTGGGAACTAGATGCCGCAGGTTCGAGTCCTGTCACCTCGACCATATCGAGTGTTCATAACCAACTTGAATGTTGGAAATGAGCACTCGATTTTTATTTTCATTTTTGAGTAGGTTTAGCCTGCTCTTTTTTATTACACACTTTTTCAAAGTGCGTAACCCACTATGACACTTTCGCGGATACTCCATGAAAAAATGTCAGTGTTTTTTTATTATAAGTATTGATAAATATAGAAAATTATGATATAATACATGTGCCAAACAAAATCTAATATTAGAAACAGGGATATTTTATCTTTTAGGGATAATTTACTGTTTGCTACAAATCATACTTTTTAAGAATACGGTAAAACCGTAAACTCCACTAGGTATGATTTGAGTGTTTTATCCCATTTCTATTTAGATTTTGTTTGGCGACAATCGGAGTTTGCGTTTTTCGGTGCGTTGACTTCGGTTGGCGCACTTTTTTATTTTGCGGGATAAATTATAGTTGCGTTAATTTAGGTGTTCATAATATTTTCCGCACAAAGTTAAGGAAAGGTGATTAGCATGACAAAAAGAATTTTTTCTGTATTTTTTTGCCTTGTTATGATAGTTACAGCATTTTCAAATTTAACAATTACTTCATATGCTGCAACATCTGGTGGATCAAGGTCTACTACTATCTCGGTATCAACCAAAGCGAACTATTGGTATCCTGGTACCAGTTCTATCACTCTAAAGCAAGAAAAACAAACTCTTACATATAAAGCTCTTTTAAGTAACAAAACTAAAACAAAGAGCGGATACTATGGATGTTATAATATTTCTGTGTATAATGTAACTAAAAATAAAAAATCATCCGTTTATTGGGGTGGAGGTAAAACAAAGAAAATTTCTCTTGACCCAAATTGTACATATAGAATAACCGTTAACTACAATTCAACATCAACAGCAATTTTTACCAAGCAACCCATAGGTTATAGTTGGAAGAAATCGAGTAGTCCTAGTTGGAATGTAAGTTCTACATGGAAAATTTCATCATATAGTTAATAAAAAATTAGCAACATCAATTTGGTTATGAACACCTGCACCAGTCGAGAGCCTCGACACGCAATTCGCGTGTTGAGGTTCTTCTTTTTTATAGTTTCAACCACGCGTTTGAGGTTGGTTATGAACACCCGCACCAAAAAATCCGCTGATGAAAATCAGCGGATTTTTTTATTTTGTAGAATTCATTTTTTATTTGAGTGATTTTGGCTACCTCACGTCATCTTAAAGATTGATTATCTACTGCAATATATCGCAATTGATTCAGAAATAAATTCTGCCGTTCCTTTGAAATGCGCATCAATATTAGTTTTAAATCTTTTATCAACAACATACATCTGACCGAGACCTTTAAGAACTTCTATTGTGCAATTATAGTAATTTTCGGTTATATATGTCTGAAGTTCTTGAACAAGCGACAGTGCATTGTCTGAATCCGGAGTGTTTCCTGATTTTTTGCACGCGGAAAATTTTGCAAAAACTTCATCAATCCCAATTTTTGCTTTTTCCAACTTTCCCTTTGTGTAATTAGATGTCTTTTCTGCATAAGCAAACACGAATAATCCGAATCTGCCTAAAATGGCATAATTTTAGCGCTTTTCGGCTTGTCATCATCGGTAATGCACAAAGCATTACCGACTCTTTCGCACCGAAAATCACAAGAAATTATGCTCATTATTAGGTCGAAGAATTTTAAAGATGGGGATTTTTGGGTTTGCAAGGCAAAAACGCAGTCAATCCTTTGTGGATTGACGAGTATTTTAACA
>JAZQTQ010000059.1:0-3959 GCA_045630885.1 Acutalibacteraceae bacterium
TCCTTTCGTAGTTCTCTAAGACTTGAACAACCTTATTGTACTACTTTGGGGAATTTTTTTGTATAACTTTTATTCCCCACCCGCATAGCGGGTGGTTGTCTGTTTCGGACGTTCCGTCCTCAACTGGCTAAAGCCATTAAATACTACACCCGTTTTGGAAAACTCCAAAACGGGTGTTTTTTAGTTTGAAAATTCATGTTTATACCTGTTCGCTAAAAAATTAAGGCACAGACCTATCCGCTTCTTATTCTACATCATAAATTTTTGAAAAATATTTTAAATCAAATTAATTGGTCTTTTTCATATCCTTTAATAATGTGGCGCAAGGGCATTGCCTTTGACGGTATAATTGCTCATACATAAAGATGCGGCATTAACTCAACAGTAAAAAAATCGACAAGTTTTAACTTGCCGATTTTTTGGTGGAGCATATCGGGATCGAACCGACGACCTTTGACTTGCGAAGCCAACGCTCTACCAACTGAGCTAATACCCCATAAAATTATTCATTCAACTAGTAGTATTATATATCTTTTCAGATGCGATTTCAATATGTTTTTGTAGATTTTTTGTATTATTTTAAAATTTGCATAATTCCGTTGCTTTTTTGCTATGTTTATGGTAATATAATAGGGTAAAAAAATCATAGGAGAAACTTAAGTTTATGGCAAACAAACATTCAAGACCATCTAATTTTAAAAATTATGTTTTTGCAAACAGAAAGCTTTTCGGCGTTAGTCTTATTTCCTTGATTGCGCTTATCGTTGCTTTAGTTTTGATTTTCACAACCTTTGCGAGCTGTAATTCTTATATTCCCGCAAAAGGAAACCTTATGAAGGACATTTCAACCGAACGTGTTGACGATGAAGAACTAACCCAAGATTTCAAAAACGCTTATTCTAAATTTATGATAAGCCTTGCTTCTCAGATTGTTGAAAACGACAAGGATAATTCTGCTGTTTCAATAACCAACGTTGCAAATGCGCTTGCTCTGCTCTCTGTTGGCGCAGAAGGCGAAACGAAAGCTCAACTCCAAGAACTCCTTGGTAAAGATGTTGAGAATTTTGGTGCTCAACTGTCAACGCTTGAAGCCTGCGTTGCTAAAGGCGAAAAAGACAATTCGGGTATGCTCTATTTAAACGAACTTCTTATTAATAGCGCTATCTCCTATGAAATCAGCGAGGATTTTCTTGAAGAAAACGGCGAATTTTATGGGCTTAATATCCATGGCGAAAATTTCGGAAAAGATTCGGCTCTCAAGAGTTTCCAAAACAGAAATTATAAGCTCTTCAACGGTGCGGTTTTCCCGAATATTTCAGTAAACAAGGCTCAATATATGCAAATTTCCAGCTCCGCTTCATTCTTTGGAACCTGGAAAAAACCTATTTCTGAAGAAAACGTTGTTACTGACGCCTACATTTTCAACAATAACTATTTCTTCAATTCCTTCTTTAAATCTATTGAAGATAATTATATAAAGGGCGATACCTTCTCAGGCGTTGTTAAGGAATTTACAAACGATTTCAGTTTCGTTGGTATTGTTCCTTCAGAAAGAGAAGATTTATCATCTTCCTACACGTTGCAAGACGTTATGACCGAGCTTGCTTCAGATAAGAATAAATATAGAAATCTCCTCTCGATGAAAAAAAGTGCGAATAACGTTGCGGTTGTTTTGCCGAACTACAAAAACTCTGTTGACACCCCAACTACAACCAATTTAACAGACGTAGTCAAGAAAATTGGAGTAACCAAAATTTTTACAAAGGATGCTAACCTTCAAAATATAGCTGTCGACAGCACCAATCTTCATCTTGATAAGTTATCTGCTTCAGGCGATATAGTTTTAACCCCAACAGGTCATGGAAAGTTCTCAAAAGACGTCAAGCCGATAACCAATGTTGAATGGAAAAATTGCAAAAAAGCAGTTGTTTTTGATAAGAGTTTCATCTATTTTATTGTCGACAATAAGTCGGGACTTCCTGTTTATTTTGCGGTTGTAAATAATCTCAGATAATCGGGTATACTAAATAAAATAAAAAAAATAAAATATTTTCAAAAAAAGGCTTGACAATTCATTAGTTGTTTGGTATAATCTTTTAGCGTTCTGATTTTAGAAGCGCTAAAAATTCGGCGGCATAGCTCAGCTGGCTAGAGCATTCGGTTCATACCCGGAGTGTCACTGGTTCAAATCCAGTTGCCGCCACCATATAGATAAGGCCCGGTGGTCAAGCGGCTAAGACACCGCCCTTTCACGGCGGTAACACGAGTTCGATTCTCGTCCGGGTCACCAAAAAAACATCCGAAAATTTCGGATGTTTTTTCTTTTTTTAAACTAAGTTGTTCTTTATCGGATGTCCTTCTAAAAAACTTTTTGCATTTTCCAAAGTTGTTATGCTTATTGCTTCAAGCGCTTCCTCGGTCAAGAATCCTTGATGCGACGTTACGATAACGTTCGGAAAAGACAACAGTCTTGCAGTTACGGAACTTTCCAAAATATCGTCCTCTCGGTTTTCGAAAACGTTCTCCCCTTCTTCCTCGTAAACATCAAGTCCAACTCCTGCGAATTTGTGCATACGGATTCCCTTTATAAGGTCCTCCGTGCTAATAAGCGCCCCACGAGAGGTGTTAACAAGAATAACGTTTTCCTTCATCTTTTCAATGGCTTCCAAATCTATTATATGGTAAGTGTCTTTAAGCAAAGGACAATGAAGAGAAATTAAATCGCTCCGTTTAAAAAGTGCGTCCAGAGAAACGTATTCAACAAAATCCAAATCCGGATTTTCATATAAGTCGTAGGCAATAACGTGCATACCTATGCCGTGGCAGATTTTGCTCATTGCAGCGCCGATTTTTCCCGTTCCGATAATGCCCGCAGTTTTGCCCCTAAAATTAAATCCTGTAAGCCCCATTAGGCTGAAATTGTTTTCTCTAACCTTAATATATGCCTTGTGAATATGTCGGTTAACCGCAAAAGCAAGCGCCATTGCATGCTCCGCTACCGCTTCCGGAGAATACTCAGGAACCCTCATAACGGTTATTTCGTATTTTTTCGCCGCTTCCAGGTCAACATTGTTAAATCCGGCGCAACGCAGTAAAATAAGTTTAACGCCACACTTTGCCAAGCGTTTAATAACATATTCCCCAATGTCGGACGCAACAAAAACGCAAACCGCATCATATCCGCAAGCGAGATCTACCGTTTTCTTCGAAATATCTGTTTTTAAAAACTCAATCTCAATTTCGGGGTATTTCTCATTAACCCTTTCAAAAGATGCCCTGTCATAAGGCATCGTATCATAAAATAATATCTTCATAACTTTCTCCCTTTTTATTATCATTTTTTACCTTAAATTTTTATATTATACTAAAATTTTAATTTGTTTTTAGTTGATTTTATATTAACCTTATTATACCACTCAATCAAAACAAACGCAATCCTAATAATTATCTACTAATGTTTATAGCGAGATACTCTTTTTCCCCTTGATTTTACGAGCGTTCCAAACGGTTGCAGAAAATCTGCGTTGATCGAACTTCACAGTTTCGAAATGATATCACACATTTTGAACTGTTTAGGCTAACTGCATCTCGCACCACCAAAAAAAATAAACGGAAACCTCACCTTGCGGCACGATTTCAGTTTGTTTGGCGGAGACGGCGAGATTCGCCCACCGCGCTATCGCTTGTGGCACGCCCCCGACCTTTGCAACCATTCACCGAAAGGTTGCAATTCGGCGTTGCCGAACCGGTCTTTTCGAATCTCGCAGTAAAAAAAGAACAAACGGAAACCTCACCTTGCGGCACGATTTCCGTTTGTTTGGCGGAGACGGCGAGATTCGCCCACCACGCTTTCGCTCGTGGCACGCACCCGACCTTTGCAACCATTCACCGAAAGGTTGCAATTCGGCGTTGCCGAACCGGTCTTTTCGAATCTCGCAGTAAAAAAAGAACAAACGAAA
>JAZQTQ010000060.1:0-18503 GCA_045630885.1 Acutalibacteraceae bacterium
GGCAGAAAGGTCGGCGGTGTGATCCTCAAAATCGATAACGAAACCCACCATAACGAATTGGAGATTCTGTTTGTCGCCCCCGAAGAGCATACCAAAGGTGTCGGCTATGGTGCGTGGCTTGCGGTGGAAGCTCTTCACCCCGAAACGGAAGTGTGGGAAACCTGTACGCCCTATTTTGAAAAGCGGAACATCCATTTCTATGTCAACAAATGCGGCTTTAAAATCGACGAATTTTGGTGCGAGCATTTTACTCCCACTCATCCAATGCCGGATGATGACGACCACGACCCCAACGAAGGCCCCGACGAAATGTTCCATTTTGTAAAAAGGATGAAATAAGCCCCGTTAAAAAAGACTATCTTTACGATATAATCATTTTGCAAGAAGGATTTTACATATATAATCGCCGAGCAGAGCAATAATACTCTGCTCGCTTTTTTCGTTGGAATACGTTATAAAAAGCTGGAATTTGGGGTTAGATAGTCAAAACAAGGTTTTCCAAACCGCAAAACTTGACATTTTTCGCTTTTTGTAATAAAATCAATAGGCATAATTTAAGAAACGAGGTTTGAGTTATGAAAAAAGATAATCCGAAGTTTTCAGGCGTATTTTATACGTTGGGAGCCTTCATATATAAACATAAGGCTATAGCTTTAATTAGCTTGCTTTTAGTAGTGGCTATAGTTGCAGGCGTTATAGTTTGGCCGAAGTTGTCTGAAGCTCCAAAGAAAACCGCTGTTTCTTCTAAAATCAGCAGTGTGGAAGTAAACTCGGATGAAACCGCATCTGTAACAAGTGAAGAAACAACCTCGAGCGAAGAAATACCCTCAAGCAAGGAACCTGCTGAAAGTTCCGAGGAAGCAACTTCAGGCAAGGAAGAAAAGCCGAAATTTAATTATAATTCCGATATGACCCCTGATAGCAACGTTTTTCTTGATGCCCTTGAATACACAGGCTATCAACTCGACGTTCAGCGCAACAGCGGAGTTATGTGGGGTTCGTTTGGAAATTACGTCCTTTGCTCTCAAAAGAAAGGTCTTGGCTGGCTTTCTGACATAACCTATGATGACTACGGTCGTGCAAGCGGATACGAAACCGACGAAAACGGAAAGCCGAATATTTCTTATTTTGAAAACACAGGTCTTGTTTGCGCCAGCTACGTTACCTACGTTTATTTCAATTATCTCCCCAACGTTGCAGGAATTGACACGTCTTCTCTTGCTCGTCCGAACAGCTCGGTGCTTGCTAATGATTGGTATATTGCGGGCAAGGAGTGGGTTGATGCAGGGCTTTCAAAATATATTGATTTCTCTGCAACCGATGGCGGCAGCATAAACAACGATATTCAGTTGACTCTTGATGAGGATATTCCCATCGGCTCGCTTATCGTTCTTTGTGATTGGTATGACCGCTCGGATTGGTGCTCTCATATTTGCATCTATGCGGGAAAGATGAACGGCTATCATTGGGTAACCCACGTTGGCAATGAAAACGGTCCCGAATTTTGTGCTATTGAGCGTATGAATCGTAAACCTCATCCCCAATGGCCCATCGCTATAATAACTCCGCCTTCCAATATCGGTCTTTTTTCCGATAAATGAGGTTAAGTAGATATAATGATTATTTTAATTGGTGGAACGTCGCACGTTGGGAAGACCTTGCTTGCTCAAAAACTTTTGGAAAAATATAACTTTCCTTATCTTTCGATAGACCATTTGAAAATGGGACTAATCCGAAGCGGAAACACTGAACTTACGCCTGTAAGTGATGATAAAGCTTTAACGGAATACCTATGGCCAATCGTTCGCGAAATGATTAAAACCGCTATTGAAAACAGTCAGAATTTAATTGTTGAGGGCTGTTATATTCCTTTTAGCTGGCAAGAGGATTTTGCAGAAGAATATCTTAAAGAAATCAAATATTGTTGCCTTATAATGAGCGAAAAATATATAAGAAGCAACTTTGCGAAAATAAAAGAATATTCCGGTGTTATAGAAAAAAGACTAGATGACGAGTTTTCGATGGAAGAAGCGATAGAGGATAACAACAGGAATTTATTGCTTGTCGAAAAATATAATCTTGATTATTTGCTGATTGACGAAGAATATAAAATCGGAGAAATGGATGGAATTTATGAATAAAGAAATTTTAACAACTATTGCTCAGAGTATTGGTATTTTTGCAATGGCATTTAATATTCTTTCTTATCAAGGCAAAAAGAGAAACTCTATAATTGCATTTCAGCTTATCGGATGCTTGCTTTTTTCAGTTAATTTTTTTATGCTTGGCGCAACGATGGGCGGAATTTTAAACGCAGTTGCTGTTATAAGGGCAATTTTATTTCTTTATAAAGACAAGTTGAAAACTCATAAAATCGGTTGGCTTTATGGTTTTATCGCAGTTTACATAATAGCTTATATTTCGAATTTCACTTTATTTTCCAAAGCTGCAACCATAGAAAATTTATTAGTAGAGTTTTTGCCCGTTATCGGTATGACGGCTTTGAGTATAGGCTTTAGGTTTGAAAATGCTTCTCAAATCAGAAAGATGGGACTTATAAGTTCTCCTGCTTGGTTGATATATAATATTATAGTCCTTTCTTATGGCGCCATAATTTGCGAGAGCCTGTCTTTGATTTCAATTTTTGTCGGTATGTTGCGACACGATAAAGAAAAGTAAAAAAAGAAACGTTCGGTTTTTTATAATTGCCGAGCGGTTTTTATGGAAACAATGCCGTAGTAATGATATAATAAGTATAAAATTAACGAAAATTTTGCGATATTCAGAAATTCTCGTTTTTTCTCTTGACATTGGTTTGAAAATATTGTTAAATAGCATTGAAAGGTTCTTTGGAGAATCTTTTAAAGAGTGTTTATTTTGAAAGGAATTAAAGGAAAATGAAGGTTAAAAGGATTGAAAGAACTTTAGTTGAGCTTCCCGAAATAATAGATTATGGATATAATATGCTCGCTGACGCCGACATAAAGGTTATAGACAGAGCAACGGGCAAAACCCCTGTAATGAAGCATAATATCGTTGAAAACGAGAATGCAGTTAAGCTTGGACTCGTTGCAAACGAAAACCAGTTAGACCATATTGATATTATGTGTGATAGCGCCGATTTGATTTTTGATTTAAAGAGAGAGGTATCCCCTGAAAAAATCTTTATTTCAAGCTTTCACACAAGGAACGGAAACTATATTTTAGAAGAGTTTGCTGTTTTTACGTCGGATAGCGAGGAAACTCTTTTTGATGATGAAAATATGATTATTCATGAAAAGGTTTCGGAAGAATGGCGTCCTGTTTTCACAAGGAACCATGCGGATTGGCTCTATGAAGCAGAAGGTAGTTTCAGATTTTTCGGAGTTCGTTTTTATAAGGCAAACAAAACCGACGATATTATCCGTCCTGAAAATATCGGTATATATAATAGTGAACACACGCAAATAATGCGGTTCGCTAAAAATGTTATAGGCGATAATCCCTTGAAGGGCTTTGAGCCTCAGGCTTTAACCAACGAGCATTATTTTGATGATGAGGATACCGTTGCAGTTTCAGGAGAAGAAACCTTTATTTTTAACACAAAGTCGGAATCTATTGATAAGGTTTGGGTTATAACAAAGGGCGAAGCGGAAATATCGGTTAATTCCAAAATTGCTCAAAAAACCTTTACAAAGCTTGACAGAGTTGTTTATGAGGTTGAACCCGAAATTTCAGGCGGCGACCTTTCCGTTAAGGTTTGTGGAAACGTTTTGGTTGACCAGATTTCCTATGCAAGCGCAAAAAGAACGGGAAAGGTTAGTTTCTGCGAGGTTTTAAATGAAGACTATTTGAGCATCGGCGCAAACGTTCTTCCGATGGCTCTTATGCCCGAAAGCATAAATAATGGCTACAATAAAGCATATTGGGAGCTTGAAAAGAGAAGAATTATGCTTGTTCGTCCAAACGTTGTCAGAATGTGGTTCCAGCCGGATTGGATTTTCGAAACAAGAGAAGACTACGAGAACTGTCGATTCAACTACGATACCGAAAAAATGCAATCGGTTTATGCATATCTTGATGCATTCCGCGAGGCGGGAACAGAGATTGAATTTAACTTTGGTTGGAAGGTATCAACAAATATTCAAGAGTGGTTTTCTTTCCCTGATTTGCCAACGCCTTCAAACTCTGCGCCAAAAGAGTTAGAGCCTTTTGCCCGTTGCTGCGGCGAGATTCTTAACGAGCTTATTAATAACAGAAAATATGATAACATTAAATATTTAACCTTCTATAACGAGCCCGACTACGGAGCCGCAGGAATAGTTGATGGAGATTTTGTTGTTATCGGACACGACCGCAAGGAATATTGGGAACAGATGGCGTTGCTTTGCCGAGCAGAGATAGATAAAAAAGGTCTTGAGCATATAAAAATCTGGGGCGCAGAAGAATCGGGAAATGATGAAACGCAGTCGGAATGGATGTCTTATTTCGATGATAAGGACGTTCTCGATATGCACACAACCCATCGTTACAGAACAGATGCAAATTCAAATCGTGATAAATATTTCAAATTCATAAAAGAATGTTGCAAGAATAAGCCCGTAATAATCTCCGAATGTGGACAATGTTATGATATTTTTCAATATAACTGGAATATGAGCCACGTTCAGCATTTCTGCGATTTCACAAATGCGGGAATTTCGGGCGGACTTATCTGGTGCCTCAATAGCGTTGACATAACCGACCCTTGCTCATTCACAATGAGAAACGGAATTGATATGTGGGATACTCCTCATTTTGCGGGCGGAATTGAAAACGTGCGTGAAGTTTTCTATGAGTGGGCTATGCTTTGCAGATATGTTCCGAAACATTGTAAATCCGTTAAAACAGAGGTTACAACAAACGAGCGCATGAGAATGGCGGCAATAAAAACCGATAGTGGCGATTATACGATTGTTGTTGAGATTGATAAGGCGAAAATCGGCAGAAACATTGAGGTTACTCTCGATATGCCGATAAACAAGAAGATGTATCGTCATATTTATAAAAGACCTAGCGCAAGAAACGGTAATGCTTTGCTTCCGCCCGTTTCAAAAGAACTGTTTGTTGAAGATAAGATAGTTGACGAGGTTTCGGGAGATTATATGGAAATTGTCTATACAACAATTCCTCCCGTTCATCAAATCGTTCTTCCAACAGTTGAGCTTTTGTTGGAGCCGGGCCAAGAATATACTCTTTCTGCCGAAAACGTTGACGGATTCGGTGAGATTGCTTGGTCTGTTGCTGAAAATATCGGCGATAGCTTCGATTTTGGTTTAACAGGATTCAATATCAAGGCAAAGGAAGATGCAAAGAAGGGCGATATGTGCGCATTGAAGGCATATAACATTTTTAATCCCGAAGTTTATTCGATAATGATTGTTAAAATTAAATAATTGAAATTTGCAAAAGCAAAGAGGTCGTCTAAAGAAGGCGACCTCTTGTTTTGCGAATAAAAAAAGGAGAGAATGATTTAATCAAACTCTCCTTTTTAGTTTTATTTAATTATTTTGCATAGTCGATTGCGCGGTTTTCTCTGATAAGATGAACCTTAATCTGACCGGGGTATTCAAGCTCGTTTTCAATCTTTGTAACGATATCGTGGGCGAGGATAACCATATTATCGTCGCTAACCATTTCAGGTTTAATCATTATGCGGATTTCACGACCTGCTTGAATTGCAAAGGAGCTATCAACACCATTGAAGGAATTGGCGATTTCCTCAAGCTTTTCAAGACGTTTGATATAGCTTTCGATGTTTTCGCGTCTGGCACCGGGACGAGCAGCGGAAATTGCGTCTGCCGCTTGAACGAGGCAAGCGATAACGGATTTTGCTTCAACGTCGCCGTGGTGAGCGTGGATAGCGTGGATAACGGCTTCATTTTCCTTGTATTTTTTAGCCGCTTCAACGCCGAGCTGAATGTGAGAGCCTTCCTGCTCGTGGTCAAGAGCTTTTCCTATATCATGGAGAAGTCCGGCTCTGCGAGCAAGGGTTACGTCTTCGCCAAGCTCTGCCGCCATAATGCCTGCCAAATAGCAAACCTCCAAGGAATGGTTGAGAACGTTCTGACCATAGCTTGTTCTGTAGCGGAGCTTACCGATAAGCTTTGTGAGTTCGGGATGCAGGTTATGTATGCCGGCATCGAGAACAGCTCTTTCGCCTTCTTGCTTAATGGTCTTTTCAACCTCTGCACGAGCTTTTTCAACGGTTTCTTCGATTCTTGCGGGATGGATTCTTCCATCGAGAATGAGTTTTTCAAGAGAAAGTCTTGCAACCTCTCTGCGAACGGGCTCGAAGCAAGAAAGAGTGATAGCTTCGGGCGTGTCGTCGATAATAAGGTCAACGCCTGTTGCGGTTTCGAGGGCTCTGATGTTTCTGCCCTCGCGGCCGATGATTCTACCCTTCATTTCGTCGTTAGGAAGGGCAACAACAGAAACTGTTGCCTCGGAAGAATGGTCAGCGGCGCAGCGCTGAATAGCGTGAGAAATAAGATTGCGGGCGAGCTTATCGGAATCGTCCTTAAGCTGCTGCTCATAATCTTGGATTTTAAGAGCCTTTTCATGGGAAAGCTCGCCATCGAGAGCTTCTAAAAGCTTCGCCTTGGCTTGCTCAACGGTATAGCCGGATATTCTTTCGAGCAAGTCAAATTGACTTTTTTTCATCTGCTCGATTTCTTCAAGCTTGTCGTCGATTTCCTTGGAGCGTTTTTGAAGTTTTTCTTCTTTAAGCTCAAGGTTATCCATTTTCTTGTCAAGGTTCTCTTCTTTTTGTTGGAGTCTGCGCTCCTGCCTTTGGATTTCGCTTCTGCGTTCGCGAATGTCTTTGTCGGCTTCGGCTCTTATTTGCTGAGCCTCTTCTTTTGCTTCGATTCTTGATTCTTTTTTGAGTGCTTCCGCTTCGTTAATAGCATCGCTCTTCATTCGGTTGGCTTCTTTTTCTGCAGAACCGATGATAGCCTCAGCCTTGCGGCGACGATGGGCAACACCGGAAGCAAAACCGATGATTCCGAAAACGACTGCGGCAGCGGCGGCAATAATTATTGCCACTGTTAATTGCACCGTCATTTTTGATGCACCTCCATATATTAATCGCAGTTTTTTGAAAAACGGGTCGCGTCTTCACCCGCTGATAAATTTATACAAACCGAGTCATTAGCCTTTGCCTTCGCCAAAAGCAAAAAGCATAATACCCGAATGTAAACATACTATCATATATATTTTAATACTATATGTCCGTCTTGTCAAGCAAAATAACAACAATATGTAGATTTTTTTGCAAAGATTAGAAGAACGGCACAAAAATCAACCTTGATTTTCTACGCCGGAAATACAAAAAATAGGATACAATTCTATGTCTTGACGAAATTTTTAGAAACTAAAATTAAATAAAAAAGAGCTTTTGCAAAAACCTTTTTGGGGTTCTAAGAAAAAGCTCTTTTTTGATTTTATATTATTAAGTTTTCAAAGCGTTTTATTAAAACATTTTTAATTTAACCTTGCCAAGACCGAAGGGGAGAAGGAGATAATCGGGGGTCCACCAGTTGTCATCAACGTGTCTGTGGGCTATCCAATTCTCTCTGTAGGGATCTCCGCCCCAAGGGCCTGAAACGTTATCGTAAATGCTCTTGCCCAAATTATAGCCCCAAATGTGGCCAACCTCGCCCTTAATTCTATGGTAGGGTCCCAAAAGGTTTCTGAGACAATTTGAAATTTTAACCGTTATGATATTTTCGCCCGCAACCAATGCCGATTTAATATCAATTTCATAAGGTGCCCAATAAATGAAGCCTAAAGATTTTCCGTTGACAATAATCTCGGCGGTGCAACCGTTGAATTCCTCAAACGTGAATAAGATTTTCTCATTTGCGAGTTCTTTTTCCGAGATATTAACGGTCTGACTGAAGGACATAGCGCCTGTATAGAAGGGATAACCAACCTTGGCAATATCCTTGCCTGCGGTGTTACATTCGTCATCGAGCGTGAAGAATCGACTGAAGCGGAGGGTCTCTGAATTCGTTGGTTCGGGATTAGAGAAAACTCCGAAATCGCCAATGATATAGATTGATTCGAGGTCAACTCGCTCCTGATTACTTTCAAGTCCGCCCATCTTGAGCGCAGGCTTGAAGGCCTTTTTGATGATAAGCTCATTTTCGCCGATGATACTTGTATCGGGGAGGTTAATAATCTCGAATGCCCTTGCAAAATAGTAGCCTTGATTAATGCCGTCAGCCTTTTTGCCGTTGAACCAAACTTCACTTATGTCGAGGTCCTCAAGCGCTAATTTTAAAGGAAGCTTTTTGGCTGAATTGAAGGTGTAGCGAAGGAAAACGTCGCCTTCATATTGTTCGCCATTTAAAATACCGCAAATTTCGATAGAGGGAATAGTGGTTTCTGAGAAGGCTTCGTTTTCTGCCTTTTTATACTGAGCATCTTCGATAACCAAAACGTTTTCGTTATGGCGAGAAAGATTCCATTTATCGGGAAGCTCCTTAACGAAATAACCGCTTTCTTCCTTAGCGGGGGTTAATTGCTCGGAGTCTTCGAGGGTTAGCATAACGCTTGAGCCTTCGGGGATTTTATAAGTAATTTCGGTGTATTCTCCATCAAAAACGGAGGGAACGTCGAAGGTTTCAGCACTCAAAGATTCCCAACGAACAGCCTTTTTCTTGCCTGCGACCTTTAAGGTTATCTCCTTATCGTCGGAGCAATCGTCGTTCATAATGAAATAGTAATCGCGCTCGTCGTCAGCTCTGTGGTTAACGATAATCGTGGTTGCGTCGCTTGTGCAGGAAAGCTCATAGCTGGAATTTTGCTTTCTGAGAATATTTATGAGGTCTTTTCTGGTTTCGATAAATTCGCAACCCGCATCGGTTAATTCTGTTGCAAGGCTTTCGTCGAGAACACCATCTAAACGAGAGGGCATAGTTCCCAAAATATAAACCTTTCCTCCAAGCTTTGCATAATTTTTAATAAGCTCGAGGGTTGAAGAACGGATAACCTCCAAATAGGGGAGAATAACGGTTTTATAGGTCATTTCTCCGATAGTGAAGCCTTTTTCTGAAACTGAACCCATATCTCCGATAGTTGTTTCGTCGCCCATTTCAAACTGACATTGAGAAGCGCAAAGGCCGCGAACTATTCCGCCAAAGAAGGTTTCATAATCCCTCATAACTGCATTTTCGGGAATTTCCTTGTCTATTGCGGGGTCGAAATGCATATAAGCTGTGTCGAGAGGATGAATCATAACAACATCTTTAACCGGCTTTCCTTGGCTTATAAACCAGCTTGTTCTCGAAAAATGGTCGAACATATCCGAATATCTGTTCCAATATGGCTGATAATAGTTTACCTGATGAGGGAAAGCACGTTTTGCTTTTCCGTGCAGATTATAGAAAAACGCGTGGATACATTTATGATTAACGCCCAGAGAAGCAAAATGGTCGAATAAATGGCGTTGGTCGCGGAAGGTGAAGTTATGGGTTGTAACTCCGAACATCTCGCAAAGCATATGCTCCTTGCCTGCCTGATGGGCGGCAGAGGTGAGCTGAATCGGGGTGGTATACATTCCGATAGATGCCATCGGAGCCGAGAAATCACCATTGGGAACTCCCATTTCGCCATCGTGCTGGCGGTAGCCGATATATTCTCTCGAATAGGGCGGCTTTATCTTGCCATAGCGCCAAGGCATATCGGCTTCCAAAGTGTCCATACCGGGGATATCAAGATATTTATAATAGGGCATAGTTGCGATAGAACCGAAAATCTGAGTTATTAAAGAATCTTCGTTGAAAAGATGTCCGCTAAACCAGATTTTGTTTTCCTTGCACCATTTGCTCAAGGTTTTGAAATAGCCTTCCTCCATTAGTTTTTGGAGAAGAACACGGTATTGATAGCGAACCTTCTGATAGTCGCCAACCATAAAGAAGAGTTCTTCTAAATGCTCGGTTATATCATAACCCCATTTATCCTTGAAGAATTTTTCAATTCCTTCAGGATAGGGAATAGAATTGGAGTTTACAAGGGGCTCATCAACCCACATTGTGTGGATAGTGTTGCCGAAATATTCCCTGAATTCTTCCCAGGTTTCTTCATAGCAAAGCTTAACGTAGTTCTGGCATTTTTCGGGGCTGAACATATTGAGAACGCCGCCCTGCCAGTTGCCGTCAACATCCTTTGGTGCGGCAAGCTTGCGCTTAACGATATAGTGGCTTCCCGTGTCCTTGAGAATAGTGCAGAGAAAATCCTTTTCTACATAGTCTTCGCTTTCGTAAAACTCCTTGGTAACACATTCAACTGCATCAAGAACGTCCTCGATGGGGGTTTCCTTAACGCCTGCGGGCATACGCATAGCCTGCAAAGTAACACGCATACCGTATTTCGTTGCTTCTTCGAGCATAACTCTTATCTGGTGTTTCCATTTTGGACCCGGATAATCGGTTCGAAGACCAACGTAGGTTCTCGCAATAAAGGCATGCATACCCTTATTGTGGAACTCGGCTACCTGTCGACGGATTTCATCGTCTTTAAGCTCGTCATTAAGCATCCAGAAATCTGTTCCGCGATAGATAGCGTCGGGGTTTTTAAACATCTCTTTCATAATAAACACTCCTTTGGCTTTTATAAAAGAGACTCCTTTCGCTCTCTTTATTCAAAAGGAGTCTCGTTTTAATAAATTCATTCGAATTTTAAAGCGATAGTTAATCGGTAATTTTTATCATCGCTATCGCATATTCGCCTGTTTCGGTTTCTGCTTTAACAGCAAATGAGGTTTTTATATTGCCTTCAACTCTTGTTGCATAGCAGATTTCATCGGCTGTATAGAGTCCGTCTTCGGTTATCGTTCCCTTATAGCCAATGTTATAGTGGCAATCGGGAAGCGACCATTTTAATTTGCCTTCGCCGTCGAGAATATGAGCCGAAAGCTGTTTAGTTTCGCCCGGCTTCATAAAGATTTCAATTTCGTCCATAACAACCTGCTTAACGGGAGGCAAGGTGGTGTAAATCACGAAGCTGTAATCTCCGTCAACAGTATCCAAAAGAAGGTCGTTAGCATCAATAGTATCAACAACGGGAGGCAAAACCATATTTCCGTCTTGAGGTGTATCAAGGCGGTAAACGTGTTTATAGAACTTTTTGTTTGAGCCTTCGGGAAGCTCAATCTTAATGTTTCTGTTAAATATTCCGCCTCGTCTTACGTTAACGGCTATCGTATAATCGCTTTCGCCTATTTTACAGGTTGCGGCTTGGATTCCTTCGTCTTCCCAAGTTGTGGAAATAATCTTCGAATGGCGGGGCATATAGTTTGTTATAAGTCCGAGCTCATAAAAACGTCTGTTTGAAGCGTTGATTCCTGCGGCTTTATCAGCATCGGTCGGGAATCTCCAGAAGTTAGCTTCTTTATCATCAAGGAAGAAATGCTCGTCGATATAAACACCGCTTAAAATCCAGAAAGCAAGACCTGCAAGGCCGGAGTTTATAAAGCCTAACGCAGAGCTTATATTCGTTTGCTCAAAGTTATAATCAATGCCGTCGAGATAACCGTAGCCGTAGGTTGCGAATTCGGTAACTAAGGCAGGATGGTTGCCCGAAAGCTCTTTCACGAGTTTTCCGAACTTAATTGCTTCGTCATAGGTTGCTCTATATAGATGGAAGCAGTTGTATTCGTATTTTTCGGGCGAGGTTTTGTTGAAATAGTCGGTCCAATCGATAACCGTTTTAAAATTATCAACCGAGCCTGCAACCTCAGAAGCCCAAATTTTAACGAGGTCGCGAATACCGTCTTCTTTAAGCTGATTGTCAACAGCGGTCAGCATTTTGTTCCAGTAATCCTTAATGTCGTAACCTTCGGGACAAATAAAATCCCAACCTTTCGGAGTGCCGCCGTTTGGTTCGTTGTAGAAGGTTAAATATTTAATATTGTCGTAGCCGCGGTTGATAATGAGTTCCTTTAAGCAGTCCGAGCAAGAGGTTGCAAAATGCTCAAGGTCGCGGGGCGCTGAATTTTTGCGATTGAATATGTTGGGGAAGGAGAACCAGCTTTGCGCTGTATATCCGATTTTCCAACCGAAGTTCAGTTCAATTTCAATATTTGAAGCCTTCAAAGCATCAAGATATTTATAAAGCGCCATCATTTTGGGAGAATTGAAAACATATTTGCGGTTTATATATCCGTCCTCGTCCATAACAAACCAATCTATCTGGAACCAGAGCCTTACAAAGGCGGGATTGGAAATGTTTATACGACGTTTTTCAAGTTCCATATATGCTTCGGTGAATCCAAGCATTCTCGAAGATTCGAAAAGATGATGCGGAAGCACGTTTGCGCCAAGACCGACAAAATCTTCGGTTATAACTTCATCTGAAACCTTGATTTTGCGTTCGCTCGAATATGCCAAAATTTGGTCGATAGTTCCGATGCCATCAAATTTAAAGGTTAAAGAATCAATTTCTTCGGAATTTTCAATATCTATAATTCTTAAAGTTCTGCCTTCTTCCAAGGACTTATCGGTAAATTTAAAACTCAGCTTTTTATCATTCGAATAAAGCTCGAAATCAAGGTTACCGAAGCCAACGATTAAAGCGTTATCAATAGCGGCGGCTTTTTTTAGCGAGAATTTCATTTCGGCTTTATTAAATGAGAAAAGATTATTTTCATCTAAAGCGATTTTATTTGTTAAATATGAAGGACAACCTTCAGCTTCGCCTGAAATTTCGGGAACAAGTCCTTCAAGATGACCGCCCGTCAGGGTGTTGTTAGAAAGGAAAAGTCTGGTGTAGGTGAAGCGGTCTTCATAAAGACAAACGTTTCTGATTCTCGAAATTGTGTCGGGGGAATTAGAATTAAGCTGACGGAAAGCGAAGAATCTTGCAGAAAGGTCTTCTGCGTCGAAAAGGAAATCGGCATTGTTTCTCGGAGCACAGAAGGTCTGTTTTCCTATGTTATCAAAGGTTAAGATTTTATTTTCTTCGTTGAAAAGAGTTTCTCTTTCATTTGAAGCGAAAAGTTCAAATTCGCCGATGGTGTAGTTCGTTTCTCCGTTGTAAAAACTTCCTATGTAAATTCTTTCAATTTTCCTTTTATACTTGAGGTCGTAAACCAAGGAAAAAGCGGTGGTATCAATATCAATGTGGTTATCAAAAGTGAAACCGTTTTCTCCAAGAATAAGCAAAAAATCAGGATTGTGAATAGGGTTGGCCATTCTGACCGTTAGCGGCTCATCAATTCCGTCTTCTCTTATAGCCTCAGGCATAATGCCGGCAGTCATGGAATATCCAAAATCAATAGAATTGATAGGGGCTTCCAGATTTTGTGTAATTTTCATTTTTTTATGCTCCTTTTTGCGATTTTCTGTATCATTTTTAATACAAGTTTATTTTAACAGAAAATCCCAAAATTGCAACAAAAACAAAACAAAAAACTGCACAAAAATGATACCTCAAATTTGTGCAGTTTGACGATATTAAAAAATTTTTTCTTTATGAAAGCGTAGAGTTGCCCGATAAACTATTTTTCAATAAATAAAACCGTGTTTGGTTTCGTATTTAAAGAGCAAGACGAAAGGTCTTCGATAAAATCCGTTTTAAGACGTTTGTAATTTTAAATTTCGAAAAATTTTCGATTTTATACCATTGAAAAAAGCAATACAATGTGTTAATATTCAATGGGTGATGAAAATGACGCTTTCCAAGCTTGCAAAGCTATGCAACGTTTCGGTTTCAACTGCATCGAAGGCTTTTTCGGGCAGTCCTGATATAAATGAAGATACTCGAAAAATGATATTTTCGGTTGCGAGGGAGCATAACTGTTTTGATGAGTTTTTCAGCGCAAGATATCCAAGACCCGTAGTTGCGGTTTTTTGCCCCGAATTTGCAAGCGGATATTATAGTCAGTATTTAAGATGCTTGGAAAAGTATTTCAGCGCGAAAAACATTAAAATGAGCGTTTCGATAACTGAATTTAGCGAGGAAACTTTAAGAAGCCTTTTGGAATATTATAGTTGCTACGTGAAGGTTAGCGGAATTATTCTTTTGGGGCAGAGCCCGATTCCCGTTAAAAGTTTGCCTGCCGTTGAAATTATAAATTCTAAAAAAATCCAAATGGCGATTGATGAAGCTGTTAAAACCTTGAAGACCTTTGGACATAAGAAAATAGGATATATCGGCGAGCCTTTATGTGGGGGTAAATTTGAAGGAATAAAAAATGCACTCGCAAAGAACGGGCTTCAAATAGAGGAAAAATTTATTATAGAAGATGCAGCGAGAATGGAAATTGGCGGCTATGAGGCGGCAAAAAGCCTTATGAAAAAAGGGGAGCTTCCAACGGCTCTGTTCTTTAGTTATGACCAAATGGCTATCGGCGCTATGAGAGCTTTTTCCGAAAGCGGAATAAAGATTCCGGAAGATATTTCTATTTGTAGTTTTGATGATATTCCCGAATGTGAATATTTAGTTCCGTCATTGTCATCGATCGGAGTTGATTTTGATGAAGCCAGTTTTCTTACCAGCGAATTGCTCATCAAGATGATGAAGGAAAAAAGCAAGGGTGTTGTTGAATTTGCAACCGAATCAAGGTTTATAAAAAGAGAATCCATAGGAAAGGCGAAGGAATAAAATGACGACAGAAAAAAAGGTTTATGACAGAAAAAAATACCCTTTTTTTATAGCTCAGGCAACCTTTGAATACTTCATTTCAATCCTTATAACAACAACCTATTTGACCAACGTTTTAAACGAGGTCGGAGTTTCCGATGCGCTATCGGGTATTATTTCTTCTTTTGCGATTTTTTGCCAGATGGCTCAGATGCTTTCGGTAACTTTAGGCAAAACAAAAAGTCATTTCAAAAGCGTTTTTATAATTCTCAGGCGAATAAATGAACTCACCTTTGCGCTTTTATATATCGTTCCGTTTTTTGATATTTCGGCTAATGCCAAAACAGCTATTCTGATAGGTCTTTTGATTTTCGGTCAGGTTGTTATGAACTATACTGCGCCTGCGTTGCAAAATTGGATGGGCTCTGCTGTCGACCCTGCCGAAAGAGGCCGTTTCACCGCAAAGAAGGAAATGGTATCTCTTTTGACAGGAATGGTTTTCACCGTTATTATGGGCAGAATGGTTGATTATTTTGAAGCTATGGGGGATATGCGAAGCGCATTTTATGTAATCTCTGCGGTTATAATTTTGCTTTCGCTTTTGCACATGGGTTCAACATTGGCCTTCCCAAAGCCGAAAGAAGAAATAATGCCTTCGGGTTCAATTATCAAAGCATATAAGCAAATAATAAAAAACAAAGCGTTCAGAAGGCTTATAGCCGTTGATATTTTATGGCAAATTGCCGCAAGTATTGCGTCGTTTAACGGAGTTTACCAAAGAAACACTTTAGGCTTTTCGATGACGTTTATTTCGATTATAGCTATGGTGGCGTCGCTGTCGAGAGCGGCAATATCTCTCCCTTTTGGAAAACTTGCCGACAAAATAGGATGGGCGAGAATGCTCAGCATTGCTTTTTTGATAGCGGGTGGCGGATATGCGTTTTTAGCAATAACCAATCCTTCAAACGGATCGGTTTTCTATACTGTTTATGCGGTTCTTTATGCCGTTTCAATGGCAGGAATTAACGGCGGACTTATTAATATAACCTTTAATTACATACCGCCTGAGCAAAGAACAACCGCGATCGGGTTGAAGTTCACTCTTGGCGGACTTTCAGGCTTTTTGGTTTCCTTGGTCTATGGCGTTATAGTTGCGGCGGTTCAAGGAATAGATAACGTTATTTTTGGAATAACCATATATCCTCAACAGCTTCTCGGAATATTGGGCGCTATAATCTGCGTTTCATTGGTTATTTACATAAAAAAAGTTATAAGAGGTCTTGAAATCAGAAATTGGTAGTGCTATATTTAGGATAGAGGGTTTTAGGCTCGCTATCCTATTTTTTTGAGGTGATTTCGAATGAAAGTCAAATCTTTTAGAACTGCGGCAGCAGAAGGCTATCCCTCAATAATTTTTCTCATAACGGCGCAAGCAACCGAACTGGGACTTGATACCTGCATTTTAGGTTGGTTCGATAACGAGAAAATCATGAAAATTTGCTCGGTTTCGGGCGATGTAAGATTGGTTATTTCTCTCGGCTATAAAAAAGAAAACGATGCCCTGCGCCAAAAGAAGCGCAAGAGCATCGACGAGCTTATAAAGTTTATCTGAATTATAAATAGTTTCTTATATCTATCGCAAGGCGTTCTTCGGAATTGATGAGGCGCTTTGCGATATCTTTTGCTTTTTCGTCTGCCGCTTCGTATTCGTTGAGGTATTTATTAAGGGATTTAACCCCCATATTGCAACCGTCGGTCATTAAATCTGCTATGGTTGCGTCAGATTCATTAACGGTTAATTTGACGGTGGTTTTAAGCCAGGACATACCTTTTGCAATAGGATTTGGATTCTTTCCGTCGTCTGAAAAGCGGTCAAGCTCTGCTTGAATTTCTCGGTCGAGCGTTGAGTGTTCTTTTTTGCATTCCTTCAGCAGTTTGGTAAGCCCTTCTGAATGGGTAAATTCAATAACGTCATCGATGGAGGAAATACCCATTTTAACCCCTGCATCGCATTCCCTTAAAAGCTTTATTGTATCGCTTTCTATCATTTTTTATCAAATCCTTTCATAAATATGTTGATAGGTGTTTTTTTAACCTATGATATTATTTTTTCTGCTTCAAACAAAAATATTCATTCGAAAACTTGACTAGGTTCGACATTTACGATACAATAAAAGCAGAAAATAAAAGGAGGATTTTTTATGGACAACAAAATTTTATTTGGGATTATGTGCATTATTTTCAATTCTTATGGTGTTCCTTGCTTTATGCAGGGCAACGTCGGAGCAGGAATTTGGAGAATCGTGCTTGGCTGTGTAACTTTCGGAGTTATCGGCGTTATCAATATGGTTAAGGGTATAATTCTCGGAATTCAGGTTCTTAAAATGAGCGACGAGGAGTATGCAGAGAAAAAAGCAACTCTTTCAAGCGGAATTCCGGCATAATCAAAGTCATAAAATCAAAAGAACTGCTAAGCTTTAAGCCTTAGCAGTTCTTTTTTGCATTATAAAGAATTAAATTCTCTCTTTAGTTTCCTTGATTATCTTTTCGAGGAAGGTATCGAGTGGCATAGTTTCGGTTTGAGCAGTATCGCGGGAGCGAACGGAAACTGTTCCTTCTTCTGCCTCTTGCTGACCGATAATCAGCATATATGGAGGACGGTCAACGGTTTGTGCTTCGCGAATCTTATAACCGATTTTTTCGTTTCTGTCATCGAGCTCGGCTCTGATTCCTGCGGCTCTGAGAGCATTGTAAACCTTTTTGCCGTATTCTTCCCATTTTTCAGAAACCAAGATAACCTTAGCCTGAGTTGGAGCAAGCCAAACGGGGAACTTACCTGCAAAATGCTCGGTTATGATTCCGATAAATCTTTCGATTGAGCCGAAAGCAACTCTATGAATCATAATCGGACGTTGTTTTTCGCCCTTTTCGTCAATGTATTCAAGCTCGAAATTAAGTGGCATTTGGAAGTCAAGCTGAATAGTTCCGCATTGCCATGTTCTGCCCAAGGAATCTTCGAGGTGGAAGTCGATTTTCGGACCATAGAAAGCGCCGTCGCCTTCGTTTATTGTGTAGTCCATTCCAAGACTGTCAAGCGCTTTGATGAGTCCGTTTGTTGCTGCTTCCCAATCCTCATCACTGCCCATACTGTCTTCGGGACGGGTTGAAAGCTCGATGGAATATTTAAAGCCGAACTTTTCGTAAACGTCGTTGATAAGATGAACAACTCCGATAATTTCATCGGTAATCTGTTCTCTTCTCATAAAGATATGAGCATCGTCCTGAGTGAAGCAACGAACTCTGAAAAGGCCGTGTAAAGCGCCCTTTAGCTCGTGGCGGTGAACGATACCAAGCTCGCCGACTCTCAAGGGTAAATCGCGATAGCTATGTGGCTGAGAACGATAAACCATAACGCCGCCGGGGCAGTTCATAGGTTTAACGCAATAAGTTTCCTCGTCGATAGTCGTTGAATACATATTATCCTTATAGTGGTCCCAATGTCCGCTGGTTTCCCAAAGCTGACGGTTCATAATAAGGGGAGTTTGAACCTCAACGTAATCCTTTTTGGAATGAATGTCTCTCCAATATTCAATAAGGGAATTTTTGAGCTGCATACCCTTTGGAAGGAAGAAGGGGAAACCGGGAGCTTCATCGCAAAGCATAAAGAGGCCCATTTCCTTTCCGATTCTTCTGTGATCGCGTTTTTCTGCTTCTTCCAAAAGCTTCAGATAATCGTCAAGCTCTGCCTGAGTTGGGAAAGCAATACCCTTAACTCTCGTTAGCATCTTGTTGTTTTTATCGTTTTTCCAGTATGCGCCGGATTGACCCATGATTTTGAAGGCCTTAAGAGCCTTAGTGTACGTGATATGAGGGCCAACGCACATATCAACGTAGTC
>JAZQTQ010000061.1:0-22165 GCA_045630885.1 Acutalibacteraceae bacterium
ATACTCACCATCCGGCGCCAACATGTGAAAATTGCCTCGTAGGGTCACATCACCCTCTGTAGAAGAAATATGCTCCCCCTCTACAATTTTCTGCCACTCACCGTCGGCAATACGATACTCACCGTCGAAATATACTTGCGCCACCAAAGCAGGCAACGCTTGCATACTGTTTGCATTGCCGTACCACAGCAAAACAACTGCCGAAAACACCAACAACAGTACCCCCACAATGGCAAGTGTTGACACTTTTAGAAAACGTGGCTTGGTTTCTTTTTCGTTCATCACTTCAACTCCTAACAAAGTTATTTGTTATTTCACTTCGCTTTCTTGCAAAACAATTTCTGCAATATCTCCAATATCACAATTCAAAGCTTGGCAAATACGAACAAGAACATCGGTATTGACATTTTCATTCTTGCCCATTTTTGTTACAGAAGATTGGCTTATGCCAGAAAGAGCCACTAGGTCTTTCTTTTTCATTTCTCTATCAATGAGTAGCTTCCAAAGTTTTTTATAACTGATAGCCATTTGTATCTAACCTCCATTATTATGGTGTTTCAAACGTTTTTGTTTATTCTACCACAAAAATGTTGCGTTTGCAATGTTTTATAGCCTTTTAGTCACAAATAGCAAAACGGCGACAGAGAGAAGATAATCTCTTTTTGATTTCACCCGAAAGATTCTCTGTCAGATAGTTTTCATTGAGCATCAACACTTCCATTTGCTTCTGAACCGTCTTGTTCTGCATTGTACTACGGGCCTGTGGATCTAGATTGCCGTAGTAGAATTCCTCAATAAACTTACCCATAAAATAATCTCCTTTAAGTTTCTACCATAATTGTACTTAAAGAAGGCTCAACAGTCGAATGTACGGATAAAAATAGAAAAAGGGCAAGAAAAAAGAGAGAAGATTAAACTTCCCTCAATTCTCTTGCCCGCAATACTCGTAGCATTAAAATGTACGATGCGTCTTCTCATTTTTTACTGCTTAGTCTTCTAAATCATTTTGAAATGCTTTAATGCATCCATAATCGCATCTTCTTTTTCTTTAGGGCACTGCGGAACTCTATGGCCTGCTTTTCCCTTATTATAGTTTTCTCTTTCTATAATACCGCATTTAGTTTTAACTTGCGATATATATAGCGAAGATACTTTAAGCCCAAATTTGTTAAGCACATATTCTTTGATTTCCGGATACGTAGCTTTAAGCTCGGCGGCAGTTGTATCAAACTCTGTAAGGTCGATTGTTATGTCGATATGTTCATCAGGTCGGCGTTGGGACAAAAGAGCAACCGTCTCCTTTTGCGGTTTCCCGGGGAATTTATCAACCCTTATATATCTGAATCCAAAGAAGGTGTGAACAGGCTTAAAAATCTGTTCGCCTTCTTTTGCGGTATAATCATAAAGGCATTTGGCTGAGCGATAATTTTCGTTATAGAAATTGCCATCCTTATCTAGAATTTCAGCAAAGGAAATTTCAAGTTTGTCTCCCTTATGCGCATTAAATCTCGTTTCAAGCGTTCCAACAAGATTTTGCCCAAAATCAAGAACGGTTTCTCCCTTTGGAGTTTTAAAAATAGCTATCGGCTTAATGCGTTCCTGTTCTTTTATTTCGGCGCCATCATGCTCGGTTAAGGTGTAAAGCTCGGCGAATTCCGAAAGATCGCAAACGTCGCTGAAATCAGTCTTTGCGGTAGCATCATAGATAACGCCATCATAAATATCGCAGAATTTCATCGGCCCTTTGGAAAATTGCCAGGTGTAGTCGGTAAAAATTTGCTCGTTTTCGCCATTTTTATAGTTAATATCAATCGCCGCTATAAGCTGAACGGGCTCGCCGATGGTTCTTTTGGAAATTCTTCCCGAATACCATCCCTTGGCGGTTTCAACAATAAGCGTGTTTTCTCGGCTTAATAGATCGGTAATATCATAGGTGCAATATAAAAGTCTTTTGTTATATTGCGTGAAGCCCGGCATCAAAACGGATTCGCTAATCCTTTTTCCGTTTATTTCGGCTGCAAAAACACCTTTCGCAGATATTTGAAGAATACAAGAATCGACTTCACCTTTAAGCGCGAAATCCTTTTTGAAAAGGGGACATTCGATTGATGAATCCTTTGCGATTATCCATCTTGACTTTTTTATTAGTTCATTATTCATTCTGCTCACGCCTCCTTCATTAATTATATTATAGCAATAAAAAAGAGTCAACAAGAATTGTGATAAATATAGGTAAAAAAAGGATTTTTTAGCATTAAATGTGTTGAAAAATGCTGCTTGTTGTGGTATAATCTATGATGTATAACTATTATTTTGTTTTTCGTCCTCAAGGAGGTAAAAAAATGCGAGTTGTAGTAAAGGTTGGAACATCAACGTTAGCCTATGAAACAGGCAGAATAAATATCAGACATATAGAATCGCTTTGCAGAGTTTTGAGCGACCTTAAAAATGCGGGGCACGAGATAATTCTTGTATCTTCAGGTGCTATCGGAATGGGCGCAGGAAAACTCTCTTTAAAAGGCAGACCTGCCGATATGCCAACAAAACAGGCGGCAGCGGCTGTTGGTCAATGCGAGCTTATGTATACTTATGATAAACTCTTTTCGGAATATAATCACACAGTTGCTCAAATCCTCGTAACTAGCCTTGACCTTGAAAACGAAGACAGACACGTCAATTTCAATAACACAATAAATCGCCTTTTGGAACTGAACGTTCTTCCTGTTATCAACGAAAACGATACCGTTTCAACCGATGAAATCGCGGTTGGAGATAACGATACCTTGGGTGCTATTGTTGCAGAAAGCGTGAATGCCGATCTTCTCGTGCTTTTGTCGGATATAAACGGATTATATACGGAAGATCCTCATTCAAATCCCGATGCAAAATTAATCGCAGAGGTCGAGGAACTCAATGAAAATATAATGAAACTCGGCGGCGGTAAGGGTTCGCAATTTGGTACAGGCGGTATGGCAACGAAATTAAATGCCGCTAAAATTTGTATGAACGCGGGTGCCGATATGATTATTGCAAACGGCTCCGATCCCGAAGTTCTTTATGATGCAATTGAGGGTAAAAGCGTTGGAACGCTGTTTAAAGGGGTAAAGCGTTAATGAAAAAAACAAGTGAAATTTTAGAGAATGCTAAAAGCCTCAAAAGTTTCTCCTTTGGAATGGATACTGATTTAAAAAACAAGGCGCTCGAAAGAATGGCGCAGAAGTTAATAGAATCTGCCGATAATATTTTAAAGGCAAACCTTGAGGACGTTGAAGCCGCTCGCGGAACAATTTCTGACGTTATGATAGATAGGCTTTCTTTGAGCCGGGAAAGAATTGAAGCGATGGCAAAGGGAATTATAGACGTTAAAAATCTTCCCGACCCCGTTGGCAGAGTTCTTGATGAACACATTAGGGAAGACGGACTTAAAATTCAAAAGGTGTCTTTCCCGATAGGTGTAGTTGCGATAATTTATGAAAGTCGCCCAAATGTTACCTCAGATGCTGCGGCGTTAAGCTTTAAAAGCGGAAATATTTGTATTCTCCGTTCAGGAAAAGAAGCATATAGAACGAGCAAAGAAATTGTTAATGCTTTGCGCGAAAGCCTTAAAGATTTGGGAATACCCGAAGATATGATTCAGCTTATCGACGATACTTCAAGGCAGAGCGCAAACGAGCTTATGTCTGCGGTTGGTTTTGTTGATTTGCTTATTCCGAGAGGCGGAAAAGGTCTTATATCGGCTTGCACCGAAAACGCTAAGGTCCCTTGCATACAAACGGGAACGGGAATCTGTCATATTTATATCGAAAAAACTGCCGATACCGAAATGGCGCTGAATATTCTTGAAAACGCCAAAACTTCTCGACCTTCGGTTTGTAATGCGGCGGAGGTTTGCTTAATTGATGAAGAAATAGCCGAAAAATTATTGCCGAGAATTAAAGAACGTCTTGTTGATAAAAGAATTGAAAAAGGATTATGTCCCGTTCAGTTAAGACTTTGCGGTGAGTCGGCAAAAATTATCGAGGGAATTCAAGCCAAAGCAGAAGACTTCGATACTGAATTTCTGGATTATATTTTAGCAGTTAAAATCGTTAGCGGAATAGAGAATGCTTGCGAGCATATTTCTGCTCACTCAACCGGTCATAGCGAAGCTATTATAACAAAAGATGAACTCGCCGCAGATTATTTTATAAAGCATATTGATTCTTCATCGGTTTATGTGAATGCATCAACAAGGTTCACAGACGGTGGCGAATTTGGTCTTGGTTGCGAAATGGGAATTTCAACCCAAAAACTTCACGCAAGAGGGCCTATGGGACTTGGCGAGTTAAACGTTTATAAATATGTCGTTAATGGCAACGGACATATAAGATAGGAGTAAAAAATGAATAAATTTGGATTTATCGGTTGCGGAAATATGGGCGGAGCATTAGCGAAGGCTGTCAAAACCGCAATCGGCGGAGAAAACATATTTCTTTGCGATTTGGATTTATCAAAAAGAGATTCGTTGGCGGCAGAGCTTGGAGCTAACGTTTGCGAAATAGAGGGTTTGAAGGTCTGTGATTTTTTGTTTTTAGGCGTTAAACCACAAAACATAAAAGAAACCTTAGAAGCGCTTAAACCAAACTTAAAACCCGACGTAACCATTATCAGTATGGCGGCAGGCGTTTCAACAGATAGCATTTTAAATGTTATGGGTGATGTTTCTTTGATAAGAATTATGCCTAATACCCCCGTTTCGGTAGGCAATGGAGTTATTCTTTATTGCTTGAAAAATGCAGAAGCAAGCAAAGAAACCTTCTTAAAAGCGCTGGCATTTGCAGGAGAGCTTTTGGAAATTCCTGAAAAGCTTATTGATGCCGGTTGCGCGGTTTCCGGTTGTGGCCCTGCTTTTGGATATATGTTTATTGAGGCAATGGCAGATGGTGCAGTTAAGTGTGGATTGCCGAGAGATTCTGCTATTAAACTTGCGGCTGAAACCTTGTTGGGTGCGGCGCAGATGGTTATAAAAACCGGAGAACACCCCGAAAAACTGAAGGATAACGTTTGTAGTCCGGGCGGAAGTACGATTGCAGGCGTTCACGCTCTTGAGGAAGGCAACTTCCGAGGAACGGTTATGAATTGTATAATAAAAGCTTATGAAAAAACCAAAGAGCTTTCAAAATAAAAATTAAGGAGAAAAAATATGAAAAACATTGATTTTGTAAAGGACTTTGACAAAGAAGTAGGAGAGGCTATGGAAGCAGAGCTCAATCGTCAGCAGAGTTGTATTGAGCTTATTGCATCTGAAAACTTTGTTTCCGAGGCTGTTATGGCAGCTATGGGCTCGGTTTTAACAAATAAATATGCAGAAGGTTATCCCGGCAAGAGATATTATGGCGGTTGTCAGTGTGTTGATATAGTTGAGGATATCGCTCGCAAACGTGCTTGTGAACTTTTTGGGGCAGACCACGCAAACGTTCAGCCTCATAGCGGCGCTCAAGCAAACCTTGCAGTATATTTTGCCTTGCTTCAGACGGGGGATACAGTGCTCGGTATGAGTTTGGCTCATGGTGGACATTTAACCCACGGAAGCCCCGTTAATATGTCTGGTGTGAATTATAATTTCGTTTCTTATGGTGTTGCTAAAGAAACGGGCAGAATAGATTATGAAGAATTCGAGAAGACTTGTGCAGAGGTTAAACCTAAGCTCGTCGTTGCGGGCGCCAGCGCATATCCCCGAATTATTGATTTTGAAAGAATTGCCGATATTGCTCATAAAAACGGTGCAATCTTTATGGTTGATATGGCTCATATTGCAGGTCTTGTTGCAGCAGGTCTTCATCCTTCTCCCGTACCGTATGCCGATATCGTTACCACGACTACTCATAAAACCTTAAGAGGTCCCAGAGGTGGTATGATTCTTTGCAAAGAGGAATATGCAAAGGCAATCGATAAGGCTATATTCCCAGGAACGCAGGGCGGTCCTTTGGAGCATATTATTGCCGCTAAAGCAGTTTGCTTCGGAGAAGCTTTAAAACCTGAATTTAAAGAATATCAAAAGCAGATAATAAAGAATGCTAAGGCTCTTGAGGAGGTCCTTCTCGAAGAAGGCTTCGATTTGGTTTCCGGCGGAACGGATAACCATCTTCTTCTTTTAGATCTTCGTCCTTTTGGTATAACAGGAAAAGAACTTGAGCATAGGCTCGATGAGGTTAATATAACAGTTAATAAAAACGCAATTCCTTTCGACCCTGAAAAACCATTTGTTACGAGTGGCGTAAGAGTTGGAACACCTGCTGCAACCTCCAGAGGTCTTAAAGAGGAAGACTTCAGAGTTGTTGGTAAATTAATTGCGCTTTGTGCAAAGGATTTCGAAAACTCTAAGGAAGAAATCAAGGCGGAAGTTGCAAAAATTTGCGCTAAGTATCCGCTTTATAAATAAAAATTTTGCTTTAAGGAGCGAGAAAAAATGAATTTGAAATTGCTCAAATTGCTTAATAAAAACGCAAGACAATCTAACTCTGAACTTGCTGTTATGACAGGAAGAAGCGAGGAAGATATTTCCAATGAAATCAAGGAAATGGAAAAAAACGGAACCATTCGAGGATATAAAGCGGTTATAGATTGGGAACGCCTTGATAATACCTATGTTTCCGCAATCATTGAGTTAAAGGTAACTCCGAAGCCTGGTTTTGGTTTCGAAGAACTTGCAAAAAAGGTTATGAAATATCCTGAGGTTGAAAGTGTTTATCTTATGTCCGGAGTCTATGACCTTAACGTTGTTGTAAAAGGTAAAACCTTCCAAGAGGTTGCAATGTTCGTTGCTAAGGAACTTTCAACGCTTGATGGAGTAACCTCAACTGCAACTCATTTCGTTTTAAGACGTTATAAAGAGCTTGACGTTGAGCTAATGGACGACGATAAAGACGATAGGGGGAACTTTTCATTCTGATGGACTATGGAAAAATTTTAAATCCTGAGGTTTTGGATATAAAACCTTCCGGAATAAGAAAGTTTTTTGACATAGCTGAGAATATGAATGATGTTATTTCCTTGGGCGTTGGAGAACCCGATTTTTCAACTCCTTGGCAAATTAGAAAGCAGGGAATTAAATCTCTTGAAGAAAGCCATACCCGATACACGTCGAATCAAGGTCTTGGAAAACTCAGAGAAACGATTTCAAGCTATGTTCAAAGAAAATATAATGTTGAATATTCTCCTGTTGATGAACTTCTTGTTACCGTTGGCGGAAGCGAGGCTATCGACCTTGCAATCAGGGCAACTGTTTGCGCAGGAGATGAGGTTATTATTCCTCAACCGAGTTACGTTTGCTATGAACCTATAACAAGGCTTGCAGGCGGAATACCCGTAATTATTAATACGAAAGCTAAAAACAAATTCAAATTAACTCCTGAAGAATTGCTTGAAAAGATAACTTCCAAAACGAAGGCGGTAATTCTTCCTTATCCTTGCAACCCCACTGGCGCTGTTATGGAAAAGGAAGACCTCGAAAAAATTGCCGATGTTTTGAGGGAGAAAAATATTCTTGTTATTTCCGATGAAATTTATTCTGAATTAACTTATGGCAGCCGTCATGTTTCAATAGCTTCTATTGAGGGAATGAAAGATAAAACTATTTTAATAAACGGTTTTTCAAAAGCATTTTCAATGACGGGTTGGAGATTAGGTTATGCTTGCGGACCGAAAGAAATCATAAAACAGATGATAAAGATTCATCAGTATGCTATTATGTGCGCGCCAACCACCTCTCAATATGCAGCGGTAGCGGCTATGACAGAATGTGATAGAGTTGTAGAAGAAATGCTTGAGGAATATGATACTCGCCGCAGAATAATAGTTGATGGCTTTAATAAGTTAGGGCTAATTTGTCATGACCCGCGCGGAGCCTTCTATGCGTTCCCATCAATCCAGATAACCGGGATGACGAGCGAGCAATTCTGCGAAGAGCTACTTTACAAAAAGAAGGTGGCTTTGGTTCCGGGAACAGCTTTTGGCGAAAGCGGAGAAGGCTTTGTCAGAGCGTCCTATTGCTATTCAACCGATCATATTAAGGAAGCGCTGAGAAGAATAGGCGAATTCCTTAATGAGATAAAAAATGAAAAAAAGGAAAATGAAGGGTAGGAAAAAATAATGGAAAGAGAACTTAAATTTTTGTCCTTTTGGTCGATAAATGATAAGCTTAATATCGAAAGAATCTGCGGCCAGCTCGATGAAATGAAAAAGGTTGGATATGACGGCTGTATTTGGCATATGCGTTTTTATCCATATAAGAAGAATTATCTGAGCCCCGAATATATGGATATAGTATCAGAAGCAATTCTTTATGCTAAAAAGATAGGCCTTGACTTCTGGCTCTATGATGAGAATGGTTGGCCAAGTGGTCATTGTTCGGGCAAGGTTAAGAAGGCGATGCCTAAGTGTCGCGTTCATTGGATTGAGCCTAAAGGCAATAACGGATACAAAATTAAGTCTAAAAAATCTGTTAATATCAACGATTCCGAATGTATGAAAATCTTCGTTGATTTAACCTATGAAGGTTATAAGAAAGGGTTAAAGCCGGAAGCTTTTGAATATGTTAAAGGCTTCTTCAGCGATGAGGTTGGTTTCCTTGAAGGTCATGGCGTGTTTAAGAAGAAAGGTTCTATTCCGTGGGCTCCTTGGATTAGCGAAAAATATAAGGCACTTTACGGGGAAGACCCGGAAAAGAATTTCTATAAACTTTTCAATGATGCTGAAGATGCAGAAGATTTCCGCTTGAAATATTGGAGAACCTTAACTGATGACCTCGCTCAGAATTTTTATAAGAGAATCAGTGATTGGTGTGAAGAGAACGGAAAGGTTTATACAGCCCACTTGAAGGCAGAAGAAAACCCATATTTCCAAATTCCTTATTCAGGATCTCCTTTTGCAACCTTAAAGCAGATAACCGTTCCTGCGGTTGATGCTCTCGAAAGATATAAGAGCAGTAACTATTTCCCAAGAATTGCCTCATCTGTTGCTAAGCAGTTCCAGTCCGGTCATGCTTTAACGGAGGCAATTGGCGGAAGCGGATTTGGTTTAACTCCAATTGATTTCACAAATTATATTGATTGGCTTGCTTCTTGTGGCCATAGCACGTTCGTTCTTCATATCTGCCAGTATTCGCATAAAAGTTCTGCTATTTGCGATTGGCCACCCGATCTTCCTTTCACAGAAACCTGGAAAGACGCTTTCCCAAGCCTTATAAAAGAACTAAAAGATAAATATAATGGTAAGGATTTGCATAACGACACCGTTGTTGTAGTTCCAACTGCCGGAACTATCAGAAAATATACTCAGACCGGTCCTGTTGGATGCAACGGACATAATGGTATCACAAAATCGGATGCAGAGCCTAATGCCGCAAGGGATATAAGCGATAGATTTATAGGACAGATAGAGAGATACTATACATATAATGCTGATTTCGACGTAACAGACGAGGAAATGCTTGAGAAATATGCAACGTTTGATGAAAACGGTGTAACAATCGGCAAAGAGCATTATAGTAATATCATCTATAGTTCAGATTGCTATTTTGATGATTCTGAGGTTGAAGCAAAGGTTAGAGCGCTCGGAACTAGCTTAGATGAAATTCTTCTTGGAAAAACCGAAGAAGAAATGGTTAATGAATACGTTCCGGGTCTTGGCTTGAATGATAAGCTCAGAGGTGTAGAACAGGTTCGTCGCCGTTATTTAGGCTGGGATAAGGATAATGCCGACAGATATGATTGGAAGGTAACCGATGCTGAAACAAACTGTATTCAGCTTAATAGAGATCCTTATCATAATCGTTTTAAAAAGTCAATCTTTAGGGTTGCTGAAGGTGCTCAGATTGGCGAAGTTGAACTTAAATTCTCTGATCCGGTTAAGGGTCTTAAGATTAACGGCAAATCTTGTGTTGCAGAAGGTGCATTTGATACATTTACCGTTAAGTTCACTCCTAAGGAAGGTCTGAACGTTATTAAATATCGTTGTGCAAAGCGCGAGAAAGCAAAGAGAAGGGCAATTCCATTTGCATTCTTGAGCGGTAAGTTCCTTGTTAAATCCGATTCCGTTTTCACTCAGCATGAGGACGGAAGACAACTTTCAACAGAAGGCGGATTCTATTTGGATAAGTGGGAATTAGGTATGTCTGCTGAAAAACTCGTTGAAAACGGATTCCCCTTTATGCACGGAAAGGTAACTGCAGAGGCTGAAATTGAATTTGGCGGTTCTCTTAAACTTGAAGGACTCAGAGCAGATGCTGCTGAACTTTTCATCGACGGCAAGAGCTATGGCTTCCAATATGCAAATTCTTCTGTTGTTGAATGTCCCGACGTTGAAAATGGTGTCCATAAGGTTGAATTAAAACTTTATCCGAGCACATTTAATAAATATGGCCCTCATCATCGTTTCGACGGCGATCGTCATATTTGTCCTCCAAGCCATTTCTATAAGGAAAATTCTATTTTTGCTGATTGGGAAGATGCTCCCGAAATATGTGCCGATGAAGGCTGGAGATTTGTTAAATTCGGCATTTAATTAAAAAACAAAGGTGAAAAGAAATGTTAGATATTAAATTTTTAAGGGAAAACCCCGAAATTGTTAAAGAAAATATTAAGAAGAAGTTTCAAGATAATAAGCTTCCTTTGGTTGATGAGGTTATAAAGCTTGATGCCGAAAACAGAGCGATAAAGCAGGAAGCAGATTCCTTAAGAGCTAATAGAAATAAGGTTTCAAAGGGAATCGGCTATCTAATGGCTCAGGGCAAACGAGAAGAAGCAGAAGCTGAGAAACAAAAGGTTACTCAGTATTCCGAAAGACTTGCAGAGTGCGAAAAATTAGAAACGGAATATGCAGAAAAAATCCGAACAATAATGCTAACTATACCCAATATTATCGATCCTTCCGTACCGATAGGTGAGGACGATAGCAAAAACGTTGAGGTTGAAAGATTCGGAGAGCCTGTCGTTCCTGATTTTGAAGTTCCATATCATACAGATATTATGGAAAGATTCTGCGGTATCGATCTTAACGCCGCAGGTTCAGTTGCAGGAAACGGATTCTATTATCTGATGGGTGATATTGCTCGTCTTCATTCGGCAATCATCTCTTATGCAAGAGATTTTATGATTGACAGAGGATTTACCTACGTTATTCCTCCTTATATGATAAGAAGTAACGTTGTTGAAGGCGTTATGAGTTTTGCTGAAATGGACGCTATGATGTATAAAATAGAGGGCGAGGACCTTTATCTTATCGGAACGAGCGAACATTCTATGATCGGTAAATTCATAAATTCTGTAACACCGGAAGCAGAGCTTCCCATAACCTTAACCTCCTATTCTCCCTGCTTCAGAAAAGAGAAAGGCGCACACGGTATTGAAGAACGTGGCGTTTACAGAATACATCAGTTTGAAAAGCAGGAAATGATTATTGTTTGTAAGCCGGAAGAAAGTCCTGATTTCTTCAACGTGCTTTGGAAGAACACTGTTGATTTCTTCCGTACCTTAGACGTTCCCGTTAGAACGTTGGAATGTTGTTCAGGAGATCTTGCCGACCTTAAGGTTAAGTCTATCGACGTTGAGGCTTGGTCGCCAAGACAGAAGAAATATTTCGAGGTTGGTTCTTGTTCCAATCTTGGCGATGCTCAGGCTAGAAGACTAGGTATTCGCTATCAGGCAGAAGACGGAAAACGTTACCTTGCTCATACGCTTAATAACACCTGTGTAGCTCCTCCAAGAATGCTTATTGCTTTCCTTGAGAACAATTTGCAGGAAGACGGAAGCGTTAAGATTCCGGAAAAACTCAGAATGTATATGGGCGGCAAGGATGTAATTATTCCTAAAAAATAATTTAACTAAAAAGAAAGGCTAACTAGTTTGTTAGCCTTTCTTTAATTAAAAGGGTGCTTATAAAAGCACCCTTTTTGCAATGAATATGGATTTTTAAGAATTTTCTTCGGCTTTTTTAACCTTCGAGGTAAACCAACAGTAGAGCGCTTCGCCGAGTTCTTGATAAACGGGGTCGCCGTCGTGTGAACAAAGCATAGCAAAGGTCTGCCCGATTCTTCTTTCAACCTCGCTTTTCCTTCTGTAAGCAAGATAATAGAAGGAGAGAGCGCCATTATCTGTTGCGCCCTTGTAAAATTCGGGGTGGTTTTTCTTTAAATGGTCAATAAAAGCAGTTTTGGCGGCAGTTGCGCAGTCTGGGTCCTTGCAGAATTTTTCAAAGCCTGAAAGAGCGGAAAAAGAAAGAAGTATTTCCCTTTGAAGGAGCATCTCTTCTCGTTCTTCGCCGGCTCCCGGACCTTGTTCTTCAACCGCCTTTACATAATCGTTAGCGATTGATAAACCAATTGCAGTGCCGCGCTTTATAGCTTCAGAATTGATTTCGCTTAAAAAGGAAAGGTTGCTTTTTTTAATCTCTTTCGACGGAGAGCTACCTGCAATTTTAATATCAACGTCATCGTGCATCGCAGTTGGTCCTTTCTTTTAATTTTGCGCTTTGTATTCCTTGAGCGCTTGCGCTAATTGATCAGGGCAGGAGGTGTTTTTAAATCCGCAACGAATACCATCCAAACGAGAAATTGCCTCGTCTATAGTCATTCCCTTAACCAAAGCTCCGATTCCTTTAAGGTTTCCGTTGCAACCTCCCTCAAAATTCACTTCGGATAGCTTGTCATTATCAATTTCAATGTTTATAGCGCGGGAGCAAACTCCCTTTGTTTTATATGTGAATTTCATTAAATTTATTCCTCATTTTTTTCAGCAAAAGTAATGTTGCCGAATTTTTCTTTCATAAATTCGCTTGCATCTTTAAAAACTGAATAGAATCTGCATATTCCTTTTGGATGGGTGCATTCGCCCGATGATTGGCATAGGTTTATTTCGATAGGACCGCAAACCTGCTCAACAACCTCCAAAAGGGTGATTTCTTCGGCGGGACGCGCCAAAGTATATCCACCGTTTGCTCCCTTATATGATTTTGCTATATTTGCCGAAACGAGTCCGTGCAAAATTTTGAGAGTGTATTTCGGAGTAACACC
The DNA here is from genome assembly GCA_045630885.1 of Acutalibacteraceae bacterium. Lineage (GTDB taxonomy): Bacteria > Bacillota > Clostridia > Oscillospirales > Acutalibacteraceae > UMGS1532. The sequence goes on from JAZQTQ010000061.1 coordinate 13,049, forward strand.
TGTTTTAGCGGCAATACTTTTGGCGTCCATTCTGTTTTTTTCATTCGCAAGCGCATGCACTATGCGGATTGCATAATCCGCTTCAAGGTTAATGAACATAGCTTCACCTTATTTATCCTTGAACTTATTGCTTCTAACGGGATGACGCAATTTTCTGAGCGCTTTAGCCTCAATTTGTCTGATGCGCTCTCTGGTAACGTCGAATTTCGTTCCAACCTCTTCAAGAGTGTGGCAACGGCCGTCGTGAAGACCAAAACGAAGACGGATAACCTGTTCCTCTCTGGGAAGAAGGGTTTTTAAAACGGAATCAATATCTTCGTTTGTTATTGATTTAAGAGCAGCCTCGTCGGGTGCTAAGGCATCTTCATCACGAATGAAATCCATAAGTCTTGAATCTTCCTCAGGTCCGATAGGAGTTTCCATAGAAACAGGCTCTTGAGCCACTCGCATAATTTCTCTAACTCTCTCGACAGAAAGATCCATGCGTTTTGCAATTATTTCTTCGGTAGGTTCTTTTCCGTTTTCATGCAGAAGTTGGCTCTGAACCTTTTTAAGACGGTTAATGGTTTCAACCATATGAACAGGAATACGGATAGTTCTGGCTTGGTCGGCAATAGCTCTTGTAATTGCTTGTCTTATCCACCAAGTTGCATAGGTTGAAAATTTAAAACCTTTTGAATGATCGAACTTTTCAACAGCTTTAATAAGACCAACGTTACCTTCTTGGATGAGATCCAAAAAATGCATTCCGCGTCCAACGTAACGCTTTGCAATGCTAACAACAAGACGAAGATTGGCTTCGGTTAGTCTTTTCTTTGCGAATTCGTTTCCATCGCTTATAAGCACGGCTAGTTCAACCTCTTCGTCGGAAGAAAGAAGGGGAACTCGACCTATTTCTTTAAGATAAACCTTAACAGGGTCATCAAGAGAGATAGCATCGGTGCCATCATCAGAAGTTGAAGCATCAATATCGTCAAGCTTCATTTCTTCTTCGGGAACATCGTCGAAATCAATGTCGAGAAGGGGAGTTTCGCTTGAAAGCGCATCAAGGTCTTCCGGCAGTGGTTCTAATTCTTCTTCGAGTTCCTCTGCAGTTGGTTCTTTAATGTTGTCTAATTTTTCGAGGGTATCATTATTTTTTTTATCCATATTCTTAATCTCCATTCTGCTCGTAAAAAAGGAGCAAAAATTTTATTTCTTTTGTTTTGCAATTTTTTGCAGGCTTTCAGCCCATTCTTTATCAGATAATTCTTCGGGGTTTGTTGCGGCGGCTTCAGCTTCACTTTTTAAAACTTTAATGCAGTCTAAAAGTTCAGATTCGGCGTTTTCGCCTTTTATAATACGATTTTGATATTCCGCAACCCTTCCACATTCCTGAGGAGAAAAATCTTCAGTTAAAAGCGAAATATCAAAGGTATGACCGCCTGAAATCACCTCAACAACTCTTTCGAAAACCCGTTTGTTAAAAGAGGTTAAAAAGTCATTTGCCGAAATTTCTTTCAAGGTTTTATCTATTAGATCCGGATTCAATATAAGAATTGAAATTATTTCTTCTTCAGCATTTGCGGCCTTTAAATACTGACGTCTTTCGGGGTTGACGTCAGAGGTGTTGAGTTTAGGTTTAATAATATTATCAAACTTCTTTTTGTTTTCTCTACGTCTATATTTAAAAGCTTGTTCCTTGATTTGCGATAAAATAGCATTTTTAGAAACCTTGAATTTTTCGCCCAATTTTGAAGCATATAAATCAATGGCGATTTGGTCATTAAGTGATGCTAAAATTTCCGCGCATTTTTTCAGGTATTCGAGTTTGCCCGAATCTGTGTTAATATCAATTCCTTTAGCCGCTTCCAATAGGTTGTATTCAATACTATTCATAGCTGTATCAACCAGATCATCGAAAGCAGTTTTGGCGGTTGTTCCATTCTTTTTAATGAATTCATCAGGGTCTTTTCCTTCGGGTATCCGCAACACCTTAGTTGAAAGACCTGATTTCGAGAAAATCTTTAATGCTCTGTCGGTTGCTTGTTTTCCGGGACCATCGGCATCAAAGGTAATAACAATCTCGTTAGTGTAGCGCGAAAGCAGAGAGGCGTGTTCATCGGTGAACGCTGTTCCAAGCGCGGCAACGGCATTTGTAATGCCTGCCTGATGCAGCGCGATAACGTCCATATAACCTTCAGCCAATATTATTTGTTTCGAGCAAGACGATTTGGCAAAATTGAGAGCGTATAGATTTTGACTCTTTTTAAATACCGGCGTATCGGAGGTATTTATGTATTTTCTGCCTTTTTCGTCTTCGCCCGGAAGCGCTCTGCCACCAAAACCAATAACGTTTCCTCTTAAATCAATAATCGGGAACATCGCTCGATTTCGGAAGTTGTCATATATTGTGCCTTTTTTGCTGCGCATAGCAACGTTAGCTTGCAAAAGTTCTTCATCTTTATAGCCTTTTGATTTGAGATGCTTTGTCAATGCATCCCAACTATTCGGAGAAGCGCCGAGGCCAAAATGTTTAATGGTTGCCATAGAAAGCTTTCTTGATAGAAAATATTCTAAAACAGGTTTTCCCGCTTCACTTAAAAGATGATTATGGAAAAATTTTGCAGATTCTCGGTTGATTTCCAAGATTCGTTTTTTGAATTTTGCAAAGCTATCATCATAGCCCGAAGTTGGCATTTGCATACCGACTCTATCAGCTAAAAACTTAACTGCTTCAAAAAAATCAAGATTTTCAATTTGCCTTACAAAGGTTATCGGGCTTCCGCCGGCTCCGCAACCAAAGCAATAATAAGAATTAGTGTTGCTAAAAACAGTGAAGGAGCCTGTTTTTTCATTATGGAAAGGGCATAGCCCAACCATTCTTCCGCCTCGGGAATTCAGGTTGACGTAGCCTGAAATTAAGTCGCCAATATCAATTCTGCTATTTAATTCCGCTAAGAATTCATCAGGTATCTGAGGCAAAACTAACGCTCCTTTCTTGTGTTTTTTTAAAATTTTAAATTATATGCCAGGCTTTAGGGATAAACGCATCTTCATAGTATTTTATAGCAAAAGTATCCGTCATTCCTGCTATGTAGTCAACAACTGCTCTTTTTATGCCCTCGTTCATTATAATATTATGATATTCTTTAGGCATATTTTGGGGAGCAGAGCAAAGTTTATTATAAATTCCTTCTATGATGCCGAAAACCTTTTGTTCTTCCGCTTTCGCTCTGAAATTCAGATAAACCTCATCGAAAAGGAATTTTTGAAGCTCGTCAAACATTTTTTTATCTTCTTCGGCCATTGCAATGGTGTTTTTGCTATTATTGATTAGCGACATAACCATAGAATTAATTCTTTCTGATTTTGAAGCGCCAAAGTGATTTCTGATTTTTGAAGGAATATCCTGTTCGCTTATAATTCCTGCACGTTCTGCGTCGTCAATGTCGTGATTAATATATGCAATTTGATCGCAAAATCTAACAATTCTTCCTTCTAAAGTTTCGGACTCCTGACCTTTGGTGTGGCATAAAATGCCATTCAGTGTTTTATCGGTTAAATTAAGGCAATCAATTTTCTTGCAAACCCTGACGCTTTGTTCATAGTGTTTAAAACCATCAGGATATAGTTCCGCAAGAGCTCTTTCGCCTGCATGACCAAAAGGAGTGTGCCCTAAATCATGACCTAAAGATATGGCTTCGGTTAAGTCTTCGTTCAGGTTTAAAGCTCTGGCAACGGTTCTTGCGATTTGCGAAACCTCAAGCGTGTGGGTTAAACGCGTACGATAATGGTCGCCTTCGGGAGATAAAAAGACCTGAGTTTTATGCTTTAGTCTTCTAAATGAGCGACAATGAATAATCCTGTCCTTGTCTTGCTGAAAAGCCGTTCTGATTTCGCAAGGTTCTTCAGGCGTTTCTCTTTTTGCCGAAACGCTTAAAGCGGCGGCAGGGGATAGCAGTTCTTTTTCTCTTTGTTCTAGTTTTTCTCTAATAGTTTCCATTTTCGCCATCCTTCCCAAAAATTTTGCTTTTACTTATATTATTAGTAAACAAATTTCAAAACCCTTCTTTTTTCGCAAAAAAATGAAAAAATTTTTTAAATTTCTTTTCCGAAATAATCTTGTCCGATGATTTCGAAATTTAGCCTTGCGCAAAAGGTTTCTCTTAAAGATTCGGCAAACTTATCTATTAAGGTATCCTCGAGATTAAAGTCGATTTCTATAAATTCTCCGTATCTGGTGTCGCAAACTGAACCGCCGATATTTTCTATAATTCGACAAAGCTGGTCATAATCAGAATATGGGCAGGAAAGGGTAAGCTTTGAGCAGGGGAGCATTTTAATGATTTTCGCCGCTTCTATTCCTTTGACAGCCGAAGCAGTATAAGCTCTGACAAGTCCGCCTGTTCCGAGCAAAATCCCGCCAAAATAACGGGTAACAACTACAAGACAGTCAACGATATTCTGCTTTCTTAAAACGTCAAGAACAGGAACTCCTGCAGTTCCCGAAGGCTCGCCGTCGTCAGAATATCTGCAGATATTTCCGTTTTTTAAAGAATATGCATAAACGTTGTGTCTAGCATCCCAAAATTCTTTTTTCAGATTGTTAATAAGCTCTATTGCTTCTTGTTCTGTTTTAATAGGATAAACCGATGCAATAAAACGAGAGCGTTTTTCAATAATTTCCTCTCGCGCTTCTAAAGCTACCGTGATATAAAAATCCATATTTTTTCACCGCCTGAAACAGTTATATTTTAAAAAAGTGTAAAAAAATCGCAGCCGCAATATATTTGCGACTGCGTGTTAGAATTACTTCTGCATTCCAAAGCGCTTGTTGAATCTATCAACACGACCGCCTGAATCAACCAACTTTTGCTTTCCGGTGAAGAACGGATGACATTTTGAGCAAATATCCAAACGAATGTCTTTCTTAGTTGAACGTGTCTCAAACTCCGCTCCGCAAGCGCATTTTACAGTTACAGTTTCATACTGCGGATGAATTCCTTGTTTCAAATCTGACACCTCATTTCAATTAATCCTTAGATAACGCATCGATTATATCACATTTTTTTATAAAAAGCAAGTAATTTCTTAAAAAATATTAAATAAATTTTTATAAATCACCAAAAAATCAAAAAAATGTGTTAATACTATCTTTTAAATCTTCAAAAATCTCAACAATTTTAAACCTGACTTGGTAATTTTCGGAATTACTGATAGCATTTTTTGAAGATTCGGAAATTTCGTTCCCGAAATCACTGCAAGCCCCAAGGCAGAGTTTAGGGAAAATAACGCACCACCAGTTTTTGCCTTTAGCTTTTCCGATTTTTATTTGCAAGGCTTCGTAGTTTCCGGCAGGGAGGGTGAAATCTTCATAAACTCTCGTGTCAAAATAGCAAGTTTTAACTTGAGCCGAAACGTTGTAGTTAAATCCTTCTTCTTTAATAACCTTTTCGGCTTCTTCAATTATATAGTTTATGTTTTCTTTTGAGCAAACGATTGCGTCTTCTTTTGTCTTTGCTTCATCGTATATATTTAATTTCAAAATTTTGTTTCTAACCTTGATTTTTAAGGTTTGGTCGGAAACGGAATCAGAATTTGCAATAATATGAAGTCTTAAAACCTTTTCCTTAATTTCTGCACAATTAGCTTCGAATTTCACCATAGATAACAATACCGTGAAAATAAGACCTGCTATAATTGATATTTCGAATCTTCTTTTAACTGTCATTTTTTTATACCGCCTTTTTTAGTTTTCGCGGTAATTATTGACAATAAATTTAAAATCTATACAATTTCAAAACCCTTATCAACCGGATAACATAAATAAAGTTCGTCAAAAACGTCTGAAAGCAAAACGTAAGGTTTACGTCCTTTATTCCTCTTAAAAACTCCAAAAACGGAAGGCCCGCTTCCTGAAAGTTGAGTAAAAAAGGCGTCGTAACTCATAAGTAAACGTTTCGTCTCTTTGATTTTTTTGCCCCAAGCGAGTTCAAAAACATTTCCTGCAGATTCTCCGATTTTTGCGAGATTTCCTTCGTTGAGAGCTTTAATAACTCCGGTGGTATCAGGGTGAGGATAGTTTTTAATAGAATCCATCTTCTTATAAAGTTCCGCAGTTGAAGGCTTTTCGAGACCTTTAATAATAACGATGCTACAAGCGGGCATTTTTGCAAGAGGGGAGAGTTTTTCTCCAATTCCGCCTGCGTGCAGAGTTCCGCCTATCATACAAAACGGAACGTCAGCGCCAAGAGTTTTGCCTATTTCTAAAAGCTCATCTTCGCTTAAAGGGTAAGAATAAATGTAGTTAAGACCTCTTAAAACTGCCGCCGCATCTGCGCTTCCACCCGCAAGACCGGCGCAAAGAGGAATCTTTTTCCTTATATTGATATAGCATTTATCATCTATTTTTGCTTTTTCAAGGAAAGAAACCAACGCTTTGTAGCAAATATTGTCCGAATCAGATATAGACTTTTCGCTGCAAGAAACTCTGTTTTTCGTCTTTCCGTTTTCTATTCTGACAGTATCATAAAGCGAAACAGATTGAAAAATAGTTTCTATTTCGTGGTATCCATTTGGCAGCTTTTCTTTGATATCAAGGCATAAATTTATCTTTGCATAGGCTTTTATGGTTATTTTCATCATAATACCTCTCAAAATATTTTTAATTATTGTAACATATTATAATGCAAAATGAAAGGTTTTGTGGTATAATTAAATAAAATATTTTTTAAGGAGTTAATTTTTATGAAAGCGGTTATAACTGTTGTTGGAAAGGATACTGTTGGAATTCTTGCAACCGTTTCAAACGAATGCGCAAAATTCAATGCAAATATTATCGATGTTTCCCAAACAATTATGCAAGATATGTTTTGTATGATAATGATGGTTGAGGTTGGAGAAATTAAAATTGCTTTCAACGAATTTGTTGAAGAAATGAAAACCATTGGTAAAGAAAAGGGACTTAGTATTCATGTTATGCATGAAGATATTTTCAATTCAATGCATAGAATTTAAGAGGTAATAAAAAATGGGTATGCTTAACACAAAAGATATCCTTGAAACTATCGCAATGATAGAAGAGGAGCATCTTGATATAAGAACTGTCACAATGGGTATATCTCTGCTCGACTGTATTGATACTGATATCGACAGGGCTTGCGAAAAGGTTTATGAAAAAATAGTTTCAAAAGCTAAAAATCTTGTTCCCGTTTGCGAGCAAATCGAGGCAGAATATGGTATTCCGATTATTAATAAAAGAATTTCGGTAACTCCAATTGCTATGATTGCCGCCGCGACTAAAAGTCGCGACGTTGTTAAATTTGCACACGCGCTTGAAAAAGCGGCAAAAACGGTTGGCGTAAACTTTATTGGTGGATATTCAGCATTAGTACATAAAGGCTTTTCGGCCGGAGATATGGAGCTTATTGAATCTATTCCACAAGCGCTAAACGAAACCGACCATATTTGTTCATCTGTTAATATTGGTTCGACAAAGAGCGGAATTAACCTTAACGCTGTTGAAAAAATGGGTCATATTATAAAGAAAACTGCAGAACTTTCAGCCGATAGAGATTGCATTGGCGCAGCAAAACTTGTTGTATTTTGCAACGCCCCTGAGGACAACCCATTTATGGCAGGTGCATTTCATGGTGTTGGCGAACCTGATTGCGTTATAAACGTTGGCGTTTCCGGTCCCGGAGTTGTTCGCGCTGCGCTTGCAAAGGCAGGCGACGTAAGTATTACTGCTATCGCAGACCTTATAAAGCGAACTGCATTTAAAATAACAAGAATGGGTCAACTCGTTAATGCGGAGGCCTCAGCACGTCTTGGCGTTCAGTCGGGAATTGTAGATCTTTCTTTGGCGCCAACTCCTGCGGTTGGAGATTCTGTTGCTCATATATTGGAAGAAATCGGTCTTGAATGTTGTGGCGCTTGTGGAACGACTGCAGCGCTCGCAATGCTTAATGATGCCGTTAAGAAAGGCGGCGTTATGGCTTCTTCCCATGTTGGAGGTCTTTCGGGAGCGTTTATCCCCGTAACAGAGGATGCAGGAATGATAGATGCTGCGAGAAACGGAACCCTCATTCTTGAAAAATTAGAAGCTATGACCGCCGTATGCTCCGTTGGTCTTGATATGATTAACATTCCGGGCGATACACCTGATGAGGTTATTTCTGCAATAATCGCTGATGAAGCAGCTATCGGAATGGTTAATTGCAAAACAACTGCGGTTCGTCTTATTCCCGCTATTGGTAAAACTGTTGGCGATGAGCTCAATTTCGGCGGACTTTTGGGTGGTGGCCCCGTTATGAGAGTCAACACTGCTTCACCGCTTAAAATGATTAAGCGTGGTGGACAGATACCGGCCCCCATGCACAGCCTTAAAAACTAAGACTTTATTATTTGGCGAATTTGCCGTTTTCTCGAGCTTCATGTATCAAAAATACACTTATCGCTCGTAGAAAAAGGCAACTTCATCCAAATCCTAAAGTCATATTAATTAATGTATAGTGAAATTTCCTTTTTCTTGAAGTTTTATTCGCCAAACAAATATTCGTCGCTCGGAGCAAATAGCTTTAAAAATCAATTAATGAAAAAAGAACCGCCCAAATCCTTGGGCGGTTCATCTATATTATGGGGCATTTCGGTTATTCTGAGGATAAACCGCGGTCTATCGCCGAAGCTTGAAAGTAGCCACTTTGCGCCCCTCTTTATAATTTTATTCCGAAACTAAAAAAATGTTACCGAGAAGGCTTTAGTTCTTGGTAACATTTTTTGATTAATTAAGCAATTGGAGATTTTCTGATAAAGAGAACTCCTAAGGTGTTTCTTCCGCAGTGTGCCGAAATGGTGCAGCCGGCTCTTGTAACAAGGATTTCTTTAAAAGGAAGAATTTCCCCAACCTGAGCCTTTACAGCCTCAACGATTTCTTCATCGCAGCCCGCGTGGGTAACGAAAATTCTTTCAAGGTCAATATCGTCGGGGTTAACAAGTCTTTCAGAAACGTAGGTTTTGAGAACTGCATCGAATTTTCCGCGATATTTCTTTCCAACCGCCATTGCTCCGTTTTTAACCTCAATGCAGGGTTTTAGTTTGAGAAGGTTGGCGCCTAAAGCGGCAACGGTTGAGCAA
>JAZQTQ010000062.1:0-24689 GCA_045630885.1 Acutalibacteraceae bacterium
CACCTTAAAACGAAAATTTTGAGTGCAAGAAAAGGCAAAAAGCCATAGTAACGCTGTCGCGTACTATGGCTTTTTAACGTATTATTGTGCCAAAATTTCACGTTTTTAAGGAAATACTGCCCTATGGGGCGTGGGCGTTTCTGATTGCTTTTGTTTTTTTATTCAATTTTTAGGGGTTTTCTTCTTTATCTTCGACCAAAGCATAATAATCAACTGAGCGGGGATTCCGAGCAAGAAGACCTGCCAAAGGTTTTCGCTCTCATAGCCGAAGGGCAGAAAGCTCAAGAAAAAAGAGAGCAGACCAGACCACATAAGCCCCGAAATTATGAAATAATTGAACTTATTATCAAACCAGCAGGAATTGAGAACAAGCCAAACGATAAAAGAAGCGGGGATAGCATAAATAAAGGCAAGCCAATGGGCGGTTATCGAATCCGAAAGGAGGGAAACGGTAACGAAGGAAAGCAGAGCAACGAACCAAACGAGAAGAATCGAAATGCAGGTTATAGTTCCTCGCGAATAGCGTTCACGAAGCTTTTTTGAAGCCTTAATTTCCTGCGGTGTTCTTTCTTCGCGAGCAATAAAATCAAGCGAAACGCCAAAAATATCAGCAATCTCCAAAAGCACCGAAACGTCGGGAATACTATCGCCTCTTTCCCATTTCGAGATGGCTTTATCGGAATAATTAAGCCTTTCGGCAAGCTCTAACTGAGTCATACCTCTCGACTGGCGAAGCTCTGAAATATTTTTTGAAATAATAGATTTTACGTCTTTCATAAATAACCTCTTAAGAATTTCTTTTAATACTATACCATTTTTCCTTGCAAAAGTCAATTATATAGGGTATAATTTTAAATAATCAAACTTGTTTTTTGGAGAGTTTTATGAAATACGAAGCAATTCTTTTTGATTTAGACGGAACACTTTTGCCGATGGATAACGACGCCTTTACAAAAGGTTATTTTAAACTGCTTTGTAAAGCCGTTGCGCCTTTAGGCTACACCCCCGAAAAGCTTATCGAAACGATGTGGAAGGGTGTTGCGGCGATGGTTAAAAACGAGGGGGATATTTCTAACTACGAAGCCTTCTGGCAAGAATTTGAAAAAGCATTTCCCTTCGACGTTCGCTCGCATATTCCTTATTTCGACGCATTTTATTCGAGCGATTTTAACAAAGTGAAGGAGCTTTGTTTTCCAACGGAAAAGGCGAAACTATCGGTTGAACTCGCAAGAAAAAATGCCCAAAAGGTGGTATTGGCAACAAACCCGTTTTTCCCGCCCGTTGCGGTTGAAGCACGCATAAAATGGGCAGGACTCGACCCCGACGATTTCGATTATATAACCACCTATGAAAATTCTTCCTCCTGCAAGCCGAATCCCTACTATTATAAGGAGATAGGGAAAAAATTGGGGCTGAATCTTGAAAACTGCCTTATGATTGGCAATAATGCTGATGAAGACATTAAGGCGGGACTTAAAGCAGGTCTTAAAACCTTCCTTTTAGACGATTGGCTGATAGCAGAGGGCGAAATTCCCGAAACCCCAAGAGGCAATTTCGATGCGCTTTTGGAATTTTTAAAATAACAAACAAAAGGCTTAACCGCAAATTCTTGCAGTTAAGCCTTTTTCTTTAAAACTTAAATATCATCTTGCATTATTTTTTCTTCTTCCGATTCGATGAGTCCGAGCTCTCGGAGGGTTCTTTGTCCTTCGCCGGGGTGCTCTTTCATAAACGGCTCGATAAGATATTTCATCATAACGGGGAAGATATTATACTGAATGAGCAGATTCGTGAATGGCGGGGCGATGAGGATATACAAGCAAATCGCGATTCCAAGCCCAACGTATAAATTAACAAGCATCGGGCAGAAGATGAGAAAATACATTAAAATATGCCCGAAGAAGATAACGAAATTTCTTGCGAATCCGCCGAAGGCGAGAAGAAAAGCGTTTTTATAAAGCTGACCCAAGCTCAGGCGGAAGGTAAGGATAAGCGCAGGGGTATAGAATCGAATGAAGGTTATAATAATGAAGGCAAAAATGCTGAGCGCAAGCATCAAGAAGCTTAAAATATCGGCATTTTTATTAACTGAGTTTTCCAGAAACAGGAAATAAGCCGAAAAAAAGGAGAGCGCAGTTAAAACGTTATTAATAATGCCGGAAGCGAGCGCCAATGCCCAGTTTTCTCCGATTGCTTCTCTGAAATCCGATTTAAAGGAATGTCTGTCGCGAGCGGCGATTCTCGAAACTCTTGCAGAACCTATTGCGCCAAGTCCTGAAGGGATTATTAGCAAAGAAAAAAGAATTTTCCAAAGTCCTGCCGACAAAAGTTTTCCATAGTGTCTTTTAAACAGCTCGAAGAAAACAAAAACTCCTCGTTTTTCCGGTCCGTTTTTCATAACGCCGGCGCCAACTTCATTGGGAGATTTAAAAAATGCCATTATATTAGCTCCTTTTTATCCGAAAGAGGATATATTGTTCCTATATTTTAACAAAAAATTATTAATTTTGCAATAGTCAAACAAAAAAAGGACATACATTGTTAAAAATATAACAAATATTACCATTAAAGTCTTGCAACCTTTGAACAAATAGTAAAAAATTCTAAAAACGCTTGCAAAAACAGAAAAAATTGGTATAATATAGAATAGAGGAAAATTTAATTTCCTAAATTTTTTAAAAAGCAAAATAATAGCCGAATTTATCGGCTTCCAAAAAAGGAGTTAAAATTATGACAAAGAACCAATCCGTTATCAAATGGCTTGACGAGATTAAAGCTCTTGTTAATCCTTCTGAGGTAATCTGGATCGACGGCAGCGAGGCTCAGGCAGAGGCTTTAAGAGCAGAAGCTTGCGCTACCGGCGAAATGATGAAGCTCAACGAGGAAAAGCTTCCCGGTTGCTATCTTCACAGAACAAAGCAGAACGACGTTGCTCGTGTTGAAGACAGAACCTTCATCTGCACAACCCTTAAGGAAGATGCAGGCCCAACAAATAACTGGTGCGATCCTAAAGAAATGTATGAAAAGCTTTATAATATCGCTCGCGGTTCTTACGAAGGCAAGCCAATGTACGTTATCCCCTTCTCAATGGGACCTATCGGCTCTCCTCTCGCTAAGGTTGGTATTGAGGTAACAGATTCTATCTACGTTGTTCTTAATATGCTCATTATGACCCGCGTTAGCCCCAAGGTTTTAGAGGTTCTCGGCGATAGCGAAGATTGGGTTCGTTGCTTCCACGCAAAATGCGATATTGACCCCGAACACAGATATATCTGCCAGTTCCCCGAAGATAACACAATTATCTCGGTTAACTCAGGCTACGGCGGAAACGTTCTTCTCGGCAAAAAATGTTTTGCTCTCAGAATCGCTTCCTATCAGGGCTGGAAAGAAGGCTGGATGGCTGAGCATATGCTTATCCTCGGCATCGAAAATCCTCAGGGCGAGGTTAAATACGTTGCAGCGGCATTCCCCTCTGCTTGCGGAAAAACCAATCTCGCTATGATGATTCCTCCCAAATATTTGCAAGAAAAAGGCTATAAGGTTTGGACCGTCGGCGACGACATCGCTTGGATGAGAATAGGTAAAGATGGCAGACTCTATGCTATCAACCCCGAAAACGGATTCTTCGGCGTTGCTCCCGGAACAAACGCTCATTCAAACTATAACGCACTTGCATCAACCGAAAAGAACACCATCTTCACCAACGTTGCTCTCGACCTTAACGATAACACGGTTTGGTGGGAAGGTCTTAACAAGAATCTCCCTGAAAATGCTCTTGATTGGACAGGCAAACCTTGGGATCCTGCAAAGTTCAATAAGGCTGATAAGTCAACCTGCGCAGCTCACCCCAACTCAAGATTCACAGCTCCTGCTGAAAACTGTCCTTGCATTTCCGATGAATTCAATAAGGGCGAAGGCGTGCCGATTTCTGCTATCATCTTCGGCGGACGTCGTGCAAAGTGCGCTCCCCTCGTATATCAATCAAAGGATTGGGAAAACGGTGTATTCGTTGGCTCTGCTATGGCTTCCGAAACAACAGCCGCAGCCGCAGGCGCAGTAGGTGTTGTTCGTCGCGATCCTATGGCTATGCTTCCCTTCTGTGGCTATCACATGGGCGACTACTTCCGTCATTGGCTCGAAATGGGCAAGAAGCTCGGCGATAAGGCTCCAAAAATCTTCAACGTTAACTGGTTCAGAACCGACGACGAAGGCAACTTCATCTGGCCCGGATTCGGCGATAACTGCAGAGTTATCAACTGGATTATCGACCGTTGCGAAGGCAAGGCTGATGCAGTTGAAACTCCTATCGGATTCGTTCCTAAGGCTGAGGACATCGACCTCACAGGTCTTGAAGATTTCGATATTGAAACTCTTAAATCAATCCTCGAAATTGATAAAGACGTTTGGACTAAGGAAGCTGCTGAAATCGAAGAACATTATAAGAAGTTCGGCGATAAGCTCCCCGAAGAACTCAGAACACAGCTCGAAACTCTTAAGGCTAACCTTAAGTAATAAAAACTTAATTGCTTTTTGATTGCTAAAGCAAAATTAACGCCCGCTATGGCTTAAACCATAGCGGGCGTTTTTCGGGTATTATTAAATTTATCTATTTGTAATATTGCATTGGAATAAGACGGTTATTTCGGTTCCGAAGCCGAGTTCACTTTTTATATCAATTTCGGCGCCAAGACTATTCACTCCGTGCTTCACTATCGAAAGCCCAAGTCCCGTTCCGCCAACCGACTTCGAGCGACTTTTATCAACCCGATAAAACCTCTCGAAAATTCTTTCAAGCTCCTTTTCGGGGATTCCGATTCCGCTATCACGCACCGAAAAAAGCACCTTTTCGCTTTTTGTTTCGATAGTCGCCTTAACCGTTCCGTTTGGTCGGTTGTATTTTATGGCGTTATCGAGAAGGTTGAAAACTATTTCCTCTGCAATCCTCTCAACAGCGAAAATATAACCGTCATCGCCCGAAACCTCAAGACTTACTTGTGCTTTTTGGGCGGCTTGGGATAATATTGCGGCAGAATCCTGAGCCAAAGTTTTCAAAGAAACAACAATCTTTTCTTCATCTTCCGCACCGCTTTCCTCCAATCGGGAAAGCTTTATAATATCCTCAACCAAGCGCATAAGTCTGCCCGACTCTTTATGGATATTATCGGCAAAATGGGGGATATCCTCAGGCTTCACAAGTCCATCTCGAATAATTTCGGCGGTGCCTGCGATTGAGGTGAGGGGAGTTTTAAGCTCGTGCGAAACGTTTGCGGTAAATTCCCTTCTCAAGCGATCCTTCGACTCGTGCTGATTACGAATTTCTTCCATCTGTCGATGAATTTTCTTATTCTGCGAATAAATTTTCTGAACGAAAGGCTTGAGTTCGGGATAAATTCCTCTATCATTTGGGTTTTCGAGGTCGATTTTGTTCATCGGCTCCGTTATGCTCTTTGCAACCCTCGACGCTATAACTATACAAACTATTATTGCGAGAGTTATGATAATAACCGCCTGATAAAAGAGATTCACAAACAAAGTTCCAACGTTTTCCTGATTTTTATAAATCCTTAATTCGCCGTATTGGGTTTCAGCCGATCCGTAGGTACTGTTTTGCGTTTGTGCTCCGATTTGATAAAAAGTTTTTCCATCTTTATCAATAATTTCCACACCGGAAACGCCGTCGTTTTCTATGTTTTTCAGCCATTCCGTACCATTAGCGTCAACCGCCGCCGCGATATATTTCGCAGATTCATCGAGTTCTTCTTTATCGGCATTTTTATAATAAATATACATCGCCGAAAACACCGTTACCGAGGTTGCTAAAAACACGACGAATACTGCAATAAAGATATTTTTTAGAATTTTAAGCTTCAAGCTGATTAGCCTCCAAACTTATAACCGATTCCTCTGATGGTTTTTATCGCTTCGCCCGAAGCGCCAAGCTTTTGGCGGAGCGTTCTAATATGTACGTCAACCGTTCTGTTTTCGCCATCGAAATCATAGCCCCAGATTTTATTAAGCAGTTGATCTCGGCTGAAAACGGTTTGTTTATTTTTCATAAGAATAGCGAGAATACTGAATTCTTTCAGGGTTAACTCAACCTTTTCTCCCGAAACGAAGGCTTCGTGGCGCTCCTCCGAAAGGGTTATTCCGCCTCCGGATAACATACCCGTTTCATTTTCTTGCTCGCTTCTTCTGAGCCTCGCCTTTACCCTCGCAACAAGCTCCATCATTCCGAATGGCTTGGTTATATAATCGTCGGCGCCCAGCTCGAAGCCGATGACCTTGTCGTATTCTGTCGATTTTGCGGTTAACATAATTATCGGCAGTTTTTTGTAATCGGGATTCGAGCGCAATTTTTTGAGAATTTCCAGCCCGTCGGTTTCGGGAAGCATTATATCAAGAAGCAATAATTCAGGTGTTTCTTCTTTTAATGCAGCATTTAACTCCGACTCCGAACAAAGCCCTTTTGCTTTAAGCCCGACGTTGTTGAGCGTGTAAACCACAAGTTCTCTTATGCTGTTGTCGTCTTCAACAAGATAAATCATTTTGCGCCTCCGAAAAATTCACTTATTTATTAATCAAAAATTTTGCAGCTTCTCTTGCTTCCTTGGTATAACTCATATCTTCCGATATTTTTTTGAGTTCTTCCTCCGATTCGTTCCCGAAAACCTCCTTCATTCTCTCAAATTCGGCTTGGTCGAAGGGGAGAGCTTCCGAAATGTGGTCGGGTTCGGCTTCTTTAGCGGATTCGAGCGCTTGGTCAATCGTTTTTCGCATATATTCAACGTGAAGAATATAAGCCCACTCGGCATTGTTATAAAGTTCACGCTGTTCGGAAATAATTGCGGCGAGGTTTTCATCATTCAATGAAAGAATTTCCCTCATAAAGCTGTCGGCAGTTTCATTTTCGCTGACAATTCCTTCTAGAAAAGCTTCGATTTCGCTCTCCTTCATTTCTTTCATCTTTTCGAATATTGCGTTGGTTTCCTCATCGTTTATTTCATAAAACTTGGCGGTTATTGCGTCGCCCACCTTGATTTCGCTCTTTTCTTCAAGGTATTCGGTTTCGGTTTCGATTCCGCCGTAAAGCTCGATATATTCGCGGATAATCTTTTCCCCGCCCTCCGAAAAACCTTCAATATCCTGCGGCTCAATGGGAATTTTAGTTTCAATTTTTTTAATAATGGCTTCTGCCTTGTTATAACAATCCTCGCAAAGGCGATTACTTGATTTTCCCGTTAAAATATCCTCGCCCCAAGGGGAGAAAAAACCTAATTTTTTATCGCATAATAAACAATAACTTGCCATTTTTTCCGTTTCGCTCCTTTAAAAGCTTTTTCTTTTAATCCGAATAAACGCATCTTTTTTCGTCGGTAGAAATAATCTTTGATTATTTAAAACGCGAAAAGCGTTTTTCCGAAAAGCAACTATGCTTTTCGGCTACCGACTGTAATTATACCAAAAATTACCGAAATTTTCAAGACCTTGCACAATTCACCGAATTAATCCTCTTTCTGTGCTTGAAAAATAAGAAATTTTATGATAAAATCTTAATGGAATTCGGGAAGGAAGTCGGGTAGAAAAGGTAGTTTTACCTTTGGAATCCCGCGCGAGCCCGTCGCCGTTGGGCGCAATATCTTTTTTCTAACCTCTTTGCCGCAAAAGGGGGAGAGCCATTGAAGAAAATTCTTTGAGAAGGCGGAAAAAGGAGCGCCGAAGCCGGAATATTTCCCATTTTCCATAGGCAAACGCGGATTATTCGTGTTTGCTTATCCTTTTAAATTTTGCGAGCGCCAAATAAAAAGGGTGAAACTAAAAAAACTACTAAAATATTAGGAGATGCAAAACTATGAAAACAAAAATTACCAGATTTTTGTCCTTCATCGTTTGCTTGATTGCTATTGCGGCTATGACAATCAGCACCGGTTGCAGCGACAAAAATACTTCCTCTGCTTCAAAAATCGAGGAAAAGTCCTTCACCTTCACCGTTACAACGGCTAAAGGAAAGGAAAAAACCTTCGAAATCAAATCGGATAAAAAATACGTTGGCGAAGCCTTGCAGGAAGAAAAGCTTATCGAAGGAGAGGAAGGGGAATTCGGTCTTTACGTTAAAACGGTTGACGGCGAAACGCTCGACTATGAAACCGACGGCAAGTATTGGGCGTTTTACGTGAACGGAGAATATGGTTCCGCAGGCGTTGACACAACCGAAATCGAAGACGGCGAGACCTATTCCTTCAAAGCAGAATGATGAAACTGAAAATTTATGAGATTGCCCTTTTCGGAATGTTGGGAAGCCTTATGTTTGCAACAAAAAAATTAATGGAATTGCTCCCTAACATACACCTTTTAGCGGCTTTTATTATCGCAGTTGCCTTTGTTTTTCGCTTGAAAGCTCTTTTCCCATTATATACTTATGTTCTTCTCGACGGATTATTCTCAGGCTTTGCGATTTGGTGGACTCCATACGTTTACATCTGGCTTCCGCTACTGTTTGCAGTCTTGGTTATTCCGAAAAATTTATCCAAAAAATGGTTAATCCCGATCCTTATCGGCTTGGGAGCGCTTCACGGACTTAGTTATGGTCTGTTATATGCGCCCTTCCAAGCGCTCGCCTTCGGTCTTTCTTTCGACGGTGCGGTTGCCTGGTGGATAGCGGGGCTTCCTTTCGATTTTCTTCATTTTTTGGGGAACATCTTCAGCGGATTGCTGATTTTCCCTATGATTCTCGCCTTAAAAAAGGCAAAAAGACCCTTGTCTTAAAATTTTAAATCAAGCATTAAAAAATTTAATAGACCAATGAAAAAACCGAGAGTTAAATTTAAACTCTCGGTTTTGTTTAATCGATTCTTTCATTACCCCAGAAGAAAAGGGCAACTGTTCCGGGCCCTGTGTGAGCGCCTATGGTTGTTCCTATATCATAAATATTAACACATTCAACCCTTTTGAAGCGGGCGAGTATTTCAGATTTTACCGCCTCTGCATCATCAATAACGTCGGAATGGCAAATATAGCATTTTCCGCTATATTCAAGTCCGTTTTCGGCACATTCCTCCATCTTTTTAACGATTGCTTCAATAGCCTTTGCCTTTCCGCGAAGCTTTTGACGGGGGATAAGTCTTCCCTCGTTGCTGACGTTTAGCAACGGACAAATTTTGAGCGCAGTTCCAAACCAACCCGAAACCTTTGAAACTCTGCCACCCTTAACAAAAAAGGTGAGGTCGGTTGTGAAAAACCAATGGTGCATTTTCTTCTTGTTTGCTTCCGCCCAATTAAAGAGCTGCTCTGCAGAATAACCTTCATCACGAAGCTCTGCAAGTTTTACCATTAAAAGCCCGTAACCACTGGCGGCGGCAAGAGAATCAACAATGTAAATTTTTCTATCGGGGAATTTTTCCTCTAAATCCGCTTTTGCTATATTGGCGGAATTAAAAACGCCCGTAATTCCGCTTGACATACAAATATGAACAATATCTTTGCCACTTTCTAAAATCGGTGTGAAATATTCTGTAAATTCCTCAACGTTAACCTGCGCAGTTTTTGTGTCTGCTCCGTTAACCATTGCCTTATAAAAATCTTTGATAGGATAACTTTGACCAAAATCATCTGTATATTTAACGTCGTCAAGATAAAAATGATAATTAACGATGCTTAAATCCAATTTTTTAATCTGCTCAATATTAAGATCAACCGTTGAGCAACAGCTTAAAACATAATCTGCCATATTTTCTCGCCTTTCAGATTGTTTTTTTCGAGGGTTTTTCGAAAGCATTTTTCCTGCTTCAAAAAATCCACTACCATATTCTACCACCAAACCTAAAAAATATCCACCTACTGTTAAAAAACAAACAGTAGAGTTGCGATTTTGCAACTCTACTGTCGGTAGAATCCCTTTGTTTATGCGGTCTGAGAGGCGCTAATTTGCGCTTAGAATCACTTTTCAGAAAGTTTTTCTGCGAGGACCCTCAAATCATCTTTTGAATAAAATTCAATCGAAATTGTTCCTTTTTCGCCCTTTTCGGGGGTTATTTTAACCCTTCTGCCGATGTCGTTTTTAAGGGCGATTTCCATTTCCTTATAGAAATTTTCTTTAGGCTCTTTTTGAGCTTTCGGAGAGTCGGTTTTCTTCTTTGAAAGTTTTTCAAGCTCTCTGACACTTGCGCCGTTTTGAGCCATTTTAACCGCAAGCTCTCGAAGACTCTCGTCCTCAATTCCCAAAATAGCTCTGCCATGACCGGCAGAAAGCGCTCCGATTTTTATAAGCTCTAAAATATCATCGGGAAGGGCAAGAAGACGAATAGCGTTTGCAATCGCAGAGCGAGATTTTCCGCAAGTTTCGGCAACCTCCGCTTGAGTTAATCCGTAATTATCCATAAGATATTTATAACCGCTTGCTTCTTCAATGGGGTTCAAGTCCTCTCGCTGAAGATTTTCTATCATCGCAAGCTCCATCATTTCGCCGTCGGTCATTTCACGAACGGTTACGGGGACCTCGTCAATATCCGCCATTCGGCATGCGCGCCATCTTCTTTCGCCCGCAACAAGCTGATATCCGCCCGAAAGCATTGGACGAACGAGCAGGGGTTGGATAAGTCCGTGTCTTTTAATGCTGTCAGAAAGCTCCAAAAGTGCTGCTTCGTCAAATTCCTTACGTGGCTGATCACGATTGGGTTCAATTTCGGAAAGACGGACGGTTATAACCTTTTCGGTATCTGTGGTATTTTCAAATAAAAGGGAATCGAAACCCTTGTTAAGACCGCTTCTTTTAGCCATATTTTTAACCTCTGTTTCTCTTTAAAAATTCCTTTGCAAGGGCATTATATGCCTCTGCGCCTTTGCCCTTCGGGTCGTAATACTGAATCGGCTCGCCAAAAGAGGGCGCTTCGCTGATTCTTACCGAACGGGGGATAACGGTTGAATAAAGTTGTTTTGCGAAATATTTTTTAACCTCGGCAACGACCTGCTGAGTGAGATTAAGTCTTCCGTCAAACATCGTTAAAACAACGCCTTCAAGCTCCAAATTAGGGTTGTAAAGTCTTTTAACCTCACGCGCCGAAACCATAAGCTGAGAAAGACCTTCCATCGCAAGGTATTCACACTGCATCGGAACAATAAAGGTATCGCAAGCGCAAAGACCGTTTATTGAAACAAGCCCGATAGAGGGAGGACAATCTATAAATATGTAGTCGTAGTCGTCGAAAACCTTCATTAAGGCGTTTTTAAGCTGACTTTCTCTGTGCTCAATTTCGATTAGCTCGATTTCTGCACCCGCAACGTCCCTGTTTGAAGGAATTATGTCAACGTTTTTAAATTTTGTTTTGATTATTGTTTCCTTGATATCACGATTGCCAACGAGAATATTATAAGAAGAAGCTTTTAACTCCCTTTTATTGATTCCGAAGCCACTTGTCGTATTGCCCTGTTGGTCGATATCAACGAGCAAAACCTTTTTGCCGAGCATTCCAACGCCCGCAGTAAGGTTTACGGCGGTTGTCGTTTTTCCAACTCCGCCCTTTTGATTGAAAATCGTTATTATTTTCGCCACGGCGAGTTTCCTCCTGAATTTTTAACGAATCTTTTGGTTTAAGCCTTTATTTTGTTGTGAGAATTTACGCAGTTGCGTATTTTCTCACAAAATGACGTGTTACGCTTAATTTGAAATATTTTGTGTTTTTAAAAAATACAATCGGTTTTAAAGCAATTTTTGTTTATTTGCGCCGATTACCTCTACATTATACCAATATTTCCGCAAAAAGTAAAGGGAAAAGCGAAATTTTATTGAATTTTTTGCCTTAAAATGTTTCACGTGAAACATTTTGCAGAAATATTCCCCCTTTCTAAAATTTTTCTATCTTAACACCACTATAATAGCTCGTTATTATTTCTTTATAGGTTTTGCCCTGTTTGGCAAGATAATTCGCTCCGTTTTGGCTCATTCCAACCTGATGCCCGTAACCTCTTACCGAAAAAGTGCAGTTATCTTCGGAAAGGTCCATATCAAAGTTTTGAGAGCGAAGACCAAGTGCCCTCGAAAATGCCCCTCCCGAAACACTTTTTTCTTTCATTTTTACGGTTAAAACGTTTCCTCTTTCGGTTTTATCAAGACTTGCGTCTTTCAGGTCATCAAAGGTTACGTTTAAAGACGAAAGGGCAGTTTCAAGCTCCGAAGCGGAAAATCTCACCTCGCTTAAATAACCTTTTGCAAGTTTATCTCCAACGCTCTCCCTCGATTTTAAATAAGCAACCTCGTTGCCCCAAACGTTTTTTGCGTCCTCCGTAGCGCCGCTTGAAATCGCGTGATAGGCGGCAAAAATCGGCTCGCCCTTATAGGTTATAACGCAATTCAAGTATTTATCGAGCAGAGTGTTTAGTTTTTCGTCGTATTCTTCGGCGCCGTCGCCCCAATTTTCATAAGCCTTTTCTTTGGTTACGTAGGCTTGGCAGACGGTATAGTCGGTTGAAACGTCGTAGTCGCTGTCGGAATTTTTGTTCATTAGATACCTGGTATAAGTATTTGCGGCTATAATCCCTGCCGCCAACGCTTCTTCCTCATATAACATAGGATATTCCGCCGCAATAACTCCATAAATATACTCCCGTAGTTCCATTTTGGTTACCTTTTTCTTATCGGCAAGATAAACCCTGACCTCTTTATAGTCTTTGTTTTGCGGTTTTGCAGAAGCTTTAACGCTGTTTTCTTTTTCAGACGTTATTTTTTGAGTTTGCGTTTTTTGAGTTTGCGGTTCGCTTTTGAGCGCAAAAAGGGGGAGCAAAAGCATAACCGCCCAAAGCACCAGACATATTTTTAAATTCAAATTCTTCATTTAATAAGGCTCCTTTTATCGACTTTCGGTTGATTCTGCTCTTGACATTTGAGCGCATCTGCATTAAAATGAATAGGTGATAACAAATATCTGTATAATTATTATATGAGGTTTGTCCTTTTAAAATAACAAACTCTTTTTGGAGGTTTATATGAAACATAAGAATATATTAAAAATCTTTGCTGCAGGAACTGTGCTCTCTTTTATAATCAGATTGGTTCAGTTGATAGCCTTTACAAACGGCGAAACGGGATTTATCAAAGACGGAACCATTTCATTTGCATTCTCAAGTGTGTTCTGGGCGGTGCTTGTCTTTTCGGCTATTGCGGTTTTTGTGCCTTCCGCCTTTATGAGCAGAAGAAAACCTGCGGGCAACGCAAAACTTAAAGATTTTAAGCTTTTAAGAGTCGCGACCTGCGTTATGGGTGTTTTTTGCTTGATTTCAGGCATACCAAGCGCATTAAGCGAGCCTTCGGCTTGGGGACTCATAGGCCTTGCGGCGTCAATTCTTGCCGGACTTTTTTTCCTTCTCGAAATTTTCAAGGACGCTCTCGGCTTTAACACCCCTAAAATTTTATCGCTTATGCCGGCTATTATGTTTATTTATCTCGCAGTTCAAGGTTTTATTGCAACAACAGGCATTTCTCTCATAGTTGAAAATATCCTTTCTATGCTTTGTTTTCTTATCGGTCTGTTATTCTTCTCAACCCAGGGAAAAATCTTGGCAGAGGTTAATTTCAGAACGAATTGTTCCCATATTTTCCCCTTGGGTCTTATATTCTTCTTAATCGGAATAGTTTATTCCCTCCCGCCGATTCTTTTAGCGCTTATCGGAAAGGGAAGCCTTATTCACGGCGGTTTGACGATTAATCATTTAACTGCGCTTGTTGCTTCCGTTTATGCTTTATGCTTCACTTTAACTCTTTTCTCAAAGAGTCTTTTGCAGAAAACAAAAAAGAAAACAAATGTCCTTGAGGTTGAAATACCCGAAGCATCAACCGAATTTTATCATTGATTTAAACTTTTTCAGCAAATATACCGAGCGGTTTTTTAGATTTCCGCTCGGTTTTTTATATGCTATCAGTAGAAATAGAAAATTGTTTTTAAATTTGTTTTAAATATAATAAAAAAGCGAGAGAGCCGAGAAAATAAAAATTTCTTCGACTCTCAAGCTTTTTATGGGGATGAATATGGGTGGGCTAAATTAATTTACGGAGCTTAAATCTAACTCGTTTTCTGATGTTTGCACCTTGGATTTTAAAACAAATTCAATTTCTCCGTTTTGAAACGAATACCGTGTTTCAACGGGGATTCCGCTGTTTTTTAGGGTATCGGTTATTTTAAATATCGTGTTTTTGATGATTCTTTCGTCTAAACTTGGGGGAGCGATAATAGTTCTTTTATTATCACTTTTCAAAAAATCTTCGACAAGTTCCTCCGATTTTTCTATATTTAAGCCTTTTTCTATCATTTCTCCTAATATCGCCAGTCTATCTTCGGAGTTATTAATCTTTAAAAGAGAACGTGCCTGTCTTTCGGAAAGTTTCGCCTGCTCAATTTTGCGACGTTCGGGTTCAGTTAACCTCAAAAGGCGCAGTTTATTAGAAATTGCAGAAGGGGAAAGACCCAGATATTCCGCCGCCTCCTGTTGCGACACTCCTTGTATATCCAAAAGCGTTGCGATTGCCTCTGCTTCTTCAAACATCGAAAGACGCTTTCTTTCGAGATTTTCAACCAACGGTATAACCTGAGGCAACATAACTTCTGCATTTATCTTGATGCAAGGAACGGTTATAAACCCTGCCATAATCGCAGCGCGAAGCCTTCTTTCTCCCGATACGAGCATTAAGCCCTTGCGGGTTTCCCTTATAACGAGAGGCTGAATCATTCCATTCAGACGAAGACTTTCTGCAAGAAGCGTTAATTCATACATATCAAAGTTTTTTCGAGGGTGGTTTTCCGAAAAGAGAATTTTTTCAACGTCTATCTCGCAAAGCTCATTTTTCTTTATTTTAAACTTCCTCACAAAAACCTTGCTCCTTTATTTTTAACGCCATTTGTTTTTCTTTCTGATTTTATTTTAGGGTATGTTATTACTTTTTGCAAGAATTTTCGTTCGACTGAATATAACAAAAAACCGCTGTAAATTGCGATTTACAACGGTTTTTTCTGTATTTTTTGTGTTATTCGAGGAAATGTAGTCGGAGTTTGCGAAATCTTTTTTATATCGCATATAACCCTTTCGCCCTCATTTTCTAAATTTTCTCGGTATAGCATCACGTTTCCACCACCCAAAGTCTTAATAGCAGACTTTGAATCGGCAAGCTCCTCGCCCAAAGTCGGGCCTTTGAGCGCAATAAAACTGCCACCTTTTTTAACGAAGGGAATACAATATTCCGAAAGAACGTTTAGCCGAGCAACTGCGCGGGCGGTTGCAATATCAAATTTTTCCCTTAATTCTTTCCTTCTTCCGCCTTCTTCTGCACGAGAATGAATAAGCTCTGCCTCAAGTCCTAATTCATTAAGAACCTCTTGCAGAAATATAAGACGCTTATTAAGACCGTCGAGAAGGGTAAGTTTTATATCGGGACGGGCGATTTTCATAACAAGACCGGGGAAGCCTGCGCCCGTTCCAACGTCGATAACCTTTGCGTTTTGAGGAATTTGAGAGTTTTTGAATATGAGCAAACTATCTAAAAAATGCTTGATTCCGATTTCTTTGGGCTCGGTTATTGCAGTTAGATTCATTTTTTCGTTCCATTCAACCAAAAGTTCGGCATATCTGATAAGCCTTGCCTGAGCAGTTTCATCAAGTTCAATCCCAAATTTCTTTGCCGAAAAAACGATGAGTTCAATTCCTATATCCATTTTTAATCCTTTATTTCATTGATTTTCTGTTTTGAGTTTTTAGAAAGATATATAAGCAAAACCGATATATCGGCAGGGGAAACGCCCGAAATTCTCGAAGCCTGACCAACCGAATGGGGGCGAACCTTGTTTAGTTTTTCGATAGCTTCAAGCCTTAAACCCTTAACGTCTTCATATTTAATATCGCTTGGCAAAAGCTTTTTTTCAAGCCTTTTTATATCATTAACCTGAAGCTCCTGTCTTTTAATGTATCCTTCATATTTTATGTTGATTTCAACCTTATCTATAATATCCCTCGAAAGAACGGGTCTTTCCTTATCGTAGGGCGCCAAATCGTCATAAGAAATCTGAGGACGGGCGATAAGGTCGGCAAGCTTGCAGCCTGTGTTAAGCGGAGATGTTTCACGTGAAACAATTAAATCATTAACTCCGCTTTTCGGACTGATTGTGGTGGTTTTAAGTCTTTCGATTTCCCTTTCCATCTGCTCTTTTCTGGTTAAGAACTTTTGCCAATCCTCCTCGCTTACAAGACCGTTTTCATAGCCAATCGGCATTAATCTTTCGTCGGCATTATCCTGACGAAGAAGCAAACGGTATTCGCTTCGGCTTGTCATCATTCTATATGGGTCGGAGCAACCTTTAGTTACAAGGTCGTCGATAAGAGTTCCTATATAAGAAGAACTTCTCGGCAATATTAAAGGTTCTCTGTTTTGAAGGCTACGAGCCGCATTTATGCCCGCAATAAGACCCTGCGCCGCCGCTTCTTCATAACCCGATGAACCGTTAAACTGACCTGCGCCGTAAAGCCCCTTATGGGTTTTAACCTCTAAGGTCGGATAAAGGGCAAGAGGGTCGATGCAATCATATTCAATGGCATAAGCGTTTCTCATAATCTTGCAGTTTTCGAGGCCCTTTATTGAATGATAAATTTCAATCTGTACCTCCTCAGGCAAAGAGGAAGACATTCCCTGAAGATACATTTCCTCTGTATTTTCTCCGCAAGGCTCGATAAAAAGCTGATGTCTTTGCTTATCCTTAAATCTAACTATTTTATCCTCGATGCTCGGACAGTAGCGAGGGCCAACTCCCTCAATATCGCCCGAAAACAGGGGAGAACGATGCAGATTGTCTAAGATAACCTGCTTGGTTTTTTCGTTGGTGTAGGCTATATAACAAGAAACAATATTTTCCTTCGTTTTCTCGGTTGAATAGCTGAAGGGGATAATATCGTCGTCTCCCTTTTGTTCTTCCAGACCTTCAAAATTTATGCTGCTTTTAAGAACTCTGGCAGGGGTGCCCGTTTTAAAACGGCGAAGGGGAAAACCCAATTCCAAAAGCGAAGACGTTAATTTGGTTGCGGCAAAGGTTCCGTCGGGGCCACCTTCAAAATTAACTTCTCCAACAAATATTTTTCCTTTAAGATAAACGCCCGATGCTATAATTACCTTTTTGGCTTTATATTCGGCTCCGAGTTGAGTTACGACAATCCATTCGTCCCCGTCTTTTTTAAGGTCGACGATTTCTGCTTGTTTTAAAAGAATATTTTCTTCGAGTTCCAGAACGTGCTTCATATATTCCTGATAAGCGCGTCTGTCAATTTGCGCACGGAGAGAATGAACGGCAGGCCCTTTTCCTCTGTTTAACATTCTCGATTGAAGCATAGTTTTATCTGCCGCCTTGCCCATCTCTCCGCCGAGAGCGTCAACCTCACGAACAAGATGACCTTTGGCAGTTCCGCCGATTGAGGGATTGCAAGGAAGATTTGCAACGGTATCAAGATTTATGCAAAATATTGCAACCTGAAAACCCATACGAGCCGCCGCAAGCGCCGCTTCGCAACCTGCATGACCCGCACCGATAACTGCAATATCAACGTTCCCTGCTTTATAGTTCATAGCTTTTCCTTCTTTGCTTTTTAATCTATCAATAAAAAAATTTTTGCAATACATAGTCATTATAACATTATTCTTCATATTTCGCAACTTTTTATTTCAAAAAGAAAAAAGCTCAAGCAAAATTTTTCGCTTGAGCTTTAATTTCTGAGCTTAATTTATTATTAAATTTTATTCAGCGTTCTTTCTTGCCTCAATGATTTCCTGAGCAATATTACCGGGGGCTTCCTCGTATCTTTCAAATGCGAGAGAGAAGGTGGACCTTCCCTGAGTTATGGAGCGCATAGCGGTTGAGAAATCGCTCATTTCTGCCATTGGAACTTCTGCCACAATTTCTTTATCCTTATTTTCCGTTGGGTTCATACCGAGAACTCTGCCTCGACGTTTTGTTATATCGCCGATAACGTCGCCCATAAAATCGTCAGGAACGTATACTTTAAGCGTTCCGATAGGCTCTAATATAGTTGGCATAGCTTCAGGTATACCCGCTTTAAAAGCAAGATTAGCGGCCATTTTGAAGGACATTTCGGAAGAATCAACGGGATGATAAGAACCGTCGACCAAAGTTGCCTTAACTCCAACAACGGGATAGCCCGCCAAAACACCCTTTAAGATACTGTCGCGAAGACCCTTTTCAACTGCGGGGAAGAAGGATTTCGGAACTGCTCCGCCAAATACCTTTTCTTCAAAAATGAAATCTTCCTCGCAAGGCTCAAACTCAATCCAAACGTCGCCAAACTGTCCGTGTCCGCCTGATTGCTTCTTGTGTTTACCTTGAACCTTAACTTTTTTGCGAATGGTTTCTCTGTAAGCAACGCTTGCGTTCTTCATTTCAATTTCGGCGCCAAACTTTGTTTTAAGCTTGGATTTTATAACCTCAAGATGCTGTTCGCCAAGACCCGACAAAACGGTTTCCTTAGTTTCAGAATTATATTGATACGTTGCGGTTGGGTCTTCTTCGATAATCTTCTGAAGACCTTGAGCCATCTTTTCTTCGTCGCCCTTCTTTAAGGGGAACACTGCTTGAGAAAGGGTTGGCTTCTGGAATTCAGCGTAGGGGAGAACAACCTTATTAGAAGAAGCACAGAAGGTATCGCCCGTTATAATTCCTGCAATCTTTGCAACGCAACCTATATCGCCGGCAAAAATTCCGTCGGTATCAATCTGTTTACCTGCTTTTGCAGTCATACATTTTGTGATTTTTTCTTCGTTACCCGTTCTCATATTCAAAAGCTTCATATCCTGCTTAATACAGCCCGAAAGCACTTTGAAATAAGAAAGCTTTCCAACGAATGGGTCGGCAACGGTTTTGAAAACGATTGCGGCGGTAGGCTCGGATTTATCAACCTTAATTTGAACGGAATCTCCCTCTTTTTCTGCCATATATTTGCAGTCGGTTGGAGATGGGAAAATCTTGGTTGCAATATCAAGCATTAAAGGAACGCCTGCGCCCGTCTGGTTGATTCCTGCAAAAACAGGACAAATTTCGCCCGAAGCAATTCCTATTTTTAATGCAGAATAAATTTCATCGGCGGAAAGTTCTTCGCCTTCAAAATATTTTTCCATTAATTCTTCGTCGGCGGAAGCGGCTGCCTCAATCAAAACTGTTTTAAGATTTTCAATATCATCGCTCTTTGGCATATCAACCTCAGTAGCCTTAATTCCGTCGAACTTATACGCCTTATTTGAAATAAGGTCAACAAAACACTGAACTTCGTCATTTTCAACAAAAGGAACGGTTATCGGGCAGATGGCGGAACCATATTTACCCGTTAATTGGCTCATAACCATATAAAAATGAGCGCGAGGACTATCAAGCTTTCCAACAAAGAAAGCAATAGCCTTTCCTTCCTTCTTCGCTTTATCAAAACAAAGCTCGCTACCAACGTTTAAGCCTGATTTACCCGAAAGGGCAATAACTGCAATATCAGAAGCAGTTAAGGCTTCGGAAACGCCCGCTGTAAAATCAAAAAGACCGGGTGCATCTATAATATTAAGCTTAGTATCCTTATATTCTGCAGAAAATACTGCTGAAGATACAGAACAACCTCTCTTTTTTTCTTCCTGCTCAAAATCCAAAGTTAATGAGCCGTCGCCAGCAAAACCTATTTTTTCAATTTCTCCGCAAGAATAAATAATTGCATCAGCAAATGTTGATTTTCCTGCGCTTGAATGGCCTAAAATGGCGATGTTTTTGATGTTTGTTGCTTCATATTGTTTCATTAGGTTACACCCTTTCTCCTATTGCACAAATATCTTATTACTTTTTTGTTTATATTGCACAAAAGTTATGAAGATATTTAATACTTTTAATTGATTATCAACATTATATCATAATATTTTCTATTTTTCAATAGTTTTTCTTTTAGAATATTAATTTTTATATTTTTTATTTTAAAAATTTTTCTTGCGAAATCTAAATATATATGGTATTATATATAATGTATATTTTAGATATTACTATAATTATATATATATATATTAAAGAAATTAACTTTATAAAGTTTAAAGAGAAGGAGAATAAAATATGCAGTCGTTAGGAGAACTTTGGGAATTAGTTGCAAAGGTTATGCTCGAAAATAAACACATAACCGACGTTGGCTATAATCTTTGGTTTGGCGAATCTTATATTATGGATTTTAAAAATAATACTTTTTATATTTCGGTTCCAACCGTTTTTCATCGTGATATAGTTGAAAAAACCTACACCGAAAAATTAAAGGATACCTTCTCCTCCTTAATGGGAACCTTGGTAAGCGTTGAATACGTTGTAAACGTTGATGAAAGCAGAGGTTTGGTTTTCGATAAAAAGGAAGAGCAGGAAACCATTGAAGATACAATAGGCAGCGAATTTACCTTTGAAAATTTTGTTTTAGGTTCAAGTAACAGATATGCTCAGGCGGCGGCAATGAGCGTTGCGGAAAATCCTGCTAAATTTTATAATCCGCTTTTGATTTACGGCGCAAGCGGAGTTGGTAAAACTCATCTTATGTTTGCAATCAAAAATCGAATTGCAAAGCTTTATCCAAATATGAAAATTGAATATATCCGTTGCGAAGATTTCACGAATATGTTCCTTGATTCTTTAAGAGCCGGAACGGTTGACCTTTTCCATAATCGCTTCCGTTCTGCCGACGTTTTGCTTATCGACGATATTCAGTTTATCGAAAATAAATATCAAACTCAGGAAGAATTTTTTAACACCTTCAATTCCTTAGAGCAGTCAAAAAAGCAGATTGTTATAACGTCTGACAGACCTCCTAAGGATATAAACAATCTTGACGACAGATTAAAGTCGAGATTTGAAAAGGGCTTGCTTGCAGATATTGCTTCTCCTGACCTTGAAACGAGGGTTGGAATTATTTCTATTAAAACTCAGATGATGGGAATTAATCTTGAAGACGACGTTATTTTCTATATTGCCGATCAGGTTAAAACAAATACAAGACAATTAGAAGGAATTATAAATCAGATAAAGGCATACATAATGCTTCATAAAACAAATCCTTCAATTTCGGTTATTCAAGGCTATATAAGAAACATAACAAACGATATGAAGCCCGACCCCGTTAATCCCGACAAGGTTATTATGGAGGTTTCAAAGCATTTTTCAGTTAGCGCCGATGATATTCGTTCTAAAAAGAGAATGGCGGAAATTGTTTGGGCAAGACACGCCGCAATTTATATAACAAGCAAGGTTACAAGCATTTCAAATATGCAATTAAGTAAAGAATTCAAGTTAGACCACGCTTCCATCGGCCATGCGCTTAAAAACGTTGAGAAAAAACTTGAAACAGACCCATATAAGAAAAGATGTATTGATGAAATCATTGATAATTTAAAAAGATTATCTTAAAAAACCCTTTTAAAAGTTATTAACTTTTTCACTTAATTTTTCCACAGGTTTCACACACCCCCTTTAATAACTTTTAAAAGAAAATTTTATCGCTTTTTTATTAACATTTTTTCCGATTTTTTCCACAAGTGAAATTTCGTTTTTTTTCCCTTAAAAAAAGACTTTTAAGAGTTTTCCACGTTTTTCACTACCATTACTATTATTTCTATAAATATTTATATCATTTCATACATTCGGAGGTTCAAAAAAATGAAATTTACCGTTGATAGACATGAGTTATCCGACGCAGTAGCAAAACTTTCCAGAGCTGTATCTCCTAAATCTGCTCTCCCCGTTTTGGAAGGTATTCTTTTCTCTGCTGAGGACGGAGTTTTAACCCTTGCATCTTATAATTATGAAATAGGAATGAGAAGGGAGCTTGCTATCCGTTGTGAAGAAGAAGGCGATATTGTTATCGGCGCAAAGCTTTTGGGAGATATTTTGAGAAAGCTTCCCGAACAATACGTTGAAATTTATACCGATGAAAAGAACGTCTGCCATATTTTAAGCGGTTCTTCTTCCTTCGATATTGTTGGAATTGAAGCAACAGATTTTCCTGAAATTCCAAATTCGGGCGGTGGCGCTGAACTTAAAATGCAGGGAAGCTTGCTTAAATCTATGGTTAGGCAAACTGTTTTCGCTTGCGAAGAAATAAATTCAATGCCTATTTATACGGGTATCTATTTTGAGATTGAACCTGACTATACAAAATTGGTTGCTCTTGACGGACTCAGAATTGCTATCAGAAAAGAAGCAGCTAAAAATGAAAATAAAATGAGATTTGTTATAACCGGTCGTTCTATTTCCGAAGTTTTCAGAATGATTGAAGATGAAGATGAAGAAATCGTTATGAACGTTGGTAAAAATCATATGACCTTCCAGATTGGCGGCTACTATCTTGTTTCCCGTCTTATCGAAGGAAATTATATTGATTATAATTCGGTTATTAAAAGCGAATATCAAACAAAACTTTCTTTAAATTCAAACGACCTTATTAATGCTATCGAGAGAATTTCTCTTATTATTAACAACCCAACAAATACCCCGATTCGTTGCAACGTTAAAAATGGCGAAATTAAGCTTTCTTGCGCAACAACCATCGGTAGAGCAAGCGATAGCGTTATGGCGCTTATGGAAGGCGAAGACGTTGAACTTGGCTTTAATGCGAGATTTATGCTTGAAGCTATGAAGGCAACCGAATGTGATGAGGTTGTTGTTACAATGAGCGGAAATATTTCGCCAATAACCATTAAACCAAAAGAGGGCGACGATTTTATTTATATCGTTATGCCGATGAGGATTAGATAATGGAAACTTCTTATAAAATTTCAACCGAGTTTATAAGGCTTGACGACCTTTTGAAGGTTGCGGGCTTTGTTGCAACGGGAGGACACGCAAAAATTGTTATTCAGGGCGCAGAGGTAAAGGTTAACGGAGAAGTTTGCACAATGCGCGGCAAAAAGATGCGTCCGGGCGATTTTGCAGAATTTGAAGGAAATAAAGTAACGGTGGAATAAATGGAGATAACCTCTTTTAAAGCCGAAAATTTCAGAAATACAGAAAATATTTTTATAGAGCCAAAAAACGGACAAAACGTTTTTCTTGGCGAAAATGCTCAGGGTAAAACTAATTTAATAGAAGGAATCTGGTGTTTTACGGGGCTTAAAAGTTTCAGAGGTTCCGCCGAAGCCGATTTGATTAATTTTTCAAATAATTTTGCCCTTCTTGAAATTGAATTTTTGAGCGAAGAAAGAAAACAAACCGCAAAAATTGTTTTTGAAAGGGAAAAAAAGAAAAAGATTCTTATAAATGGCGTTGAATCAAATTCTTCCGAGCTTATGGAAATTTTCCATGCAGTTGTTTTTAGTCCCGAACATCTCCAGCTTGTAAAATCGGGCGCTAAGGAAAGAAGAAGATTTTTAAACGTTGCAATTTCATCCCTTTTTCCTTCCTATTCTGAGGTGCTGAAAAAATATAATAAAGCGCTTATCCAAAGAAACGCAATTTTGAAGGACGCAAAGTTCAGCGCTTATATTTATGATTATCTTGATGAATATGAAAAAGTATTGGCGTTGCTTTGCTCAAAGATAGTTATGATGCGAAAAAAATATCTCGAAAGGCTAAAGGAAAATTTAGGGGATATTTATTCGGGAATCAGCGGAAACAAAGAAATTCTGGAAGCAGAGTATGTTTCAACTGCGGGCGAAACTGAGGAAGAAATACTTGAAAACCTCAAAAAATCCCGCAAAGAGGATATAAAAAATTTAGTAACGTCGGTCGGAGCGCACCGTGATGACCTTATTTTTAAAATAAACGGTAAAAACGCCCGTGATTTCGGCTCGCAAGGTCAACAAAGAAGTATAGTTTTGAGCCTAAAGCTTGCCGAAGCCGAAGTATTAAAAACCGTAACGGGGGAAATTCCCGTTATTCTGCTCGACGACGTTATGAGCGAGCTCGATAAAAACAGACAGGATTATCTTTTAAATCATATAAATGGTAAACAAGTTTTTATAACCTGTTGCGAAGAAGAAACCGCCGCCCGCTTGGAAGAAGGAAAGGTTTATAAAATAGAAAACGGAAAGGTTATCTGATAAGATTGACGAGTATTTTAACAAAGCAAACACGTAAATCTGCTCTTTAAAATCAGGTTCGGATTATCCGCGTTTGCTTAAGCAAAAACTTGTTTCAAAAATAAAGAATAAACCGATATTTAAAACCAAAGGAGGGTTTATTCAAAAAATGTATTTGCATTTAGGACAGAATACGGTTGTCAGCGATAAAGAAATAATCGGAATTTTCGATCTCGAAACTGCTACCGTTTCTAAAATAACAAGAGATTTTTTAAATATAGCCGAAAAGGAAAAAAGGGTAATAAACGTCGGCGAACCTTATGAACTCCCGAAAAGCTTCATTATTTCGGGAAAAAGAAAAAAATCAAAGGTATATATAAGTCAGCTCGCCGGCGCAACCTTGCAAAAACGTGCAAAATTAAGCAAACACGAATAATCCGAATCTGCCTAAAATGGCATAATTTTAGCGCTTTTCGGCTTGTCATCATCAGTAATGCAAAAAGCATTACCGACTCTTTCGCACCGAAAATCACAAGAAATTATGCTCATTATTAGGTCGAAGAATTTTAAAGATGGGGATTTTTGGGTTTGCAAGGCAAAAACGCAGTCAATCCTTTGTGGATTGACGAGTATTTTAACA
>JAZQTQ010000063.1:0-3376 GCA_045630885.1 Acutalibacteraceae bacterium
AGTGTCCCACTCACACAGACGTTCCAACAGAACATGGAAGCCCAATGTACAGCGTGTAAAGGCTATCGTTGACGGTTCTCCCCGTCGTATAAATGCCTGCACCCGTTGCTTGCGTTCCGGCAAGGTTACCCGTGCTATCTAATTATCTTAAAAAAGAATTTACAGGTGAGCGATTTTGGCTCACCTGTATTTTTTGCATTGTTTATTCATAGTATTAGATGATAGCCAACCTTCACAAGAGCATCAGAAGAAAAATTATATGCAAAACTGCAAAAATCGGAAAGCTTATCATAAACTTAGGTTTCTTTGTTTTATGATGAAAAATTTTCATTGCGATAAACATTAACAGCGCTCCGCCCAATGCTCCGAATAGCATCAGACTTGCTTCACTTATTCTATATAGTTTATGAATTGCATTATATTTATCGACTGCAACCATTATTGCTCCGCCCAGCGAAAACGCAACGACTATCGCGAGGGCTATTTTAAATGCTTCAGGCATATCCGCTTCTCCTTTTTAGGATTTTTATTTTATAATACCATAAATTTCTTATTTATCAAGACCTAATAATTTATTGACCTTTTGAAAGAATTGTAATAAAATGTTATAAAAGGGTGGATTTCTTTGAAAAAGCTTTTATCTTTAGCGTTAAGTCTTGCGCTTCTTTTGGTAGGTTGCGAATCGGAAAAAGAACAAAAAGAGCAACCCCAACCAAAAAAAGAAGCCTCAATAATTAACTACGACAAGGAATACAGAGCAGTTTGGCTCGCTTATCCTGAACTTAATTTTTCTGATAAAAGCGAGGAAGAATTCAAAGAGATAATAACCGAACGCTTTGATAACATAAAAAAATCAGGCTTTAAAACCGTTATAGTTCACGCCAGAGCCAACGGAGATGCTTGCTATCCATCAAAGTTTTTTCCTTTTTCTTCGGCTTATTCGGGAAAGCAAGGAGAAAGCCCAAGCTACGACCCTCTTGGCTTTATGGTTGAATGTGCAAAACAAAAAGACCTTCGAATCGAGGCCTGGATAAATCCATATAGAATTTCCGCTTCAAGCTCCGACGTTTCCCTGCTCGCTGAAACTAATATTGCAAGAATCTGGCTTGAAGACGAAAAAAAAGAAAACGATGAAAACGTTTTGATTTATGAGAACGGAATTTATCTTAATCCTGCGAGCGAAGAAGTTCGACAGCTTATAACAGACGGAATTAATGAAATTCTGGAAAACTACGACGTTGACGGAATCCATTTTGACGATTATTTTTACCCGACATCTGACCCTCTTTTTGATAAAACTTCTTATGATAAATATAAAAACGAGGGCGGAAATCTAGCCTTAGACGAATGGCGAAGAACCAACGTCAGCCTACTTATCAGCGAATGTTATAAAGCGGTTCATAAATTCCGCAAAAAGACCTTTGGCATCTCCCCCGCCGCCGCTATATCAGATGATAAAACGGACAAAAACTACTGCGAATATTTTGCCGACGTTTATTCCTGGATGAGCACAGAAGGTTTTATCGATTACATAGCTCCGCAATTATATTTTGGTTATGATTACGGCGAGGACGCCTTTAAATTTGATAATCTTCTTAAAACTTGGAGCCGGCAAAAAAGAAATGAAAAAGTTAAGCTTTATATCGGGCTTGCCGCTTATAAAATAGGCACCGAAGATTCGGGAAGCCAAGAATGGATAGAATCCGAAGGTATACTTGCTCGTCAACTGCAAGATTC
The DNA here is from genome assembly GCA_045630885.1 of Acutalibacteraceae bacterium. GTDB lineage: Bacteria > Bacillota > Clostridia > Oscillospirales > Acutalibacteraceae > UMGS1532. The sequence continues at coordinate 1,738 of JAZQTQ010000063.1, forward strand.
TAGACTTTCGGGCTCGGACGGATTTTTAATATATTCTTATTCGGGACTTTTTTCTGAAGACGCTAAAAACAAATCAGAGCTTAATGCGATAAAGGAGTTGATTAAATAATGCTTAAAAAGGGAGCGCGATTTTTAAAAATCTTATCCATTGTTTTAATTTTTACGCTCTTTTTGGCGTTTCTCGGAAGCTCCCCTTCTATTTTTGAAAAGCAAATCGAAGACGCCGCAACACTAAAGCATTATGCCGAAAGTTTAGGACTTACAACTGAGGAAGCCATAAAAGACGGAGGCGGAAAGGCGTTTGTTGCAACCATCGTTTCGACTTGCGCAGAAACCTTTTCGGGCGATACCGTTGACGACTATTCAAGACCTACCAACACCTATCTCCCCAAAGGAACTAAGGACTATTGCCACCCCTTAAAAATAACCGATCCCGTTTCCAAAAGGGAATACTATAAGTTGGCTTCCGGATATAGAATATATGCCGACGACGATTCTGCCGTAATTTCGAAAGAAAGTCTGCCAAAAGAAAATGAAATCAGTTTTTCGTTTTCCAAAATTGAGGGCAAAAAGCTCTTCGTCGGGTTTAAAACAGGGTTGAAAATTCCATTTAAGGTTGTTTATAATAATCAAAATTATCTCTCCCCAAATGCTCCTGACTATTCCGTTTTTGCTTCGGAATTCACCTCTGTTGACGTCATTTTTTATCACACGCAAAGCCTTGATATAAGTAATTTCGACCTGCCCGAAAACCCCGTTTTCAGCAAGGTTACAAAGCTTAAAAGTAAAAATAAAAATGAGGTATCTCTAAGATTTCATTTGAAAGAAAAAGGCGTCTTTTATGGTTTTGATACAAAATACAATGATTCGGGAGAGCTTGAATTTTCTTTCCTTATGCCGCCCAAACTCATAAAAAATAATTCCGAAAAAGGTTATTCTCTCGAAGGTATTAAGGTTTTGATTGATCCCGGGCACGGCGGAAAAGATCCCGGCGCTCCAAACGTTAACGACACCAAACAGTATTCCGAACAAAACTATGCTTTGGTTTATGCAAAATATCTTTCCGAAAATTTAAGGGCGCTCGGCGCAACAGTTACGTTTACGAGAGTTTCCAACACAACGGTTAGTTTGGAAGACCGTTTTTCAATTATCAGAAACGCTAATGCGGATTTGGTTATTTCCCTTCATTTTAATGCAAGCGAAAGCAAAAAAGAAAAAAGCGGATATTTTATGGGTTATTTTTATCCGTTTGCATATACACCCGCTAAATTCATTTCCGATTCTATAAAGAAAACTAATATTTTACCGCCCGAAAACGGCGGCATAGATTGGCATTATTTCAGGCTGTCGCGCGTTTCTTCCTGCCCTGTTATTCTAACCGAAAACGGATACATAGACAGCAAGACCGATTACAATAAAATAAGGAATCAAACCCTAATAAAAGAATATTGCTCTGCATTAACAGACGGTATATTTAACTATTTTTTATCAATATCCCAGATGAATTGTCAAACTAAGTGCAACACTTTTTAATGCAATCATCAAATAAATCCACAGGTTTTTTGTAATGTAAAACCTTTTTGGGCCTGGCGTTGATCAACGCCAGGTTCTTTTTTAATGTTGTAGGACTAACACGAGA
>JAZQTQ010000064.1:0-3977 GCA_045630885.1 Acutalibacteraceae bacterium
ATGATGACAAGCCGAAAAGCGCTAAAATTATGCCATTTTAGGCAGATTCGGATTATTCGTGTTTGCTTGAACCTATTAAAAATCAAAACCGCAGTTTGACATTCAAACTGCGGTTTTTTCTTGCGCTTAATTTTTAACTATTTCAAAGATACCGTTTCAAAATCGAAATAGTCGAAATATTCAGGGTTCCATTCTTCGTTTTCTTCATAAACTTGATAATTAACAGAAACAATATAATCAGAAATAAGATAAGTTGCGCCAACGTTTAAAGTTATCGAACCATCATTCATTTTCCTATTTGATTTGTATTTGTAATATTCTTTCGAATGTTTTTCATCAACTACAAAACTTTTTTCTATTGTGTAGCCATCGGAAGAAACAACAGTATTCATATATTCTTCTAATATATTTTTTCCATCCAAAGACTCAATCACAGAAATAGGCTTTATACTTATCATCAAATATGGGTTTGTTTCTGAGATATATGCCACCCGATATCCCACGTGTTTGCTTCTATTAGTAAGTGTGCCCGCAAAGAAAAAACTATAATCTTTATTTTTCATAATTGGAACAACTATCTAATCACAAGTTTTTAAATAGTCAATCAAATTAGAATCATCATAGTATTCAGAATAGAAATCATCGTTCGTTTTGCATTCCTTGCACCAATCTATAAAGGTGTCAATAGTAGCTCCATTTTTAGCATAACAATCATAGCTTTCAGTCGGAGGAGGCGGATCATTAAACTCTGTATCGTTTGAAGATTCATTATCGTTTATAGAATTAGATTGCAAGTTGCTTCTTGAACTGCTTTCAGAGTCGTTTTTTGAGACTGTTGAAATATCAGCATTAGTCGGTTGCTTTCCCGAGTTTGACATCGAAGATGCTTTCTCTTTTGAAGCATCGGATTTTTCTTGGTTGCAACCCGCAAAAGATACCAACAGAATTATTGCCATTATAATATAAAGCTTTTTCATAAACTTACTCCTTGATATAGTTATAAACATCCTGTTTGCATCTATCACAAAGCAAATCTTCATAAGCGGTATTTATTACGTCTTCTCCATGAAGATTCGCCATAATACATTGATCTTCGTATTCATTATTAGTAGTATAGCAAGTTGTACAATTTTCGTTAGAGCATTTCGACGTCGGAGATGGTTTTCCAAAACAATAACTGTCTTTTGCTCCGAAGGTATGGCATAACTCATGTAAAGAAGACCTTTTCACACGACCTGATTGAATAAATTCTGAAAGGGTTAAACCATTCAAAGCAGCACCGCCATCGGAATAACATTCATCTCCGACTTTCAGGAAAAAAAGACATTCTCTTTCGCATTTAACCATTATCTGGTATTCATTTTCAACCGCGAAAACCTCAGGCGCAGTTTTTTAGCATTTTCAAGCCCTCCAAAAATTAAACGAGGTTTTCTATAACGTCTGCCGCACCGAGCATATAATCAACATCGAAGCGCTCAAATTCGCCCGCATCAACGAGGGAAGCGAGGATTGGATCAAGGGGGATTTTTGCAAGCAGCGGAACGCCCAATTCCTCCGCAACGGAGGTTGAATCGGCGTTGCCGAAAATTTTAAGCTCTTTTCCGCAATCGGGGCATTTGATATAGCTCATATTTTCAACGATTCCGATAACGGGAATCTGCATCAATTCCGCCATCTTATAAGCCTTCTTAACGATAAGCGAAACGAGCTCCTGCGGAGAGGTTACGATTTCGATTCCGTTTATGGGAAGGGATTGGAAAACGGTTAAGGGAACGTCGCCCGTTCCGGGAGGCATATCTATAAAGAGATAATCGAGCTCTCCCCAGGCAACGTCGGTCCAGAACTGCTTAACCGCGCCCGCGATAACAGGGCCGCGCCAAACAACGGGGGATTCGGGGGTTTCTAAAAGGAGATTAACCGACATTATCTTGATTCCGCCCCTGGTTTCTGCAGGCAAAATTCCGAGCTCATTTTGCATAGCTCGCGCATTTATTCCGAAAATTTTGGGGATAGAGGGGCCTGTTATATCGGCATCCAAAATTCCAACCTTATAGCCCCTTCTTGCCATCATAACGGCGCTCATGGCGGTTGTCAGCGATTTTCCGACTCCGCCCTTACCGCTCACAACCGCGATAACCTTTTTAATGCTGCTAAACTGGTTTAGCGGCTCCAGAAGACTTTCCTTAGATGAGCACTTCTCTGAACAAGATGCGCAATTTCCCGAACAACCGCTTTTCTTTTCTTCAGCCATTTATAAAACTTCCTTTAAAATAAAATCAGGCAGACCAACGTCTGCCCAATTATTATACTATATAAATCCTTCTTTTGCAAGCATAGAAAAATCAGTTTCAACAATTTTCCCGCTCTCCTTTGGCGAATATCTCCAATAATCAATATGCCCCGAATCTAAAAAATAATTGGAATATATTTCGTCGGAGCTATCAAAAGAATCAATTATAATTAATTTAACCTTCATTTTTTCGGGAATCAGGCTTTTAATATAAACGCTTGCGGTCTGCCCTACCCTGACGTTTTTGCGAGGTTCGGCAAGACCTGCGAGGTTTGGAGTTAGTTCAACGAAAATTCCGTATTCCTCAACCGACCGCACCTTGCCCGAAACGGTTTGACCTTCCGAAAAAAGCGAAGCATTTTCCTCCCAAGTTCCCAAAAGTTCTTTCGAAGTGAGATTTATTCTGCCTTCGGAATCAATCGTTTTAACAACAACCTTTATGTCATCTCCTGCGTGAAAACGGTTGCTTGGGTGGGTTATTCTGGAAACCGAAATGGAATCGATGGGCAGAAGCGCAATTATTCCGCACCCTATATCGCAAAACGCTCCAAAGGATTCAAGATGCGTTACTCTGGCATCAATAATATCGCCCGACGAAAGCTTGCTTATGTATTCCGACATACAGCGCTCCTGTGCCGCGCGTCGGGAAAGACTACAATACAACTTCCCATTTTCATCGGTTTTTATCTGCTCGATAACAAACGAAACAGGTTTTCCAACCCTCGATATAAGGGCGATGTCCTTAACCTTTCCGCTTTCTATTCCGATAGCGCCCTCCTTTCGGGGAATTATCCCCTTCACGCCTCCTATATCAACTATCAGATTATGGTCGAAATCACACATTGTGGCTTTGGCTTCTAATATTTCTCCTCGATTCATCGCATCATAAAGTATTGAAGGCGAAGCGGCAAAGCCGACTCTCAAGCCCTCCTCATAAAACCAACCTTCAGGTTTATAGGTTTTCATTCCTTTATCCTGCCTTTCCCTTTTTTAGTTAATTATATGAAAAAGGCTTTGGGAATATTACCTACCTTTGAAGCTATCTTTAAAGAATGAGAAAATTTTATATCTGAGCTTTGGAAAACGAAATCTCCTTTTATATTTCACAACAACTTTTTTGTATTTCCCGCAGCCTTCGCATAAATATAAATCCTTTGATAAAACAAAATTTTTTTCGCTCAAATTCTCTGAGCTAATCTCTTTTAAACATTTAAAACAAAATTCCGCCAAAATACCAACTCCTTAATTATATTATAGGTCAATTTCACCCTAAAATCAATAGGTCATTTTGCCATAATATAATTAGGTGATAAAAATGAGCAGATTGAAGGATTTAAGAAAAGAAAAAGGGTTCACGCAAATTAAAATGCAACATTTAACAGGAATCGACCAAAGCGATTATTCAAAAATCGAGAGCGAAAAAAGATATTGCACCTTTGAGCAATGCAGAAAGATTGCTTTAGCCCTCGGAACAAGCATGGATTATATCGCAGAGCTGACCGATGAAAAGAAGCCCTATCCGAGAAAAAAGCAACCTTAATGTTATAAATCATAACCACCCGTCGAACGGGTGGTTTGCACAAGGGCTATAAGCCCATGATACTGACCCGCGTCTCAAGGCGCGGGCTTTCTCTTTGTTCAAGCCTTAGAGTATTTGCCTCTTTGGCTACCCCTGAAGGGGTTTAAC
>JAZQTQ010000065.1:0-39448 GCA_045630885.1 Acutalibacteraceae bacterium
CCTCGGCTTCGAGCAGACCTTCAAAAACAGCCTTACAAGCCTTCCTATGGGCGGCGGTAAGGGTGGTTCCGACTTCGACCCCAGAGGCAAGAGCGACGGAGAGGTTATGCGCTTCTGCCAGAGCTTTATGACTGAACTTCAAAGACATATTGGCCCCGATACCGACGTTCCCGCAGGCGACATCGGCGTTGGCGCACGTGAGGTTGGCTATCTCTATGGTCAATACAAACGTCTTCGCAATGAGTTCACCGGAGTTTTAACCGGTAAAGCAGTTCCTTCCGGCGGTTCTCTTATCCGTCCTGAAGCAACAGGCTTCGGCGCAGTTTACTATGCTGCAGAAGTTCTTAAATCCTTCGGCGAGGACATCAAGGGTAAAACCTTCGCAGTTTCAGGCTTCGGTAACGTTGCTTGGGGTACTGTTAAGAAGATTACAGAGCTCGGCGGTAAGGTTGTTACTATCTCCGGTCCCGACGGCTACGTTTACGACGAAGACGGCATCAACACCGAAGAAAAATTCAACTTTATGCTCGAAATGCGCGCATCTTGCCGCGATAAGGTAGAAGATTATGCTGATAAATTCGGCGTTCCCTTCTATCCCGGCGAAAGACCTTGGGGCGTTAAGGTTGACGTTGTTATGCCTTGCGCAACTCAGAACGAGGTTGGCGAGGAAGATGCAAAGAAAATCGTTGCTAACGGCGTTAAATATTATATCGAAGTTGCAAATATGCCTACAACCGAGGAAGCCTTTAAAATCATCAAGGCCAGCGGCGCAGTTATCGCTCCTTCTAAGGCAGTTAACGCAGGCGGCGTTGCAGTTTCAGGTCTTGAAATGAGCCAGAACTCTATGAGATATAGCTGGACAGCAGAAGAAGTTGACGCAAAGCTTCAGCAGATTATGAAGAACATATTCAAGGCATCTTACGATGCAGCTGAGAAATACGGTATGAAGGGCGACCTCGTTGCAGGCGCTAACATTGCCGGCTTCTTAAAGGTTGCAGATGCTATGATGTGGCAAGGCGTTTGCTAATCTAAATTTAAAATAAGCAGTTTTAACCGCGGTGAATTTTTCATCGCGGTTTTTTCTTAGTTTTATTAGTTGTTCCTTAGTTGTTTCTTAGTTGTTCTTGTTTTTTCTTAGTTTTTTCAGGGGAGCAGAGTGATTCTACCACCGGTAGAATTAAAAATTTGTTTTGGTAGAGTCGGGGTTTGCCGATGGTAGAGTTAATTCCCTCAAAGTAGGTTGCAAAGGGCATAAAAAAGGGGATAAAATAATCTCAAACGAAGAAAATTTAAAGGAGATTTTTATGCAAAGAACCTGTCTTAAAAAAAGAATTTTGCCCGACTACACGAAGGGAGAGGAAATTTTCAACACCGTTACCCACATCATTGGCGGCGGATTTGGCATAATCGCCCTTGCTCTCTCGGTTATTTTTGCAAGCCTTTTTTCCGACGCTTGGAGCGTTGTTTCGGCGGCGATATACGGCGGCTCGATGATAGTTCTCTACACTATGTCGAGCATTTATCACGGTCTGCGCATCGGCACTGCAAAAAAGGTTTTTCAGATTCTTGACCACTGCTCCATTTTTCTGCTCATCGCAGGAACCTACACCCCAATTCTTTTGACCGCCTTAAGACGTTATTCGCCCGTTGCCGCCTGGGTGCTTTTCGGCTTCGTTTGGGGCTTTTCCGTTTTGGGCGCAACGCTTAATGCCATCGACCTTGAAAAATTTGAAAAATTTTCTATGCTTTGCTATATCGTTCTCGGTTGGTGCATCGTTTTTGCCGCCCCGATTGCCATAAAAGCGCTCAATCTTGACGCCCTTCTTTGGCTCCTTTCGGGCGGAATCGCCTATACTGTCGGCGCGGTACTTTACGTTATCGGAAACAAACGCAAATTTTTTCATTCGATTTTCCATATTTTCGTGGTTTTAGGAAGCATTTTGCAGTTCTTCGCAGTTATGCTCGTTTTATAAAATTATCCCTCTTTTTCCAAGATTTTAAGTTTCCTTTTTCGAATATTTAACACCCGAATTTTAAATATTAAATATTGGGAAACGCGAAAAAGAGGTGAAAAAAATCAAATGGAAAATTTCGACCAAACAATACCCTGCAATTCGAGTCAAGACGATTCTTCATTCGAAACAACAGACGAAGAATTTCAATTAGTTCTCGAAGATATTTTTTGCGACGACCTGAGCGCTTTTTATGATTATTCGGACAGCACGCTGGACGACCTATAATTTAGCTAATGCCTTCAATTAGAAATTTGTTGTTGATTTTCCATATATACTTATGGTAAAATTAATTAGTGAACTTTATTTGGAGGCGTTTTTATGGATATAAAAGCAAAGCAATTAGAATTTATGGATTGGGAATTTGGCGTTTTCTTCCATTTCGGAATCCGAACCTTTTATGAAGGTCATAAGGATTGGGATATGAAACCGATGCCGGCCGATAAATTCAACCCCGAACAACTCGACTGCGAACAGTGGATAAAATCCATTAAGGCGGCGGGCGCAACCTATGCAATTCTCGTTTGCAAACACCACGACGGTTTTGCAAACTGGCCCTCAAAATACACCGATTATTCGGTTGCTTCAACGCCTTGGAAAAACGGAAAAGGCGACGTTGTTTTGGAATTCACAAACGCTTGCAGAAAGCACGATATTAAAATCGGACTTTATTATTCTCCTGCTCAATTTGGCTCAAACAAAATGAACGCTCAAGAATATGACGACTATTTTATAAATCAGATTTCGGAGCTTTTGGTGGGCTATGGCAAAATCGACTATATTTGGTTTGACGGTTGCGGAAGCGAAGGCCACAAATACGACACAAAGCGCATAACTGCTGAAATTCGTCGCCTTCAACCCGAAATTCTTATTTTTAATATGTGGGACCCCGACACTCGTTGGATTGGCAATGAATCGGGTGTTGCTTCAATGACGGACAAGCCTGAGGTTAATTCTCTCGCTTTTTCCGTTCAAACCGACGTTCAAGATGCCCTCGACGAGGAGGTTTTTCTCCCTGCGGAATGTGATTTCAGAATCAGAAAACAGTGGTTCTATTCCGATGCCGATAAGGATACTTTAAAATCTCTCGATACCCTTTGGGCGCTTTATCTCAATTCGGTTGGACACGGAACAAATATGCTCATCAACATCGGCCCCGACAGGCACGGTCTTATTATGAAAGAAGATGCGGAGCGTCTTTTGGAGCTTGGAAACAAAATAAAGCAGGAATTTTCCAAAGGTTTTGCCGATATAAACGACTTCAAAAAAGACGGCGATTCTTTCGTTTGCGAATTTGGTATGGACCGAGAAATAAATTACGTTGTCATAGAAGAAGATATTTCAAACGGCACTGCGGTTGAGGACTTTTCTGTTGGCGTTTTGCCGACGGAATATGGCAGAGAAAAGCTTGTTTTCCGCGGATTTAATATCGGCCATAAGGCGATTTGCCCCCTCAATCATCTCGGAGCACGAGGCTTGGTTGTTACTATTCGAGAAGCCAATAAGCCTTATAAAATAAAGAGCATAAAGGTTTATTAATATGAAAGAAGCGGCCTATAAAAATATGTTGGCGCAGATAGGAAAAAGAGAAAAGCTCAAGAAATTCATAAGTTTTTGGGCTCAATTTTCAACCTTTTTTATGTATATCTTTTTTCCGATTTATGGCGCCGTTATCTTCTATCTCGATAGAAAACTGCCCTTAAAGGAAACCTTAATTCCCTTCGTTTCCTTCGTGATTTTAAGCGTTATAAGAAAATTAATAAATGCGCCGCGACCTTATGAGGTTCTTGATATAAAGCCCTTAAAAAACAAAAAAACGAAGGGTGTTTCTTTCCCGTCAAGGCACACTTTTTCCGCCTTCATAATCGCTTTTTGCGTTTTTTCGCGTTTTCCCATTCTCGGCGTAATACTTCTTTTCCTTTCATTAACTCTCGGTGTTTGCCGAATTCTTTTAGGGGTGCATTTTATAAAAGATATCGTTGCGGGCTTCTTGTTTGCCTTTGTTTCTTCAATTTTCTTTTACGTCTTCTAGAAAATTCCACTTAAAATGCAGTTTGTTGAGCGTTTTTTCAAAAAATCAATATATTTTTTCTATTCTTTGTAGAATTTTTTATTTTCGCTTGAAAGTTTTTAAAAAATATACTATAATATCTTTTACTATTGTAAAGGTTTAACTTTGGAGGTATAGATTATGTTAGTAACCATGAACGATATATTGCCTCAGGCAAAAAAAGGGCACTATGCCGTTGGCTTATTTAATGCGGTATCCTTAGAGTTGGCGCAGGGAATTATCGCAGCGGCGGAAGAAACAGGCTCTCCCGTTATCTTCGGTACTGCGGAGGTTTTGTTGCCCTATAACTCAATGGAAGATTTGGCAATGATTCTTATTCCTATGGCAGAGCGCGCGAAGGTTCCCGTTGTTGTTCATCTAGACCATGGTCTACATAAAGAAGTCTGCATGAAGGCTTTAAAACTCGGCTTCTCCTCTATTATGTATGATTGCTCAACCGATTCTTATGAGGACAACTGCGCAAAGGTTAAAGAAATGGCAGACATCGCTCATTCCTACGGCGCTTCCATAGAAGGTGAAATAGGCCACGTTGGCGGAGCAGAAGGCGCCGCAACCGCTGAACAACAAAACGACGCTTCTAAATTCTACACCACACCTGAAGAAGCAAAGGATTTTGTTGACAGAACGGGCGTTGACGCTCTTGCAATCGCTGTTGGTACTGCCCACGGCGCATATAAGCTTCCTCCGAAACTCGATTTCGAGCGAATTAAGAAAATTGCTGAAACCGTTCCTACCCCCCTCGTTCTCCACGGTGGTTCAGGTCTTACCGACGACGATTTCCGCAAGGCTATCCAAATGGGTATTTCAAAGGTTAATATCTTTACTGATATAAACGTTGCCGGTGTTTCAGCCGCGTTCGCACACTTTACCGATATGGGCAAAGGCATTATCGACCTTCTCCCTTCAATCCGCGACGCTGTTAAAATGTCTGTTAAGGAAAAAATGGAATTGTTCGGCTGCTGCGGAAAGACCGGCGTTCTTCCCTTTACCCCGGACGAAGAAACCATTCGCAAAATAGTTGAAGAAGTTCTTAAAAATCATCACTAATAAAAACACTGCGGATAATCCAAAGCCGATTATCCGCAGTATTTTTTTAAGCTCAAGAAAAGTCCGTTTGATTGGACAATTCTTGAGCTATAATTTTTTATAAGATAATAAAAGTTTTGACCATTTTAACCCCTTTTTTGAATATTTTAATCGGCAAAACGCTCCCTTAAAAGATTCTTTGCGGAATAGCGCAGAGTTGTTGCAACCCTTTCTCTCGCCCTTTTTAGGCTTCTCGAAACGCTCCCTTTATTAACCCCTTTCTGCTTTGCAATTTCTTCAATCGTTTTTCCGTTATAATAATATTCCATAACAAGCTCACGCTGATTTTCGGTAAGCTCGGTCTTGATTATATCGCTGATAAGCCTTCGTAGCTTAACTATGTAATCAGATGAAGGCTTGGGCGAATCATAAATGCAAGCGTTATAAACGAACATCGCTTTTTCGCCCATAAAATCGAAACTAACCTTGCTCGTTCTCATTCTCCGGATTTTCCCTTTCATAATATTCTATCAGTTTTTTGGCATTATTTTTGCATATCGCCGCCGAATCAACTAAGGAACTGATCCTCCTCATCATTTTGCGCCGCCTTTCGGGGCAAAGTTTTTCCGCCTCCTCGCGCAACCTTTTTATCTTTTCCATCAAAGCGCACCAGCGCTCGTTATATTCTTCCCCTAGCTCCTTGAGCGTCATAAAAATCCTCCTTTAAGTTTTAAAATCCATATTTTTAACTTCTTGAGAGGTATCCGAGTGGAATCTTTTGTTTACCTCGCTATATTTAATAATATCACACGTTTCGTGTGATGTCAACACCAAATAGAAAATTTTGGTAAATTTATATAAACCCTATAATTAACGACATTTTTCGCGCATAAATATTTTTCAAAACGCCTCTTGCAATTACACGTAATGTGTGTTATACTATATATGCTGAATGAATTTCATTTGGTGTAATTTTGATGCAAACGCAAAAATCAGAGTTTAAATAGCTTCGAAATCAATCGTTTGCAAAAAAATTTAAGGGGATAGAATAAAATGAGTGAGTTTTCAGAGAAATTAAAAAAATTAAGAGTTAATGCGGGATATACCCAGCTCGAAGCGGCTCGCAGACTAAACATTTCTGCAAGCACGGTTGGAATGTATGAACAGGGCAGGCGGGAACCTGATATGGAGATTATCGGAAGAATATGCGAGTTATACCACGTTAGCCCCGCCTATCTTATGAATCCTAAAACCGATGCGCCTTCAGAAATCGGCGAGGTTATAAACAGTATGCGCGAGCAGATTAAAAGCTCGAACGGACTTATGTTCAACGGAGTTCCTGTTAGTATTGAGGATACAGAGAAAATTTTCGATGCTATGCTGCTTGCCGCCGGTCTTATTATAAATAATAATACAAATGCTTCACAAACGGCAAAAAAGGAGCAAACACTATGCGAAAAGAAATCAGAAGAATAGCCGAAAATTTAATTGCTACTTACAACACCAATTCTCCTAAAGAGCTTTGCGAAAGGCTCGGAATCGGCACGATTAAAGCCGACCTTCCGAAGGCTACAAGAGGCTTTTGTCTAATGCTCTCGGAGGGCACGGCAATCGTTTTGAACAGCGAACTCGACGAAAGGGAAGAAACCGCAGTTTTGGCGCACGAGCTCGGCCACGCAGTTTTACACGAGGGTTGCAACTATATGTTTATGACAACAAACACCTGTCTGCTACCTGGTAAATACGAAAAGGAAGCCGACCTGTTTGCCGCCCATTTATTAATTGACAAAGCAAAAGATTTGGAGCTTGAAACCTTTTCTCAACTTTCGCAATCGCTCAACTTGCCTCTTTGGTCGGTTGAGCAGGTTTTGAATGACAGAGGCTTTTAAATCTCCCCTTATTCTCAAAATTTCTTCTTTTTATGCAGAATTTTTATCAATTTTTCCGAATTTTTTGGGATTTCTTGCAAAACGAATTAAGTTGTGATAAAATCTAATAAAAATAAATTCCGTGCAAACCGTTTTTAAAGGTTTGCTCGGATATAACAAGAAGGGATTTTATGGGAAAAATTAAAGCATTTTTTGCTCGAAAGGAAGTTACTCTTTCTCCGAAGGTTTATTTCATTGACGCAATGAGCGGAATGGCTCTCGGTCTTTTTGCTTCGCTTCTTATCGGAACAATTTTCGGAACAGTTGCCGACCTCACAGGTTGGGAAACTCTAAAAACCATCTCTGTGAACTACCTTGGCGCTAAAAGTATGGTAGTTGGTGCAGCGCTTGCGGCAGGTATTGCGAAGGCGCTTAAGGCTCCGCCACTCGTTATGTATAGCGCAATCGCAGTCGGTGCAATCGGAAACGACCTTGGCGGCCCTGCCGGTGCGTTTATTGCGGCGGTTATTGCAATCGAGCTCGGAAAACTTGTTTCAAAAGAAACCCCAATTGATATAATCGTAACACCAACCGTTACAATCCTTTCAGGCGGTCTTTTGGCTATGCTAATCGGCCCTTGGATTTCGGAAATTATGACAATGCTCGGTCAGTTTATTATGTGGGCTACCGAACGCGAGCCCTTCTTAATGGGTATTATAGTTTCGGTTGTTGTCGGAATCGTTTTAACCCTCCCCATTTCCTCGGCGGCGCTTTGCGCTATGATAGGTCTTGGCGGAATTGCGGGCGGCGCAGCGCTTGCAGGCTGTTGCGCTCAGATGATTGGCTTCGCCTTTATGAGCTATAAAGAAAATAAATTCGGCGGGCTTGTTGCTCAGGGTCTTGGAACTTCTATGCTCCAAATCGGAAACATTGTTAAAAACCCTTGGATTTGGATTCCTCCAACTCTTGCTTCGGCAATAACCGGCCCTATCGCTACCTGTCTTTTCAAGCTCGAAATTGATTCGGGAAGCTTAAGCGTTTCTGCAGGTATGGGTACTTGCGGTCTCGTTGGCCCTATCGGCGCAATTTCAAGCATGGAAATGACCGCCTTTAATTGGATAGGACTCGTTCTGGTTTGCTTTGTTTTGCCGGCAATTCTTTCGGTTATATTCTGCGAGATAATGAGAAAAATGAAGCTTATTAAAGAAAACGACCTTAAGCTTGAGCTTTAAAATCCAAGTCGGGATACCCCTAAAAGCATAAGCAAACGCGGATAAACCGAACCTGATTTTAAAGAGCAGATTTACGCGTTTGCTTAAAGGCGAGTGATACTCGCCCATTACAAACACTATCGGTTATACTAAACGGACGAGTTTTCTCGTCCGTTTTTTGCTTTAAGCGTTCTGCCTTTGTTTGGCTTTTTAAAAATGATTATACATAACCCTTGCCATAAAAATCAAACCAATTAATACTATATTTTTACAACAAAATTAAATTTGAGCAATATTTTGGAATATTTTTAGAAAATTTTAGGTTAACTTTTTGCATTTTGTTTATTAATATAAATATAAGAAAAAAGAAAATGATATAAAAAAAATGAGAGAAGGAAAATAATGAAGAAATATCTTCGGCATAAAACGGAAAATATCGTCGACATCAAAGAACTGTTGGCGCTCGAATATCTTGATTTGAAGGGTAAATATAAGAACTACACGGAATTTCATGAATTTTGGGAACTCTGCTACGTTGAATCAGGAGAACTTTTATTAAAAACCGATTCAGAAGAACTTTCTTTGTCCGGCGGAGAAATGACCCTTATCCCCCCTTCCAAGCTCCATTCGTATAGGGAAAAATCCGGAAAAGACGTTAAAGCCTTCGTGGTTTGTTTTGAAAGTCAGTCAGTTGCGCTAAAAGCGATGGCTTCAGGCATTTTCAAAGTTTCCGAAGCTCAAAAGAATTGCCTTAACATAATCATCGAAGAATCCGAAGGTACCTTCAAAACAAACGAAAAAGACCAACTTGAAATTTCCGAAAACCCAAATCTGGGCGGTCAGCAAGCAATAATAAATCAGCTTGAATATCTTTTTATTCTCAATTTGAGATTGCTGTCTAAAGGGGAAAACTCCGACATAATCTTTCTCGGCGGAGAGGATTTTTATGCGGGACTTGCGAGCGTTATTCTTAGATTGTTTCGAGAAAACATCAGAAATAAAATAACTCTCGACGACATTTGCCGAAAGGTTAATTATTCCCGTTCTTTCATCTGCAGAACCTTCAAGGCGCAAACGGGAGAATCCTTAATTTCCTGCTTTAACCGAATGAAAATCGAAGAAGCCGAAAGAATGCTTCTTGAAACTCGCTTGTCGGCTTCGAGAATTTCGGGCGAATTGGGATTTTCAGACGCAAAATATTTTAATACTCTTTTTAAAAAACAAACGGGATTATCGCCCGTTGCATATAGAAAAGCAAAAGGGGGACGTCAGGAATGATTGAAACAGCGCTCGGAAAAATGCCGATTGAAAAATTGGGAATAACCTCGGCTCACGAGCATATTTTCATTGATATGCGCCATTGTGTTTCTCAATCCGGAAACGAACCTGATGAATTTTTCCAAAAAATAGATATGAAAAATCGGGGCTTGTGTTTTTCCGACCCCTATGCAGTTCTCGACAACGCTCTGCTAGATGGTTTTGATGACGCAATTTTCGAGGTTGAGCAATTCAAAAAGGCAGGGGGAGAAACAATTATTGATTGTACCCTCGATGAAATCGGCAGAAACCCCGAAGCACTGAAGCGCATTTCTCAAATAACAGGGGTTAATATTATCCTCGGCTGCGGAAACTACTACGACGTTGCCCACCCTGATTTTGTCAAAGCAGAATCCGATGAACAACTCGCCGCCAGAATGCTTCGCGACATAAACGAAGGAATTGGCGAAAGCGGAATAAAAGCAGGAATCATCGGCGAAATCGGAACAAGCGCTATTTTAACCGATAATGAAAAGAAGGTTCTTCGCGCAGCGGGTATGGTCGGCGCCGAAACGGGAAAGGCGGTTCACGTTCACACCGACCTTTATACTGAAAACGGATTCGAGGTTATCAATATCCTCGAAAACGAGGGTATGAATCCGCAAAAAATCTGCATCGACCACGTTGACGTATGGCTTCGCCCAAAATATATTTTCGAGCTTTTGCAAAGGGGCGTCTTTATCGAGTTTGATAATTTTGGCAAGGAGTTCTATCTTCCCGAAGGCAAGCGCTTTGCCTATGACGGCGAAAGGGTTGCGCTCTTAAAGGAAATTATCGACAAAGGATATGCTTCTCAGGTGCTTGTCAGCAACGATATTTGCCTTAAAACAATGTGGCGCACCTTTGGCGGAACGGGCTATGCTCATATCCTGGAAAACGTTCCGATAATCTGCCGAGAATATGGAATTGAGGCGGAATATAATAAAATGTTAACTGAAAACGTTCAAGCGTTTTTAAAATAAAAGGAGAGAAAAAATATGTTAGAAGCAAAAATCAGCGCAAAAGAATACAGCGCAAGAATCGAATTTTTAAGGGAGAAAATGGCGGAAAACGATATAGACATCGTTGTTGGATTTTCAAACCTTTTGGAAATCGGCATAGTTCGCTATTATTGCGGATTTGCTCCCGTAAACGAAAGCTCGGCAATCATAATCCCCAAAGAGGGTCAGGTTGTTGTTTGTTCGGGTCAGGCATCTTACGACTATTGTTTGGTTACCAACGCCCTCGAAGACAGCAGAATCGCAATCCTTCCCGAAATAGGAGAGGTTAGCGGCTTTGAATATGATACAGAGGGTCAGCTCGATTTCAAGGAGCTTTTTGAACAGGTTCGTGCAGAGCACCCCAACACAAAGAAAATCGGCTTTATCGGAAGACTTATCTTCCCCTCTATCATTATGGATAAATTAAGAAACGTTTTCGCAGGCGCTCAGATAGTTGATTTCGACGACGTTCATTATGAGCAGAGAATAATCAAATCAGAAGCCGAAATTGAATGTCTTAAAGCTAATTGGGAAATTATCAGCAAAACCTTTGAGAACGTTGTTCCTAAGATTGAAAAAGGTATGACCGAGCGCGAAATCGAGGGTATGTTTGAAGCCGAAATGATGAAGCAAGGCGCTGAAAGTTACGTTCAGTCCTTCGCTCCGATGGTTGCAACCGGCCCTAAAAACTCATATATCAGTATGTGCAGAAACACCTTAAGAGAGGTAGGCGAAGGCGAAATTCTTAACCTCGCTGCGGGTTGCTCCTTTGAAGGCTATAACGGAATAATCTGTTCTCCCCTCGTTTTGGGCGAAATTCCCGAAGAAATAAGAGATGCCGTTCTTTGCGCTTACGAGGCTTTAAACGTTGCTTCTTCTCTTATGAAGCCCGGCACTCCTTGCGACGTTGTTCTTAATGCCTATACCGACTATCTGACCGAGCGCGGATATATCGACTATTGTCCCTACGGAAGCCTTCATTCAACAGGTATGCTTGAATGTGAAGCGCCAATTTTCTCGGTTGATAATAAACGAGTTATTAAGGAAAATATGGCAATTTGTATCGACGCTTATTTCAAGGGTATGAAATGGGGTTCGTTCAGAATTGAGGACTGCTATCTAATCACTAAAGACGGCGCCAAGAGAATGACCACCTATAATGACAAGGCTATTCCCGCAATTTTTAAGAAATAAGGAGAAACAAAAATGAAAATCGGAAAGAAAAATTGGGTATTTTGCGACGGTTATCTGCCTCCTCACGGGGATAATCCCGAATTTGAAGGCCACGAAGCATTAATGCTTACAAACCTTAACGATAAAACCGCAAACATCGAACTTACCTTCGTTTTTGAGGATAAAGATCCCATTTCAGGAATCACCTTGAAGCTCGACCCTATGAGAACAACCTGCGTTCGTCTTGACCAACCTTTAGGCGAAGATAAGGTTATGCTCGGCGAATCGGTTCAATATACCGTTTGGGTTAAGAGCACAACTCCAATCTGCGCTTGCTTCGGCAGACTCGACGTTCGCCAAACAAATATGGCATATTACAGCGTTGAGGGATATTCTTTCTAAACGCAGGATAATTCAATATCATTTGCAATATATCAAAAAACAGTTCCCCGAAATATAGGGGAACTGTTTTTTATGTTTTAATTATAAAAGATTAATTTTATGCTCCTCGCAGAGTTTTACGACCTCCTCAGGCCATATAGAAGACTGAACCTCGCCGATGTGCATTTTTTCAAGAAGCAAAATGCAAAGTCTTGATTGACCGATTCCGCCGCCAATAGTCAGGGGCAATTTGCCTTCTAAAATTCCCTTATGATATGGGAAGTTTTCTCTATCCATACAGTCCTCTGTTTCAAGCTGATGACGGAGAGTTTTTGCATCAACACGAACGCCCATTGAAGAAATTTCGAGTTGCTCTTCCAAAATCGGATTCCAGAAAAGAAGGTCGCCATTCAAAGACCAATCGTCATAATCGGGAGCTCTGCCATCGTGTTTCTGTCCGCTTTTTAGCCTGTTTCCGATTCCAATGAGAAAAACAACGCCCTTTTCCTTAGTTATAAGAAACTCCCTTTGCTTGGGCGTCTTATCGGGATACATATCCTCAAGCTCTTGGGTTGTTATAAAAAAGACCTCGTCTTTTATATCGTATTTAAGAGAAGGGTATCTTTCCTTAACCGCCGATTTCGCTTTAGCCACTGCCGAAACGATTTTGCGAACGGTATCCTTCAAATATTCAACCGTTCTCTCCTGCTCGGTTATAACCTTTTCCCAATCCCACTGATCAACGTAGATCGAATGGATATTATCAACGTCGTCGTCGCGACGGATTGCGCTCATATCGGTGTAAAGTCCCTCGCCGGCATTAAAGCCATAGCGATAAAGCGCCATTCTCTTCCATTTTGCGAGCGACTGAACAACCTCAGCCTCAACTCCGGTTTCACGAATAGAAAAATGCACCTTTCTTTCGAAGCCGTTGAGGTCGTCATTGATTCCGCTGGCCTTCGTTACGAAAAGCGGAGCAGAAATTCTTTCAAGATTAAGGGCGGTTTTGAGTTCGTTTTGAAAAGTATCCTTAACAAACTTTATCGCCTTTTGGGTTTCTCTTAAAGAGAGGGAAGAAGAATATCCCTCAACCATTTTAAAATCGTTCATAAAAAACCTACCTATTATTTTTTACCTATAGATTATATACCTTTTTTCCTCAAAGGTCAAGTGTTGCTCTCGCTAACCATATTCACTATCCACTTGCCACGTCTGACAATCAACACGCCGATAAACGCCTTGACGAGGAAGAAAAATTGCACGACTGCAAAAAGCGGAATAATGGGAAGGGAGGTAAATCGGCTGAGAATGTATGCCGAAAGCACGCTCATCCCCCACATCGAACCGGCATCGAAAATCAAAGTTATCATAGTTTTGCCGCCCGAACGCATTATAAAATAACTTGCAGTTACCATCGCATCGAAAGGAATGATAATCGCTAAAATTTTCATAAAGATTGTTGCCAATTCCTTAACGGAACCGTCAACCTTATATAAATCAGGGATAAAATCTGCCGAAACCCAAAGCGCCAACCCTATAACAACTCCAACGAGGGTTGCGAAGGTTATCAATTTTTTTGAAGAATCAAGGGCAGTTTTTTCTCCGCCTGCACCGAGCTGTTGGCCCATTAAAATTCCAATAGCGCACGATAGCGAAATTATCGCAACCGAAAACAAATTAAAGAAGGTTGAAGAAATATTAGTTGCAGGAACAACCGCATAGCCCCTTACGGAATAGCGCTGATTAAGGAAGGCAAGACCCGCAGACCAAAGCGTTTCGCTAAGCATAAGCGGAGTTGCTTTTTTGATAATATCCAAAACGAGGGAAGCGGGAATTTTGAAACTGCGAAAAGCGCCCTTCATAAAGGTATTTTTATTCCTCGTTGCGAAACAATAAATGGCGATAGCGAACAGCTCGCAAAATCTCGAAATTACGGTTGCAACAGCGGCTCCCGCAACGCCCATTTTCGGTGCGCCGAAATTACCGAAAATTAAAATGTAATTCAAAGCGAGATTAACGCCAACCGCCAGAAAACTCGTTACCATCGGCGCAGTTGCCTTGCCCGTTTCTCTGAGGGTTGAAGCGAAGCATTGAGAAATAGCAAAGGGAATAAAGCCCACCGACATTATAAGAAGATATCCTTTTCCGAAATTTAGCGCTGCGGCAATTTCTTCGGGTTTTCCTTCCCCTCTCAGATAAATGGAAATCAGGCCCTCGGAAAAGAAGGTTAAAACGAAAATTCCAATCGCGCCCAAAACAAGTCCCATCAAAATTTTAAAGCGGAAGGTGTCGCGAAGGCCCTTTATGTTTTTGCTTCCAAAGAACTGCGCTCCGAAAATTCCTGCGCCCGAAAGCGCTCCGAAAATGCAGAGGTTAAAAACGAAAATAAGCTGATTAGCAATCGAAACACCGCTCATTTCGGCGGTTCCAACCTGACCTATCATCAGATTATCGACCATATTAACAAACTGCGTTATTCCATTTTGAATCATCATCGGAATTGTGAGAATTATAACCTTTTTATAAAAACTCCAAGTTCCGAAAAAACTTTTAATTCCTGACATCAAAAATTCCTCTTATAAAACTTTCTCAAAAGCGATTCTTTCGTCGCCGTTTTTAAGATAGATTATTCCCATCTTTTTAAACCCGTTTTTATTTAATGCGCTTTGCATCTTATAATTTCCCCGATGAGTGTCGATGCGAATTGCCTCCATCTTATTCTCTGCCGAATAGCGCTCCGCAAATTCAACGAGCGCTCTGAAAACACCCTTGCCACGGGCATTCGACGCCACTGCAACTCTATGTATCGTAGTATAGTTTTCAGCGCCACTCCAAGCGCCATCGTATATTTTATTATAGGTTTCCTCGCCGTTAAGACCTATATAGCAAAAGCCTTGCGGCTGATTTTCTTCGATTGCCACAAAAAGCTCGCCATTTTCTATATCCATTTCAAGGTCTTGCTTTTGAGGGCCGCTATTTTGCCATTGGTCAATTCCTAATTCGGCGATATTTTTTCTGGCTTCCTCCAGAATCTCTGCCAAAACTTTGAGCTCCTCACGTTTCGCCCTTCTTATTTCGAACAATTTATCTTAAATCCTCTCCGTTTGAATCTATCGGCACAATTTTATTGAAAACACAACTGAATTTAGGGGTCAGTTTTCGGTCCTCGTGCATAGAGCCGAAATACCAATGCTCAAATTCGCAGGTGTTTGCAACCTCCTGCAAAAATCCGCCGAGCCCCGTAACCTTTTCTTCTCCGCCTCGACGAAGCTGCATTGCGCTTCCGATGAGCTGTGGGGGCTCATGGGTTAAAATATAATCAACCTTAAGCTCTGCTTCATCAAGATTTTGCGCACCCTCTTTAAATTCAGAAGGAGTTGGAAGCTGTTGCGGCCAAAATCCGCCCGATTCGATTCTTATATCTCTTTCGGGACTTTCGCCGCCGCCAAAGGTGAAAATCCGTTTGCCGTCAATATTATAAATCTGTCCTCTTTTCAGATTCAGCAGATTTCCGCTGATTCTGCGAACGTATCCGCCTTTCCAGAAGGACTCTCGGCATTTCGACAAAAGATCATAGTTTTCGTGTGTTCCATCTAAAAAAAGAACGGTGAATTTTCGGCTTCCGAGATATTTTAAGGCTTCCTGCTCTCTTTTTGAACCGTTCCATAAAAACCCGAAATCTCCGCAAACTATAAGATAATCGTCCTTCTTTAATTTGCGCCATTCAGCATCATAAAGTCGGCTTTCATCACCGTGCATATCGCCCGTTACATATATCATTTGCTTATCTTCACCTTCCTTTCAAAAATTTTAACGATTTGGTATTTACATTTTTAAACATATAATATATAATAAATATAACATAGGTATTATACAACATAATCCCAAAAAGTACAATACACAAAATATATAAAAAATCCCAAAATTTCGGAGTTTTTGCTATGAAAAAGTTTCTTTCTTTCCTTCTTTTGCTAACTTTAGTCATCGGAGTCGTTCCCTCGTCGGCAAGCGCTAAAAATCTTTATCAACCCACCTTTGATATACACGCAAGAGCGGCGCTTTTATATAACGTCGATACCGACACAGTGGTTTACACCAAAAACGCCGATAAGAGAATGTTTCCGGCATCGCTAACTAAAATTATGGTTGCGGTGCTTCTGGTTGAAGAAAATCCCGACCTCGAAAACCTAACAGTTACAATCTCGGAGGACGTCTATTATAACTACCGCTATTCCGAAGCAGTTATTGCAGGCTTCGAAGCAGGTCAGCAGGTTAACGGCTACGACCTTTTGGCCTATACGATGGTGAAATCGAGCGCCGATGCCGCATCCGCTATTGCGGAATACGTTTCGGGAAGCGAAGATGCTTTCATCTCAAAAATGAATCAAAAAGCCAAAGAAATCGGAATGACGGGAACCCATTTCACCAACTGCCACGGTCTTCACGACGAAAACCACTATTCAACCGCCCGCGATATGTGTATTTTAACGAAATACGCTATGCAGTATTCTGTTATCCGCGACGTCGTTAAGGTTGCAAGATACGTTACTAAGGACGGAATAACCCTTGCCGCAACCAACCTTCTGATTGACCCCAATGCCGCCACTGAATATTATTATAAATATGCAACAGGTTTTAAAACGGGTTACACCAACGAGGCGGGCAGATGCCTTGCTTCAACCGCTACTTACGAGGGAATGACCTATATTCTCATTATGCTCGGTTGTCCTGCGCAGGAAAATTCGCTTGAAAACCGCTATGAGTTTATTGATTCGGGCGAGCTTTATCGTTGGGTTTTCACAAGCATTTCTTATCGCTCGGTGCTCCCTAAAAACGAAACGGTTGATTCGCTTAAGGTCAACTATTCTTGGGACTATGATTCGGCAGGTATTGTTTCAAAAGACGAAATTTTCGCCATGATGCCTAACGAAGCCGACGATTCGACCCTCGAAATCGAGGTTGAATACGATAAAAAATATAAGAAAAACGGCATCGACGCCCCTATTCAAAAAGGGGAAAAGGTTGGAACAATCAAGGTTAAATATGCAGGCGAGGTTATCGGCACAACCGACGCTATCATCGGTCATTCAATCGAAGGCTCACAGCTCCTCGTTATCACAAGCGCTATCGGAGATTTCTTCGAAAAGAACCTCAAATATATCGCTTTCGGAGCGCTTATATTCGTTGTTCTGCTCATAATCTTCATCGCCGTCGTTGTCCGCTTAAACTCCAAAAAGAAAAAATACGGCAGAGTTAGAAATTATAAAAGATTTTAATTATTGATTGCGGATTTTAAACTATATTTTTAATCAAACAAAAAGCAACTTCTGAATTTTTGAAGTTGCTTTTTTATATAAACCTATATTTAACATCAGGACAACGTATGGGTGAGCAATGCTCACCCATAGAGAAAAATCAATAGCTATAACGCAGATTTTGAAGCGTCAAATCACAAATCAAGCAGATTTGGGTCAACCGGCTCAAGGATAAATTTGTTTGAAATAAATCCGGGATTCATATGAACCTTTGTGTAAACAATGCGGTTTTGGGGAGAAAGAGTAACCTTCATATCCTCGCATTTTCTGTTCATTCCCGCAGCACAGTGAATATTATATTCGCCATAGGGGAGCGGAAGACAGAGAAGCTCTTTGTTTCCGATATAGCCGTAAGGCTGACCGTTTATGTAGATTCCGAAGCCTCCTGCAACACCCAAAGGCGAGCCCTGACGATAGATATAAATACATCCGTCGGGAGGGAGAGCAACGGGTTGTTTGCATTTCCCGCATACGCTGACATTTGGGAAAACGTTTTGCGCTTCCCCGCAATGGGGGCATTTTATTCTTAATTTTGCTGCCATAATAAAACCTCATTTTTTAACGTTCTGACTTAAATCCGTTTAATTTTGTTTTAATATTATAATAAATTAAGATAATCGTTGCTTATTAAATATTTTAATTTGCAAAAAATCATCTCTTTTTCATACAAAGAGCATACATATACCACGAACAATGGGGGATCCACTGTTCAGCCCAACGCCAGTTATCGTGAATATCGGGGCGAGGCTCGGTTACAAATTCAATTCCGTGCTCGTCATCAATACCTGAGGTAATGCCGTTGCAAACGCCGCCGGGAATCTGGAAGAAATCATATCGGTTGCCAATGTAGAAATACGTAATATTATTCCTGCCTCTGCCATGGAGAAGACAGCAGTCATAAGGGTTAAGACCGAGAATCCAGTTAATCTGGTCGTCGGCAAATTTTTCCATATCGGCTTTGAGGGTTTTATTCTCTGTGAGATAAGAAAGCGCACGAGCGGCAGTTGCCAAAGAGCCCTGACGAGCGCTTTCGCCTTGCCACCAGCCTGCCGATTCGCAGTTGTGAGGATAGAAGAACTGCACTCTACGGTTGCCTTCAACATCCTGAACAAATTGGCGAGCATAACCAAATGGGTTATTAACCTCGTCAGTTATGGAAATTTGATAGCGCATAACCTTTTCGCAAACATCAATAACCTTTGCCTTTTTATCGGCTTCGGGTTCTATTTCAAAATAGTTAAGAAGATTAACAACAGGCATACCGGCATCGGTTGCATGGAAGAAGGGACGCTCGGTTTCATCGGCAGACATATATCCCATGTCATCGTCGAGAGCAACGTAGAGATTCATTAATTTTTCCGCCATTTCGCGAGCACGAACCAGATAGCCATATTCGTGGGTAGTCTTATAGATTTCAACGTAGGCATCGAGAGCGCAATAGAAATCAACAATGTTCCAACCGTTGCCGTTGTTGCAGATGTAATCATTGTTTTCAACCAAGTATTGCATAGCATTTTTAGCGGCGGTTATGTATTCCTCGCTTGTGTATTCGCTTGGGAATGAGGTGTATCTCGCCGCAGCCGCAAGAGCCGCAACCGCATAACCTGCGCCGCTTCTGATTCCACATTCATAGTCGATAGGACGAAGGTCGTTAAGGTCAAGATGAGCACGTCCGCCATAACGAAGCTTAACCTTGCGAAGATGTGCGCCTAATTTATGGGCTTCAAGAACGGGCTCCAATGCGTTTTCACAGCAGATAGTCTGGAAAAATCCGCCTGACGGAGTTCTCATTTTCATAATAAATTCCGCGCCATAAATACCTTCTTCAATAAGGCGACGCTTAAGCTGGGTATAATAAGGATAGTCGCTCTGTTCGAGAAGGTCGTGCATTCTGAAAAATGCAACTGCGGAAAAGGGAACCTGTTGGGGATTAAAGAAAATCGTATCATCAAGATGGGAAAGATGAACACCGGGGTCGCCCGTAGCATCGTGCCAACCGCCACGAAGGTCATATTCGCCGTCAATGAGTCCAAAACGGGGCTTTAAGCGCTTATCAGCCTCTCTGTATTCGCCCGTTCTACGCATACTCTGGAAGAAATATCCAACCGCGCTTATAGTGTCGGTTTCGAGCAAACGCTCGTCGATTCTGAAAGGATATGAGCGAGCAACACTGCCGTCGTCGGATTCAACCTCTATGTAATATTTGCCCTTGGCTCTTACTTCGTCGAAGCGAAGAGTGTAAAAATAACCCTTTTTCCAGTTGTCAACCTCTCCGCCCTCTGTCGGAACGCCTTCAAAAACAACCTCTCCCGATTCTTCTTCCAAAACTCGGAATGTAATCGGGGTTTCATCGGCTCGAAGACGGAAAACCGCAGACTTTGTGTCGGCGCTGTCGTAACCAATGTGATTTGTGTAAACCTGAACCATTTTTCATCTCTCCTAAAAGTGTTTTGCACCCTTATTTTAGCCGATTTCAGGTATAAAGTCAATAGCAAAATATTCGCTATTTGTAGTGTTTTTTTGTTATACCGACAATAAAAAAATAACGCTCAAATAAAACTATGTAAGGGCGAATATTTTTCGCCCGAAACAAAATAATCTTTTTAATTCTCAAGCATTTGCAAAATGTTGAAATATGAAAGCCGCGTCTAAAAATCTTCCATCTGACGACCTAAAAATGCGGCCGCAACGAGCGCCAACTTTTGATCGCTTTCGCTCGGCACCGAAGGCGAAGGGGCGCAGAAAATAACGCAACCGCTAATATCCCCCGAAGCGAGAATCGGAACGGCGGCGGAAACTGTAAGCCCCGAACCTTCTAAAGCGAGAACGGGAGAATCGGAAAAATTATAAGGCTTTCGTGATTCCATAACGCCCTCGATAGCAGAAGAAACCCTGCGTTCTAAGACCTCTTTTTTAGGAAGCCCCGCCGCCGCAATACAGTGATCTCGGTCGCAAATAATAACCCCCAGCTCTGTACCCTTTGCCAGCACCTCAGCATATTCTACCGCAAAATCACCAAGTTCCCCAATCGGAGAATACTTTTTGAAAATAACCTCCCCGTCATTATCGGTATAAATCTCCAACGGATCTCCTTCGCGGATTCTCATTGTCCTTCTGATTTCTTTAGGGATAACGACTCTCCCAAGGTCGTCGATTCTACGAACTATTCCTGTAGCTTTCATATATAAAAACTCCTTTAATTTCAAATCGTGATACCTATTACGAGCAAAGCGAGTAACAAGGTTCACTCAGGCGTCAAATTTTCCAAATTTGGAAACGCCGTGTGGTTCTTATTATTTGTAACTCGTGGGAATTTATACTGTTTGAATTTACTTTTGAAATTAAATATGATATAATGAAATCAAAGTAAAGGAAGTGAGAAAGTGAAGACACAAAAAAACAATACGCTTGAGATTTTAAAATTACTTGCATCCTATATGGTAGTGTTTATACACGTATCGTTTTATGGTAAACTTGGTGTTGCTATTGATGCTTTGGCTCGTTTTGCGGTGCCGTTTTTCTTTTTGGTATCGGGTTATTGTTCTTATCAAATAACTACTGAAAAAATCAAAAAAAAGAATTAAAAACATTTTAACTTTACTTATATTTTCATCTATCTGTTGTAATATATTCGAAATCGTCAAATTGTTAAAATATAGTCCCGATGCGCTCGGTTCATTTTTTGATAAATATACCAATTTAAGCACGTATGTTAATCTTCTTGTATTTAACGTGCCCGTAAGTTCAGGTCATTTGTGGTATTTGGTTGCTATACTTTATGTTTATGTTATTTTTTATTTTACCACTAAATTTAAAACAAAAGAAAAAGCAATATTCATAATTTCATTTTCGCTTTTGTTGTTGCACGTTTTATTGGGCGAAGGACTTTCTATATTTGGAATTGTAGTTCCTTTTCCTCTTTTGCGAAATTTTGCATTGATGGGAATACCGTTTTTTGCGCTTGGCTTGTTTGCCAAAAAACACGAAAGCAAATTTCAAAACATTCCTAACTATGTAATTTTTGTGTTAGCCGTAACAGGCGCTTTTGCATCTATAATTTCTCGCCTGTTTTTCGGTGAAAATGAACTTTACATAGGTTCTTTGCTTATTTTAGTTGCAATTGTTTGCGTGTTTATTAAAGGTGCAATTGTAAAATATCCATCTTTTTTAACTGCATTTGATGGATGCAGTACATACATTTATATTTTTCACATTATAATATCAACTGTTATTCTGATATTTTATGGTATATTGGGTATTGATATTTACTCTTCTTTAATTTTAGAAAATTTGCATCCTATTGTTGTGTGTATTGCGTGTACTGTTTTTTCATACCTTATTATAAAAATATCAAAAAACATTCCATTTCATAAACAAGCGAGGTGAAATTATAAGATGTATATATGTCTTTTGATCGGTAGCATATTATTTGGAATTGGCGGTTATATATTTTATAAATTAGACAAAAGGGCAAAAATGGAAATGAAATTTTGGCAAGATTTTGGGTGCACACCAATAACCGTTTGGACATTTCTTTTATACACTTGTTTTTTTGCAGAGTTGGTTTGTTTATATCCTTTGTTGGACTTGATGTTTTAAACAACATATAAAACGGAGCAGAATTTCTGCTCCGTTTTTGCTATTTTTTAATCATTGAGATTTATACTGTTATAAATCAACCATTTCATAATTACAACTGCAAGTTGTATCAATTACCATTGTCAGTTTGTTGAATTTAAGTTTGATTTGCTGTAAAATAAACTTAAGAAAACGCGTAAATCCGCTCTTTAAAATCAGATTCGGATTATCCGCGTTTGCAAAAATTAAGGAGGTATTGTTATGACAATAGGTAACGCGATAAATAAACTCCGAACTGAATCAAAACTTTCTCAAGAACAGTTTGCAACGCTCTTTGGAGTTTCCCAGCAATCGGTTCAAAAATGGGAAAACGGAGATTCTGTTCCCGAACTT
Source organism: Acutalibacteraceae bacterium (assembly GCA_045630885.1). Lineage (GTDB taxonomy): Bacteria > Bacillota > Clostridia > Oscillospirales > Acutalibacteraceae > UMGS1532. The sequence continues at coordinate 22,326 of JAZQTQ010000065.1, forward strand.
GGCAAAATTATAAAAATCTCCAAGTATTTCGGCGTTTCACTTGATGCTTTGATTTTAGGAAATGACAACCGCATTGTGGAAGAAATGAGAGGCACAAATCAGATAAAGCCGCAATATGCCAATATTCACGACTGGGAATTCTATTCTTCCAATTTAATGACAGAGTATATCCAATCTTTAGAAGAGGGCTTAGATATTGAATCCTATGAAGATGTTTTTTTAGCCGTTTCAAAATTGCCCAAAGACGATAAAAAGAAAAAATTCGGTGACATTCTTTTTGATATCATAACAAGTGCAAACCAAAAAGAAGGCTATCCTTATCTTGAACCGTCAGAGCTTGAGGCAATAAAAGATTTAAGAAAACCCTATGCTTATAAGAAAAATTCCACCACAAATATAGAAAACAAAATTCATGGCGCATGGCTTGGCAGAATTTGCGGATGTATGCTTGGCAAGACGGTAGAGGGTATTCGCACAAACGAATTGATTCCTTTTCTAAAGGAAACCGGAAACTATCCTATGCACAGATATATTCTGCGCAGCGACTTAAATGAAGAAATCCTAAACAAATACAAATTCGGTTTTCGTGTCAGACGCTATGCCGATGAGGTTGATGGTATGCCGGTTGATGATGATACCAATTACACAGTTCTTTATCAAGAAATTATCCAAAAATATGGCAGGGATTTCACGCCTTTTGATGTTTCGCGAGCTTGGCTCTCCTTCCAGCCAAAGGACGCCTATTGCACTGCAGAAAGAGTTGCTTTTTGCAATTTTGTAAAAGGATATGAACCGCCCGAATCTGCAGTTTATAAAAATCCTTATCGCGAATGGATTGGCGCACAAATCAGAGCCGACTATTTCGGATATATTAACCCGGGCAATCCCGAACTTGCCGCTGAAATGGCATGGCGAGATGCATCTATATCCCACACAAAAAACGGCATCTATGGCGAAATGTTTGTGGCCGCAATGCTGGCAGTTGCCGCCGAAACAAATAATATAAAAGATATTATTCTTGGCGGTCTTGCTGAGATTCCCAATACGTCACGATTGTATGAGGAAATCAAGTTTATATTAGACAAATTTGAAAACGGCGTTTCCAAGGAAGAATGTTTTAAGGCAATACACGAAAAATACGACGAATACACCTCTCATGGTTGGTGTCACACCATTTCAAATGCAATGATAGTGGCGGCGGCGCTGCTTTATGGCAACGGGGATTACGGAAAATCTATTTGCATGGCGGTTGAAACCGGTTTTGATACAGATTGTAATGGCGCTACTGTTGGTTCCATTCTTGGAATGGCAAACGGAATTGAGAGCGTTCCGGAATATTGGGTAAAACCAATAAATGACACGTTGCACACCTCAATTTTCGGTATTAACACAGTTAAAATAAGCGATAGAGTAAAACTTACGTTAGAACATATTAAATAAGTTTATTGTAGCAAAAGCGAGGTGAAATTTCACCTCGCTTTTGCTATGTAAAGGTCAAAATATGCTGTTTTTTGTCAAAAATTTTTCTTCAAAAACTGCCCCAAAACCAAGTATTCATAAGGCTTTAAGGCACTTTTGTATTATTATAACACGAGCCTCTATTCTTCTCACAATACCTGTTGCTTTCATATATACATTTCTCCTTAATTTGCAAATTGTGTTGTTAGTATTTGTAATTGTGGGAGAAATATACTCAAATGTTTAAGCAACTGCCACCCGCATAATACGTGCGGCACAAGTGATTATTTCTTCTCGATAGGAATCCAAATTTCCATATATCTCTCTGAATGGTCTTTTTCGAAATATAGTTTGTTTATTATGGGATGTTGCGATAATTCATAATCTGTTGTAGGCATCCATTCTGATATTATTCTTTTCATCAGCAAAGGCCATTCGTCATCAGGCGATTCACATCGATCTGTTTCAAAAACCGCATATGAGTGTGCAGGAATTTTGACAATCTGCAAATCTGTATCACTTATATGACGATTAGTTTCAACTGCAATCATATGATTAAATCCATCGTTCTCAAAATCCGCATATATATCATACCAGACAGGATTCCCTTCTCTAATCCTTTTTAGCTTACTTTGCTGATTCCTTGTGGATAACCAATGTTTTTTTGTTTCTGAATAAGTATCATCAACGTTAGTTGGGCTACCGAGACATTTCTTACAATGCCCTATCAGAAAAATCCCTTCTTTTTTCTCAATCCTATAATTCATAATTGTACCGCCTTCCAAAGAAAATTTAAGTACAAGACGGGAAAAGGACTTTAGATCACTACCATCATTACGAGCCTGCGATGGCAATATACCGTGGAACTTCTGGAATGCTTTTGCAAAGCTGTACGGACTTTCATAGCCGTACTTCAGCGCAACGTCAATAACCTTTACATCACTTGTGGCCAGTTCCGTACCGGCAAGCGAAAGCCTGCGATTCCGGATATACTCGCCGATGGTGAAACCGCAAAGAATACTAAACACACGTTGGAAGTGATAGCTTGATGAAAAGCTCTGCGCTGCGACCTTCTCATAATCAATCGTTTCCGTCAGATTATCTTCGATATAGTCGATAGCCTTTTGCAATCCAATGATCCAGTCCATATTATTCCTCCTTGTCTGCCTTCATTCTATCAAAAGGTGATTTCTATTTCCCGATATTCCGTGCTGAGTATAGTCGGATTAGTTGCTGTTTATTTTGAGTGGTTGGAATAAAATCAAAGCATGAGTTTATTTCAATCGGATATAACAGGTTGACTTACCTTTGCCTTCACGTTTTAACTCACCCGCAGCTACCATTTTACGAAGCGCTCCTTCTACAGAACTAAGACTTAGCACAGGGCAAAGTTCACGTATATCTTGCTTATTAAAGCGTCCTATCTTATTCATAACGGCTTTGCGAACCATCTGTGCGGCAGGGAGTTTTTCTTCCACAAGGGCGAATCTATCTCCAAAGTCTTTGTATGCCGAGAGGATGGTTCCAAGCAAATATTTAATAAAAGAAATTGTATCCTCTGTACCTTCGTGCCATCCATGCTGAGAAGAACTGAGTGCATCGTAATATAAATCCTTATTTTTGGCAATCTTGGCTTCTAAGGAAATATACTTACCTACATAAAATCCGCTTCGGTACAAGAGTAACGTTGTAAGCAAACGGCTCATTCTTCCGTTACCATCATTAAAGGGATGAATACAAAGGAAGTCGTGAATAAAAATTGGAATTGCAATTAAAGGCTCCAACTCCATATTTCCGATAACACGATTGTATTCATCGCAGATTTTATCCAGAGCCTGCGGTGTTTCAAACGGAGCAAGTGGTGTGAATAAAACTTCTGTGCGTCCGTCAGGATAGGTGGCACTGATATAATTCTGAACATTCTTTGTTTTCCCGGCCATAGGGTTATTCATATGGCTGTACATGATTTTGTGAAGTTGAAGAATATAATTGCGAGACAACGATATCGCGTCAAAACTTTCGTGAATAATAGATAGAACGTCGCGATAACCTGCAATTTCTTGTTCGTCACTATTCTTAGGTGTTGTTTTTTCTTCCACCAACTGCTTAATGCGGGTATTGGTAGTGACTATACCCTCAATCGCATTGGATGCTTCGGTACTTTGAATTTTTGCGATTTCAACCAACTTTTCCAATTCTTCCGGACGACTCTTAAGATAAAGTTCTTGCTTTCCTGCCTCTTTATATATTGCGGCGATTAGTCCTAAAATTTCAGAATCCCATTTTTGATCTTTAATAACAGAGTAATTAAAAGGTCTCATTCCCTTAGCTCCCCTCTCTTTCCCTTATATTATAATCATTTATAAGGGAATAGTCAATAATTAATTCAAAATATTCCCTTAAATATTCTGTGTTTTTAAGGGGACCGTAATTTAATTAAGGGATATTATCTCCATGATCTTGTATTTTATTTATAACAAAGCCGGATGAACAATCTGTGTCCATCCGGCCTTTTGCTATGTATTCCAACACCTCGTTTCAATAGCAATTAAACCCTAAAACCGCTTGTTTTCTCAAAATATTTTGGACAAAATCAGTGAAAAACCCAGTGTTTATGTAGCTTTATAGCTTTTGGTGTTATTATACCTCATTCCTCAATTCTACGAACTATTCCTATTGCTTTCATATATAAGAACCTCACCCATTTGCAAAATCAAAGATTTTGAATGGGTCCCGAGAACCTTGCCACGCAAAGCGTGTAACATTTCTCCTTAAATTATAAATTGTGTTCTTATTATCTGCATTTTGAGGAGATTTATACTGCACGGATTTACTTTTCAGAACAAAATCACGTGTTATCATTAACTTCTGCGTTTCCTTTTATGGCGGCGACGTGATTTTTAGGTGATATTCCTTTGCTTTTTTTGAAAACAGTTGAAAAATAATAAACGTTTTCATACCCGCACAGCTGCGCGACGTCCGAGACTTTGTATTTGCCACTGCTCAAAAGCTCGCAGGCATAATTGATTCGCAGTTCGGTTATGTGTTTAATCGGAGAAACTCCATATTTTGAGATGAAGACCTTTTTAAAATAAGAATATGAAAATCCGGAGATTTCAGCAAGCTCTTCATAATTAAAGCTTCTATCGCAAAAGTGCTTTGCTATATATTCTTCAAGCGAAGCATAAAATTCACTATCCTTGCGCTTTGTATAATTTCCTTGAAGTTTCGTGACAGATTGCAGTATTTCATAAAAAAGTTGCATCGTTTTGAAATAATACCCTTGTTTTTTTCCTATCCAAACCAGATGAACGGCTTCATATAAAGATTTAAGCTTTTCATTTTGAAGAGGGATATGCACGGCCTCCTTCGGCAAGGGGTCGGTCGTGTCGAAATAAATATTATAGACCCCGAAACGGCGGTCGGATATTATATGGTAGCGGTTGTTTTCGATGCCCTTAGGCAGATATACAACGTCCCCCGTTTTAACAAAGAAGCTCTTATTATCAAACTCCAGGCGAACGTCGCCCTTATAAAAATACATAAGCTCATAGGTCGGAAGCTTCCCCGGAAATTTATGTATTTTCTTTATTTCAGGACTATAATTTGTAACAAAACTGATTCCGCTTGCATTAAATCTTTCGTTTTGAAAAAGCATAGCTTTACCCCCCAAAATCCCCATATATCTGCGGTTTGTTTTAATTATATTCTATTTACTTTGTATTTGCAACAGAAAAATAATGGAATCATAAATTATAAAAAATCATATTTTGCATTTACTGTGTTCAATTAGTTTGTTATACTCTTTATATCAAAGGAGGATTCTATATGGATTTTATTTTAGGATGCAATTATTGGGCGTCAAACGCAGGAATTGAAATGTGGCGGCAATTTGATGCCGAAGCAATAAAAAATGATTTGAAAATATTATCTCAACACGGCGTTAAATATCTGAGAGTTTTTCCGCTTTGGAGAGACTTTCAGCCTATTAAACCGAATTTTGGCGGGCAAGGCAAAGTTTTTGAGTATGTTATGGAAGACGGAAGTTATCCTGAAAACGATTACTTTCTCGACGAAGCTATGCTTGGGCGCTTTTCAGAATTTCTTGATATTTGCGATGCTTACGGCATCAAGCTTATCGTCGGTCTTATCACCGGATGGATGAGCGGCGGATTGTTCATCCCCACGGCTCTTTACAGAAAAAATCTTTTAACTGATCCTTTGGCGCTTTATTTTGAGCAGTTGTTTATCAAGGGATTTGTTGAAAAATTCAAAGCTCGCCAAACGATCTGCGCCTGGGATTTAGGAAACGAATGCAACTGTGCGGGAGAAATCGAGGATAGATTTTCTGCCGTTTCCTGGACCGCTTCGATTTCAAATGCGATCCGCGCCACAGACCCCGAGCGCCCTGTCGTTTCGGGTATGCACAGCTTAACCTTGGAGGGAGATTGGCAGATTCAGGATCAGGCAAGATTTACGGATATTTTAACCACGCATCCTTATCCGCTATGGTGCAGGCATACAACCATAGATGAAACCTTGTCGTTCAGAACAACTATGCACGCAACTGCCGAAACAAAATTGTATGCAGATATCGGCGAAAAGCCCTGCCTTGCAGAAGAAATCGGCACGATGGGGCCAATGGTTTGCAGCGACGAAAAGGCTGCGGATTTTTTGCGCTTAAATATGTTTTCTCTTTGGGCAAACGGCTCGTCGGGTGTGATGTGGTGGTGCAATCACGACCAAAATCTGCTGAATTCGTTTCCTTATACCGTCAATATTATCGAACGGGAGCTGGGTCTTATTAACAACCAAAATAAACCCAAGCCCGCCCTTGGCGAGATGAAGAAATTTTCCGGCTTTTTAGAAAAAAGCAAAATAGATTTGCCAAAGGCTAAAGAGCAGGGAGTTTGCCTTTTAACAAAGGGCCAGGACCAATGGGGCGTGGCTTATATGACGTATGCTTTGGCGAAGTCGGTCGGGCTCAATTTAAAATTTGCTTATGCTTATGAAAAGGAGTTGCCCCCCTCAAAGCTATATTTAATGCCTTCGGTCAAGGGAATGATGTCCATGCATAAAAACGCCTTTAACCAGCTAAAGCAAAGGGTTTTTGAAGGCGCAGAGCTATATGTTTCTTTTGGCGATGCCTATTTTGAAGGCTTTGAAGAATTTATCGGTCTTAAGGTGATAGATTCTTCTGTTTTTGGCAAAAATGACGTCGCAAGCATCGATGGCGAAGAAATCCCTTTCTATTCCCCTTCGGCCAGAAAATACGTTGCAACAACCGCCTCCGTTCTGGCGACCGACAGCAACAACGAGCCTTTCATAACGGTTAACGAATACGGCCTCGGCAAGGTTTATTTTATAGCCGCGCCAATTGAAAGCAACCTCGTAGAAACCCATAACGGTTTTGATGGCAGTATAGAAAAAATATATAAGAAAATTTTCAAAAAGCATATCGATAACCTGCCTTTAAGCTTGCAAGCAAAGGGTGTTGTTTTCACCTACCATCCTGCAAGCGACGGCGCTTATTTCGTTGCAATAAATCATTCGGACAGCGAAAGACCCCTTAACCTTGATTTGAAGGGCAATTATGAGATAGAAAGCGTTATTTATGGCGATGCAAAAACCATCAAGCCCTATGATGCTTGTGTTTTGAAATTAAAATAATCCATTTACTTTTTTGCTCCCCGATGATATAATTTTACTAAATTGAAACGAAGGGGGCTTCCAAATGAAGAAATACGACGTTGCCGTTTGCGGCGGAGGATTTGCAGGGATTTCTGCAGCACTGGCCGCTTCGCGTGAAGGAAAAAGCGTTGTTCTTTTTGAAAAACAGTATATGCTCGGCGGATTGGGAACGGCGGGTCTTGTTACAATATATTTGCCCTTATGTGACGGTTTTGGACATCAGGTTTCTTTTGGTATCGCTGAAGAATTGCTTAAACTGTCTATTACTTACGGCGCCGAAAGCAAATATCCTGAAAACTGGCTGGATAATATCGGCACAAGAACGGAAAAAGACAAGCGTTATGAGGTGCAATACAATGCACAGTTATTTGCAATTTTAGCGGAAAAACTTCTTTTGGAAAATGGTGTGGATATTCTATATGGCAGTTATGTTGTGGATGTTGCTACCGAAAACAACCGTATCAAAACGCTGTTTGTTCAAAATAAATCAGGCAAAACCGCATATTCGGTTCATTCGGTAGTAGATGCAACGGGTGATTGTGATATTGCTGAATTTGCCAAAATTCCAACCGAAACATTTAAGCAAGGCAACGTGCTTGCCGCCTGGTATTATTATACCAATCCGAGCGGATACCGTCTGCAAACGGTCGGCGTAGCTGATATCCCCGAAGAGGAGCGCACGGGTAAGGAAGAAAAACCGCTTATCGCCCGCCGTTTCACAGGGCTCGATGGCAAAGAGCTTTCCGAGCAGGTCTGCATTTCGCATAGAGCAACTCTGGAAAATTGGCTGAAAAAAAGAGAAACCGATAAAGAAGCGGTTATTTCCACTATTGCAACCATCCCTCAAGTTCGTATGACCAGAAAGATTGTTGGTGAATATGAGCTTGCGCATACCGAAATGCACACTTATTTTGAGGATTCCATAGGCATGGTTTCAAACTGGAAAAAGCGTGGTCCTGTTTATGAGATTCCTTTCAGAACACTCTATAACAAAGAAATGAAAAATTTAATTGTTGCAGGTCGTTGTACTTCCGTAAATGAAACCCTATGGGACGTTATGCGAGTCATTCCTTGCTGTGCAGTTACAGGACAAGCCGCAGGTACCGCCGCAGCGATGACAGATGATTTCTCGGCTCTTGATGTTTCAAAACTACAAGAAAAATTAAGAAATAACGGTGTGGTTCTTCACGAAAAAGATATTATAAAATAATTTACTATTCAAAAAAGCGAGGCAAAAAGCCTCGCTTTTAATTTAGCATTAATCGAGTTTCAGAATCATTTCTAAGATTCGTTTAACTGTACGCTCAAGGTGGCCACGTTCTATGCGTCCGTCCTCAAGGCCCTGACGAATGGTTTCGGGTTTGCCGAACGGCATTCGTATATCGTTGCCCGCCTTCACACATTCCGCTTGATCACAAGGCACATACCAATCGGACGTTACCATACCCTCGTAGCCCCATTCGTCACGCAAAATTCCCTGCAACTGCTCATAATTTTCGCAACAACGGCGGCCATTTATAATGTTATATGAGGTCATAATCGTCATAGGCTTCGATTTTTTAACACAAATCTCAAAGCCACGGAGATAAATTTCACGAAGGGCTCTTTCTGAAAGTCGGCTATCGCTATAAAGACGGTTTACCTCCTTGTTATTTGCCGCGAAATGCTTTGGGCTTGCGGCGGTGCCAACGCTTTGCATTCCTCTAACCTCGGCAGCGGCAATTTCGCCTGCAATTAAAGGGTCTTCGCTGAAATATTCGAAATTTCTTCCGCAAAGAGGGTTACGATGGATGTTAAGCGCCGGGGTTAACCATACCGCAATACCGTTTTCCTTGCATTCAAGTCCGCCCGCCTTGCCAACCTCAAAAGCTATGTCGGGATTCCAAGTGCAAGCGATAAGAGTAGCGCAGGGGAAGGCAGTTGTGCCAAAGCCAAGGAAGGGGTGTAAACGCAAACCTGCAGGACCGTCCGCCGCCATAACGGCGGGGATTCCCAGTCGCTCAAGACCTCCAAAACCCGAAGCATCGGCAACTCCTCTTGAAGGAGTTCCGCCCGATAAAGTAATCAGTTCATCCAGCGTGAGTTGAGTTAAGAATTGGTCGAGAGAAATCCTTCCTTCTGCCACTGACATTAGGGTGTAGGGCTGTTCTCTTTCGGGAAGCGAAGCGGTGTTTTCGTAGGGCTTCACGTCGTACTGTTTTATTTCAAAGGAGGGCAATTTTTCAAAACTGCCGTCAGAGAGCATACGCTTTTCTATTTTGTTGGGGGCGCATTTTTGGGTCAGTTGCTCAGTTACAACAAACTTATCTTCAACCACGTAACGATAGTCGGCGGCAGTAAGATTGCGACAACTGTTGCCAACAAAGAAGGTGTATTCCCCGCCCTCTAAAATATATGCAGACGTCTGAAGCTTGCCGAGGTCGTCGTAGCTTGCCATATCGGAAATCGGGAACTCAATAACGATTTTTTCGAGTTCTCCCGCTTCCAAAAGCTTGGTCTTTTTAAATCCTGCCAGAGAAATCTTTGCCTTGCCGAGAAGACCCTGAGGAGCCGAGAAATAACACTGCACAACCTCTTTACCCGCCATCTTGCCTATGTTTTTAACTGTAGTTTCAATGCGGATATTGTTATTCTCCACCGAAGCGACGGGCTTGAAAATCTCAAATTCGGTGTAGGAAAGTCCGTAGCCAAAGGGGTAAACCACCTTATCTTTGGCATCGGGGATAGTTTCAAAATAGCGGTAGCCCACGTAGATATCCTCGAAATAATCCACGTAGTCTTCGCTCTCGTTAAAGGTATCTGCGCCGGGATAGTCGGAAAATTCGCGCGCAAAGGTGTCGGTGAGCTTGCCCGAAGGATTAACGTCACCACACAGAATGTCGGCAATCGCAAGACCGCCTTCCATACCCGCCTGCCAAGCGAGAAGCGCACCGTCGATTTTCGGGTTTTTCTTTATCCAGTCGGTGTCAATCATACCTCCAACGTTTAGCACAATCACGCTGTGTTCGAAAGCGGCGGTAACCGACTCAACCATTTTTTCTTCTGCATCGGTGAGGTAAAAATCGCCCTTTTCGCTGAGTCGGTCTATGCCTTCTCTGGAGTATCGATGAATTGTAATAATCGCAACGTCCGCCCCTTCTGCCGCCTCCTTAATAAGCTCGGAGGGGAGTTCGGGGTCATCAATAATCGAGTTGTCTTGATGAGTTATTCGAGGGTACCCATAATCAAAATAATATTTAGTTAAGGGCTCGTAAATCGTAAATCTGGGCTCTTTTAATTTGAATCCGTCATAGATATTGCGAACGTATTGAGAATGCACAATACCGCTTCCTCCGCCACACTTAACGTAATCAAGACTGCCCATTCCAAAAAGCGCAATGGTGGTATTATCGCGTAGAGGCAAAAGTCCGTTATTTTCCAGCAAAACCATACCCTCGCAGGCTGCTTTTCGTGATAATTCTATATGCTCATCGCAACCGGTTAGACGTTTTCCGTTTTCTCCGATGCCTGTGGTAAGATTATATTGATATCTTATCCACTTCTCAGTTCTTATTCTTTCGTGATTTCTGATAAAATCCATAATAAAACTCCTAAACTATGATTAAACCTTAATAATAAACAGAGCCAGCAAGCCGACAAAAGCCATTAAAACGGATAAAAGTTCTTTTATTGTCGGTTTTCTTTTGCTAAAAAGTGAAATTACGGCGGAAACTATTATTACTCCGCCCGTAACCATAGGATACTGAATCGAAGCGTCGAGATGCAACAGAGAAACCACCAGCATAAGATTTGCAATGCGGTTGATTGAGCCGTTGGCGGCGGCTATTGAAAACGCCTTGAAGGTGTATTTAGGGGTGGTTTCTTTCCTTCTTACAAAAAGCCAAACGATTCCCGATATTAACGCCGCAAAAAACGCACACCAGATTGAGAACCATTCTGCGCTAGTTTTGGAATAGTTGGCTGACGTGAAAATTTTTGAAAGCACGCCCGCCAAACCGTTAAGCAAGAAAATGCCGAAATAATATATTGTGCCTTTCTTCTTTTTACCTCGAGATATAGTCAGGCAAAGAGAAATGCAAACAAAAATAACGCAAACGATTTTTCCGATGGTTATTTTTTCGCCATAGAAAACAATTCCCTGCAAAAAAGGGAGCATCATTCCTCCGAGCATCGAAAACAGCGAATACAGGGAAAGATTTGTTATATCGAGCGCTTTGAAGCTACAAAAGGTGAAGCCCAAACCAGCAACGGCTGAAAGTGCGGCTATCAAAAGGGTGAACGGCGTTGCTTCGAAAGAAAAACCGCTGTAAATCAGCAGAACGACAAGGCTTGCAACCGAGCCTATAAAGGCGCTTTCCATACTGCTTGCAATGCTGCTGGATCGCAGATCTCTGTAAAGGTCGTTAAGGGCAAAACAGCCCCCAAACATAAGTACCGAAATTAAAACTATTAAATAATACATCATTTAGTTCCTTGACTTAATGCGGCATCGAGATAGGTGCCCTCTTTTGACTGACATTCTGCATCCCAAAGGGCTTTCATATGCTCATAGACCCCGTCGTCTATTTCGGGATTGCCCTTCGAGAAAACAGGTAGCAACATATCTCCCGCTACTTTTGGGTCGGTGCAGGCGGTGTCGTTTCTCCATAGTTCACGTACTGACTTGTCGCGAAGATTCGGAATCTCCATTGGGATTCCGCCGTTTAAAATTGAACGATAAGCAAACATACCGGGCAAAAACATATCCATCGCTTCATAAACATCGATAATATCGCTATCCTTTTCGCCCTTGATTTTTTCAATAAACTGATACATCGAATGGAAATCAGAACCGCCATGTCCAAAGCCTTCAACGTCTGCTTTGGCATCGATAACGGGGTTATAGCTTTCGACATTATCTTTTCCGTAGTCGCCAGAAAAAGCGTCGACGTTCACATAAATTTTATAAACGTCGCCCGTTCCTGCATCCTCTCTTGCGCTTTCCATTCTTCCTTTAGAGCCATACATCGAATACCAAATGGAATTTTTATAAAGACCTCCGTGAACACTTTTGATTATTCCGCCGTTTTCCAATGTTACCATTTCGATTCCAAAAGAACCGCTCTTAGAACCGATTCGGAGTTTTCTTTCGGTTTTCGTGCCTTCGAAGCCCACAACCGAAACAGGACGAAGACCTGTGGCGTGGATAATGGGCCCTAAAGAATGGGTGCAATAAAAGGTGGCATACATATTGTTTCTCCAATGGTCCTTCTCTCCATAGGTGATGCTGTGCCAGAAGGGTTCGCAGTTGTGTATATATTCGCATTCTCCGTATTCAAATTCTCCGATTTTGCCCTCGCGGTATAGCTTCCTCATTTCATAAGGGGCGGGCATATAGCAATAGTTTTCGCCGTAAGCATATATTTTGCCTGTGGCTTCAACTGTTTCGATTAATTCAACCGCTTCCTTCATAGTTTGGCAAGGCAAAACCTCCGAAAAAACGTGTAGCCCAAGCTTTAACGCTTTTATTGCAAAGGGGGCGTGTTCGTTTGCATAGTTCGCCAAAACGACCGCGTCCATATCATGCTTGATAAATTCATCAAAATTCTCATAAAAAGCGATGTTCAAGCCCTCCGCATTGTTTCGCTGAGCATCAAGAACCTCTTTTGATTTGTCGCAAATAGCAACAACCTCGGCATTATCTGCTCTTTTGCAATAGTTTATCATGCTTGAGCCTCGATAACCGCCTAAAACGCCAACTCTTATCTTTTTCATAAAATAACGCTCCTTTTTAGTTTGTGATTTTATTTTAGCAATTTAATCAAAAGAGTTCAATAGATATATTCCACTTATTAGTAGAAAATAGTTAGATTTTCCTTGACATAAGCATCAATCGTTTTTATACTATTTATAAAGGAGAGGATTTTATGCAGGAAAATACTTGTCGATTCGTGCCTTTTCATAATGATATGCATTCGATTCACACGATAAATTTTGTTTTGGAAACAACGCCTCAGCAATATAACCGCTTGAAGATAGAATCGGTTTATAAAATGTACTTGGTTTGTAGCGGTCAAGGGTATATTCACGTCGCCGGAAAGATAAACCCATTAAAGTCGGGGGACGTTTTTTTCACCTTCCCGGCTTCCGCCTTTGCGATAGAATCTGCCGAAAATTTTAGTTATATGTATATAAGCTTCGTTGGGTCGAGGGGGAATATGATTTTAGAAAACCTTAAAATTTCCAATGCGAATTTTATTTTTCATAATCTTGATGAGGTTTCTGATTTTTGGAAAAAGGGACTTTCAGCGAGTCCTAACGTTATCGATTTAATGAGCGAATCGGTTTTGCTTTATACCTTTTCAATCCTTGGAAACAAGCTTTTAACACAAAATAGCAACCCCGCACAAAGCAACAGCGTTGACAGGATAAAGAACTATATTGACGAGCATTTCAGCGAGCAGAATTTTTCTTTGCAAAAAATGGGAAAAGAATTGTCGTATAATAAAAAATATATTTCTTCGCTTTTTAAAAAGAGTATGGGAATTGGGATTATCGACTATCTGAACACCATTCGTATCCAAAATGCTTGCACGATGATGGAGCAGGGATTTGTCAGCGTGAGCGATATTGCCTACAGATGCGGTTATTCCTGTTCTCAGTATTTTTCCAAAAAATTTAAAGCCCAAATGGGAATAACACCAACTGAATATATAGAAAAATTGCAAAACAATAAAAACTAAAAGCGAGGCAAAAAGCCTCGCTTTTAGTTTTTGAAGGGTGTCCGTTTTCAGCTGTTCCAGCGCTTGATCGCCGAAAAGGAAATTTCTTTTAATGCTTTTACCATATTGCCTTCGCTGCTTAAAGGCGGTCTTCTTGTTATGCGATGATAATAGTCGTGCGACGAAAATGCGAGGATAAAGCTTTCTCGGATTTTCTCTCGCAGGTCAATATGTCGGTCGCCGATTCTTATTAGCGCCATAACCGATTCGGACATAAACTGAAAATAGGTGTCGTTGTATTCCGAAATTTTATAGCGGGTGGTTCGAAGACCGCTTTGGTGATAAATCGGTCGGTTTATCTCATCGGGGCTCGAAACGAGTTGACAAAGTTCTTCGGTTATATCTCGGTCTGCAAGTCTGCCGAGCCAATAGATTGCCATACATCCTCGAAGATTATTATTCTTCCTTGAGTCCTTGAGCATAAGGCCGTCGCGACAAGAAACCATTTCCCTTAAAACGGGGCAGGCATCTTGGCTTCCAATTATTGCCAAAGCGAAAGCAGAGTGTTTTTTTTGATTTTGGTCGGGGGAGTCTAAAAGCGCTTTTAAGACAGGATGCGATTTTTTGCCCATTCTTTTTGCCGACCAAATTGCCCTTCCCGGCGCTTCGGTTTTCAGTTCTTCTTCGAGCTTTAAGGGGTCGGTAATCCAAATAACATCGCGCACTGTTAGGGGAGATCCGTCCCAATCCCTTTGCCCGTCGATGCGGTAGCCTCTATTATGAAGCTCGTTAAGGCAACCGCTTGCCGTAAGCTTTTCTTTTAGCTGTTGATAGGGAACCTCGCGCAGTTTTTTGTTTTGTTTAATGGCAAGCGCAACCCATTCGGCGGCGGCCTCTGCCATTTTTTTCATATCGGGAATCATTCTAACGCAACTGGAAATATCTCTATCCACTCCAACCGCACGGCAAGGAACCAATATTCCGTCATAATTTTTAGGCAAAATTGCCTTATATGGCACCGCAACCGTAACGTTATATGCGCCCAGATTTGCGCCGATTGCCCAATCTCCCAGAGTTTCGCCATCGAAAGCGATGTCCCACCCGTGTTTGTCTAAATCAGCGTAGGAATAAAACATAGGTGTTTGAGTTTGATTGTCGGCAAACAAATCCTCTAAACGCACAGTTTCTTCGGGGATAATTCGTCTTCCTTCTCTTATTCCTAAAAGGGGCATTTGGCAGATGGTCGTTCCGCTATGGCCTTCCGCTATTTTATAAGACCTTGAGAAAAGAATTGCTTCGGACAATTCAAACTGGTCGAACTGATTAACTCTCCCAAAGTCGACGTTGGTATAACCATATTTATTGTGGTCGTATACCATCGACACCAAAGAATAAGGCTGAGCTTGGCCATCAGCTTCTCTGCCCATTTCTGTTTCACAGCCCGCAATAGATGAAACGAAGGCTTCGGCAGTGCAGTCTAAAACAAATTTTGCGCCAAAATCCAAAACACCTTGCTTGGTTAAAACTTTGATACCGATAACGGTGTTTTCTTCCAAATAAACTCCGCAGCAAGATGATTCAAAAAGGATTTCTGCCCCTTGTTCGATAAGTTTTTTCTCTGCCAAAAGTTTTCGGCTTTCAGTGGAGGTGAAGGTGTAGCGCCCAACTATTTCGTAAACCTCGGAATCAAACTTTTCATAGCGCCCTCCGGGGCAACCGAAATAATGACCAACAATACCGCCTATGGTCTGCGTTCCGCCAACGCAGGTGAACTTTTCGATTCCTAAAACCGAAAGTCCGTTTTCGGCGCAATAAAGGGCAGAAAGATAGCCGGCGGTACCCAATCCGCATACAATTACGTCGTATTCTTTTTGAAAGGTTGGGCGAGCAACCGTCTGTTTTATTAGTTGACCATTTATGATTTTTGAAAGATAGGTCATATTTTTTCCGCCTCCAATCCTGCATCGAAGGCAAGCAGAGGATTTTCAAATGCCTTTGAAGGCAAATATAAAATGCCGTCGTTGGTTTTGGGATATTCCTCTTTTATTTGGTAATCGAAAAAGAACGCCAAGAGAATGAGCTTTTGAGCGTTTGAAAATTTTCTTATAAGACTTCTTGCTTTTTCTCTTGCCTCGGCATAGCCACAAGAAAGAGGTATCGGCAGACGAACAACATAGTGATTTTCGAAACCGACTTTATAAGAATCTGTGCCCTCAAATAAGGGGTCTTCCCGGCTTTCAATAAGCAAATTGAAGGTTTTGGAAATGCTTATTTCTTCGCTTGCGCGAGTATCTATAACTTTTTTTGCTTCAAAGGTGCAGAAGCCTTCAACTCCGTGCGCCAGACAAACAAACCCTTTTTCACCCTTTTGAACCGAAACCAACTGAATCCCAAAAAGAATATCAACCTCATTAAAATAAGGATAAATCTCTCTTTCAAGGCCATAAACACTACCGCCACGGAACTTTTCCCAAAGGGGCTTTGATTCATCGTTCTTTGGCTTTTTGTCAAAATCTGAGCCGAAATGCAAAGCTCCGAAAAATTCGCCGCCCGCTTGCATGGTGCTTTCTAATATAAGGCAATTTTTCTTATACTTTTGCGCTATGCCTGCGGCAGCAAAGGTTGCGCCTAATATAATTAAATCATACATATTTTTGCCTCCTTTAAAAATCCTCTTTTTTGAATATAATATCAGAAAACCCCGTTGTTATCCACCTTTTTCTTGATAAATTATTTCGATTTCTTGCAAATTCAAAAAAGATATGTTAATATAAAGGGGAGGAGGCGCAACTATGATTATTGTGAACAAGGGGAATTTTTTTGCATATACGGTAATAAAAAGCCTCAATTCCACATCTGCCCCTAAAAGTACTTTTTATTCCGGATTCAAGGTCTGTATTGTGTTGGAAGGAGAGGCATTTTGGGAAATTGAGGAGCAAGTCTATCAGGTCAAAAAAGGGGACGTCATTTTTTTGAATATGGGTGAAAAACGACAGTTTACCGCTTTCGGCAAAAACGGGTTTAAGCTTTGTGCGTTTTCACTTAACAGAAACGCCTTCGTTGGTCAACATCACTTTTTGTTTTTCCTCGAAAGAATAAAGAAAAAAGGGAACGTTATTCGAAATAACACTTTAGCGCCTTTATTAGAGGAAATTTCTAAAGAATGGGCAGCAAATTCTCCTATTCGTTATGAGCTAGCGTCGGCAAAAATAACGGAATGGGTTGTAAAGGTAGAACGAGAGGAAGGTTGTGAATTGGGGCCGATGTCGGACA
>JAZQTQ010000066.1:0-15466 GCA_045630885.1 Acutalibacteraceae bacterium
GGTATTCAATATTTGCAATCTGACCCCGAAAAGGTGTTTGCAAAGTGTTACGACCTGGTTTTAAACGGCGTTGAGTTATCCAGCGGCTCTATCAGAATAACCGATCCAACTCTTCAAAAGAAAATGTTTGAAGCACTTGGAATGAGCAATGAAGAGGCTTATGAAAAGTTTGGATTCTTAACGGATGCCTTTAAATACGGCGCACCTCCTCATGGTGGTATGGGTATCGGACTTGATAGATTGTGTATGCTTATGTTTGGTTGCGAATCTCTCAGAGAGGTTATTGCATTCCCGAAAGTTGCCAATTCAGGCGAGCTTATGAGTGGGGCTCCTTCCGAGGTTGACGATTTACAACTCAAAGAGCTTTCTATCGGTATTATTGATAAAGAAGAAAACTAGAATAAATTTCAAAAAAGACCGACTAAAAATCGGTCTTTTTTTATTTTACTATTGTAAAACCGAAATTTATAAAGTATAATTTAAAAAAGGAGGTTGTTTTATGTTATATAAGGCAAATAATGAAAGATATAATTCTATGCAATATAATAAATGCGGAGATAGTGGACTAAAACTTCCCGCCGTTTCTTTGGGATTGTGGCATAATTTTGGTGATACCGGAAATTATCAGAATATGGTTGAGATGTGCAAAACAGCATTTGATAACGGTATTACTCATTTTGATATTGCCAATAACTACGGACCAAAAGCGGGTAGCGCTGAAGAAAATTTCGGAAAAATCATTAATAACGATTTAAAACCTTACAGAGATGAATTAGTTATAAGCACTAAAGCAGGATATTATATGTGGGAAGGTCCTTATGGGGATTTTGGTAGCAGAAAGTATTTAATTTCCAGCTTGGATCAAAGTCTTAAAAGGTTAAATCTTGATTACGTTGATATTTTCTATCATCACAGAATGGACCCTGATACACCGTTATATGAAACAATGTGGGCGCTCGATAGTATTGTAAAAAGCGGAAAAGCTCTTTACGTTGGCTTGTCCAATTATGACGGCAAAACAATGAAGGAAGCTGCCGATATACTTCGCGAGTTGCATTGTCCTTTTATTATTAATCAAAACAGATTTTCTATTTTTGACAGAACTATACAAAATAATGGTCTTTTAGATAGTTCTAATGAGTGCGAAAAGGGTATTATTGTATTTAGTCCGCTTGAGCAGGGAATGTTGACCAACAGATATCTTAATGGTATTCCCTCTGATAGCAGAATTAAAACTGATGGCAGATTTTTAAAAGCAGACAGATTGACACCCGAGATGCTTTCTAAAATAAAAGATCTAAATGATTTAGCCGCTTCCAGAGGACAATCACTGGCTCAAATGTCTCTTGCGTGGGTTTATAAAACAAAGGGTGTTACAAGTGTTTTAGTTGGCGCATCTAATCCGACTCAGATTCTCGATAATATCGGTATGCTGAATAATACGGATTTTTCAAACGACGAATTAAAACTTATCGATTCGATTGCCCAGAGGTAAAGTGATGAAAAAGGTTAGAATAACGGTTGTTAAAAAAGCCAGATATGACGACTTGATAGAGAAATATGAAAATCCAATAAAACATGCTTGCGATTTAAAAGAAGGAGATATTTTTGTTTCCGAAAATTATTGTAAGCCAAATGGTTTTTGCGATAGCGCTTGGGAAAGTATTTCTCCGTTTGTTTTAACTTTGTCTTGTGGTGGCGAAGATATTTACGATGGTTGGATGAAAAACAAAAAATCTGCTATGATTTCTTGTAACGATGGTTTTAGACCCGTTAGCTTTTTATTAGAAACAATCGAATGATTTAAAAGGAGCGATTTCTCGCTCCTTTTAATTTTCTTCTGTTTCTATTGTTATAGTGTTTATAGAATGATTTTCTAACAGAAATTTTCTAATATTATCTTTTGTTTCTGTTTCATAATCATTCGAAGTTATTAAAAGCGTTATACACGCGATATTTGTTTTTCCGTTGAGCGTCCAAACGGATATATTTTTAACACTTTCAATATTTTCAAATCTTATCAAATTTTCTTTTATTTCGTTTATATCAATCCCTTGTGGAACTTTCTCTAAAACTATGACTATTCCGTTTAAAAATTGTTTAAATGCGCTTGTGAGAATTATGACAGAAACTTTATTTACGAAAAAACGTTTTAAGTAATGATGAATATTGAATAATACAAAAAATCCTGCCGACAATAATCGACAGGATTTTCTTTTTGGCAGGGGCAGAAGGACTCGAACCCTCGACGCACGGTTTTGGAGACCGACGCTCTACCAACTGAGCTATACCCCTAAATATGGTGGGCCATCAGGGACTCGAACCCCGGACCAACCGGTTATGAGCCGGTTGCTCTAACCAACTGAGCTAATGGCCCTCAAGTTGACTAGATTATTATAACACAATTTTCGGTTTTGTCAATATGATTTTTTAAAAAATATTAATTCTTTTATCTTTTTTAGTGTGTTTTCTGAAAATATATTGATATAAATTGCATTAACTATTGTAACATAGAAAAATATTTGGTATAATGTATAAGGATAATAATAACATAAAAGGAGAATCTTCATGGACGTACCTTTTTCACCACCATTTATTGGAGAAGAAGAAATAGCTGAGGTTGTTGATACACTGCGCTCCGGTTGGATAACAACGGGCCCAAAAACTCGTTTTTTTGAAAACAATATAACACAATACTGCAATACGGATAGAACAGTTTGCTTAAATTCTGCAACGGCAGGAATGGAGCTCACTTTGCGTTTACTGGGAATTGGGGAAGGCGACGAGGTTATCACTTGTGCTTATACTTATACCGCTTCTGCGAGTGTTATATGCCACGTTGGTGCAAAACTTGTTCTTGTCGATTGTCAAAAAGATTCTTTTTCTATCGATTATGATGCTCTTGAAAAAGCTATAACCAATAAAACAAAAGCTATAATTCCGATTGATATTGCCGGAATTCCTTGCGACTATGATAGAATTTTTGAGATTGTTAATAAGAAATCTGATGTTTTTTCGCCATCTAATGAGATGCAAGAAAAATTGGGTAGAATTGCGGTTATCTGCGATGCTGCTCATTCTTTAGGCTCAGTTTTTAAAGGCAAGAAGGCTGCAACTTTCTGCGACTTTACGTCTTTCTCCTTCCACGCTGTTAAGAATCTCACTACCGGAGAAGGCGGAGCGGTAACTTGGAATAAATTCGATAAAATATCTTCTGATGATATTTATAAAAGCTTTCAACTTATGTCCCTTCATGGTCAATCAAAAGACGCCAGAGCAAAAATGATGAAAGGCGCTTGGGAATATGACATTATTGAGCCTTTATATAAATGCAATATGACCGATATAACAGCATCCATCGGTTTGCGTCAACTTGAAAAATACGACACATTTGTTGAGAAACGCTTAAATCTCGTTAATAAATATAATTTAGCTTTTAAAAACCTTGATGTAGTTCTTCATAAACACGTTGGTACCGATTTTATAGGGAACGGTCATCTTTATTTATTGAAGTTTAAAAAAGATAATATCGAATATAGAAATGAATTTATAAGAAGGATGGCTGAAGCCGGAATAGCTTGCAACGTTCACTATAAGCCGTTACCACTTCTTTCGGCATATAATAAGCAAGGTTTCGATATTAAGGATTTTCCAAACGCATACAATCAATATATCAATGAGATTTCTTTGCCTCTTTTTTATGCAATGACAGAAGATCAACAAGATTATGTAATTGAGAATTTTATCAGGATTTCGGAGGAGATGAAATGTTATTAAAAAAATGGGAAGAACTTCCGAATATGTTTCAAAATGATGGCGTCAAAAAATATTATGACGCTATCTCGAAAAAAAACGCTTCTTTGATATTCAAAAGAATATTTGATGTGTTTTTATCCTTCTTTTTTGTTTTAATTTTTTCTCCTGTTTATATAATTTTAGGGATTTTAATAGTTATTGATTCAGGATTCCCGATAATTTATAAACAGCCCAGAATCACGCAGTTTGGCAAAGAATTCAAGGTTTTTAAATTCAGAACTATGGTTAAAAACGCAGACAAAATAGGCACGTTAGTTACTGTTGAAAATGATTCCAGAATAACAAAAATAGGTAAATTTTTAAGAAAATTCCGTCTTGACGAACTTCCTCAAGCCTTCAACGTGCTTTGGGGTAGTATGACTTTCGTCGGAACAAGACCGGAAGTCAGAAAATACGTTAGTGCGTATAACGACGAAATGCTTGCAACCTTGCTTTTACCTGCAGGCATTACCTCTCTTGCAAGTATTAAATTTAAAGACGAAAACGAAATGTTAAAAAACTCCATTGATGCGGATAGAGAGTATATTGATAACGTTCTGCCACTTAAAATGGAATATAATCTTAAATATCTAAAGAATTTCAGTTTTTTTGGAGACTTATCTATTATTTTGAAAACTATTTTAGCTATTTTTAAGTAGCATAATTGCGTGCGGCACCTGCATAATCTTAAAAATGAAGGTGGTGCCGAAGATGAAAATTGCTTTTTACATAGTTTTAGTTTTGTATTTTTTATTTTATCTGATATTCTCATATAAAACCGGTAAGTTTGTAAACACTGTTTTTAAAATTGGGGTTATTGGTATTTCTGTTTTAGCGATTATTCATTTATTTGGAGGCTATTTGGGTTTCAAAGTGCCTCTAAACATTTATACAATCGGTATTAGCGCCGTTATGGGCCTTCCGGGAGTTTTATTTGTTTTAATAATACCATTTATTATATAAAATTAAAGAGGTTTAATATGATTCATTTTATATTAGGTACTGCAAAAAGTGGAAAAACTGAATACACTTTAAATTTGCTCAAGGACAAGGCGTTGGGAAATGAAAACACAGCGCTTTTTGTTCCTGAGCAATTTTCTTTCGAAACCGAAAGAGAATTAATAGATCGCATAGGGGAGTCCTCATTAAGAACAATATCTTTATATAGCTTCAGATGGTTGTGTGATGAAATTAAGCGTGAGCATGGCGGTAACGCATACGAAACTATAGACGACAACAAAAGGCACTTGATGATGCTAAAAACATTAAATTCCTTGCAAGGCGAGTTGAAAATTTTTAAAGGTGAGCCTTCAAAAAATGTTGAATCATTAATTGACGCAATAGTAGATTTTAAGACATCGGGAATTAAATCTTCACAACTTATTGAAATATCAAAAAACATTTCTTCAGGCGTTCTTAAGGACAAGCTTTGCGATTTATCGTTAGTTATGTCAACCTATGAGTCCTTGCTTTTGAATAAATATATTGATCCAATTGATGATCTTGAATTTGTTTATGAAATAATTAAAAAGAATAAGTTTTTCAAAGATAAAACGGTATTTTTTGATGGCTTTTCAGGATTTTCAGGCCAACAAATGAAGATTGTTAAGCGGATTATAGATGATGCTAAAGATGTTTATTTTTCTTTCTGTTCAGATGGAAAAACTAACGATGAGTTTTCTGTATTTTCGCCTGTAAACAAAACAATTCGTATAATCACAGATTATGCAAAAAACGTTGCTAAAAAGCAAATCAACACACCGATTTTATTGGATAAAAAATTATATGATTCTGAGGATTTAATTTCCGTTTGTGATTTTTTTGAAACCAAAAATCCAAATAAAAGAGAAATTAAAAACGTTTCTGCTTTAACCTTTTCAGGAAAATATGATGAATGTGAATATGCAGCAACTATGATACATAAGCTTGTCAGAGAAAATGGGCTTAGGTATAGAAACTTTGCGTTTATTTGCAGAAGCTCTGAAAACTATTCGGGTTTTATTAAGTCTATTTTCGGAAAATATGACGTTCCGATTTTTGTTAATGAAAACAGACGACTTGATAACTCGCTTTTAACGAAATTAGTTTCTTTATTGCTTTCGGCTTCAAGAAGTTTTAAGTCTAACGATATTTTATCGTTGATTAAAACCCAATTAACAGACGTTTCCGAGAAGGAATTATTTTCTCTTGATAATTATATTTATTTATGGAATATTGACAAGCATCAATGGGAAGAAAAATGGGATTTCAACCCATTTGGTTTAAAAGAACTTTCGGATAAAGAAAAGTTAATTGCCAAGGAACGACTTACTGAATTAAACAAGACGAGAGAAAAAATTGTTTCTCTTTTAAAACCTCTTAACTCTATTAAACAAGCTTCTGCACAAGAAATATCTACTCTGCTTTTTTCCACAATGCAAAAAGCTAAAGTTGGAGAAAGGCTTCGAGAAATAGTTTCTTCTTTAAAAGACAACGGTGAATACGAGGAAGCTGATTTTCAGACCGCCTCTTGGGATGCAGTTATCGGTGTTCTTGATGATGTTGTTGAAATTTTTAGCGATGAAGTTTTTAGCATTTCCGAATATTCTTCTATAATTTCAAAATCTTTTGCTATCAAGACCTTGGGAGGAATCCCACAAGGCCTTGACGAGGTTATTTTTACGACTCCTGATAAACTCAGAACTTATGATATTAAAGTTGCTTTTATCGCGGGATTTAATTATGGAATGTTCCCAAGCCTTATACAAAATAAAGGTATATTCAGTACAACCGAAAGAGCTTTCTTATCTGATTATTTAGAGGATTTTTCAGACAAATCTTTAGATTTAACATTAGAAGAAAATTTTGCAGTATATAAAGCGCTGACAAGCCCGAAATCCAAGCTTGTTTTAATGAATTATATTAGCGAATATTCGGGCTCCGGTTGTCAAATATCGCAAACTTATTCTTCGATTTGCGATTATCTTGGAGTTTCGCCTGAATTTATCGATATTAATAGCTTTTTATCTGATTATATTGAAACTAAATCCCAAGCTTTTTCTGTTGCATCTTATAAATTGAGGGCTAATCAGAATAGCGCCGATTTAATATTTGATGCTTTGAATAAATTTGATGATTTCACAGCAAAAATTGATGCAATAAAGCGTTCTGTCAACAACACTGAATCCAGGCTTTTGGGAGAATCTGCCGAAAAAATTTTTGGTATAAATCTTAATGCATCTCCAAGCAAAATTGAGAGCTATTATAAATGTCCATACGCATTTTTTAATAAATATGGGTTGAATATTTCCAAACGTGAAAAAATTGATTTTATGGTTATGCAAAGGGGCACAATCGCGCACTATGTATTAGAAAAAATACTCAACCATTATTTATTTGATAGCCCGCAAGAAGATATTAATAATTTATCAAAACTTATTGATGGATATATTAACGAATATATTATATTAACTGTCGGAAATTATCAATCACTAGATGAATATAGCAAGTATATCATTACCAGAATTTATGATATGCTTGTTGAGTTGTGCAATTATGTGCTCGATGAAATAAATAATAGCGAGTTTAAGCCTAAGGCTTTTGAGTTTAGAATTGCCGACGAAACAGAGGTTCCGCCGTTAATTATTGACTCTGAAAAGGGAACTGTTGAGCTTTCGGGTGTTATTGACAGAGTTGATTCTGCCAAAATAGCAGGAAAAGAATATATCAGAATAATTGATTACAAAACAGGAAAGAAAGATTTCGTATTATCTGATATTTTGTCCGGCTTAAATTTGCAAATGTTCATTTATCTATGCGCAATATATGAATCTCCTAATTTACAAACAGATCCTGCAGCTGTTTTATATCAGCCTCTTAATCACGTTAGAAAAAACGGAATTGAAGGAAAAGTTGACGGATCTTATTCGCCCAAAGCTAAAGGAATATTAACCACAGACAATGATGTTTTATCAGCGATGGATCCGTCGGGCAAATATATGCCGTTTTCATTTAATAAGGACGGTAGTTTATCTAAAAATTCACATTGTATTGATTCTGATGATTTTGAAGTTATTTTTTCTTATGTGAAGAAAAAGGTTGCACAAATGCATAATGAATTGTTAAGTGGCGAAATCAGCAAAAATCCATACGCAAACGATAGCAAAAATAAAACCTGTACTTATTGTGATTATAGGGAAATATGTCGTTATAGTTTTGAGGAAAAATCGCTTCCTTCTTTATCTATTGAGGATGCATTAAAAATTATGGAGGAGGGTGAAATTATTGAGCAAGATTAAATTTACTGATGAACAAAAAAATGCTCTTAGGGCAGAGGGTACCGTTCTGGTTGCTGCGGCGGCAGGTTCGGGTAAAACCGCAGTTTTAGTTGAAAGAGTTATCAGGAGATTATCTAATCCCAATGGTCTTTCTGCCGATAGGGTTTTAATAGTTACTTTCACTAATGCTGCTGCAACTGAATTGAAAGCAAAAATTAGTTCTGAATTGAAAAAGAAACTCTTAGAAGATCCTGATTCCTTGCATCTCAAAAGACAAAGCTTGCTCATTGAAGAAGCCTCTATTTGTACCATTGATTCTTTTTGCATAAATCTTGTTAGAGAAAATTTTTCTTCGCTGGGCATTTCATCAGATTTCAAAATAATTGATGAAAACTCATTCAAGCAGGAAAAAAACGAACTTTTGAATGATTTGATTCGAGAAAAACTCAATTCCAAGGATCCGAGCTTTTTAAAAACGCTTTCTGATTTGCGATCGGGATATGACGAAAGTGCTCTGAAAACTATTATAGAAACGTTATACCAGAAGAGCTGCTCTATGCCTTATCAAGAAAAATGGCTAAACGATATTGCTGTTTTAAATGATGAAGCGGTTTTGAATTTCGACAAATCAAAAATCAAAGAGTCTTTGTTTTCAAAGTTCAATATCTTGTGTTCTGAAGCGCAGAATAGCGTTAATTTATTGATAGAATTTTCAAAATATGATTCTGTTTTTGCTAATAAATATGAATCTGCGCTTAAAAACAGATTAAAATATATTGAAAAACTTTCCGAGCTTTTAAAAAATATGGAATGGGATGCTTGTTTGCAGCACGTAGCGTCATATACTAACAAGCAACTAAAAGTATCTTCTTCCGACGATTATAAAATATCTAATCAAATTAAAATCTCTGCAGAAAAAATTAAGACGGTTAATGATGAAATCAAGAAAGATTTAGAATATTCTTATGAAATAACTATCGATATTTTAAAGAATTTTAACCCAATTTTAAAGAATGTTATAAATTTAGTTTTGGATTATAAGCATAAGATCGATGAATATTATTTTTCTAAAAATAAATATTCGTTTGATATGATTGAGCATTTTGCGCTAAAACTGCTTTCGGAACATCCTGATGTTATGATGTCTGTCAATAACCGATATGATGAAATTCTTGTTGATGAATATCAGGATACAAATAATCTTCAAGACGAACTTTTCAATCTTTTGAGCCATAAAAAGAAAAATTTGTTTATGGTTGGTGACGTTAAACAAAGTATTTACGGTTTCAGAGATGCGAATCCGGATAATTTTCTTATGCGAAAGGACAATTATCCGCTATATGATACGAATAATAATCCTTCTAAAGTTATCTTAACGGGTAATTTCAGAAGTAGAAAAGAGATTTGTTATTTTAATAATTTTCTTTTTAGTGCATTTATGACAAAGTCCGATACGGGTATGGATTATAATTCTGAAGAACAGCTTGATCCTATTGGAAATTTTCCGGATAATAAGGAAGCAACAAACGTTTCAATTAATATTGTTGAAGCAGAAATCGGAAAACGGGAAGCACAAAGCGAAGCGGAATGTATTGCTGATTATATCACCGAAACTATGGAAAAGCCTGCTTTTTTAGATGATGGAAATAAATCGTTGAGAAAAGCAAAGTTTTCTGATTTCGTTCTTTTGATGAGGAGCCCAAAAAAAAGAATCGCAGACTACGTTAAGGTTTTTGAAAAAAGAGGAATTCCTATAAATTGTCCTTCTGAAAAATTTTCAGAAGCTTCCGAAATTAAAATTGCGCTTTCGCTTTTAAAGGTTATTGACAATCCTAACAACGATATTTCTATGGTTGCATTATTAACCTCTCCGATTTTTGGTTTCTCTGAAGACGAATTGTGCGAAATTAGATTAGAAAACAAAAAATCGTCGGTATATTCTAATCTTCTTGCCTTAAAGGATAATAATAAAATTAAGTCTTTTGTCGATTTTTTGCATGAAGCGAGAAGACTTTCCGTAACGTTAAGTGTAGACACTCTTTTGCTAAATCTCTTTACAAAGACAGGTTTCTTTGATATTTGCAATGCCTTAGAAAACGGAGATTTAAAAAAGGCGAACTTATATCTTTTGATTGAAAACGCAAAGTCTTATTGTTCGAATAGGGAAAACAGCGTTTTGGATTTTATAAGATACATAGAATCTGACAGTAATGATAGTCTTGCGGCAGCGGTTACGACTTCTACAAATGCTGTAACTGTAATGAGTTTTCATTCATCAAAGGGTCTTCAATTTCCTATTTGCATAGTTTGTTCGCTTGCAACTAAATTTAATATGCAAGATACACACGATCGATGTGTTTGCGATTCAGAGCTAGGCGCAGCATTCAAATATTACAGCGAGAAGTATAATTCAATGTTAAGCCCTTGTTCTTATAAATATATTTCCAATTCTGTTAAAAATCGTCTTTACAAAGAAGAATTGAGATTGCTATACGTTGCGTTAACAAGAGCAAAAGAAAAACTTGTTTTATTTACAACTGTTAAAGATACTGAAAAATATCTTGAAGGCATAACTGAAAAGGCTAAAATAGCATCAGTTAGCGGAATGCCTTTTATTAAAGATTCGCTTTTTGAGGCTAAAAACTATTCTGATTGGATATTGATGGCTGCTCTTTGTCATCGTGATGGCGTTGCTTTAAGACGATCTGATGATGATTTTCCTGCAATTTCTTATGACTGTTCTTTTGAGGTTAATTTATTAGAACCAACAGAATCGTGTTCTGTTATAGACATCGATAGAGAATATTTGCAAGATGATAACGTCGATTTTGATGATATTTTCAAGTTTGATTATCCATATCTTTCTTTAAATACTGTTCCCGCTAAAACATCGGTTAGTGATATTTTGAAAAGAAATAAAAACTCGGATTTCGCGTTTTCAACTCGCCCCGCATTTTTATCTGAAACAAAGCTGACTCCTGCAGAAATAGGTTCGGCTAACCATAAGTTTATGGAATGTTGTGATTACAAGCTTGCAAGCGAAAATTTGGATAGCGAAATTGAAAGACTTATTGAGTGGCAATTTTTAACCGAAAGACAAGGGGAAGTCATAGATAAAAATGCAATTTCCGAATTCTTTAAAAGCGAAGTGTACGACATAATAAAAAATTCGGAAAAGGTTTTAAAAGAATATCGATTTATAACTAAAGTAAATTGTTCGAAGCTCAATTCAGAAATACCTGAAGAGTTAAACGAATTCACATTAGTTCAGGGAATTGCTGATTGCGTTGCGGTTTGTAATGACGGTTTAGTTTTGATTGATTTTAAGACTGATAATTCCGATAACGAGGAATATTTTATTGATGCTTATAAAGAGCAATTAGAACTTTATTCAAGCGCACTTGAAAAAACATTTGAATTGCCCGTTATAAAAAAAATAATTTATTCATTCAAGATGAGAAAGTGCATTTTTGTTTAAAATACTATTGGCTGAATTTGTTTGCCGTTTAGAGCGGCAAGGATAGTTTGCGGTATTTTGTCAAAATCGGCAACCATTGATTTAGGCTTTTTGATTTCATCGTCTTGACCATAAGGGACAAAATAATAATTCTTGAAATTTAAAATAGTGCCAATGTTTTTCGAGGCCGCACCAAGCGCATCGTTAGTTGCGGGCGCAATCACAAGCGGCCTTGAATTTCTTAAATGCGATTTTGCTGCCATAGTAACCGTTGTGTCAACTATGCCCGCAGCGAGTTTTGCCATAGTGTTGCCGGTGCATGGCGCTATAATCATAATATCTGTCATATTTTTAGGTCCTATTGGCTCTGCGTCGGCTATTGTTTCAATTATATCTTTATTGCAAATTTTTTTGATTTTATTTTTAATTTCTTCGCTCGTTCCAAAGCGAGTGTTAGTTTTGCCAACAATCTCTGAGATTACTGGCAAAATATCGTATTCCTGAGATAATAACTCCATTTGTTTTAATGATTGCGCAATCGTGCAAAAAGAACCGCATAAGCAATATCCCAGCTTTAATTTAGACATTATTTAACACCTCTTTTAACTTTTGTATTAATACGTCGCTTGTTATTTTTGCGGCAGTTATCGGAGAATAAATTCCGGGTAGGGAAGAAGAAAGCAGAATTTTGCATTTTTTATTATAATTTAAACTGTGTTCCAATCCATAAGGAGCAGATGCTAAATCTATCAAAAGTTTATCTTCATCTAAATTTTTTATTTCATTATCGTCAAAAATTCTGTGCGGAATTGTATTGAATATTATATCAAAATCATTTAAAGCTCCTTTGATTTTTGATGTTTCGATGTATTTAATGCTTTTTCTTTTAAGTTCGTTAAAATCACTTTCTTTGCGAGCTGTTGCCGTTACGTCAGCTCCGAACGACGTTAATAAAAAGCACAAATATTTTCCAATGCTTCCGTACCCCGTAACTAAACATTTAGAATTCCAAAGTGTTTTCTTCGTATTAAATACAGCGATCGCAAGCGCTGCTTCTGCTGTTGGTATCGCATTTAACGATTTGAAATTTTCTTCTTCTATGTATTCAAAAAATCCTATGTTATTTTTTATTGCAAAATCTTTGATTTTCCTGTCTAGTTTGCCGCCAATAATGAATTCTGTCTTTTTAAAATCTTCTAAAATCGCATCAAGCTTAATTTCTTTGTCATAAAGCGGCGCATATAAATTTTCCGAGTCTTTCGATGCAAAGATAGGGAATACTATTACTTTTGCGTTTTGCGTCTTTTGTTTATCATAGTCATTTTCCTTAAAAGCGATTATATCAACGTTATCAAGTTCATTTTTCACTGAATCATAAACGTGGGTGTTTCGCTCGTCACCACCAATAAAAAGTATTTTTTCCATTTGTTTCATCCTTTGGAATAAGTTTTATTACATTATATTCCTCAAATTTTCTTTTGTTAAATTACCAAAATTTAGAAAAAATTTTTAAAAAAGTGTTTATTTTTTACTGTAAAAGTAATATAATATATATGAAAAATCAAAGGAAGGTTCTCTCTATGAAAATTATTAAGGAAAACGAAAAGTTTCTTGACGATATTAAAAGAATCCACATGATTGGTATTGGCGGCTCCGGAATGTGTCCTCTTGCCGAGATTCTTCATTCAAAAGGTTATGTTATAACCGGTTCTGATAACAATGAGGGAGATCCCTTAAAACGAATTCAAAAACTTGGTATAAAAACTTATATGGGTCATAATTCGCAAAATATTGAAGGTGCAGAGCTTGTTGTTTATTCTGCTGCAATTTCAAAAGATAATCCTGAATTAGTTGCCGCTGATCAACAAGGAATTCCAACTATGGAAAGATCTGAGCTTTTTGGCGCTATAACAAGAAAATATGACAATGTTATTGGTGTTTGCGGAACCCACGGAAAAACAACTGCAACTTCAATGCTTTCGCAGATTCTTATATTAAACGATTATGACCCAACCGCTGTTATAGGCGGATTGTTGCCATTAATCGGCGCAAACGGCAGAGCAGGAAACTCTGAATATATGGTTTGTGAAGCTTGCGAATACGTAGATACCTTTTTGCAGCTTTCTCCGGATATTTCCGTTCTTTTAAATATTGACAATGATCATCTTGAATATTTCAAAACCATGGAGAATTTAACTGCTTCATTTAGAAAGTTTATCTCAATGGGCAAAACTGCCTTTATTAATGGCGATGATGAGCTTTGCCAAAAAGCGGCTGACGGTATTTCTGCTGAAGTTATCACTTTTGGTCTTAACGATTCAAACGATTATTATGCAAGAAATATTCGTCCCGGAAAAAGAGGTATGATTTTCTCTGTTTATAAAGCAGGGGAGAGATTGACTGAAATCGAACTTTCTGCACCCGGAGCACATAACGTTTATAATGCTTTGGCGGCATTCTCTGTTGCTCATTGGCTCGGAATTTGCTCTAACTCAATAAAGACAGCTCTCGAAAAATTCACAGGAGCAGGAAGAAGATTTGAGTTTTTATGCACTAAGAATGATATAACCTTTGCAGACGACTATGCTCATCATCCAACCGAAATCAGAGCTACTTTAAAAGCCGCAAAATCACTGGAATATAATAGGGTTATAGCAGTATTTCAACCTTTCACTTTTTCGCGAACGGCAATGTTGAAAGATGAATTCATTGAAGCTTTGAACATAGCTGATAAAGTTATTCTAACTCCGATAATGGGTTCCAGAGAAAAGAATACCTATGGTATCACTTCTGAACAACTTGCCGAGAAAATTCATAATTGTGTTTGCGTTCTTGATTTTGCCAGCGCTATCGCTGAAATACAAGATTGTGCAAAGCCCGGAGATTTGGTTATAACTATGGGTGGCGGCGATATCTATAAGGTGTCGCACTCGATAAGAGATAATGACATATTTTAAATTTTACTAATTAAATAAAAAAAATAAATAAATTGCTTGACATTTCGCCATTTAGCATTTATAATATCATTGTTGTGCCGCTGTGGTGGAATAGGCAGACACAAGGGACTTAAAATCCCTCGGTAGCGATACCGTACCGGTTCAAGTCCGGTCAGCGGCACCAAACGAAAATCCGTTCTCGAAAGAGGACGGATTTTCGTTTGTATTATTTGTTTTTCAATATTCATCATTCATTTTTTTATAAATAGCAATTAATCTTTGATTTGTTGTTTCTCTTGCTTTGATGATTTCGCCTATTGCTTTGGCTTGCTCTTGTGTTCCAACATCTCCGGGTCCACCTGATTTCATTTTTCCAAGTTCAGAAATTGCATCAGTGCGAAATGCCTGACCGAGCGAGATTTCCTCTAATTTGCTTAACAGATAGTTCATGGTGAGTTTTTCCGAACGTTGCTCTGGTGTTGAATTAAGCAAATTAGCCATTGCTTCAGCCACCTCTTTGGGAGTTCAGTTGTTGTTAGGTATGTTATATTGATTTCAACAAATATCTTCAAATAAATAATGTGTTGACATTTGAAAAAATTATGATATAATAAATATATAGGAGATTTTGGGAGTACACTTATTCATTGGGATAGGTGTACTCTTTTTTTATTAAACTGGAGGTAATTTTAAATGGCTAAAACTAATATTGTTGATTGGAATACAATAACAAATTTTGTTATTGACGCCTTTGTTGGTTATGGTATTCCGCATAAAGACGCCGAAATATGCGCAGACGTTCTTTTGGAATCCGATAAAAGAGGTATTGAATCACACGGTGTAAATCGTTTCAAACCTGTTTATCTCGACAGAATCAAAGCAGGAATCCAAAATGCGGTAACTAACGTTGAAATAATTAAAGAAACTCCAACAACCGCTGTTATTGACGGACATCACGGTATGGGTCAAGTTATTGGCCATAAAGCTATGAGCATGGCTATTGCTAAAGCAAAAGAATATGC
>JAZQTQ010000067.1:0-12160 GCA_045630885.1 Acutalibacteraceae bacterium
CGAAAAGCGCTAAAATTATGCCATTTTAGGCAGATTCGGATTATTCGTGTTTGCTTATTGTTTAATTGTGTTATAATATTATAACCCATAAACAATTGATGGAGAAAATAATATGCTCGAAAAAACGAGCGACTTCTTTGAAGCAAGACTTGCAGACGTAAAACACGAAACATAAGCATTACTTGAAGCGGGGTTTTCCAGTGTTGAAATTTTGAATAGTTGGGGAGTAACTTATACTCTAAAGGCGATTAAATGATTTCAATTTATTTAATTTCGTTTTGTTCTATTCTTAATGGTACAACCGATTGGTTTGACATTTTTAATTTTCTTCTTGATTGTTTTTAGCCTTTTTGGTATAATAAAATTAACATATAATTTCTAAATTGAGTAAAATATAATATAACCTCTATAAGGCGGTATTATATTGTTTTTTAGGCGCAAAATGTTTAAAAGACGTAAAAAGAAATTTATATTAAGAATTAAAATTGTTTCCTTGCTTTTGATTTTTTCTTTGCTTTTAATATTTGCAGATAACGCTATCAAAGATATCGTTTCTCCGCTTGCTTTGAAAAATGCTGAAATAACTATCAGCTTAGAAATCAATAAAACGATATCAATGCTTTTGAATAGTAAAGAATTTAAAAATGCTGAGTTTTCTTGTTTATCTGAAAATTCCACCTCAATATTAACGGATTCAAAACTAATTAATAAATTCAAAGCGGTTGCAACCAAAAAAATCGAAGATGCTCTTTTAAAACACTCAAGTTCTTCGGCAACAGTTCAGCTTGGAAATATTATTAATAGCAGTTTTTTATCTAACAGAGGTCCAAATATTAAGATTCTGTATGATTTGAATTGTTCGGTAAATTCAGAAATTGTTAGTGAATTTAAAGAAGCAGGAATTAACCAAACCGTGCATATTATTAAATTAAAAATAATTGCAGACGCTTATCTGGCTGTGTTTTGGAAACAAACTCATAAAAAAGTTATAACTGATTATGTTATTTCGGAAACGGTTATCGTTGGCAATACTCCGAATTTCTATGGTAATTTAAAAAGCTGAAAATAAGGATTGATAAAAATGACTGAAAAGAATGCCAAAATTAGAATAGATTTTTTAACTGAAGAACTAAAAAGACATTCGAGATTATATTATGAATTAGATGCGCCTGAAATTGATGACAGGGAATATGATATGCTTCAAAGAGAATTGTTGAATCTTGAGCAAGACTTTCCTCATTTAGCGCACAATGATTCTCCAACTGTTAACGTTGGCGGCAGAGCATCTAAGCAATTTTCTCCCGTTAGGCATAGCGTTCGTATGGAAAGCTTGCAAGATTGCTTTTCTTTTGATGAATTGAGGGCTTTTGATAAGAGAGTAAGGGAAGTTGTTCCAAACGTTCAGTATTCTGTTGAACCTAAAATTGATGGGCTTTCTGTATCCTTGGAATATGAAAACGGAAAGTTTTTCAGAGGCTCAACTAGAGGCGATGGCGATGTTGGAGAGGATGTAACCGATAATTTAAGCACTATCAAAAGTATTCCTTTGTCGTTAGAGAAAGAACTTCCCTTAATCGAGGTCAGAGGTGAGGTTTATATGCCTCATAAAAGCTTTGAGGAATTTTATAAACAGCAAGAAATTAATGGTCAACCTTTGCCAAAAAATCCCAGAAATGCGGCTGCGGGTTCTTTAAGGCAGAAGGATTTTAAGATTACTGCGCAAAGAAATCTAGATATATTTCTTTTCAATATTCAAAAAGTTGAAGGAACGCAAATAAATTGCCATACGGAATCGCTGGATTATTTAAAAGAACTCGGCTTAAAAACGTTGCCGTTTTATAAGAAATGCGATAACATCGAAGAAGCGATTTGCGAGGTTGAGCGAATTGGCTCAATTAGAGGCGGTTTGGATTTTGATATTGATGGCGCGGTAATTAAAGTTGACGATTTTTCACAAAGAGAATTAATTGGCAGCACCGCAAAATTTCCTAAATGGGCAGCTGCTTATAAATATCCACCCGAAGAAAAAGAAACAATTCTTCGGGATATAGAAATAACTGTCGGAAGAACCGGAGTTTTAACGCCAACTGCAGTTTTTGATTCAGTTTTGCTTGCAGGAACCAGTGTTTCAAGAGCAGTGCTTCATAACGAGGATTTTATTTCTGAAAAAGGAATCGGCATTGGCGATAAGATTATTGTCAGAAAAGCGGGGGACATTATACCCGAAGTTGTAGGCGTTAAAAAACATTTGTCAAAAACGTTATATAAAATGCCCGATTCTTGTCCTTCGTGCGGAGTTTTAGTTCATAGAATTGAAGGCGAAGCAGCACTGCGTTGCACAAACCCTGCTTGCTCTGCGCAACTTCTTAAAAATTTATCCCATTTTGCATCACGAGATGCAATGGACATTGAAGGCTTGGGCTCCTCAATAATTGAACTTCTGGTTGATGAGAAACTTATAAGCAATCCGGTTGATATTTATGATCTCAAAAAAGAAGACCTTATAAGACTTGATAGATTTGCTGAAAAATCGGCAGAAAATCTTATTTCTGCGATTGAAAAATCAAAGAGTAATGATTTTTACAGATTTATCTTTGGCCTTGGAATTAGGCATATTGGAGCTAAAGCATCTAAATTAATTTGCGATAGATTCAAGAATATCGAAGGAATTTTATCGGCAAGTCTTCAAGATTTTATCGATATTGACGGTGTTGGCGACGTTCTTGCGAATAGTGTCTTTGACTTTTTCTCTCAAAGCGAAACAAAGGATTTAATTAACGCTTTTTTGAATCATGGAATCAATATGCAAGTAGAAGATAGTAGTATAGACAATCGGTTTGAAAATATGACCTTTGTTCTAACGGGAACGTTAGATGGTATGACCCGTGATGAAGCTAGCGAGATAATTGAAAAAATGGGCGGAAAAACATCATCGAGTGTTTCAAAAAAGACAACCTATGTTTTAGCGGGCGAAGCTGCAGGAAGCAAACTTACCAAAGCTCAATCGTTAGGTGTTGAAATTATATCGCTAGAACAATTTTTAGAAATGATAAAATAAAAACAGAGCCTTAAATGGCTCTGTTTTTTTACAGAATAATACAAATTAATCCGCTGCAACCTTCATTTATTAATCGTTCAAGTGTTTCTTGCAACCTAACTCTCGCATCTGTTGGCATTTTTGATAATTTTGCATGTAGACCTTCGTTGACAAGCTCGTTAAGTGATTTACCAAATATGTTCGAATCCCAAATTTTAACAGGGTCTTCTTCAAATTCCTCCAATAAATACATTACAAGTTCTTCAGATTGCTTTTCTGAGCCGACTATTGGATTGACCTCGGTTGTTATATTGGCTTTCATTAGGTGTATTGATGGCGCGCTAGCGCAAAGTTTAACTCCATATCTACCGCCTTGTTTTATAATTTCAGGTTCTTCCAGTTTCAGTTCTTCAATTGTTGGCATAACAATTCCGTATCCTGTTGCATCAACTTCGTCAATAGCGTTTTTGAACCTTTCAAATTTTTTCTTGACTCCTGCCAGATCTTTGATACAATCCATTAATTCTTCGTCATTGTTTATCGAAATACCGCTGGTTTCAGTTAGGACTTTATAAAATAATTCATCTTGTAAAACAACTTTAAGCTCTGCGCAACCATTTCCAAGTTCAATCGAGGATATATCAGAAAATTCAATATATTCATTTTCAGTTAGTGCTTTTTTTAGTATATTTAGTTCTCTGATTCTTGAAATATCTGCACATGATGTCTTTATAGTGCTTTGAATTTTGCTTTTTAACCAGTGTTCAGAGTCGAGAATAGAAATCCAAGAAGGAAGATTAATTGCAATTTCTTTTATTGGAAATTCATATAAAACCTTTGATATTATATTTATTATTTCTTCTTCATCAAGATCAATGCAACTCATAGGTATAACGGGTATTTTATATTTTTCGGTTAATTTTTCGGCTAAATCCTTTGATTCTTGTGAATTTGGATATACGCAGTTTAACAGAACGACAAAAGGTTTGTTTATGCTTTTTAACTCATCAATTACTCTTTCTTCAGCTTCTTCATATTCATCTCTGGGAATATCGCTAATTGACCCGTCTGTTGTTATAACTAAACCTACAGTTGAATGTTCATTTATTACTTTTTGCGTACCAATTTCTGCTGCCATATTAAATGGAATCGGTTCGTTGAACCATGGTGTCATAACCATTCGGGGTTGTTCATTCTCTATATAACCAATTGAACTAGGAACGATATATCCAACGCAATCTATCATTCTGACTTTAAATCCTGCGGTTTCGTCAAGAGAAACTTCTATGCCGTTTTCCGGTATGAACTTCGGTTCGGTTGTCATAATTGTTCTTCCGGACGCTGATTGAGGTAATTCATCGTTTGCTCGTTCTCTTTCATATTCGCTCTTAATATTCGGAAGAACAAGATTTTCCATAAATTGCTTTATAAAGGTTGATTTACCTGATCTTACAGGACCGACAACACCTATATAAATATCTCCTCCGGTTCTTGTTGCAATATCTTTGTATATACTTGTATTTGTCATAAATACAACCTCCCAGATTGCGTATAATGTTTATTTTATAATATGAGAGGGGAGTGAAAAATATGACAAACTGTTAAAAAAGGAACTGCTCATTTTCGATTTAAAGAAAATGAGCAGTTTGCATTTATAAATCAATATTAATTATATCAAGGTTTTTATCAAAAACAGTGAATTGAGCATCAAAACCTTTTTGAATCTTTCCTTTAGTGTTAAGATTCATAAGCTTTGCGGGTGTTTCAGTCAACATTTTAACAGTTTCTATAATAGAAACACCTGCCTCAACAGTTCGTTTCAATATTACGTCTGTTGTTGCTATCGAGCCTGCGAAAGCGCTTCTGTCTGCAAGTTTTGCAACTCCATCTTCGATAATATACGGAACTGAATCCGTACCACCTTTTTTGCTATCGATTTTTTCTAATCCTGCAAAAGAAATGGCGTCGGTTACAAGGCAAACTCTATCGGAACCTTTTATCTTGATTATCATTTTTAAAAGTTCAGGAGGGAGATGTTTGCTATCTCCGATTGCCTCAACAAACATATCATCAAGCAGATATGCAGTTTCGATTATTCCAAGATGCCTGAAACCTCCATGCCTTGTGATGGTTGAGGTGCAAGAATAAAGATGGGTTATACAATTGCAACCATTTTTAAAAGCAGGTAGTAAATCGCTATATTCAGCAGAAGAATGACCGCAAGAGGGATGAATACCATGCTTTTTCAGATACTTAACAAATGTTCCGTCATCTCTTTCAGGGGCGTAGGTCCATTTTGAAATGAGAGAACCGAAACGGTCTACTAATCTTTCGTAGTCCTCTTTAATCGGCGCCGTTATATATTGCGTATCCTGCGCACCACACATTTCAGGAGCTAAATATGGACCTTCGAGGTGGACTCCTGCGATTTCTAATGAGCAATCGTCTTTAATTTTTTCGATTGCTTCGAGAGCCTTATAAGTCATATCATAGCTATAAGCCGAAATCGTTGGAAACATAGTGCGTGTTCCGTGTGAAGAGTGCATATCGCAAACAGCTTTAATTGCTTCTTCGGTTGCATCAACAAATTCAAAACCTGCGCCACCATGACAGTGAATATCAATAAATCCCGGTGCTAAATAATTGCCCTTTAAGTCAATGCTGTGAAAATCACTTTTTGCCTCAGGAAGAATATCGATGATTTTTCCGTTATTAATCAAAACATCTAAATTATTAACGATTTTACCGTCGCTAATAATTTTTGCGTTTTTAATGATCTTAATCATTTGATTTCAACTTCCTTTTTAGAAAGATATGATTCTTCTACTGCGTGGAGGATTTTCAAAGGAAGAAGCAATCTTTCAAAGCTTTCGGGCATTTCTCCGGATTTTACCATATCGAAACATTCGTCGAGCTCATTTTCATAACAATACGTGCAGTTGCAAGTTGACATCTCTTTTGCGCCATCTTTGCTGTAAACTGAAGCAGAGTAGTAATAAGAGTCGTAGAACTGAGCTGTTACGTCAAAATCGCCGTAGTCAAAAATACAAGAAATCTGGTTTTTCTCAAGATTATCACATTTGGCATAAACTTTTTTAACGTCTGTTCCAAAAATTGTCAACATAATTTCAACCAGGTGTTGAGAGTAGAAATAAAAACCGCCGTAGTCATTAACCATACTAACAGGAGCAGCAACGCAACCTCCGGTAATTTTTCCATCATTAGAATATTGCTGGAAATATCTTCTGAGAGGTTTAACGTCGTCAAGGAATTTAAGAGATGAACCGCCGCTAAGAAGCGAGCCGGATTTTTTTGCTACTTCAACTAATTCATTTGCTTTGTCTAAATCAACGCAAAAGGGCTTGTCAATAAAAGCGTGGATGCCTTTTTTAATATATGGGAGAGCATATTCATAGTGATGGTCGCCATGACGAGCTGTAACTAAAATAGCATCAACTTCATCTAAAAATTCGTCGTATGTTTTGCCGATGCGAGTAACTAAACCTGCGTCGAGAAGTCTTTGGTTAGCTGCATCGTCATATCCGTAAACACCAACGATTTCAATATCCTTATATTTTTCTTCGTTCTTTATAAGTGTTGCGAAGGCATGAGCATGCGAATTTTCTGTTCCTAATATTGCAATTTTCATTGTAATTTCTCCTATTATACTTTTACTTCTAAAGGATTTTGTGCATGAATAAGGTCAATAACCTTAAGTTGAGGAAGAATTTGTTCGGGAACGATTTCCATTTCTTTTCCTTCAACAAGATAGTTATAGATCATTTCATAATATTTTCTTGTTCCAACGTCGAAAGCGGAGCCTTCAACTTCAATTACTTCTTCTTTCCAATCAAGCGGTTCTCCGCAATATAACGGTCTGCCTTCAGCATCCATTAAAGGCTCAAGGATTAACTTTTGTTCAGGAGCAGTTGCGGGATCAAAATACTTATATTCGATCTTTTGCATGGTTGCTTTCAATGAACCATTTTTGCATTGGATTATATATGTAGCAGGAACATAGTTGTTACAACTGGTAATTTCAACGTCAACCAAAGGTTTGCCGGGAGCAGTTAAAATGATTTTTGCATAATCGTTAGCATCACCAAAAGTGTTAACACAAGCAAGCTTTGAGAAAACATTGATGTTATCGGAAAAATCGAGGAAATACATAGCTTGATCAAGTGGGTGAGGTCCGGTATTCTTAACACCGCCTGCATTGAATGACTGAGCTGTCTGCCAGTCCCAACGACGAGCGAAACCGGAGAAATTGATGCTAATCTGAATTATTTCACCAAGTTTTCCTGAATTAAGGATTTCTTTAATAACGGGGAAATATGGAGCAAATCTTGATTGTTGGAAACCATTAACCATTTTACCGTTTTTCTTTGCAGCAGCGATAAGTCTGCATCCTTCTTCGTATGATGCTGCGAAAGGCTTTTCGTTGATAACGTTAAATCCATGATTGAGAAGGTCGAGAGCAATACTTCCGTGATGATGTGAGAAACTGGAATTAACAACAAGGTCAATATCAGTTCTGCCAAAAAGCTCTTTGTAATCGGCATAAACATCGCAGCCGAATTCTTCCTTGGCTCTGTTTCTTCTGTGCTCAAGAGCATCAACAACAGCAACAACGTTATATTTCGTGTTGTGCTCGGAAAGGAAATAAGTTCCGTGAATATTTCTTCCGCTTCTTCCTTGTCCAATAATTGCAACGTTCAATTTTTTCATTTTCATTTTCTCCTTAAATATTTTTTAATATATTCTTTAAAGCAACAATGCTTTCTTCACTTGCAGGGCGTCCACCGTCTGAAAAAGCGGCGCCGCCGGGTCTGTTGAGTTGTTCTTCTGAAAGTTCAGAGGTTAATCTATAATGGGTTTCTAATGCGATTCTTCCGGAATAACCGGATTTTTTTAATTCTTTAAAAAGGCCAACGTAGTCGACAAGACCTGTTCCAACCTTAACAGCGTTAGGCTTGCCTTCTTCAATTACCGCATCTTTTATATGTATGTGAACAATGTTATCTTTTAGGTGTTCATATCCATCGGGGAAGGGCTTTTTATCGGGCTCGGAAAAAATTCCGTTACCGGGATCGTAAAGTGCTTTTACGTAAGGGCTGTTAATGGCCTTTAAAGTTTCGCTGATTTTTGCAGGAGTACTGGAATGAACAGAAGGGTCGTATTCCAGAGCGCATATAACGTTGTGTTCTTTACAAATTTCAATAATTGCCTGGAATTTTTCTGCACGCTTGCTTGTTTCAACGCCCGAATTCCAAAAATCAAAAGCTCTTATAATTTTAGCGCCCAAAATATTTGCATATTCAGCGCATTTTTTGAAAATTGCTACGTTCGCTTCGATTTCTTCTTCATTCTCGAAATCACATTTGTATGTAGGAGATGATATTGCCGAAACTGTTAGACCGGCTTTTTCAGTTTTTTCCTTTATTTCGTTTATTTCTTCAATAGAAAGTTTGTGGAAAGGTTTATCGTTTAAAGAACGAATTTCAAGGAAAGAGAGTTCGTGCTTCAAAGCAAATTCTATTGCTTCGTCTAGATTTTGAGTAACCTCATCGGTTATGATGCCTAAATTAAACATATCTTCACCTCAGATGATATATTTTCCGCTATCGCTATCGCAATACATAATGGAATTGTCTTTGATTCGCATTATAGTTGCAGGGCATTTTTCGCTAATCTCGCCCAAGATGGTTTCTTTAACTGCATTTGCCTTCGCAGGAGCGGGAACGACACAGAATCTGTAATCTGCATTTGCGAGTGTTGGTACGGTTAACGTTAAAGCATATTTTGGAACTAAATCCAGACTAGCAAAACAACCATCGTGAACTTGTTGCATTCTGCAGGTTTCGTCGAGGTCAACTATTTTAACCAGCTTATCATCATTGAAATCAGCAACGTGAGGGTCGTTAAAAGCG
Organism: Acutalibacteraceae bacterium; assembly: GCA_045630885.1. Taxonomy (GTDB): domain Bacteria; phylum Bacillota; class Clostridia; order Oscillospirales; family Acutalibacteraceae; genus UMGS1532. The sequence goes on from JAZQTQ010000067.1 coordinate 8,968, forward strand.
ATGTGTCCGTTTTCGCCGATTCCCATACAAACAATATCAATTTTTACGCTTGCTAAAAGCTTTGAATATCTTTCGGCTTCGGCATTAGCTTCGTTGGTGCAATCAAGGGTGTTAACGCTCTTGAAATTAACTTTATCGAAAATTGCTTTTCTTAAGAAGTTTGCAAAGCCTTGAGGAGCATCTTTTGAAATTCCAACGTATTCATCCATATGGAAAGCGTTGATTCTGTTCCATTCGATGCTTTTGTCATTTACAAGCGCTTCCAGAACTTCATTTTGTGACGGTGCAGCAGCAAATATCATATTAATTTCAGATTTTTCTTCTAAAAGTTTTTTAATACATTTTGAAATATCATTGGCAGCTGCTTCGCCCATAATTTTTCTGGTTTCATAGATTTTTGTTGTTAATTTTTCTGTAATTATTTCTTTGATCATTTTTATCCTCCTTAATATTTGTTTTAATTATATCTCGTTCTTTTTTGCAAGTAAATTGCAAATAGAGAAAAATATATTGCAAATAATGACTATTAGTGGTATTATTATATTAATATATTAAAATATGTTGCGAGAGAGGATATTTTTATGGAAGATTCAGTTGTTTTTAAGCATCATAACGAAAATTATTATTTTCATCACACTATAACAAATCATTCGCAAGCTGATAATTTTTCTTTTAAGAGTCATTCGCACAATATGTATGAAATCTATTATTTTTTGGAAGGCGTTGCAGATTTTGTTGTTGATGGAAGAATTTATAAACTAAAAAGAGGAACATTAATATTAACCGATAGGGGACAAACCCATAATACGATTATAAATTCGTCCGATAAACCTTATGAAAGAATCGCCCTGCTTTTTTCTTCTAACGTTATATCAAATTCGTTATTAAGCTTTTTCGAAGAAGCAAGAAAAGGTAAAAACTGCTATTTTTTAAACGAGAAAGAGCAAGTATGGTTTGAAGAATGTGTCAAGACTTTGGAAAACACACATATATCGAACATAGAAACTAATGTTTTGATTGCTTCAACTATTTCAGCTATTGTTTCAAAGCTTGCAACTATGAATGCGGTGTCATATACCGAAAAAACGCCGGAAAGTGAAATAGTTTCTGATATAATAAAATTTGTTAATCAAAACATTGAAAATGATTGGACGCTTGAAACTCTTGAAAAATCACTATTCAGAGATAGAGCATACTTAAATAGAAAATTTAAAGGTGTTATGGGGTGCGGTATTTGGGAATATAACTTAAGAAAACGCATTTTTTCAGCACAACAGAGACTATATTTATCAAAAAGTGTTAGTGAAGCATACACAACCAGTGGTTTTAAAGATTATTCATCTTTTTTCAGGGGTTATAAAAAGTATATTGGTATGTCTCCTTCAGATGATTTGAAAAGGTTTTGTTCAAAATAACTTCTCGAAACATTTTTCATAATATTTTCCAATAATAAATTCGGATGTTAATTTCATGCATTTTTCATGAATCAATCTTATGTTTATTCCATTTGATTCGTTATATATTTGTTGTTTTATATTATTGAAATCTAAATGTATTTCACCAAAATTTTCTTTCCATTTTTCATAAAATCCTATATCATCATCTAAAAATTTAATTAATAGAAAATTCTTGTTTAAATTTGATGGACAAAAGAAATTTTGAATACAATCTGATTTTAGAATTTCATCGATTTTTTGAGGGTATTTAATTTTTATAAAATCTTTTTCAAATATTTGTTTTTTTATTGCTTTTTCTGTTTGTAAATTTGGAATTGTGTCAAGAATATTTGTGAAATGAAAATTCTTAATACTTTTTCGAATATTTTTATTTCCGATTTTTAAAACACATCTATTTGAAATAAACGTTAGATGTAGCAACATTTCTAACATTTCGCACTCTTTAGTTAAATCGCAAAAGCAATATATTTTTTCGTAATCTTCAAAAACTAAAAAATCCTCAATTATTAATTTGTTACTTTTAAAATTGAATTTATCGAAGCTAGGTAATACTATGATTTTTTGCTTTTTCTTTTTAGACAATTCTTTGAAACCCTGAATCGCCATTTCTTTATTCTGACCAATAATAATTATCTGTTTGTTATAATTTTTCAAAATATCGCCTCATAAACTTAATAGACTATAATTAAAATTTTTTAAACAACATATAATTTTCAAGAATATCATTATTTTGCTTGACAATTTGATGTAAAATAGGTAAAATTAAAATGTATTTTTATGATTATTTAACTTTATTTATATACATATATTTCGATTGGAGGTAAATTATGGCAAAAGAAAACAAAAAAAATAATAATAGTAATGATAAAAAGCAAACAAAAAAATCGAATAATAATGCTATAGATAAAAATAAAACTTCTTTAAAGAAAAAATCCGGGAGTCAGAATATAAAAGGCAATCGCACCAATAAGAACGTTAAAAAAACGCAGGAAACGAAAAAAAGAAATAAAAACAGTTCTCCAAAAAAGACGAGAAATAATGCATCTTCTTTAAAAATTATCCCGCTTGGCGGACTTAATGAAATAGGTAAAAATATAACGCTTTATGAATACGAAAATGATATAATCATCGTTGATTGCGGAATGTCTTTTCCCGATGACGAAATGCCGGGGGTAGATATTGTAATTCCCGATTTTTCATACATCATTAAGAATAAAGACAAAATTCGCGGAATGGTTGTTACTCACGGCCATGAGGATCATATCGGAGCTATACCATATTTACTTAAAGAAATTAACGTTCCCATTTATTCAACCCGACTCACAATAGGTCTTATCTCCGGTAAATTAAAAGAGCATAATCTTTTAAGTAGTGCCCAATTATTCGATGTTGAACCCGGCGAAACTGTTCGTTTGGGCGGGTTTTCCGTTGAATTTATACACGTTAATCATTCAATACCCGATGCTTGCGGTTTTGCTATAACTTCCGGCGCAGGAACCGTTATTCAAACCGGCGATTTTAAAATAGATACAACTCCTATTGATGATAACGTTATTGATATTGCAAGATTTGCGGAATTAGGAAAAAAAGGCGTTCTCGCTCTTTTATCTGATTCAACTAACGCTGAACGTCCCGGTTTCACCCCCTCTGAAAGGCTTGTTGGTGGTTCTTTTTCAACCCTTTTCAAAAAAGGCGAGGGTAGAAGAATTATCGTTGCAAGTCGGAGGCCAAGCGGT
>JAZQTQ010000068.1:0-14043 GCA_045630885.1 Acutalibacteraceae bacterium
CGCGTTTTCTTTGTTAAAATACTCGTCAATCCACAAAGGATTGACTGCGTTTTTGCCTTGCAAACCCAAAAATCCGCATCTTTAAAATTCTTCGACCTAATAATGAGCATAATTTCTTGTGATTTTCGGTGCGAAAGAGTCGGTAATGCTTTTTGCATTACTGATGATGACAAGCCGAAAAGCGCTAAAATTGTGCCATTTTAGGCAGCTTCGGATTATTCGTGTTTGCTTAAAGAAAGCGATGCAACTGAAAATGAAACTGTCGCAGAGGTTGAATCTTCTGTACTGCTGATTTTTTGATTTTGAAACGGTGTCAATAAAGTAAAGCCTAAAAAACAAGCAGAGAAGGTGGTTTTGAAGCCACTTTCTCTGCTTTTCTTTTTCTAGCGTCGGCAAGCAATAAGCCGAGTTCTGTCATTTGGACGACTATCTATCTCGACCATACATTACTGCATGGCTCAAGCCACTTTTCAAGGCGCGCCGGACAAGCGCATAGCCTTATTTAGTGTTGCTCCGGATAGGGTTTACAGACTGCCTATGTTACCATAAGCAGTGGTGAGCTCTTACCTCGCCTTTCCACCCTTACCTGAAAAACTCAGGCGGTATATCTCTGTTGCACTTTCCCTAAGGTTACCCTCGGCGGCCGTTAGCCGTTATCCTGTCCTATGGAGCTCGGACTTTCCTCACATATCTGAAATATGCGCAGCCGTCTAGCTTACCGACGTTTGATATTTTATCATATTTTTTTTTAAATTTCAAGCCTCGTATTTTCACAAAGCGCAGGATAATTTCATAAAATGGAGTGTGAATATATTTTTTATGAAAGGTTTGAAATATTATGTCTTCAAGACAAATAGTGCCGAGATTTTTTCTTGGCGCAAACTCGCGAAACGGTTTTATTTCGAATTTTGCCGAATCGTATAGCCCTTTGGATAATTGGCATACATATATCATAAAAGGCGGGCCCGGAACGGGCAAATCGACCCTTATGAAAAGGGTTGCAGAGCATTTTTTAAAGGAGGGCGCAAAAACTATTCTCTGCCCTTGTTCGAGCGACCCTGCTTCTTTAGACGGGGTTATTTTCCCCCAAAAAAGAATCGTTTTGCTCGACGGAACCTCCCCTCATATTGTTGAACCGAAATTCCCCGGCGCAGTTGAAGAAATCGTTAATTTGGGGGAATGCTGGAACCCCAAAAGCCTTATTGCAAACCGAGAGGAAATTATAAGACTTACGGGCGTTTTAGGGCTTTATCACAAAAAAGCTTCAAACTATCTTTCGGCGGCAGGGGCGTTATCCGAAGATATGAAAAATGCGGCGCAGTCGGTTTCCAATCTCCAAAAGGCGCGCGAAATGGGAAGAAAGCTCGCGCAAAAATATATCAAAAAAGGTTCGGGCGAAGGCTTTTGCCAAAATAGATATTTAAGCGGAATAACGCCGAAAGGTCATATTTTTTATGAGCAGACGATAAATGCTCTAGCCGAGGAACGGATTTTAATTTCCGATGCCTTTGGCGCAGTAGCGCCCGTTATTTTGGAAGAAATTATGGATTATTTGCTATCAAACGGATATGAAATAACCGTTTGCAGATGCCCTCTTATGGGCTCGAAGCCGGAGCATATTTTCGTTCATAAATTGGGGCTTTATTTCGGAACCCTAAACCGCTTCCATTCCGCTTCGCCGACTCAAAGGGTAATACACGCAAGAAGGTTTATGAATATGAAGGCGCTCCACGATGAAAGGGGCAGACTTAATTGCTCCAAAAGGCTTATAACCGAGATGCTCGATTTAGCGTCCGATGCTCTGTCCGACGCTAAACTTTGCCACGACGAGCTCGAATCCTTCTATATTTCGGCTATGGACAGAGAAAAACTAAGCGCTAAAACCGAAGAAATAATCAAAAGCATCAGCGAGAATTTTTCATAAAATTAAATGACGGAAGGTTTTCTGCCTTCCGCCATTTTTATGTTTTAAAATTCAAAATGATTTTTGCCCGAAACAAGCATATATCCCGCAACGTTATGCTTAAATTCCGCTTGCACCCCTTCGGGAACGGTTATATCAACAACCGTTTTTTCGCCAACAGAAAAGCTAACCGAAACTTTTCCTTGGGGAATCATAATGCTTCCGCTAGCTCGCTTTACAAGGCTATCAAGACAAGGGCGAATCACTAAGTGACCACTGTTGAAAGGCGGATTGTAAATTCCGAGAATACCTTTAAAAATATACTCAACAACAGAGCCGAACATCGGGTGGTCGTGAGAGCCGCCGTCGTGGAAATATTCACCTAAAGTGGTCTGGTTTCTGTCCATCATTCCGCCAAAGCTATGGTCGGGATAACGGCTCGCCATTAGTTTTATCGCTATTTTGCTATATTCCTGTCGGGAAAAAAGAACGGTCATCAAAACATAAGTTCCGATAATTCCCGTGTTGAAATGTCCAAGACGATTATAGGCTTGTGCGAGAGGTTCTATAAGGGTTTCGCTTTTTGGAAGCCTTGCCCAGATAGCGAAAGCGTCGGCGCCTTCGGCTCCATAGCAATAATGGTCTTCATCGAAATATCGGTTATATATCGCTTGACTGTATTTTTCTTTTAGTTCTCTATAATATTCGCCTTCGTTTTCGCCGAGAACGTCCGAAATGAATTCGAGATGTTCAAGCTGTTTAACAAGACAACAGGAATTAACGTAGGCTTTGGAAAGGCAAGTGCCTTCGGGAGTACACCAATCGCCTAAATTCCACATACCCTCCTCTGTGGTTGTTAAAATATCGTCAACGCAGTGCCCTTGCAAATATTTGAGCCATTTTTTCATATAAGGATATGCGTCTTTTAAGAAATCAACGTCTTTATAAGCAAGATAGCAATAATAGGGAACAAAAACTATTGCAGAGCCCCAACCGCCATGGCCACCGCCGCCTCCCATAAAGGGAGCTGTGTGCTGGATTCTGCCTGAAACGGGATCGGCGCAATCAAAAATATCTTTAAGCCATTTTTTGTATAGTCGCTTTGCATCGAAAATGAGGGTTGTAGGCGGACAACAAAGCTGACCGTCGCCCGTATATCCAAGTCGTTCCCTCGTTGGGCAATCAGAAGGAATACAACCGTGTGTATTATTAAGCTGAGTTCTGATAAATGCGTTATAAAGCCAGTTTATAACCTCGTTATCACAGTTAAATTCCGAAACAACCTTCAAATCCGTATGGATAACCTCGATGGTTATTTCTTCGATTTCAACGCTATCGGGCGCAAAAATTTCAAAATATCTGAAGCCATGGAAAACAAACATCGGCTTTAAAATATTTTCGCCTTCTGCCAAAATGAAGGTATCCTTTTGAATTTGGCGCTCGCCATCGGGGGAAACGCACCAAGGGGGGCTGTAAGTTCTATGATTAAGCTTGCCGTCCTCGATTTCTTCGGCAAATTCAACCGAAATTTCATCACCCTTTTTTCCGCGAGCCTTAATAACTGCCCAGCCTGTTATATTCTCCTTGCAATCGAAAAGGTATCTGCCTTCCCCAACGATACGAAGGGGTTTTATTGTTTTCACAACTCTATCCGAATCGCAATCCTGCTTTTCTAAAAGTTCGGGAACAAAATCGGAAAGCTTAACCTCTGCTTCCTTTAAGGGGGCGCCGAATTTTCGCATATCAAAATTTTCGCCATAAAACATATTGCTTCTTAAAATGGGATAATGATAAGCTTTTTCTGTTCCGTCGGTCGAGATGATTTTATCATCTAATTTAAGGTCGAAGCAACAAAGCAAATCATCGGCATAAGAAACAAAGCCCTCTGCAACACGAAGCTTTTGGCGCCAATATCCGGGGCCTACGATAACCTCAATTTTATTTTCGCCAAGTTTTAAATATTCGAGAACGTTGTATGTAAGGTATAAAACTCTGTGGGAGCCTTCCGTAACTCCAAATGCCAAGGTGAATTTACTCAAATCTCTTGGAGCATAGTCGGTCTGCGCAGGGGTGAAAAGGTCGTCTGAAACCTTTTTTCCGTTAATAAGCAAGGTAAAATATCCGAGCGCGGTTATATCAATTTCTGCGCTTTTCGGAAGGGCTTCCAATTCGAAGGTTTTTTCGAACAAGGGCGCTTCAACATATTCCTTGCAAGTTATCCATTTTCCGTTCATTTATGCTCTCCTTTAAAACTCAAAATGATTTTCTCCAACATTCAAAGCATAGGTTTCTTCGCCAATTTTAAGCTGAGAATTAATTCCTTCGGGAATGGTTATATCAATAACTGTTTTTTCGCCAACCGTAAAGTCGACAGAAACTTTTCCTTCAGGGATAAAGCAACTACCCTTTGCGTGTTTAACAAGGCTGTCAAGACAAGGCTCAACAACCAATTTATCCTCCTCTAAAGAACGCTTTATTCCGAGAAGGCCTTTAAAGAGATGAACGACAACAGAGCCGAACATCGGGTGGTCGTGCGACCAACGGTCATCGAAAAATTCGTTTAAGGTGGTCTGGTTTCTATCCATCATTCCGCCAAAGCTATGGTCGGGATAACGGCTTGCCAATAGTTTTACAGCAACCTTTCCAAGTTCGGGACGGGAGAAAAGGCTATCTATTAGAACGAAGGTTCCGATAATTCCCGTATTGAAATGTGCAAGGCGGTTATAGTGTTCGCCTAAGGTTTCATAAAGGCTTTCATATTCGGGAAGCTTTGCCCAGATAGCGAAAGCGTCGGCACCTTCTGCGGCATAGCAATAATGTCCGTCGTCGAAGAATTTATTGTAGATTGCTTTTTTGTATTTTTCTTTAAGTTCCGCATAATATTCTCTGTCGTTTTCGCCCAAAACGTCCGAAATAAATTCGAGATATTCGAGCTGTTTAACAAGACAGCAGGAGTTAACGTATGGCTTGGAAAGGCAAGGACCTTCGGGAACGCACCAATCTCCCAGATTCCAAAGACCCTTTTCGATTGTCGTTAAAATATCGTCAACGCAGTGTCCTTGCAAATATTTAAGCCATTTTTTCATATAAGGATATGCGTCTTTTAAAAATGAAGCGTCGCGATAAACCTCATAGCAATAATAGGGGACGAAAACTATTGCGGAGCCCCAACCACCGTGGCCACCGCCACCGCCCATAAAGGGGGCTGTATTTTGGATTCTGCCCGTTATGGGGTCGGCGCAATCGAAAATGTCTTTAAGCCATTTTTTGTATAGTCGCTTTGCATCGAATATCTTTAAAACGGGGGGACAACAAAGTTGACCGTCGCCGGTATATCCAAGACGTTCTCTGGTTGGGCAATCGGAAGGAACGCAACCGTGCAAATTATTAAGCTGAGTTCTGATAAATGCGTTATAAAGCCAGTTTATAACCTCGTTATCACAACTGAAATCTGCGATAATTTTCAAATCTGTGTGGATAACTTCAACCGTTATGTCCTGAAGTTCCACGCCTTCGGGCGCAAAAATTTCTAAATATCTGAAGCCATGAAAAACGAACATCGGCTTTAAAATATTTTCGCCTTCTGCAAGAATAAATTTATCTCTCTGAATCTGAGGCTCGCCCTCGGAAGAAATACACCAGAACGCACTATATGAACTATGGTCGATCTTGCCGTCTTTGATTTCTTCGGCATATTCAACCGTAATTTCATCGCCCGCTTTACCCTTGATTTTAATTTCAGCCCAGCCTGTTATGTTTTCGAGGCAGTCGAATAAATATTTGCCCTCTCCATCGATATGAAGGGGTTTTATCGTTCTGATAACCTTATCCGAATCGCAATCCTGCTTTTCTAAAAGTTCGGGAACAAAATCGGAAAGCTTAACCTCTGCTTCCTTTAAAGGAGCGCCGAATTTTCTCATATCATAATATTCGCCAAAATACATATTACTTCTTGAAATAGGATAATGATAGGCTTTTTCGGTTCCGTCGGTCGAGATAATTTTATCGTCTAATTTAAGGTCGAAGCAACAAAGTAAATCGTCGGCATAAGAAACACCGTGGCCTTCACAAACACGAAGTTTTTGGCGCCAGTATCCGGGGCCTACAATAACCTCAATTTTATTTTCGCCAAGCTTTAAAAAGTCGATAACGTCGTAGGTCAAATAAAGGACTCTGTGGGTTCCTTCGTGCACGTGTCCTTTCGACATTGTTATTTTGCTTAAAGGTCTTGGTGCGTAGTCAGTTTGGGCGGGGGTGAAAAGATCCTCCGACACCTTTTTTCCGTTAATAAGCAAGGTGAAATATCCAAGCGCAGTTATATCAATTTCTGCGCTTTTCGGAAGGGCTTCCAATTCGAAGGTTTTTTCGAATAAGGGCGCTTCAACATATTCCTTGCAAGTTATCCATTTTCCGTTCATAGCGTTTCCTCCTCAAGGGTTAATTTCTTATTGTATGTATTATTCTAAACTCAAAAAAAAAGTTTGTCAACCCTGTTTTGCGATAAATGGAAAATAAAAGAAAAACAAATCAAAAAAGCATTGCAAAAACCTTTGCATTATGATATTATTATTGAAGAAATTTAATTGCAAAAGAGGTAAAAATTTATGAAAATGGATTTTGCAACATATAAAGATAAGGTTCAGGCTTGTATGCTCGGAAAAAATATCGGCGGAACCTTGGGTGCGCCTTTTGAGTGTGTCAGAGGCGTTGTAGACCTCGATTATTATACTCACGATTTGAGCTTGGGCGTTTTGCCTAACGACGACCTTGAACTTCAGCTCGTTTGGCTCAACGCTGCAGAGCGCTACGGAAAGGGCGTTAACGCTAAAATCCTGGGCGAATATTGGCTTTCTTATATAACTGCTGAAATCTCTGAATACGGCACGGGTATGAACAATATGAAAGCAGGAATGATTCCTCCCCTTTCGGGCTGGTATCATAACCATAACAAGGATTCAAACGGAGCTTTTATCCGAAGCGAGGTTTGGGCTTGTCTTGCTCCGGGACACCCCGAAATTGCGGTTAAATACGCTCGCGAGGACGCAACGGTTGACCACGCCGACGAGGGCCTTTACGGAGAGCTTTTCTGCGCTGCGGTTGAAAGTGCTGCATTTTGCGAGAGTGATTTCGAAAAATTAGTTGAAATAGGTCTTTCTTACATTCCTGAAAACTGCGCTGTTGCAGGGGCAATTCGTCTTGCAATCAAATGCAAAGAAGACGGGCTCACCTGGAAAGAAGCCAGAAAGAAAATGTTGCAGGAATATCCCGGCTCCTTCGGAATGTATCAAGGCTATAAATTTTCAGAGCCCGAAGACGACGTTCCAACGGGAGAATTTGGTTTCGACGCTCCGAGTAATATCGGAATTATGATGATAGGCTGGGTTTATGGCGAAGGCGATTTCTCAAAGAGTATTTGCATTGCGGCGGGTTGCTGTGAAGACGGCGACTGCACGGCGGGTACGCTTGGCTCAATTTTAGGTATTATCGGCGGAACCCAAACCATCGACGAAAAATGGCTCGCTCCTATTGGCGATGAAATTAAAACCTCCTGCCTTTGCATGACCAAGCAGATTGCTCCAAACGGCGCTATCTGGCCTAAAACCGTAACCGAATTTACGGATAGATTAATTAAACTTATGCCAACCTTTATGCACGGCTTCTTCTCCTTCGATGATAATGGCGAAATCGAGCTTATTATGGCGGAAAACCTCTATGACCAACCAACCGAATTTGGTCCTTTTGAGCATATTTGTCTTCGTGAAAGACTCTGCTTCAGCTCCGTTTCGGCAATAGAAGAAAATACGTATCTCAAAATGAGAATCGAATACGATAACGATATTAACATAAGAGAAAACGAGGAAAAGAACTTTAAGCTTATTTTGGAAAATAAGGTTCGTGAACCCTACTGGCTCAACGTTAAATGGCACGTTCCCGAAGAATGGAAGGTTTATCCCGCAAAGGAAATGCCTATATACGTTGACCATTCCCACGGCGGCCACGCTTTCAATTTCTCCGAGGCTTCAATTTTGCCCGCAGAACTTTCAAAAGGTAAATACGAGGTGCTTGTTGAGGTTTCGGCAATCGGACGCCCCTCAAGACTCTATATTCCTTTAACCTTAATCGTTACAAAATAATAAATTTTCAAGAGCGCAACGTCTGAAATTCAAGTCGTTGCGCCCTTTTTTTGCTCAAACATAATTAACAGAATGTTTATATAAAAACCTCTTGTGAAAAGCGGATAACTGTGATATAATATACAATGTATATTTATATATAAACCGATTTCGGTTAGAAATGAGGAAAAATAAATTGGGTCTTTTAAATCTGTTTTTTGGAAACTACAGCGCAAAGGAAATTAAGCGTATTAATCCTATTAAGGACGCTATTCTGGCGCTTGAAGAAAAATACGCCGCTATGAGCGACGACGAGCTCCGAGCTCAAACCGAAGTTTTAAAGGATAGACTATCAGCGGGAGAAACCCTCGACGACATCTTGACCGATGCTTTCGCAGTTTGCCGAGAGGCTTCTTGGAGAGTTCTCGGAATGAAGCATTTCCCCGTTCAGATATTGGGCGGAATAATTCTTCATCAGGGAAGAATCAGCGAAATGAAAACGGGTGAAGGCAAAACCTTGGTTGCAACCCTCCCCGCATACCTTAACGCCCTTTCGGGTCTTGGTGTTCATATCGTAACCGTTAACGACTATCTTGCACAACGCGACTCGGAATGGATGGGAAAGGTCTTCCGTTTCTTAGGTCTTAAGGTTGGTCTGATTATAAGCGGAATGAAAAACCCTGAGAAAAAAGAATCTTATGCCGCCGATATAACCTATTGCACGAATAACGAGCTCGGCTTCGATTACCTTCGAGATAATATGGTTATTTATAAGGAAAAGAAGGTTCAAAGAGGTCATAATTTCGCCATTGTCGACGAGGTCGATTCAATCCTTATCGATGAAGCAAGAACACCTCTTATAATTTCAGGTCAGGGCGATAAATCAACCGAGCTTTATCGTCGCGCCGATTCTTTTGCAAGAACCCTCAAATGCGTTAAGGTCAGAACAACCAACGATAAGCAAACCGACGAAGAACAACAGCTCGATGGCGATTATATCGTTGACGAAAAGGCAAAAAGCTGCACCTTAACTGCTTCGGGTGTTGCCGCCGCAGAAAAATATTTCGGTATTGAAAATCTTAATGATGCCGAAAATATAACCATTTCACACCACATTAATCAGGCAATCCGTGCCCACGGAATTATGGAGCGTGACGTTGACTACGTTGTTAAAGATGGCGAGATTCTCATTGTCGATGAATTTACCGGTCGTCTTATGTATGGTCGTCGTTATAACGAGGGCCTTCATCAGGCTATTGAAGCCAAGGAAGGCGTTAAGATTCAAAACGAATCCAAAACCCTCGCTACCATCACCTTCCAGAATTTCTTCCGTCTTTATTCCAAGCTTTCGGGTATGACGGGTACTGCGATGACCGAAGAACAAGAATTTCGTGAAATTTATAAGCTCGACGTTGTTGAAATTCCAACCAATAAGCCTCTCCTCAGAGAAGACCTGAACGACGTTGTTTATAAATCCGAAATGGCGAAATTCAGAGCGGTTATTGATGAAATCATCGAAAGAAACGCAAAAGGTCAGCCCGTCCTCGTTGGTACCATTACTATCGAGAAATCCGAAAAGCTCTCCTCAATGCTCAAAAAGAGGGGAATTAAGCATAACGTTTTAAACGCTAAGCACCACGAAAAGGAAGCCGAAATAATCGCTCAGGCGGGTAAACTCGGCGCAGTTACTATCGCAACAAATATGGCGGGTCGTGGAACCGATATTATGCTTGGCGGTAATGCCGAATATCTCGCAAAGGCAGAGCTTCGCCACAGAAATATTTCCGACGAAATCATAAGCGAAGCCACAGGCTTTGGCGAAACTACCGACCCCGAAATTATTTCAGCTCGCGAGCAATATGCCGAGCTTTTGGCTAAATTTAAAGAGGAAATTGCTCCCGAAGCCGAAAAGGTTAGAGAGGCGGGCGGACTTTGTATTATCGGTACAGAGCGCCACGAATCCCGTCGAATTGATAATCAGCTTCGTGGACGTTCGGGACGTCAGGGCGACCCCGGTGTAACCCATTTCTATATCTCCTTGGAAGACGACCTTATGCGTCTTTTCGGCGGAGAAAGACTCTATAATATGATGGAAACTCTCAAGGTTGAGGAAGATACTCCGCTTGAAATGAGTATGCTAACCAAATCCATCGAATCCGCCCAGAGGAAGAAGGAATCTCAAAACTTTGCTATCAGAAAGAGCGTTCTTGAATTTGATAACGTTATGAACACTCAACGTGATATTATCTATACTCAACGTGATAAGGTTCTCGACGGCGCAGATCTTAAAGAAACTATTCTTTCGATGGCTAAAGAAACCGTTTCCGATCAGATCAATCTTTTCTGCTCGGCAGAATATCCTGAAGAATGGAACCTCGAAGGCTTGCGCGCTTATTTTGCAGGCTGGGTTTTGGAGCCGGGCGAATTCCACTACACAATCGAGCAGCTCAGCGAGGTTGAAAAGGAAGATTTCGAAGAATTTATTTATGATAAACTCGTTAAAATGTATGAGCAAAGAGAAGAAACCTACGGCTCCGAGCTTATGCGAGAAATTGAGCGAGTTATGCTTCTTAGAACGGTTGACGAGCATTGGATGGAGCATATCGACAATATGGATGAGCTTCGCGACGGTATGCACCTTCGCGCATACGGTCAGCATGACCCCGTTGTTGAATATCGCAACGAGGGATATGATATGTTTAATGGTATGACCTCCTCAATTCGTGAAGAAACCGTAAAGCGTGTTATGACCGTTAAGGTTAAACGTGAAGAAGGCGTTGAAAGAAAGAAGGTTGCCGAAGAAAGCGGCGCTTCTTCGGGAGAAAAGCCCAACAGAACCGTTAAAGGCAAGGGTGTAGTCGGCAAAAATGCGCTTTGCCCCTGCGGTAGCGGATTGAAATACAAGCGTTGTTGCGGCAAGGGCAAAGAATAAATTTGCTCAAAAGACGCTGAAAAACTACGCGCGCAAAGAAATATTTTTCATCGAGCGCAAAAAAATACGTGCAACTATTTCGTCGCACGCAAAGATTAATACACTTTAACCGCTCCGGCTAAAACTCTATCATAAAAAACGAATGAATCAGAGCCCTCGGCTCCCCTTGCGAGGGGAGCTGGTTTTTCGAAGGCAAACTTTGAAAAATCCGAGGGACGACTTTAAACCACAAACGTTTTTTCACTTGCAAGTATGCTCGTGTTCATCTGAACATATCTGCGATATTCCCCATTGCTTTGGCGGCATTTAAAACCGTTTTGCTCATTCCTTTTTTGTTTGATTTCATAACGCTTCTTGCCGCTATTGTTAAAGCAATGCCCGAAAGCAATCCTGCTCCGATTCCTTTGATGAAGGCGGAGTTCTTGTTGGTCAACTTTAAACACCTCGCTTTTTTATATTGCATTATTATTTTGGCGAAAGTTTTTGCATTTTATAATTTGGAATAATTGGAAAAGGAAGATTTTTTTGAAAATCATAACGTTAAAAAACGGATTTCGCATCGCTTTAAATAAGGTTGACTACCTTAAAACTGCGGCGATTTATCTCTATATCGCTTCGGGAAACTGTTATGAAAACGAAAAAACTGCGGGCGCTTCTCATTTTATTGAGCATCTGCTTTTTAAGGGTACCTCAGATTTTTCCGACGAAGACCTTGCAAGGAAAATAGATTGGCTCGGAGGCAGATTTAATGCCTACACGGGCAAGGAATACACTTGCATTTATGCCCACGTTCTCGACGAATCTGTTGGAACAGGTCTTGAGCTTCTTTTTAAAATGGCAACGGATTCGATCTTGCCTTCCTCTGCGGTTGAAACCGAGCGTGGTGTTATTTTAGAAGAAATAAATATGTATGAAGATTCGCCCGAAGACCTCGCTATGGACGGACTCATTTCTTATATTTTCGCCGATTCTCCCTTGAGATTTAATATTCTGGGCTCAAGAGAATCCGTTTCGGAAATTTCTCACAACGAACTTGAATCGGTTATGAAAAAATACTATACGCCCGAAAGAATGGTTCTTTCCGTCTGCGGAAATTTCGATGAAAACGAAATAATCGAGCTTGCCGAAAAATATATAGGCGTTAGAGAAAATTCCGGCTTTCCGATTGTTTTCCCCGAAACCGAGATGAAAAAGGGCGGAATCATTTTTAAAAAGAAGGATTTCGAGCAGACCCAAATTCTTATAAACACAAAGGGCGCTTCTTATTCTGATAAAAACCGCTATGCCTTTTCGGCATTTTCCGCAATAGCGGGAGGTAACGCTTCTTCAAGGCTGAATCTGACCATTCGCGAACGATTAGGCCTTGCATATTCCGTCGGAACGTTTCTCCTGCCCTTTAAAAACACCGGTCTTTTTATGCTTTCGGCAGGAACGGCGCATAAAAATCAACTAAAGGTTATTGAAAAGGCGCTCGAAGAAATGGAAAAAATCCCCGATACAATAAGCGAGGAGGAGTTGTCCGCGGTTAAGCAACAATTCAAGGTTTCCTGCGTTATGGGGAACGAGCGAATTTCCGCTTTGGCTTCTGGCGTCGGCAGAGACCTTTTATACCTCAACGATTGGGTTTCAATAGAAGACAGCCTCAAAATGATTGAGGCGCTGACCCTCGAAGACGTTGTCAACGTTGCAAAATCCATTTGGAATAAAGAAAGGCTCACCCTCTCAATCGTGGGCAAGCCTCAAAATATAAAAGAATACGAAAAACTCGGCTTTAAAGCATAAGATAACAGAGCGCAAAAATCAAAATTTCGTCGCTCCCTTCTCCCGATAAAAGCAGAATAAGCGCCAAAAGCAAAATTCTGTCTGAATCAAGCTTAAAGCCCTTTGCATCGAATATTTTTAAAATATCCAAACCTAAAAGTCCCTTTTTTTGAGAAGTGGGTTCGGGATTCGCAGGTTCTTGAGGCAATCCTTCCCTTTGCTCCGTATCGGTTCTTGCTTGCGGTTGATTGTTTTGACCGTTTCTCCCCGAAATCGGGCGAACAAAGGAGGGCGTTGGAGGCATAGCTCTTGAGCGCATATTAAATAGCTCCGCCTTGGCTCTTTCGCTCATATCGTTTATTCTTTCGTCGTTATTTCCTGCCATTGTTCCACCCCTTCTTCCGTTTTATCGGATAACGTCAATCAGTTGTATATCGCCTTAAAATAAGGTTGTTTTTAAAAAATACCGCTTTCTTTTATAAGCGGAAACAGGCTTATAAGTCGCAAAATCTTAACCGCTTTGTCAACTCTGTCTCTCCTTGATTCGCTTAAATGCGGTTTTAAAGCCAATAATAACTGAGAGCGATTGTCGGTTCCGCCGCTTTTAAGCGCATTCCCGATTTTCATAAGCGCTCCTACGTCGAAGCCTTCTAAGTTCAAATCGGAAGTTTTCGGGGTTGGCTCGGCTTTAACGGAGTTACCGTCTCCAAAAAGCGAACTAGCCATTTCCTTTATCCTTTGCATCGAATCAGGGTCCTCTAAAATTTTTGCGATGCCTGCGCTCATATCCTCCATTTTATTGACCCCCTTAATTATTTTGTCAGTTCTTTAATGAGCTTGGCTGCCATGGGCGAAGAAAGAATTTTATTAAGGCTTTCCTTGTCTTCCAAAAGGCTTTGAAGCTTGGTTGCCTGCGCTGAAGACAAGGCGGAAAGAATCCCCTCAGCATTACCCGATTCAATAGCCGATGATAATTTTTCTGCGTTAATTCCGCTATTCTCGGCGGCAGAGCCTATCGCCTCTTTAAGCTTCGATTTATCAATGTTTGAAAATTTGTTGTTCATATTATCACCCTTTTTAAGATTATGAAAGGAACTTTGGGATTATGCGTTTGCTCGTTTTTTCTGATAGCCATGGGAATCCTCAAAATATTGAAAAAGCCCTGCTTCGCCATAAGCAAACGCGGATAATCAGAACCTGATTTTAAAGAGCAGATTTACGCGTTTTCTTTGTTAAAATACTCGTCAATCCACAAAGGATTGACTGCGTTTTTGCCTTGCAAACCCAAAAATCCGCATCTTTAAAATTCTTCGACCTAATAATGAGCATAATTT
>JAZQTQ010000069.1:0-102867 GCA_045630885.1 Acutalibacteraceae bacterium
GGTTTATCCGCGTTTGCTTAAAAAAGTCGTGTAGTCAATATTGACCACACGACTTAAATTTTATATATGATAGTGAATAGGAACTCCGTTTTTCATTCTGATTATTTGTTCGCCTTGAATTAGAGGTAAGAAATAATCAACAGCTTCATCTTTAACGTTGTTTTTGGCATCGTTTATCCATTCTTTAGGAAAGAATTTTTCTTGGTTCGCAACAAGACTTGCATCTACAGGTTCTATCAAAATTGTGTATGGAGTGTTATAAAGGCGTTTGAAGGCCATCATTTTTCCGGTAACACCATTTATAGCAGCTTTTACAGCCTCTTCGGCGATTTGTTCTGCTTCGTCTATATCGGTTTTAGAGCTGATATGCGATGAGCAACGTTGCATTACGTTGAGTTCTATTGAGCGCACTTTGCAACCGATTTCTCTTGAAACAATCGTTTCTAAGGTTTTGCCGATACCACTCAATGCTTCGTGTCCAAAAGCGTCTATTTTGCCGATATTCGCATTAAAATCAGGGTCGTTGGGAGAGAGTTTAACACCTTCAGAAACCGCAATTATAACTGCTTTATGAACTTGCCTTGCAAGTTTAACGTCATTAATGAATTTTTCAACAGAAAATTCATTTTCGGGAAGATATATTAAATGCGGAGCAGATTCTCCGTTAGCTCTTAAAACGCAAGAAGATGCAGTAAGCCAACCTGCATGACGTCCCATAACCTCGATTATAGTTACGGAATCAATGCTATAAACTGAAGAATCTCTTATTATTTCCTGAATACTCGTTGCAACATATTTTGCTGCTGAACCAAAACCGGGAGTGTGATCGGTATACATTAAGTCGTTATCAATGGTTTTTGGAATACCGATAATTTTAATATCAAGATTATTTTGAATAGTATATTGGCTGAGTTTTGCAACGGTATCCATTGAATCGTTACCACCAATATAAAAGAATGCACCAATACCGTGTTTTTCAAAGCAATTAATGATTTTTTTGTAAATTTTCGAATCGGTTTCAAAAGAGGGAAGTTTATATCTGCAAGAACCAAGTACCGTAGATGGGGTCTGCCTCAATAATTCCATATCATCATTCGTTCGAACTACCGCATTAAGATCAACAAGGTCGTCATTGATAATTCCTTCAATTCCGTTTACCGAACCAAAAATATGGTCAATCGACGATTCCTTAAGCGCTTGTCTGAAAACACCTAATAATGAAGCATTTATGGCGCAAGTAGGGCCGCCTGATTGTGCAACAGCAATATTCATAATCATAACCTCCTATTTCCTAAAATAATTATAACATAAAATCGGGGTTATATCTATTGCGGTATTATTAAATAATTACGGAGAAAATAAGTGTATTTTGTTAGAAATAAATATATTTAAGACGTAAACAAATTATTTTAGTTACTTTTTCTGTTTTGAGCCTCAGCTTTTGAGTAAACGCAACCGCAATAATCTTGTCGATAAATTCCGAAAATTTCAGAAAGTTGGCAAGAACGTTTATAACCGTTTTTCTTTTTGAAATCGGAAAAAAGATAGGGAATGTTGTATTTTTCAGATAAAGTTTTTCCGATAGTATTTAATTTTTGGGCATTTTTATGTGGACTGATCGAGAGGGTAGTAGTGAAATAATCAAACCCTTTTTCTTTGGCTATTTTTACCGTTTGTTCAAGTCGCAATTTATAGCATTTTTCACAACGTATTCCACCTTCAGGTTCGTGTTCCAATCCCTTAGCAATATTTAAAAAATCTTGCGGTGAATAAGCAGAAATTATATATTTGATTTTTGATTCAAATTTTGAGCTTATTTTAATAATTTCTTCAGCTCTCAAATCATATTCCGATTGAGGGGAAATGTTTGGATTGTAATAAAGCAGAGTAATATCGAAAAAGCTACACAAATATTCAAGAACATAGCTAGAACATGGAGCACAACAAGCGTGGAGCAGTAATGACGGTTTTGTTTTATTTTGTTTAATTTTTTCGAGCTCTTTTTCAAGCATAAGTTGATAATTAATTTTTTCAATCATTAAATTTTTTGCCTCCGCTTCTTTGCTATTGTTACCTACTTTTTGAGTATAAACTATGAGGCAAACAAAATCAAGATTTTTTTGAAATATGTGTTGTTATTTTATTAGTTTTATGTTATAATTATTTAGATTATATAATAGGCGGTTTATGCGATGATAATTTTAGGTATCGACCCCGGATATGCTATTGTTGGTTATGGGGTTATAAAATATGAAAAAAATAATTTCAAACCTTTGGAATATGGTGCTGTAACAACTCCTGCGGGAATGGAATTTTCTGATAGACTCGAAAGGATATATAACGATATTTCGGAAATTATTAATCGCAATCATCCCGAAGCTATTAGTATTGAGAAATTGTTTTTTAATACCAATACAACCACTGCTATCGACGTGGCGCAGGCGAGAGGAGTAATTCTTTTAGCGGCAAAAAAATGCAAGGTTCCTGTTTTTGAATATACACCCTTGCAGGTTAAACAAGCAGTAACGGGTTACGGGCGAGCTGAAAAGCATCAGATGATGGAATTAACCAGAATACTTTTGGGACTTGACAAGTGTCCGAAACCTGACGATACTGCGGATGCGCTGGCTATGGCAATTTGTCATGCTCATACGTCCGGCTCGCTTCTCGGAAAACTTAAAAATATGAGGTAGTGAATTATGATTTATTCTTTAAGAGGAAAACTTATTTTAACCGATATGAATTATGCGGTTGTTGAATGTGCAGGCGTTGGCTATAAATGCACTGCAACGCATAAAACTTTAGCTCAACTCCCGCCTTTGGGACAAGACGTTATGCTTTATACTTATATGGCAGTCAGAGAAGATTCTGTTGATTTGTTTGGCTTTTACGATAAATCTGAGCTTGATTTCTTTAAGCTTATAATTTCAGTTAACGGAATAGGTCCAAAAATCGGTATTTCAATTCTTTCCGATTTCACTCCCGAACAACTTGCATTTTTTATAACAGCTTCTGATGCAAAATCAATATCTAAGGCTAATGGTGTTGGTCCTAAAATGGCGCAAAGAATAGTTTTGGAGCTTAAGGACAAGGTTTCGAGCAGTGAGATTTCGGCAAACGATTTTGCTCCTATAGGAAACGCAACCTCTGTCGGTAATGCGGGAGAAGCGATTGAAGCGCTTGTTTCTATTGGTTTCACTCAAGGAGAAGCAGCAAAGGCCGTTGCAAAATTCGATCCTCAAACTCCAACAGAAACTCTTATAAAAGAAGTTTTGAAATCTATTTCGAAATAAAACTAAGGAGAAATTATTATGGATACAATGGATTATGAAAACAGAATAGTTGCTCCCGAATATTCGGAAACCTCCGATCAGGAGGTTGAAGTTACCCTTCGTCCAAAAACATTAACAGAATACATCGGTCAGGAAAAAGCGAAGGATAATCTTGATATTTATATTAAAGCCGCTGTTGCAAGAAAAGAGCCTCTTGACCACTGCCTTTTATATGGTCCTCCCGGACTTGGAAAAACAACTCTCGCAGGCATTATTGCAAACGAGATGGGCGTTAATTTTAGGGTTACAAGCGGACCTGCTATCGAGAAGCCAAAAGATTTGGCAGCTCTTTTAACTAATCTTAATGATGGCGACGTTTTGTTTATCGATGAGATTCATCGTCTGTCAAGAAGCGTTGAAGAAGTGCTTTATCCTGCTATGGAAGACTTTGCGATTGATATTATTTTTGGACAAGGCCCGTCCGCCAGAAGCATTAGACTTGATTTAAACCATTTCACTTTGGTTGGCGCAACAACTCGCTCCGGTCAACTTTCTGCTCCGTTAAGGGACAGATTTGGTGTTCTTTTGCGTTTGGAGTTATATACACCCGAAGAATTAAGTGAGATTGTAACACGTTCCGCAGGTATACTTAATATACCAATTGATAAAGAAGGCGCACTTGAAATTGCTTCTCGTTCGAGAGGAACTCCCAGAATTGCCAACAGACTTCTTAAGAGAGTTCGTGATGTTGCTCAAATTATGGGTGATGGCGTTATAGATGAGAGAATCGCATCTATTGCTCTTGACAGATTCGAGATTGATGAACTTGGTCTGGATTATTTTGATAGGAATCTTTTAAGAACAATAATTTCTAAATATGCAGGAGGTCCCGTAGGCCTTGATACGCTTGCCGCTGCTTTAGGCGAAGAGGCTATAACCATTGAGGACGTTTACGAGCCTTACTTAATGCAAATAGGCTTTTTAACAAGAACAAGTCGAGGCAGATGTGTAACTAAAGCGGCATACGACCATTTAGGAATTAAATTCGACGGACAACAAACCTTATTTTGATTGAGGGATATTAATGCGTTTTGTAGAAGATTTTTATGATTATGAACTTATAGACGCCGCAGACGGTGAGCGTTTGGAGCGTTGGGGAAACGTTATTTTGATAAGGCCGGACCCACAAGTTATCTGGAGTGGAGAAAAGAATGGACTCTGGAAAAAAGCCAATGCCGTTTATCATCGTTCAAATTCAGGCGGTGGATATTGGGAAACTTTAACAAAGGTTCCGCAGGTTTGGAATATCAACTATAATGATTTAACCTTTCGGTTGAAACCGATGGGATTTAAGCACACGGGCCTTTTTCCCGAACAAGCGGTAAATTGGAAATTGCTTTCTGAAACTGTTAAAAACTCAGGTAGAGACGTTAAGGCTCTTAATTTATTCGCATATACCGGTGGCGCAACGGTTGCGTTATTAAAGGCAGGGGCATCTGTTACACACGTAGATGCATCAAAGGGTATGGTTGCGTGGGCTAAAGAAAATGCAGCCGCTTCGGGTGTTTCTGACAGACCTGTCAGGTGGCTCGTTGACGATTGTCTTAAATTTGTTCGCAGAGAAATAAGACGGGGTAATAAATATGATATTATTGTTATGGATCCGCCTTCTTATGGAAGAGGTCCTGACGGAGAGGTTTGGAAATTTGAAAATCAGCTTGCCGAACTTCTTAATTTAACCTCGCAAATTTTTAGCGACGACGCGCTCTTGTTGCTTATTAACTCATACACTACGGGTATGTCGCCAACTATACTTAACTATATGACCAATAAAGTTTTTAATAATGGCAGAAACGGCGAAGTTTATACTGATGAAATTGGTCTTAAAGTAACAAATAAAGAAATTGTTCTTCCTTGCGGCAGTACAACCGTTTGGAAAAGAAGGTAAATAAGAATAAATGGATATAATTAAATTTGAAAACGTGTATTTTGAATATGAGCAGGAAGAATCAAACACTGTTTTAAAAGATTTCTGTTTAAGTATTGAAAAAGGCAGTTTTGTTTCAATTCTTGGGCATAACGGTTCAGGTAAATCTACCGTTGCAAGGCTTATGAATGGTTTAAGAACTCCTGTTTCAGGTAAAGTTTTTGTAAATGGAATGGATACTTCTGATGAATCCTGTGAATTTGAAATAAAGAAGACAGTAGGTCTTGTGTTTCAAAATCCGGATAATCAAATTATTGCAACGGTTGTTGAAGATGATGTTGCGTTCGGCCCTGAAAATTTAGGCATAGCGCCAAAAGAAATCAGAAAACGTGTTGATTCTGCGCTTAAAACTGTTGATATGTATGAACATAGATTAAAGGCGCCGCATCTTCTGTCGGGTGGTCAAAAACAAAGGGTTGCTATTGCAGGTATACTTGCTCTTGAGCCTGACTGCATTGTTCTTGATGAGCCAACAGCCATGCTTGACCCTCTCGGCAGACGAGAAGTTCTAAATTCAATCATAAAGTTAAATCGCGAACAAGGTATTACAGTTGTTTTAATAACTCATTATATGGACGAGGCGGCTCTTGCTGATAGAATCGTAGTTATGGATAATGGTAACATCGTTCTTGATGGAACTCCCGAAATTGTTTTTAATGAGGTTGAAATTCTCGATAAGGCAGGCTTGAGCGT
Organism: Acutalibacteraceae bacterium; assembly: GCA_045630885.1. GTDB lineage: Bacteria > Bacillota > Clostridia > Oscillospirales > Acutalibacteraceae > UMGS1532. Next base: position 5,953 of record JAZQTQ010000069.1, read on the forward strand.
GCCGCAATCGGCGCAATTCGTGTTTGAATTAAAAAAACTTGGTATAGATTTATCCGAAAATATTTTATCTGATGAAAATTTAGTTGAATCATTGTTTTCGAATCTGACGGAGGAAAACTAATTGGCATTTTTAGAAATAAAAAACCTAACTCACCTTTATGGGCAGGGAACACCTTATGAAACTCACGCAATAGAAGATGTTTCACTTTCTGTAGAAAAGGGTGAAATAATCGGAATAATAGGGCATACAGGCAGCGGTAAATCAACCTTGATGCAACATCTGAACGGACTTTTAAAACCCGATTCCGGCTCGATTTTTCTTGACGGCAAGAATATTTGGGATAATCCCAAAGAGATAACAAAAATTCGTTATAAGGTTGGTCTTGTTTTTCAGTATCCCGAGCATCAATTGTTTGATGAAACAGTATATAACGATATTTCGTTTGGGCCTAAAAATATGGGATTGAGCGAAAAAGAGATTGATGAAGCGGTTAGATATGCTGCAAATCTCGTTGAACTTAATTCTATTCATTTGAAAAAATCCCCCTTTGAATTATCGGGTGGAGAAATGCGTAGAGCCGCTATTGCAGGTGTTATTGCTATGAAGCCTCAGGTGCTTGTTCTTGATGAACCAACAGCAGGACTCGACCCTAAAGGCAGGGAGCTCATAATATCCAGAATCAAAGAATATAGGGATAATACAGGAGCTTGCGTTTTGGTTTCTTCTCACAGTATGGAGGATATTGCAAAGATATCCGATAAAGTTCTCGTTATGAATAAAGGCAAAAACTTTATGTTTGATAAAACCGAAGAAGTTTTTTCAAAACCCGATGTTTTAAATGAAATAGGATTAAGCGTTCCGCATATAACGAATATTATGCAATTATTGAAAACTAAAGGATTAGATATTTCCGACAGATGTTTCACTGTTTCTCAAGCGGTTGAAGAAATATCGCGTTTTCTTAAAAAAGGAGGCGCAATATATGATAACTGATATAACCATTGGGCAATTTTATCCCACGGGATCGATAGTTCATCGTCTTGATCCAAGAGTCAAACTTTTGGCATTAATATCTTATATAATTTTCATATTTATAACAAATTCTTTTCTTTCGTTGCTTTTTATAACTGCAACGACGCTAGCGTTGATTCTCTTAACGAAAGTGCCTTTAAAGGTTTATCTGAAAAACATTAAATCGATTTGGTTTATTATTTTATTAACCGCGGTATTGAATATTTTCTATTCTGAGGGCGGAGCGCAAATTGTTGAGTGGTGGATATTCGATATAAGATGGCTAGGTGTTAGAAAAGCAATTTTTATGGCAATAAGAATAGTATCGTTAATTCTTATTAGCGCAATGCTGACTTATACTACAACTCCAACCCATTTAACTGATGCTATCGAAAAATTGCTTTCTCCTTTGAAATATATCGGTCTTGGAAATGCAGTTCACGTTATAGCTATGATGATGACTATAGCATTAAGATTTATTCCAACTCTCATTGATGAAACAAGCAAACTTATGAACGCCCAAAAGGCAAGAGGCGCAGATTTTGAAAATGGTGGACTAATCAAAAAAGTTAAGGCGCTCATACCTATTCTGATTCCTTTGCTTATTTCGTCTGTCAGAAGGGCTTTCGAGCTGTCAGAAGCTATGGAAAGCAGATGCTATACGGGAAGCCATAAAAGAACGAGAATGAAACAACTTAAGCTTTCCTTAAAAGATGCTGTTGCAGTTGCTTTTATGGTAGTGTTGCTATCGTTTGTGATAATTTTAAATTATATTCCAATCAATTCTATTTTAACTTTCTTGCCTAAAATTTGAGGTGTATTATGCGGTATTTATTAACTCTTAAATATCTCGGAACTAACTTTTGCGGATGGCAGGTTCAGCCTAATGGACCGACGGTTCAAGCCGCTGTTTGTTCTGCCGCGCTTCAAATTTTTGGTAAAAAAACAGATATAGTTGGTTGCAGCAGGACTGATTCGGGAGTTCATGCGCTCGGGTTTTGTTGTCATTTTGATGCGCAAACTGAAATACCGCCAGAAAAAATAATTGATGCTTTTAACAATAATCTTCCCGAGGGCATTTCCGTTGTTTCTTGCATTACTGTTTCAGATGATTTTCACGCCCGTTATTCTGCTAAAGGCAAAACCTACGTTTACAGAATTTATAATTCACGAGTTCCAGAGCCTTTTGAGGATGGCAGAGCATATTGGATTAAATATGCTCTGGATTTAGAAAAAATGCAGATTGCAGCTAAAAACTTTTGCGGAACTTATGATTTTACTGCGTTTTGTTCTGCAGGCTCTTCGGTTGAGGATAAGGTAAGAACTATATATGATTGTAGCGTAATAAAATCCGGAGATATCGTTGAGGTTACAGTTTCGGGAAACGGATTTTTATACAATATGGTTAGAATTATCGTTGGAACGCTTATTGACGTTGGAACAGGGAAGATTAAACCTGATGATATAAAAAAAATAATTGAATCCAAAGACAGAAGTCGTGCAGGCAGTACAAAACCTGCAGAAGGTCTTTATTTAAAGGAAGTATTTTATTAAAGGAGCGGAGTCGCTTGGCTAATTATCAAAAGAAAAATGTTAAGAAATTAAAAGCTGTAAAGCCTAAAAAAAGAACGGTTGCCGAAAATTACAAAATCCGCGCTTTTGATGAAACAAAAATTGATGATGATATTCCCGTTAAAACCGCTGAACAGGCCAAAAATGAACGAAGATTTCAAAAGCAAAAACAACGCTACTTGAATAAAGAGCAACCTCAAAAGCGAGTTGTTATCTCTCAAAAATCTCCTTCTGAGTTGAATCGTTCGGCTTCATCGTTGCGTGTTCTTGTTGGAACAAAGAGAATTAAAACTTTAAAAAGAATTATTTCTGTTGGAATTATAGTTGCGTTTATTTTAACTATTACTATTTTTCATCTAACGTCGCCAACAGGCGTTTCGGAATTAATATCGAACTATTTTGTTAAAATGGGTAGCGGAACAGGTTTCCCTGTAACTATTAATGGCGACAGTGTTTATGATATCAAAAATTTTGATGATTGTATTGCTGTGATTTCTGATACTCATTTTGAGGTTTATAATTCTAAATCAAAAGAATTGCTTTCAGAACAGCATGGTTTTGGGGATCCTGTTTTATTATCTTCCTATAAAAGAGCGTTGATTTTTGATAGAAGCGGCAAAGATTTATTTGTTTATAATCTCTCCGAAAAGCTAATTTCAAAAAAGATGAAGGACGAGATAATCACAGCTTCGATCGGCAGAAACGGTACCTTTGCTGTTGCAACAAATTCTAAAAAATCTGCATCAAAGCTTTATGTTTTTGATAAAAACGATAATGAGTTGTTTTCTTGGAATTCTCAAAGTGGTAGAATAAATTCTGTTGCTGTTTCGAATTCGGGAGAAACTGTCGCTATCACGACCATTAAGGTGGATGGCGGAAAGTATCGTTCAAATATAATTGTTTTTAATTCTCAAACAGGAAAAAAAGCTTTTTCAACTGAGAAAAATGAACTTGCTTATTCTGTTGATGCGAAAGATTCTGGTTATTGTTTGCTTACTGAATCTGCTTTATTAAGCATTACTGAAGAAACACTAGATGAAAAAGTTTTAATGAAAGATAAAATTTCTTGTTTTGCAAGTTCTGATAGATTCGGTTATATTGCTGCTTTAGGAGTGAATAATTCAATAGGGGAAACCAAAACTGTTGTTTTCGGTGATGAAAACGTGGAATTATTCAATGATACAATTCAAGTTTCGCCATCATCATTAACGCTTGGCAAAAATTTCTTTGCGTTTGCGTCTGAAAAACGCGTTTATGTTTCGGATTTTGAAGGTAATATATTAAGTGAGTTTGAAACGCCATCTGTTTCAGGCAAGACTGTTTTGATTGATAATAGCATCTTTTATATAAATAATATGGTATTAGATGAGGTTAAGATTGAATTAAATGCGGAGGATAAATAATGAGTATATTGGTTGATATTTTTGTCATTATAATTATTTTGTTCTCTGTCATCTTTAATCTTAAAAGAGGTTTTGTAAAATCAATCGTGGGCCTTTTAAGTTTAATTTTAACTGTTTTATTAATATCTTATGTATCTCAACCGATTTCTGAATTTGTATATGATAATTTTATTCATAAATCTGTTTGCGAATCTATTGAAGAAAACGAAAAAAACCAAATAGATAAAGAAACAAAGAATTATTTCGACATTCTTCCTGACTTTGCCAAAGAAGCGGCACAATCAGCCGGTATTGATGCAAATGACGTTTCAGAGATTATAAAAAATAATGTTGCGTCAGGGAATAAAACCGAGGTTATTTCGAGAACTATCGTTCGACCTGCGGCGATTAAGCTAATATCAATATTTGTTGATGTTATTTTGTTCGCAATTTTAATGTTTTTATTTAGTTTTATTTCAAAATTCATTTGTAGTTTTTTCAAAATTCCGCTCTTAAATGAAGCAAATAAATTTTTAGGAGCAGTATTAGGACTTTTAAAAGGAATAATAATCGCTGCTTTTGTTTGTTCGCTGGTTTCCTATATATCTGAAACGAGCGAGGGTGGATTTTTAATATTTAACAAAGAAACAATTTCAAATTCAGTATTATTTAATTTTTTCTCAAATGTTCTTTAAGGAGTAGTTTATGTTAAAAATGTGTTCAAAATGCGGTAAACGTCCCGCAATAGTATTCATATCTGAAATGAATGGCAGTAATCAAGAGCCGAAAGGTCTTTGTATGGTCTGTGCAAAAGAAGCAGGAATCAAGCCTATAGACGATATGATCAAAAGTATGAATCTAAGCGATGAAGATATCGAGGGCATGAGCGAGCAGCTGATGGAAATGATGGAAATGACAGAAGATGGCGATAATTTCGAAATGGGCGGGATTCAGCCTTTTCCTTTTTTGAATAATATTTTCGGCAATATTTCTGAGCAACCTTCAAATTCTTCTCAAGATAAAAAAGACACCTCGAAAAAAGAAGATAAAAAACCTAAGGAAAAGAAAAAGGGCAGATTTTTAGGACAGTTCTGCACTAATCTCACAGCAAAAGCCAGAAATGGCGAACTCGATGCAGTAATTGGCAGAGATGCAGAACTTAGTAGAATGATTCAGATTTTATCCCGTCGTTCAAAGAATAACCCTTGTCTGATAGGCGAGCCCGGTGTCGGAAAAACGGCTATCGCAGAAGGATTGGCATTAAAAATAGCATCAGGTTCTGCTCCCGCAAGACTTGCAGATAAAGAACTGTTTTTGCTTGATATGACCGCCCTTGTTGCAGGAACGCAATTTAGAGGACAGTTTGAAAGCAGAGTAAAGGGACTTATTGATGATATTAAGGATGCAGGCAATGTTATTCTGTTTATAGATGAGGTTCATAATCTTGTCGGAGCAGGAGATTCTTCTGAAGGTTCCATGAATGCAGGAAATATTTTAAAGCCAGCTCTTTCTCGTGGTCAACTTCAGGTTATCGGCGCAACAACTCTTAAAGAATATCGAAAGTATATTGAAAAAGACGCAGCGCTTGAGCGACGCTTCCAACCCGTTGTTATAGAAGAACCTTCTATTGATGAGGCAATTAACGTTTTAATGGGAGTAAAGCAGTATTACGAAGGTTATCACGGCGTTACGATTCCTGAGGATATTATTCGTAAATCTGTAATTCTTTCTGAGAGATATATTAACGACAGATTCCTTCCCGATAAAGCTATCGACCTTATGGACGAAGCCTGCGCTTGCGCAAGTCTTAGAAATAAAGCGGCAGAAGAACTCTACGTTGTTAATAAAAAAATCGGAGAGCTTGTTTCTTGCGAAGACTTGCTTGAGCAAGAGGTGGAAAACAGAGATTATGAAGCTTTGGCGAAGGTTAAATCCGACCTGGCAAAATATCGCTCAAAAGCTGATGAATTATACGTTCCGGCTTCTCAAAATGATGTAACAGATGATGATATTGCTAAGGTTATAGAGCTTTGGACAGGAATTCCTGCCGCTAAAATAAAGGAATCCGACCTTCAAAAACTGTCGGGACTCGGTAGTGAAATGAAAAAAAAGATTATCGGACAAGATGAAGCGGTTGATTCGGTTGTTTCTGCCGTTAAGCGTTCAAGAGTTGGCATAACTCCTCATAGAAGACCTGCGTCATTCATTTTTGTCGGCCCTACCGGTGTCGGAAAAACAGAGCTAGTTAAGGTGCTTTCCCAACAGTTGTTCCACACTCCCGAAACGCTTATCAGACTTGATATGTCGGAGTTTATGGAAAAACATTCTGTTTCGAGAATAATTGGAGCGCCTCCCGGATACGTAGGCTATGACGATGCGGGGCAATTAACAGAAAAAGTTAGAAGAAAACCTTATTCTGTTGTTTTGTTCGATGAAATTGAAAAAGCGCACCCCGATGTTTTGAATATTCTTTTGCAGATTTTAGATGATGGCAGAGTTACAGATGCTCAAGGCAGAGTTGTTAATTTTGAAAACACCATAATTGTTATGACATCTAATGCCGGAAGTGAGGGAAGCAACAATCCTTTAGGCTTCGGAAAGACACAGAATGAGGCGGCAAAGGAGAAGGCGATAAGTGCTCTTGAACAATTCTTAAGGCCTGAATTTATTGGCAGAGTTGATGAAATTGTAGTGTTCAATAAATTATCTGAAGAAGATTTTGCAAAGATTGCAGAGATAGCTATTGTTGAATTAAAAGACGTTCTGTTGGAAAAAGGAATCGAACTTAAATTTAGTTCAAAGGTTTGCAAATATGTTGCAGAAAAATCTTTTGGAGGAAAACGTGGTGCCAGAGATTTAAGAACCTTTGTAAGAAAGGAAATTGAAGATAAGATTGTTGAGCTTATCGTTGATTTCCCTGAGGTTAAATCTGTTAATATTTCTGTTGAAAAAGATAAATTAAAAATTTTTTAAAAAATTTTAAAAAAAGACTTGATTTTTTGCGAGAGTTGTGGTATTATAATTCTCGCGCGATGCGGGTGTAGTTCAATGGTAGAACTCCAGCCTTCCAAGCTGGCCACGTGGGTTCGATTCCCATCACCCGCTCCAAAAAGAAAATCCTGTCGATTATTGTCGGCAGGATTTCTTTTTGTATTATTCACTATTCATTATTCAATATTCATCATTCAATTGACAGGATTTTCAGTGAATAATGAATGATGAAGTCGCTGCGCTAATTAATAATGAATATCTATTTGTGATTGTTTTCAAAAATGATTTATAAAAAACGCAAACACATTCGATTTATGTCGAAAGGTTTGCGTTTTTTTCATAACTATTAGTTTTTAGAATTATTTTTTTTGAATTCTTTTGGAGTAGTTCCGGTTGCTTTTTTAAAAGCAGATAGGAAATTAGAAGGGGAACCAAATCCTGATTGATAGCACGTTTCCGTAACAGAAAAACCGTTGAGCAACAAGTTTTTTGCATAACTTATTCTAAGTTGGTTTAGATACGCAGAATAATTCACGCCGGTTGTCTTTTTGAAAAGCTCACTAAAATAATGAGGATTAAAACCGGCTAATGAAGCAATTTCTTCGAGTGAGGGATTTTCTCTGAAATGATTTATAAGATAAAGAAATGATTTTTTCATCCCTGTCATATTGTTAATGCTTGAATCGTTTTCGATTTTTAACTTTCTTAAAAGAATACATATAAAACTTTCAAAAAGTTCCTTTGTGCAACCGCCGTCATCAAGCTGATTTTCGGATTTTAATAGTTCAGCCAGCATACAGAGTTGGTGCACAGTTTGCTCATCAAGCTGTATGTGAGATTTTGTTTGACTTGAGGATAGTTGAATTAAATATTTTTCAGAAAGCATATTATCGTCGAAAGAAAGATGAAGAATGCTTAACGTATCATTAGGATATACAGAATGGAAATCAATCGGAGTTAAAATAAGGGCAGTACCTTTTTGTATTTGATATTGAGAACCATTTAGATTATGAATACCTGAGCCGTTTAAAATTATTTCAAGTTCAAAATAATTATGCCAATGCAGCCTTGTGTTATAATCCAATTCTTTATCTGTTATGCGTAAATGAGTTTTAAAAACTTTGCTGTTGAATTTAAAACGCGGTAAATCGGTTTGTTTCATAGGCTTAATTCATCCTTTCAGATAAATATTACCATAGTTTTTACGGAATTTCAAGTAAAATGTGGAATAATAGTTGGTTTTGTTGAAGATATCTAATAAAAAATCGGTAAATAAAGATTTCTAAAAACTTTATTTACCGATAAAAAAAGTCAGTTTAAAATAAATTGATTTTTATTTTCTGAATTTGCTTATGTATTCGAAGGAAAGCTTTCCGAAAGCAGGCATACCGTCTTCGTCGATTCTGCCGACGTAGGCGCAGTGTCTGCCGTTCATAACCTTTAAGTTAACCTTATTCATATCATATCTGAAATGCTTTATAGTTGAAATTGTGAGCATAGTTTGTTCATATCTATTTTCCATATCATTATCAGAAACGATAAATAACATCGGCGCTAGCTCTTTTTGTGTTCCGATATAATAAAGGGGAGCAGTTTGGTCAATTATAACGCGTCTGTGGTCAATGCCTTGTTCTCTTAAAACGTTGAAATGAGCAGTAGGCTGTCCGGCATCGTGGATGTATCCGGTGATGCTTTCGGGAGCAATCTTATAAGGAGATAGCCATTTTTTATCAAAACATAGCATCATTGAAATATAACCACCGGCAGAGCTTCCGCCAACAAAGAAATTTCTAACCTTTCCATAAGATTCCATATTCTTTTTCGCCCAAGCAACAGCTGCGGCCGAATCTTTAATAAAATCAGGATAAGAAGCGGTTGGATACATTCTATAATTGATTGAAACCAAAGCAATTCCTCTGTCTGCTAAAAATTCAGCAAATTTCGCTCCATCTGCTTTGTCGCCGGCTTCAATTCCTCCGCCATGTATATAAACAAAAACGTCAAACTCATCTGAATCGGGGAGATAAATATCTAATTTTTGCTCGGCAAAGGAATCTTTAACATATTCTATGTCTTTAATTATTTTCATTTTTGTTTTCCTTTCTATCCAGTCTTTTGTTTCGGAAATAAAGGATCAGATCCAAGCCAACCATTACGATATTTAAAACATAGAAAAACAATACGTACCATTTTTGCGAAAAATTATTCATATAGTTTTCATTTACAAGTTTTGAAACAATACCGGCAATATATCCAAAGAAGATTAGGCAAAGAAAAGCAAGACTTTTTCCTTTGGTAGTTCTTGCACGATAAGATTTCATAACGTTAAGCGGCCATGAAGCACCAAATGAAACGATCATAATTATTTCTAATATTTCTGAAATTTCAACCATAATATAAACCTCATTAATTCTAAATCTGCCCTAAAAGACCGGCGAAATATTCTTCTGACTCTCTGTAAAGAAGGTCAATTTTTTGCTTTTTTGCATCATAAACCATATCAGACATAACGATTGAAAGAATATCTGCTTTTAACATTTCTGTTTTTCCCAATGCAAGAGTTATGAGCTCGTTTGCCATTTCGCTACCGCTAGCCGTTAACTTGTTCTTTAATTTTGCAACATCAACGACAACGTTGCTGATAATTGTCGATGCATAATCAAAGGCATCTTTATCGCGTTCTTCTAAAGAAACGATAGGGGTAACTTTTGGCGCGGGTGCAGGGGTTTCCAAAAAATCGACAGAACTGTCTTCCGGTATAGCTTCCAACACAACAATCTTTTCTTTGAGGTCTTCTATAGATTTACAAGCGTCAAAATGCTCTCCTTTAAGCGTGTTGAATTGTTCGGTCAATGAGTTGTTTTGGTCAATTAGTTCTTTTATTCTTGAAGACGCTTCACTTTTGAAAGCTTCATATTCAGAAGTGGTTTTAATAAGATTGGCTTTGGCATCCTCAAGTTCTTCGAGTTCTTTATTTCTTTGTTCGTTTTGCGAAGATTCGTTTTGCTCAAAACTTTTTAATCTTTCTCTCAATTGCTTGTTTTCTTCAACGACTTCAATTAGTTTAAGATTAGTTCTGTCGAGCAAATCCTTAATTTTTTTCTTGCGCATTTGTATCACCTCAATTTCTGTTATTATACTACAAAGACGCAGTTTTTTCAACAAATTTCCATAAATTGTTATATAAAATCTTAAAATACGAAAAATTGAAAGTTTTTAACCTTAAATTTGTTAAAAACTCTTGACATTTGTTAAGTTTATTTATATAGTTATATTAGCGAAATTTGTGCATATCCATAAGATATCATAATAAATGCTTCGTTTTTGCATCTGTGTTGAAAGAGCAAAATCAAGTTTTGTGCCGTAATCCCTGTAAGTTGATTGCAAGAGGATTATGAAAAACCCTTTGCGGAGGGCATTTAACAGCGATTTTGCGGGTATCGCGCAGAGCTATCTTTAGCTTACGTGACACTTTGTGTCCGCAAAGGGGGATGCTTAAATGGCAGAAAATAATAATGTTATTGTCCAATTAAACAACATATCGGTGGCATTTGATAACCAGCAGATATTAAACGACTTTTCTTTGAAGATCAAAGACAAAGAATTCATAACTCTGCTTGGCCCATCAGGATGCGGAAAAACCACCACGCTTCGCATTATTGCAGGATTCATTAGTCCCGATGAAGGCGATATCTTGTTTGATGGCAAGGAAATCAATGGTGTTCCGGCATATAAGCGTCAGGTGAACACCATTTTTCAGCGTTATGCGCTTTTTCCGAATATGAACGTTTATGATAATATTGCGTTCGGTCTTTCGGTTAAAAAGGTTCCAAAAAAAGAAATCAAAGAGCGTGTAACAGAAATGCTAAAAATGGTTAATTTAACCGGTTTTGAAAAGCGTAGGGTTGATAGTCTTTCGGGCGGTCAACAACAGAGAGTTGCTATTGCGAGAGCTATTATTAACCGACCAAAGGTTTTGCTTCTTGATGAACCTTTGGCGGCGCTCGACCTTAAAATGCGAAAGGATATGCAGGTTGAACTTAAAAACATTCAACAAAGCCTTGGCATAACTTTTGTGTTTGTTACGCATGATCAGGAAGAAGCTCTTGCTATGTCCGACACTGTTGTTGTTATGAACAATGGTGTTATTCAGCAGATTGGAACTCCTCAGGATATATATAACGAGCCGCAAAATGCTTTTGTAGCTGATTTTATTGGCGAATCAAACATTCTCGACGGGGTTATAGAAAAAGATTTCTTAGTTCATTTCTTTGGGCGTGAATTCACTTGTCTTGACAGAGGTTTTAATGAAAACGAACCGGTCGACGTTGTTATTCGTCCCGAAGATGTCGATATTGTTCCTGCCGCTCAGGGTATGCTGACCGGTGAAGTTACTTCTGTAACGTTTATGGGCGTTCACTATGAAATCATAATAGATATTGACGGTTTCAAATGGATGGTTCAAACAACCGACGAGCATCATGTTGGCGATTTTGTTGGTCTTTATATTGAACCTGATGCTATACATATTATGCATAAATCCGAATATTCAGGTCTTTATGGCGATTACAGTTCATTCAGCGATGAGCTTGAGCCTTTAGAAGAATTCGAGGAGGAATTGCTTAGTGAATAGTAAATCATTCGGTAATCGTCTTGTTTCGAGTCCATATATCGTTTGGTCTGCTATGTTTGTTATTGCTCCGCTTGTGATGGTTATATACTATGCCTTCACAGACGCAAAAGGTGAGTTTACTTTTAAGTATATCCTTGAACTCTCAAGATATATGGATATTTTCTTAAACTCGGTATTATATGCGTTTATTGCAACGATTATTTGTCTTTTGATGTCGTATCCTTTTGCTTATTTTATGGCAAGGAAAAGCGAAAACAAGCAAAGAACCCTGATGCTTCTCGTTATGCTTCCGATGTGGATGAATTTTCTTATCAGAACATATTCTTGGATAACGATTCTTTCAAACAACGGTGTTTTAAATTCAATGTTTGAATGGTTAGGGCTTGAAAAAGTTCAACTTATTAATACTCCGGGCGCTGTTATTTTAGGTATGGTTTATAACTACATACCTTATATGATTTTGCCAATTTATTCCGTTATGTGCAAGATCGATACTCCGCTTTTGGAAGCGGCTGACGACTTGGGCTCAAATGGATTTATGAAACTTAAAAAAATAATTTTTCCAATGAGTATTCCCGGAATTGTATCGGGAATAACAATGGTTTTTGTGCCTGCTGTCAGCACGTTTTATATTTCTCAAAAACTTGGCGGAGGAAAAAATCTTCTTATTGGAGATGCGATTGAATCTCAGTTTATGAGCGCAAATAATTATAATCTCGGAGCGGCGCTTTCGCTTGTTCTTATGGTTATGATACTTATATCAATGTTCATAATGAATAGATTTGCCGATGAAGACGGAGGTGTTTTGATATGAAACATTTCTCCAAAATATATTTAGGTATAGTTTTTGCATTTTTATTTGCTCCGATTCTTGTAATAATAGTTTACTCATTTAATGAATCAAACAGTACCGCTGTTTTTTCAGGGTTTTCTATTAAGTGGTACGCAGAGCTTTTAAAAGATGCAAAGCTAATAAACGCACTCAAAAATTCCGTTATTCTTGCGATTCTTTCTTCGGTATTTGCAACTGTTATCGGAACTGCGGCTGCAGTAGGAATACATGCTTATAAAAAGAAATGGTCGCAAAATGCCGCTATGACCGTAACCAATATTCCGATGATGAATCCCGATATTGTAACGGGAATTTCGATGATGCTTCTTTTTGTTTTCGTTGGAGTTTTGGTTGGAACCAGCAATTCTTTGAGCTTTTATACGTTGCTGATTGCCCATATAACGTTTAATATTCCTTATGTTTTGCTTTCGGTTATGCCTAAACTCAAACAGACTGACCATAATCTTTTAGAGGCGGCTGAGGATTTGGGCTGTACGCGTTTTAAAGCCTTCTTTAAGGTTATTCTTCCTGCCATTTCTTCGGGTATAAGCACGGGCTTTGTTATGGCTTTCACGCTTTCTCTGGATGATTTTGTTATCAGCCATTTCACAAGCGGCTCCGATTTTCAAACTCTGCCAATACTCATTTATTCTATGACAAAGCGCAGAATAAGACTTGATATTTATTCGCTTTCTTCTATAATTTTCTTGGCTGTTTTATTGGTTTTGGTTCTTAATAATATTTCTCAAACAGATAGTTCCTCTAAGAAAAAAGCAGGGAAGAAGTTGCTTATTCCCAAAATATCCAGAATTGTTTCTGTTGTTTTAGTTATTGTTCTTAGCGTATCAGTTTTATTTATTTCTAAGTATTCGTCTTCGAAATATATTGAAGACTTGAATCTTTCAGGTAAATATTCAAAAAAATATTCCGGAACGGTTTTAAACGTTTATAACTGGGGCGAATATATGGCTGATGGTTATGATGATTCGCTCGATGTTAATTATGCTTTTGAAAACCTAACAGGTATAAAAGTTAATTACATAACGTATGAATCCAACGAGGCAATGTATTCAAAGCTTAAGGGCGGCGGAGTATCATATGACATCATTATTCCTTCTGATTATATGATCGAAAGATTAAAAGTTGAAGGAATGCTTAAAAAGATAGATACGTCAAAACTTCAGAATTATAAATATGTTGACGAGCGATATAAGAATATTTATTTTGATGAAAATAATGAATATTCTGTTCCTTATTCTGTTGGTATGGTTGGAATTATCTATAATAAAAAGGTGGTTTCAAAAGAAGACGCTTCCACTTGGGGTGCTCTTTGGAATAAGAAATATAAAAACGATGGTATCCTTAATTTCAACAATCCCAGAGACGCCTTTATGACCGCTCAAATATATGCAGGCGTTGATATTAATACGTCTGATGAAGATGAATTAAAAAAATCAGCCGACTTGTTAAAAGAACAGAAGAAGGTTTTGCAGTCTTACGTTATGGATGAAGTTTTTGATAAAATGGAATCCGAAGAAGCTGTTTTGGCTCCATATTATGCCGGCGACTTTTTAACGATGCAAGAGAATAATGAAAATCTCGGTTTTGCTTATCCTGAAGAAGGAACCAACGTTTTTATTGATTCTATTTGTATTCCAAAATGTAGTGAAAACTATAATGCGGCGCTAATGTATATCGATTTCTTGCTTGAACCTCAAGTGGCGCTTGCTAATGCCGAGTATATTGCTTATGCTTCTCCGCATACAGAGGTTCCTTTAATGGACGAATATAGTTATAAGGGAAATGAGATTCTTTATCCAAATGAAGAAGACAGACCCGAAGCAAAATATTATGCCAACCTTTCAGATGAAACGAGGCAATACGTTGACAGGCTTTGGGAAGAAGTTAAATTAGCTGAATAAAACTTATAAATCGCCAACAATTAATATGCACCCCAAAATTTAGATGTTTTTGGGGTGCATATCTATTTTTAAAGCTATTTTATTTTGTTGGGAGCCAGCAAGCGTATTTTGAATCTTCTCGCCAGGTTTTACCTGCCGATGAATAATCAATAACTGTGAAATCTTTTCCATTATTTGTTGGAACAGAAAACTCAACAATAGAAGGAACTGCAAAATTATTTGTTGGTTTTAATTCAACGTATCCATCTTTATCGTATTTAATATCAACGGCTTCGTCAACCATTCCGCCAAGTCTTGCGTCGCGAGCGAGAATTATCGGACCTCGCCTTAATGCTATATGATATTTAGCATCTTCGGTTTCATAAACCTCTTTTGGAGTCATACCGTTTTTCCAATCAAAAACATCAACAGTTATAACGTCTTTGGGATTTGAAGGTGGATTGATGATTTTGGTTCTCATATCTAAAGAAACAATTATCTTATCGCCCTTTTTCCAAAGTTTGCTAATTTTTGTGTAGCCGTTACTAATGGTAATAGATTCATCGTTTGCTAAAATTTTTGTGTTTTTGCTCCAAGAAGGAATCCTTATATCAACATCAAAAGTTTCGTCTTTTTCTAAATCGAGAGAAATTTCAATCTTGCCGTCGGCGGGGTAGTCTGTCTTGAAATTAAGCGATAATTCTTGTCTGGAAGGCGTTGTAGTGGTTGTTGTTCCGTTTATGAAAAGATTTATGCTAACTCCATTTTTATTGAGCATTGTTGAAATCTTATGTATCATTCCAATTCCCGCAGAGCCTATGCAAGCGCAACATCCATAATAGTGGTTGTCGGGCATAATACAAAATCCGCCTATTCCGCGTCCTCTGATATTAGGGAGCAGGGAAGAATAACTGTCAAAAGGAAGGGGTTCTATAATTGCATTCTCATAACGCTCGCAAATGTATTTATCATTTGTAATATTCTCTGTATTAACTGCGCCCAAATAAGCATTATATAGCGCATTTTCAAAATATTCGGCAAATTCTGGGTTGCCTGTTATGCAAAGTAATTGCAAACAGAATTTCATCCAAGTAACAGTTACGCAGGTCTCTTGCATTATTCCTTGATATGCAGTATCGGTTTGTCTTGCTGCAGAGTGGTCTAAAAGCTCATGGGTACAACCTGCGGAGCCAATTATCGTTATATCTGTTTCGGCAAGACGACGAGCAAATTTAATAACGGCTTCTTTGTATTTTTCTATTCCGGTTGCTCGATAGTATTCGAGCAGACCTTCAAAACAAGAAATCATTTCGTAGGCCTTTGTTACGGGGTATTGATATGGTGAAATTTTATCTTCATAGGCTAATTCAAATACGTTTGCAACGTAAGTTCCGCCGCAAGAAATGATGTGTTCGGCAAAGTCCAAATATTTTTTATCGTTAGTTAGCATATATAGTCTGACAATGGGCTCTAGAATTGAGGACGAATTTAATCCACACCAATCGTTTGAGGCATCGGTTATCTTGATTTTACCGTCCTCGTTACCAATTTTAGAAATAATATAATCAACTTGAGATTTCATTGATGAAATGATTTGATTGTTTAAATCTTCATCATCGTTTATTTCCATAAAATATTGCAAACCGAGAAGAACGTATTTTCTGCACCACATATCCCAACCTCTGAATTCTTTTTCTTTGGTATAGGCGCTGATTCTTCCTTCAGAGTCCATAGTGGATAACATATCTTTTACGGTTGCTTTAAGGATTTTGAAAAGAGTTTGGTTTTTATTATAAGAATAAACGAAGCAAGCTCCACGCATCATTTTGCCCCAATATTCTCCGCGCCAACGATTATCGTTTGCATCGGATTGTATTTTAAATTGCTCAACGAAGCGAGCCCAGGATTCGGGACTTAACAACTGTGCTTTTTCGATAAAAGCTAGAGTTTCATCAAGATGGTCTTTAAATTTATTGATAGATTTTTCATAAATAAAAAGGGTATCTGTATTAATTCTTTTTTCATTTACAGAACCCTTTTTATAAAGGTTTTTAATAGCAAAATTCATATAGGTTTCCTCCCTAAAAAAATGCTCTGAGGTCATTATATATTATGTTAATGGTCTTGTCAATATTTAAGGTAGTATTAAAAACAAAAAATTATATAAAAGCAAAATTATTAAAAAATTAAGCGCCGCAAAATGCTGACGCTTAAAATGTTAGAATATTATCCAAAAACTTTCTTGATTTCTTCCAAGAAAGCATAGCCAAAAGAAGTGTCGGGTTCCAAGTAGCTACCTTCTGTCCATTCATTCCAGGTTGAAAGAGTTATATATTCGCCCTTAAAATCATCTCTTTCGGAAAATTCTTTTGCAGCATTTAAAGCTTTTGCAAAGTCATCTTTATTTTGATTATTAATAATAGGCAAAAAGGGAAATCCAATGTTTTCATACATATCGGATTGAACAGTTCTTGGAGATGAGTCCCAACCAGCTTGAATGGTAATTGAAACAGGTAATTCGAAATTTTTTGCGTCTTCTTCAAACGTCTTGATGCCGGTATCAATAAAGTCCTTAAATTCGCATTTTGGAAATGTTTTGTCAGCATCAGGTAGAGGCCAACCATAACGGAAAAGCGCATCAAAACCAATTTCATTGATATAAGCATTGTTTTCTTTAACGTCATTAAAGAAATCGCAATTTCTGCATTCACCGGTTATATACATTTCGCCAATGCCTGCGGTTCTTGCTCTTTCTCTTAAATCTTCAATAGCTTCGCGAGCTTTCTTAATTCCACACATACCATCAATGAATTTACCAACAGCGTAAATGCCGAAGTAAACCTTGTCTTGTATTTTCAAATAATTAGGACGATGAAAATAATTTTCAATAAAATGGTTAGTCATTTTCTTGAAGCCCTCAAGCGACATTTCGCCCGAAAGCAATGATTGTGAACCGTTTAGATACGATGCGGGGTGAACGTAGATAGGGTCGTGATTACACCAAACCAAACCTATTTTGAAGTCCTCATTATTTTTTGCACCAAAGAAACCTTCGTCGAGAGCTTTCATTCTATAACCGCCATCTTCAAACCAATATGTATCCCATAAAAACCCTGTTATACCATATTCTTTAGCGGTCTTAATTTTTAATTCCATATTTTTAGGATCGGATTCATCTAAATAGCCCCAAAGCGGTGTTTTAGGTTGAGAATGACCCTCAAAACGCGGACGTGCGCATTTTGCAACTTCCCATTCAGTCCAACCTTTCCCGTGCCATTTTTCATTTCTTTCGTCTACGTGCCAATTAGGAAAATACCAAGCGAGCAATTCTTTCTTGTTTTTCATTTTAAACTTAGCCTTTCGTAATAATCAGTTCTATTCCTAAAACTCCATATTTTTCCTGAGCTTCTTTTGAATAGTATTTAAGCATATCATCCGGCGAAGCATTATTTATTTCTCTGTTCGAGTATCCGCATTTTTCAAGAGGTAGAGTTTCATAAAGCTCATTGAAGGAAGAAAAATGATAAAGTGCTATAACATTTGTTTTAAGTTTTTCTTCTTTGCAAGAGAAAACGATGGTATCTCCGGGGCTTATTTTTTGGCGTTTTTCGTCATTAAGGCGAAGCTCGATCGTTTTCTTTCCGCTTTTAATATTCTTGAAAGGATCGGGCTGAAGCTTCATATTGTGTGTTGTTGATTGAATCTTTTCGCTCATAATTAATTAACCTTTTTTAAATTAAGCTCACTCATTCTATAACAATTTTTAATTTCTATATCGATTCCTTCTTTCAGCTCTGCATTTAAATATACTTTGCCATCGGTCGAAACATAGTCCGCATCAGTATCGATATTCGGATAAACTGTTATATAATTTTGAGTTCTTTTGAGGGAAAAGACTTGAATTTTAATTGTTTCTTTCGCCATGTCGGAGTATTCTAAAACAAGCATACTTTCAGTATCGGTAAGCTTTCTGCAAACTGCATTTTTCCAAAATTCGTGTTCTTTTTTGAATTCTTCGATAATGCCCTTTATCTCTTTCTTTAAATCGGCGGAGAGTTTGGTTAAATCGCAGGAGAAACAGATGGGCCCTCCGAGCATATAACCCTTGAGGAAATCAAGGTAAACACCTCTTATATCATTCCAACAAGCATCATTTGTTGCGAGGATTCTTTCATTTCCGGGAGAAAGACCGGGGTAGTTTGGTGAGAAATTCTCTAAGGATTTAATGGTTGCCCATTTTTCAAACATCTGCGGCGGGAATCTCAAAAGCGTGTCTTTGAAGATTCTGAGACCTTCATAGGGGCTTTGACAATCGGTCGGCCAGAAGGAATCAAAATCCGAACAGGCAGAAAGGCTCATTCTCATTCCGCCCGAAGCGCAGTTTTCGAGATAAATTTCGGGGAAACGGCGCTTCAATTCCTTGATAAAGGCTTCATAGCCAAGATAATATTCCAAAAAGCTTGTTCGCGAGGGGTCGTAGGACAGATCTGCATTGAAATCAAATTTTAAAAATTCAATATTATATTTGGTTTTGAGATCGGTAATAGCCTTAAGCAAAAATTCGCGCGCCTCTGCTTTTGCGAAGTTGAGGAAATATGTACCGTTTTCGTAAATGTAATAATCGGGATTGTATTTAACTGATTCGCATTCTCCGACCGCTCTTTCAAGCTCTAACCAAAGTCCGAATTTTAAGCCATTATCTCTAGAATAGTCCGAAATCTCGCGAAGCCGCATATTGAGTCGACCTGCGGGCTTTTCATACCAATCCCCAACGCTGCTCGACCAATCTGCTCCTTCGCCGAACCAGCCCGCATCAATAACAAAATATTCCGCTCCAAGCTCTGCCGCTTCATCAATCTGATTCTTGAGCAGTTCGGGGGTTATTTCGTCAAAATTGCAAAGCCAGGTGTTGTATATGACGGGGAGTTGATAGTCATTAAGCTTGTTGTTCATAAAGTTATGAAGTTTCCAAGCGTCGAAATCAACCTTGTTTTCAGTTTCGTAGCAAATAATTTTCGGGAGTTCTAATTTTTCTCCCGGTCCGAGAGTCCAATTAAAATCGGCTTTTTTTATACCCGCTTCTATTGCAACCTTGGCAATATCGGAGCTGACGGGGAACCTTTTAGCGGTCATTTCCCATAATGAGTTAGGCAAAAGATGAAAAACAGTTCCGCGCTCCGTTTGTTTGTTCCATAAAACCATAAAAGGTGTTGCGCCCATACAGGTTCTCAAAAGATCGGGAGAGGCTGAAACTGATGTCGTAAGAATATGCCATTTGCCAAGGCTTTCATTCAGCCAGATGTTAAACTGAGTATAAACCTCGTATTCCGAATTATTGAATTCGAAAACAGAGGTCGAGCCATTTAAAACTATTTCGTTTTCGCTGATGTTTTCAATAAAATCCTCCCGAAGAGTTACACCGTTTTCATCGGTATGATATAAACAAGAAGCCTTAATTTTAGCATTTTGAGCTGTTGCTCCGTTTTCGGTTTTTTCGATTTTAGAATCGAGCCTGCCGAAATTACCAAAAATGTTCCAAAGAGATACTGCATTTTCAGCCTTCAAAATGTGTTTTTTCATAAAAACCGGCAACCTTTCACGTTTAGAGTTGTGTATCATATATTTATTATACCTTTTTATTTTTTCGTTTTCAATAAAAAAATAAAAAAATGGTGGAAATAATCGAAAATGTGTGGTAAAATGTTTAAAAAAATATATGGTGATGATATGAAAAAAATTAAATTTTTTAATAAAGGCATTGAAAAGCGCTGTGAATATTGCATCCATTCGAGGGAATATGCTGTTGAAGGGGAGATACTTTGTAAGTACAAGGGTGTTGTAGATTCTTTCGACCATTGCAGAAAATACAAATATGATGTTTTAAAGCGCCAACCACAAAAGGTTCGAGCCAGTGATAACTATAATCCGGAAGATTTTATAATTTAATTGATTTATTCTAATTTTTCTTAAAATCTTTAAATTTAGTATTGACAAAATGGTTTGCAGTTGATATAATATCATTTGTTCGGTATAAATGGTGGATATAGCTCAGTTGGTTAGAGTGCCAGGTTGTGGCCCTGGAGGTCGTCGGTTCGAACCCGATTATCCACCCCAGAAAAAAACCGCCGACAAACACCTAAGTCGGCGGTTTTTCTTAAAAAATTAATATATTGGGGTGTCGTCAAGCGGTAAGACACAGCACTTTGACTGCTGCATTCGTAGGTTCGAATCCTGCCACCCCAGCCAAAATCGACAAGTAAAAACTTGTCGATTTTTTATTTAGGGAGAGTTATACATTTAGTGTAAAAAAAATAGTGCATCTCAAAAAGAGATGCCTATTTTTTGGTTATATTTCTATGAATTTTAACTCGAATTTTTCGAGGTCAACAACTAAATCTTTGTTTAAGGCATTTAATTTTATCGTTGTTGACTCCGCTTTTGCAGATGAGTTGAATAACGTTAATAAATATTTTTCATTTTCTTTTCTGATAGATGAAAGAATTATGTTTGGATTTTCAATTTCGACAGCTTTATCAGTTTTTTCGCCGTTCCCTGATGGGAAGAAAGATAACAGGGAGGGGGCTTCGTTATAAACTTGAGCTTTTCTGTCAATTTCTTCAAAGTTTGAAAGCCTGAAGGAAAATCTTCTTTCGCCTATATCGATATGTTCTAAGCTCCTATTATGTGGAACTATCTGTTTTTTATCTATCGGATGAGCGGCATATACGGGAGTTCTTAAAAGCGATATTAAAATTTTATTTTGATAGAAACTTCCGCCATAAGTTCCGTTGTTCAAAACTGAAATATTTGCATTATCGTTTTTAATTCCACACCATTTATGAAATACACATTCGTCTCCGTTTGTATAGAGTTCTTCGGTTCCGAATGCAGTTTGACCATATGCCTTTCCGTTGAAATCAGTATCTAGACGATATTTTATCATTATGTTTGGCTCATTAGAATAAATCGTTATGTTAATGTCGATATAAATTCCTTTTTTAGGAATCGAATATTCAATCAACGCTTTATTAGATTTGTAAATCCATAAAGTTTGAATTTTTGTTCTAACATCGCCATCTTCAACAACTAAAACGTTTGAATATTTTTCATCAACGTAACCTCTGAACTCATTCGCTTCTTCGTCGGTCATCAATCTGAACGCGCCTTCGAAATTTTTGAAAGAATTAACGGTCATTCCCCAGGGATCTTCGTTGTCTTTATAAACTTCAAGAATACCACTATTTTTTATTATATTTTTACTATCAATAGTGTAATTTTCAATTAAACCTGTTTTTCTGCTTATTGAAACACTCATTCGTTCGTTGGAAATAGAAATAATTTCGGTGTATTGTTTTTGTTCAAGTTCTGATTTTTTATATGTTGTTAACTTGCAATTAAATCTGGTAACAGATGAAGGCTGTAGCGTTGCATGAAAAGTTATGCGTTTGGCCCAGTCAAGGTCAATAGTGCAGTGAGTTTTTTCGTTTTGAGTTGATAGTTGATTTCCATTTTCGTCATAAACGGTTCCAAGGGTTATTTCATCATCGTTATGGTTTTGATCCTCGAGCATAAAACTAACGTCAAAATCGTCTTCAACCGGGAATGGGTGGGGGTTAAATGCCATAATCGGAATTGTTCCGTTTTCCGCTTTTGCCTGACCGCTACAAAGCTTGAAGAATGCTTTGGTATAAAGTTTATCGGCAATTTCTTCTCCATAAGAAAGAGTTCTCAAAGAATCGTTTTCCACCGGCTTTATAGCAGACCCCGGCAATATGTCATGAAATTGGCAAAACGCCAACGCTTTCTTAGCCTTAAGTAATTCTTCTTTATCAAACTTAAAATCTGTTTGCATATCAGCGTATGACATAATTTTTTCGGTTGAAGCAATAAGATTCTCAAGTTTACGATTGGCTTGTTTTATTCTCGTCATCGAGGTATAACAACCGACCATAGTTGGAATAATTGAGCCACAAAAAACTTCTAATTTGCTCTTATCAATCTCTTTTGAATAGTTTTCAAAATAAGAATGAGAAATTTCGTGTTCTGAAGTTTTCATATATTCGTTTATATCATTCAAATCTTTTTCGGAAGGACCTCCACCGTGGTTTCCGATACCCCATAGACATAGAATCTTATCTTTGTCGGTCTCATTGATAATGCGATTGATTTTTTCAACGGCTTTTCCCTTTGAGCTGTTGTAGCCGAGGGTAATACCATGTGCAAAAACCTGACTTCCATCAAAGCCTTCCCATATAAATTCGCCTGTAAAATTAAAAGGACGCATAAACATATAATTGTCATAGCCTTTTGCTTTTAAAATTTGAACAAGTCCTCTTGTATGACCAAATGGGTCAAGATTTACGGCGGTTTTTGGCTCAACTCCAAATTTTTCTTTAAAATATTCTCTTCCAATATCAATTTGAGAAAGAAGACTTTCGCCTGAAGTCATAACGCAATCGGGCTGGAGATACCAACCGCCCATAATCTGCCATTTTCCTTGTGCTACTAATTTCTTTATTCTTTCAAAAAGTTCAGGTTCATATTCTTCGACCCACTCATATAATAAAGATTCGTTATGGTTGAAAATGAAACCATCATATTTTTCACAGAAGTCTGCCGCAACTCTGAAAGTTGATATAGCTTCTGCTAAGCCTTCTTTCCATTGCCAAAGCCAAACGGGGTCGAGATGTGCATTACAAAGTAAATGTATTTTTTTCTTCATTTTTATTCCTCCTTTTCTTAATTTTATCAAAAATATAAATTGAAATTCTACAACTAATGTGATAAAATTATTACACTATTGTGATATTGGAGGTTATCTGATGATAGAAATTCGTAATCTTAGCGCTAAGAATAACGTCGATTCCGAAGCCGGATGTTTTTATCGATACGTTTTCGGGAAAAAAGATATTTTCTTTCCACACAATCATGATTTTTATGAGATTTTTATAACGGTTAAGGGCATAGTTGAGCATTGGATAAACGGAAAAATTCAAAGACTTCCTGAGGGTAGTTTAGTTTTTATAAGGCCTGATGACGTTCATGGCTTTTTGTATGACAATGAAGAATGTAATAACAACGAATACATCAACCTGGCATTTTCCAAAGAAATTGCTGAAGCTTTATTTTCATATTTGTCTGAAGATTTTTCATCAGAACGGCTTTTGTGTGCACCGATGCCTCCAAGCGTGATTCTTAACAAAACTGCCAAAGAACATTTGATTTCTCGAATTATGGATTTTAATACAATAAATTGTGATAATAAAAAAGCATTAAAACTAAGGGTTAAAACTTTGCTCGCCGAGGTTTTTACAAATCATTTTTATGATTTTAAAATTAATACAAAAGATGAAATTCCGCAATGGTTATCGGCGCTCATAAAAGATATGGAAGATATTAAAAATTTCACTCAAGGAATCGATAAAATGATAGAGTTAAGTGGAAGAAGTCGTGAACACGTTTCTCGTTCTGTTAAGAAATATTTTAATTTGTCCGTCAGTGAATATATAAATAAATTAAGGCTTAATTACGCTGCTAATCTTTTGCTTAATTCCAATATGTCGATAATAGATATTTCTTTTGCTTGCGGATTTCAAAATCTGGGCTATTTTTACAGAACGTTCAAAGAACAATATGATTTAACGCCGGCAAATTTCAAGAAAATATATTCAAAAATCTAGAAATTCTGATGGCTTTTTAAAGTTCTCTTAATTCTTTTCTGAATAAATATCAAGCTTGTGCAAATAAATGCAACTAAACAAACTGATGCAATAGGCGAGTTTTCGTTCATTGATGGAACAAGATTTATGTTTTGAACAGAAATGCTTTGCGGAAAAATTTTTAAAAGAACAAACAATATACCCGAACAAAGAATTCCGCTAGCTAATCTTGAAATCAGAATTTTATAGTATTTTGTTTTAATTTCTCTTGAGTTAGATAAAATCTGAAGATGAACCGAAAAACCTCCGAAGCCTAATAAAAACGCAAGAAAGTATATTGATAATTCGTTAGAAGCAGTTATTGCGCCAAAGGTTACCTCAATAGTGCATAATATTGGAAGATAAATATTGTATGGTTTTAAAAAATTAATTACTGCTCTAGCTAAAATTACCCAAGCGCAAATAGAAACCATACACTTGTTTGCATCATTAACGGAAGAAGTAAATCCTTCGCCATAATTAATATGGCGAGGGATTGTTTTATGTTCTAGCGTTTTATGAGGATGATATAGTCTTATCATTATAATTGATGAAATAGTTATTGAGGAGAACAAAAGAATTCCAATATTTTTGTTTGCATAACAACCTATACCGATAGTTGATATGCAAAAAGCGGGACCGGGGTTAATACAAAAAAGCAACATTCTTTCTGCATCGTTTTTTGCAATAACTTTATTTTTAGCCATTTCGTTTATAAGCTTTGCGCCAATTGGATAACCGCAAAATAAAGATAATAGATAAATTATTCCGATTTGACCTTTAAAACCAAAAAACATATTTGTTAAAAAATCAAAAATAGGACTATCAAGAATTTTGCATTTTACTATAAACAAACTAAAAACCGTGAAAATATACAGCGACGGAATGACCGAAGAAATACATAAATTGATGCCTTCTTTAATGCTTATTGCCAGCGTTTCCGAAGAATTGATAATTAGTATTCCTGCCATTATCGCAAGGAAGGAAATGATAGTTTTATTAAGTTTTGTTAAATTCATATTAACACCTTCTTGGAAATGTATATGAAAAGAAAGTCAATTATATAAATAATATAGAGGTGAAATGATGGCTAAACATAAGAAACTAGATATACTTAGAAAAGGCAGAATTTCAAGAATAAAGCTTATTGGTGAACTTGCGTCAGATTTTTCTAAAGACGATGTTTTAAGCAGTAAAATAGAATTGAATTTTAATAAAGAAGCTATTATTGAAGATTGTAAGGGCGTTTTGGATTATGGCGATACAAGAATTGTTTTAAACGTAAGAGGGGGATTAATTATTTTTGAAGGAGCGAATTTGTGCCTTCATTCGTTTGAAAGTTCGGTAGCTGTCATAAAAGGTGATTTTATTAATATCAGCTATGAATTATAAGGGGCATATTTATGTTTGTTTTATTCGTTAGATTTCTTTTTGGTTTTGTTAGAGTGAAAATTTTTGGGGATTTTCCTGAGAGATTTTTAAATATATGCGCTGCAAATTCAATAACTCTTTGGGATATTAGGCGGCACGGAAAAATAATATATGCCAACATCTCTGTTAAGGATTATATGAAAATAAGAGTTTTAAGAAGAAATTTAAAGGTTAAACTGCGTATAGTTTCCAAAAGAGGCGTTTGCTTTATAACGAAACCTTATTTAAAGCGCTTCGGTGTTGCGGTTGGGCTGGCTTTGTTTGTTTTCATAAACGTGTATTTGTCAACTTTTATTTGGAATATCGAAATTATTGGAAACAAGAAGATTAACGACCAAGCGGTTTTAAAGATGTGTAGCGCTATAGGCATAGAAGAAGGATGCCTCTCAAAAAGCATCGACACTAATGACGCAAGACTTCAACTTTTAATGAAAAATTCTGAGTTGAGTTGGTGTTCTTTTATCGTTGAGGGTTCTCATTTAACTGTAAATATTACAGAGAGCAGCAAACCTAAACAAGAAGATAATTCTCCGTCGAATTTTATTGCAGCAAGAGATGGTGTTATAAAGAAGATAAGAGTAAGTTCGGGAAATGCCGTTGTAAAGGAAAATGAAGCGGTCGTTAAAGGTCAACTTATTGCAACGGGGGTTAGCGAATTAAAGGACGGAACAACGCGTTTTTCTAAATGTTCAGGAGAAATTTTAGCCCAAACGAAACGTGAACTGATGGTTTTTGTTCCATTTTCAAGGAAAGAAACGGTTGAAACGTCTATATCTCAAAAGCAGATAATATTAAATTTTTTCGGTTTAAAGATTAATTTTAATTATGATCCGATAAGTTTTGAAAATAAGAAAGAAGTTGAAATTAAGAGAATAGGGGATAAGACAGCATATTTGCCGATATATTTATACGAAATTAAATACCAAGAATTGAAAAAAGAAAATATAACGCTAAATTATGACGAAGCATTGGAATATGCAAAAAAAGAAATTAAAATTAAAGAAGCAGAGCTAAACGATATAGAAATTATTGATTTTAAGGATGAAATAATAAGAAACAAAGAGGGTGTTGGCATAAAAAGAAGCTACGAAACCATAGAAAATATTGCTTTGACCGAAAAAATTAAAATTAATACTGTAAATTATTAGAAAAGTATGTTATAATACCATATATAATGTGAAAAAATTCCCAAAAGGAGTAATTATGGCAGAAATTTCTCTTGATATAAAAAGTTTAGAACAAATGTCAGAGCTTTTTGGAGCGTTTGATGAAAATATTAAAATGCTCGAAAAGGAATATGACGTTTCGATAACATCGCATAACGAAACAATCAAAATCAGGGGCGATGAAAACGATATTGCTTTAGCTTCAAAGGCTATTGATGCTTTGATAGTTCTGATAAAAAAAGGCGAAAGCATTGGCGAGCAAAACGTTCGTTACGTTATTTCTTTGGTTGCTGATGGCGATTCTGCAAAAATTGAGAGTTTAACCGATAATGATTGTATTTGTATAACTTCGAAAGGTCGTCCGATTAAACCTAAAACCCTTGGGCAGAAAAAGTATCTTGACGCTATAAGAGATAATACGGTAACGATTGGCGTTGGTCCTGCAGGAACCGGTAAAACTTACCTTGCGGTCGCAATGGCAGTTAATGCTTTCAGAGCTAAACAGGTTAATAGAATTATATTAACAAGGCCTGCGGTTGAAGCAGGGGAAAAGCTCGGCTTTTTGCCCGGAGATCTTCAACAGAAGGTCGACCCTTATTTAAGACCGCTTTATGATGCACTTTTTGATATGTTGGGAGCTGAGAATTTTCAGCGCTGTCAAGAAAGAGGGGACATTGAGGTTGCTCCGCTTGCTTATATGCGCGGAAGAACTCTTGACGATAGTTTTATAATTCTCGATGAAGCACAAAATACAACTTCAGAGCAAATGAAAATGTTTTTAACGAGATTAGGAGTGAATTCCAAAGCTGTCGTTACGGGAGATATAACCCAAATAGACCTGCCTGATGGCAAAAAATCAGGATTAAAAGAGGTTGTCAAAATTCTTAAAGATATTGAAGGAATTGCAACGGTTAAATTTTCCGATAAAGACGTTGTTCGTCATCGTCTTGTTCAGGAAATCATAAGAGCTTATGAAAAATATTCTGAAATGGGGAGAAAAAAGAATGGGTAAATTAAAAGTTGTTTTTGAAGACAGACAAAAAGCGGTTAAATTGCCTTCGGGCATAAGAATGTTGCTTCGCAGAGCTTGTACTGCTGTGCTTGATTATGAGTGCTTTACCGACGCTGCAGAAGTGAACGTTTCTTTTGTCGATGACGATGAAATTCATGCACTTAATCTTCAGTTTAGAAATATTGATAATTCTACCGACGTTTTATCTTTTCCCTTGGGAGAGAATGGGGTTTATGATACTAACCCAGAAACCGGAAATAAAATGCTTGGAGATGTAGTTTTATCGGTTGAGCATGCTGTAGCTCAATCGCATGAATATGGACATACTTTAAATAGAGAAATGGCTTATCTAACCGTTCATTCGATGCTCCATTTGTTGGGCTATGACCACGTTAACGGTGGTCTTGAAGCCATTAGAATGAGGGAGCATGAGGAGGCGGTTCTTGCCGAATTAGGTCTTTCCAGAGATGAAACATTTGTAGATGAGGTAGAAGAATAATGCGAAATACTAAATCTGCATTTATTGCAATAGTTGGCAGGCCGAACGTTGGCAAATCTTCAATTTTAAACCGTCTTTTGCCTCATAAGATAGCCGCAGTTTCGGACAAGCCTCAAACAACCAGAACCCGAATAATGGGAATTCTTAATAAAGGCGATGACCAACTGGTTTTTATTGATACTCCCGGCTTTCATAAACCTAGAAATAAGCTCGGCGAAAATATGATTAAAGCAGTGAACACAGGACTTTCTGACGTTGATGTTGCGCTTTTGGTTGTTGATGCTTCTCCTAAATTTAAGCGTTCAGAAGATGAGCTCCCACCGGCCGAGGCAGAACTTATTGAAGCTCTTAAAAAAAGAAAGTTACCCGCAATTTTAGCAATTAATAAAATTGATTTGTTAAAAGAGAAAGATGAACTTCTTTCGATGATTCTCCAATATTCAAAAGCTTATGATTTTTCCGCAATTGTTCCGGTTTCAGCGCGTGATGGAAACGGATTAGAAGAACTCGTTGCGGAAATTATGGCATTTTCTCATGAATCGGTTCATTTTTTCGATGAAGATGCGTTAACAGATCAGCCCGAACGTGTTTTGGTTGCAGAAATTATAAGAGAAAAACTCTTGCGTTCTTTGGACAAAGAAATCCCTCATGGAATTGCAGTTGATTTAGAACAGTTTTTTGAAAGAGATAACTCCCAAGGCGAGCCTATTATTGAGGTTGGCGCCGTTATCTATTGTGAGAAGGATAGTCATAAAGGCATTATCATCGGAAAAGGCGGAGCTATGCTTAAAAATATCGGAATCAAAGCCAGAAAAGATATTGAAGAGTTTTTCGGCTGTAAGGCATCGGTTAAATTATGGGTTAAGGTTAGAGAGGGATGGAGAAATAATCCTGCATCTATTCATAACTTTGGTTTAGACGATAATTAGATATAATTACCTGTCATATTAAAATACCCTTCGGTTAAAATGATAATATAATTTATCGTTTTTCGAGGGTGTTTTTATGAAAGAATTAGAGTTATGGCAGACCTTTTATAAAACAGGGAAAATATCTGATTATATTTTTTATAAATCGGCAAATTCGGAGGTGAAAACGCAAAGTGAGCATTCAAACGAGAGGCCTTGTTTTGAAAGTGAACAATTCAAAAGAGAGCGATAGGGTTATTTCTGTTTTGACGCCTAATGGAATTATAAATGCTTATGCAAAGGCGGCCAGAAATATTAAAAACAAGAAATTCTCGGCAACGGCTCAATTTTGCTATTCTGATTTCGTTTTTTTTGAAGGTAAGGATTTATACATAGTTGATGAAGCCTCCGAAAAAGAGATGTTTTTTGAACTTCGAGATGATATTGAAAGGCTTTCGTTATCTCAATATTTTTGCGATTTGCTTTTAGCGGTATGTCCGGAATCAGGTGAAACCGATGAGTTTCTTCGTCTTGCCTTAAATTGTTTTTATTATTTATCTAAAAAAGATTCAAACGCAGAATTTATCAAGACGATTTTTGAACTAAAATTGATGTGTTATTCGGGATTTATGCCCAATCTTATTGCTTGCGCCGAATGTGCTGTTTTTGATGATGAAATGCTTTTTGATATGGAAAATGGTTTAATATATTGTTCTGAATGCAGGAGTTTTGCACCTTATGGTTCACAAGCACTTAATAGAACTATGCTTGCGATAATGAGGCATATTTCTTTTTCTGATTTTGAAAAACTTTTTAATTTTACCGCTTCTTTCGAAAACATTGGCGCTGTTTCCAAAATAACCGAAAAATATGTTGAGGTTAAAACCGAAAGACATTTTAAATCTCTTGATTATTATTACTCTGTAAAGGTTTAATAAAGTATGGATATAAAATTTATTAAAAAGCAAGCATCGGTTTTAGAGTTAGATAAAATTCTTGAAAAGCTATCTGCTTATGCGGCTATACCCGATGCTTCAGAAAAATGTTTAAATATATTGCCTAGTTTTAACTTGTTCGAGGTTGAAACCAGACTATCCCACACGAGCGATGCGTATATGTTAATCGCTCGATTTGGTGCGCCATCTTTCGGAGGTGCAAAAAACTGTAATAATTCTCTGGAACGTGCAAAAATGAGCGGAATCCTTAATATGGGTGAATTATTGGATATTGCAAGGCTGCTTCATGTAATAAGAACCGTAAAAGAATGGAAGGAACATTCTTCAGGTTCTGTTATAACGTCTTTAGATGGATTTTTTGCAACGTTATCTCCAAACAAATATTTTGAAGAAAAGATTTTTTCTTCTATTGATTCTGAAGATGAAATGAACGATAGAGCTTCTCAAAAGCTTGCAGATATCAGAAGAAAAATCAAAGCATCTTCCGCGTCAATAAGGGAAAAGCTTGATAATATTATTCGTTCACAATCTTATTCAAGATATCTTCAAGATGCTATTGTAACCCAGCGCGACGGAAGGTTTGTTGTGCCTGTTAAGTCTGAACATCGCTCTGAAATTCCGGGTTTGATTCACGATACGTCATCTTCGGGGGCAACCTTGTTTGTGGAACCAATGGCGGTTGTTGAGGTTAATAATGAGCTAAGGGTATTGAAGAATAAAGAAAAAGAGGAAATTGAGCGTATTCTTCAAGAAATGAGCGTCGAAGCTTCAGAGTTTGCTGATGCGATTAAGCTTTCTTATTCATCTCTAATAGAATTAGACGTTGCGTTTTCAAAGGCTAAATATGCTTTTGATTTGAGAGCGTCCCTTCCTTCAATCAATAAGGACGGAATAACTATACTTAAAAACGCAAGGCATCCGCTTTTAGGTTCTTCGGCTGTTCCGATTTCTTTGACCATCGGAGTCGATTTTGACACTTTGATAATTACAGGCCCTAACACCGGCGGAAAAACTGTTACACTTAAAACAATCGGACTATTCAGCCTTATGGCTATGTGTGGTTTGATGTTACCTGTTGATGACGGTTCTAAAATTAATATTTTTGACAAAGTTTTTGCAGACATAGGTGATGAGCAAAGCATTGAGCAATCGCTTTCAACTTTTTCGTCCCATATGAAGAACATCGTTAATATTCTTTCAAACGCAAAGAATAATACCCTTGTTCTGCTCGATGAATTGGGAGCAGGTACTGACCCGATAGAAGGCGCCGCGCTTGCAAAGGCGATAATTATTGAACTTAGGCGTTTGGGCGCAAACGTTGTTACTACAACGCATTATGCCGAGTTAAAATCTTTTGCATTAGATACCGAAGGTGTTGAAAATGCCTGTTGCGAATTTGATGTTTCAACCTTAAGGCCGACATATCGGTTATTAATAGGTGTTCCCGGAAGGTCAAACGCATTTGCTATTTCGCAAAAACTTGGTATTAGCGAAACAATAATTTCTAATGCCAATTCAATGATTAGCGATGAAAATAAGCGATTTGAAAACGTTGTTTCTTCCCTTGAAGAAGCAAGGCAGGTTGCCGAGTCTGAAAGAGAAGAAGCAAAAAGAATTCGTGAGGAACTTGAAAGACTAAAAAAATCGCAGCAAGATAAATATGAGGGCCAAAAATTAGAGCGCAAAAAAATTCTTGAGTC
Source organism: Acutalibacteraceae bacterium (assembly GCA_045630885.1). GTDB lineage: Bacteria > Bacillota > Clostridia > Oscillospirales > Acutalibacteraceae > UMGS1532. Next base: position 37,646 of record JAZQTQ010000069.1, read on the forward strand.
TGCAAGAAATCAAGCCGAAGCAATTCTTGAGTCTGCAAGAAACGAATCTAATCTTCTTCTTAATCAATTAGAGGATATGAAAAAGAAAATGGATTCAGAAAATGCGCGAGAAACTGTTAAAAAGGCTCGTGAAGCTGCCAAAAACTCGATAAACAAGCTAGAGAACAATTCGAATTATGTTGATAAATATAAAGAGAATTATAAACTTCCACGAGCGCTAATGCTTGGCGATACTGTCATCTTAATGGATATTGATAAGAAGGCAACCGTAACAAGACTCGCTGATAAAGATGGTTTGGTTGAGGTTATGGCAGGCATTATTAAAATGCGAACAAAACTTGATAATCTTAAGCTTGTTGAAGGTGGCGTTAACATAGGTTCTCAACGCAAACCGGCTCAAAGAAAGGTTAGCGGTATTAAATCCCGTGCAGAACGTAATGTTCAAACAGAACTTGATTTAAGAGGAATGGCAAGCGATGAGGCCATTTTGGAACTCGATAGATTCATAGATGAAGCTATTTTATCAGGAATTGAAACGATTCGAATAATTCACGGAAAAGGAACGGGTGTTCTAAAAAACGCTGTTTCTCAGCATTTAAAAAGACATAAAAGCATAAGAACCTATCGTCTTGGCGTCTTTGGCGAAGGGGAACACGGAGTAACTATTGCTGAATTAAATTAATTTTAAAAGCGGTGCCTTTTTGGCGCCGCTTTTGTGCATACTAAACCTTGAAGGATAAGGTGATGTATGTGGAAACAAAACGAAAAGCCGCTCTTATTATAGACGTTATTTTTATAATATTTTTTATTGCTGTATTTTATATATTTTTCAAATATTGTTTGGTATATATTTTTCCGTTTCTTATTAGTTTTCTAGTAGTTTATTTTTTGCAAAAGCCGATGATTTGTTTATCTTGTAAAACGGGTGTTTCCAAAGGAATATTAACAGTTATCTCTTTGTTGGTTTTAATATTTTCATTTAGTACACTTGCATATTTTTCGATAGCTAAAGTTTATGGATTTATCATTGATTTGTTCTCTCAGGGAAAATGGAATTACCTTATATCTAAAAACGGGTTAATTAACTATATAAATTCACTATTATCGCTTTTACCCGAAAATATTAAAGATAGTCTTTCTGTTAATCCGCAATCTTTAGTAGATTCTGCTTATGCTTTTTTCGGGGAAACAATGGAAACGTTTATAAAATATTTAATTAAAATTTTGCCTAGCTTTTTGTTAAGTTCGGTGGTTTCGATTGTTTCCGCCTGCTTTTTTGCATTTGATTATGACAACATTGTTAACTTCGTTAAAAGACAACTTTCAACTAAATCTATTGAGTTTGCAAGAAGATTAAAAAGAATTGTTAATTTCAGTTTTCTTAATTTGTTTAAGGGATATTTTATAATAATGCTTATAACCTTTTTCGAACTTTTAATCGGCTTGTTTATATTGGATATTGATAATGCCGTTGCGCTTTCATTAATAATTGCATTTGTTGATATTTTACCAATTTTTGGAGCCGGAACCGTTATTATACCTTGGTCTGTTTTTGAGTTAATATCTAGCAATACAAAACTTGGAATATATTTGTTAATTCTTTATGCAATTATAACCGCAGCAAGGTATTTTATAGAGCCTAAAATTATCGGAAAAAAGTTTGGACTCAACCCGCTTATTTCGCTGATTTCTTTATTCATTGGCTTAAAGTTGTTTGGCTTCCTCGGAGTTCTGTTATTTCCAATTTTAGTATCAATCTTGGTTATTTTAAATAAAAATGGTCTTATTAAACTTTGGAAATAAATTTTAGTAGCTCTAAGAATTATTAAGAATAAAATAGTATTGTTAGGAGTGCAATACTATGGAAAATATTATAAATACGGGAACAATTACCTATGCTTTGAGAGGCAGAGATTTATTAAGAAGCAAGGGTTATAAAGCTTATATGAAAAGAAATTCCGGAAAAAACGCTATAGGTTGCGGTTATACGATTATTACTGATTGTTCTAAAGAAAAAATAGTTGAACTATTCAACTTGTCATCGATAAAATATGTGTCAATCCTTGGGAGTGATACATTATGATATATCTGGATAATGCCGCAACGACTTTTCCAAAGCCGAAGAGTGTTGTTTTAGCGGTTGATGAGTGCTTAAGAAGTTTTGCTGCCAATCCCGGAAGAGGCGGTCATACTTTATCAATCAAAGCATCGGAAAAGGTATATGAATGTAGGAAAAAATGTGCGGATTTTTTTGGAGCTAAAAGTGTCGAAAACGTTGTGTTTACGCAAAGTTGCACGACTTCGATAAATATAATTTTAAAAGGTTGTCTTAAAAAAGGCGACCACGTAATTTGTTCTTCTTTAGAGCATAATGCGGTTTTGCGTCCATTGAATCAACTGAAAAAATCAGGTGTAGAATTTGATATTGCAAGAGTTTTTCCTTATGACGATTATTCAACGTTAAATTCTTTTGAAGCCTTAATAAAGAAAAACACCAAGATGATAATTTGCACCCACGCATCAAACGTCTTCGGGTTTGTTTTGCCCTTAAAGAAAATAGGAGAATTATGCCGAGAAAATGGTCTGCTTTTTGCTGTCGATGCCGCACAAAGCGCAGGTGTTCTCGATATAAATACAAACGAATTGGAGATAGATTTTTTAGCAGTAGCGCCGCATAAGGGTTTATATGCACCTATGGGTACGGGAATATTGATTATGAATTCAACGATACCTAATACGCTTATCGAGGGAGGAACAGGCTCGTTTTCAAATTTGATTTATCAGCCTGAAGTTTTGCCGGATAAGTTTGAAAGCGGAACGGCTAATCTTAGCGGAATTTGTGGAATTTCAGCAGGATTAGATTTTATAAAAAATAGAGGCCGTGAAAAGATTTATGCAAGCGAACTGGGATATTTATCAAAATGTTATGACGCATTAATTAAAAACAAGGAAATCGAGGTGTATACCGAGCGCCCGTGCTCAGGAACTTTTGCGCCTGTTTTGTCTTTTAATGTTAAAGGTCAGAATTCTGAAATTACAGCCGAAGTTTTGAATAAATTTGGCATCGCATCAAGAGCCGGACTCCATTGCGCACCAATTGCTCATAAAATGATGGGAACGCACGAATTTGGAACTGTCAGAATAGCACCATCTGCTTTTACAACGAATAATTCTATAGATTATTTTATAAATAAAATAAAATTCCTAAAAAAATGTTAAAAATCTATTGATTATATTTGAAAATATGTTAAAATAAAAGTGTAAATTTGTGTAAGTGGGTGTAGATGTGAAAAGTATTTGGGATACAATAGTTGCTGCTTTCGGAACGGTTGCTTCTGTTTTTTCGGGTATTTCTATTTTTGATATTGTTGATATTCTTGTTTTAACTTTTATTATTTACAAGGTTATTTTGTTCTGTCGTAATTCTCGCGCAAAAGCATTATTGAAGGGAATTTCTATCGTTATTATAATTTACATTCTTTCAATTTGGTTTGATATGATTGGAATTAACTGGATATTGGAAAAACTCATAAATTATGCTTTTGTAATTTTGGCTATTGTTTTCCAGCCCGAACTTCGCAGTATGCTCGAAAGAGTGGGGCATAGTCGATTTGGTTTCTTTGGAAAATCGGCATCAAACGTTCAGCAGGAAACTATCGATTGCATAAATGAGGTTTGCAAAGCGGTTCACACTATGAGCGATCAGAAAATCGGAGCATTAATCGTTTTTGAAAATAAAACGCCGCTTGGAGAGATTTCTTCAACCGGAACATCTATTGATGCTGTTTCTTCCGCTCCCGTTATAACCAATATATTCTTTCCAAAATCTCCATTACACGATGGGGCTATGGTTATCAGAGATGGAAGAATCCAAGCAGCCGCTTGTATTTTGCCATTAACCACAAATTCGGACATTAGCCTTGACCTTGGCACAAGACATAGGGCAGCTATCGGTATTAGTGAGAATTCCGACGCCGTAACCGTAGTTGTTTCCGAAGAAACGGGAACTATTTCTTTAACGAAAAACGGCATAATAACAAGAGGATTTAATAGTCAATCTCTTCAGCAAGAATTATATAATATTTTTGTTAATGAAGAAGATAGTCAAAAATCTTATGTAAAGATATTCACGGAAAGATTTAAAAAGAAAGATAAGAAAGGTGATAACGATGAATAAACCGCAGTTTTCGAATATTCTGCAAAATAAAAAAGCGGTTTTTGTTATCGCTTTGGTGATAGCTATTGTATTTTGGTTCGCTATTACTTTGGTTGAAAATCCTAACACTACAAAAGATATTACTGACATCACGGTAACCTTCGACCCTTCGGAAGAAATTGGCGACGGTTTGGTTGGAATCGGATACGAAGATAAGGTAGTTAGCGTTAAAATCAGCGGACCTAGTTATATCGTAAACACCGTTACTAAAGACGAAATAGTTGTTTCTGCCATTTTGAATGAAACCGTTGGAAATGCGGGAGAATATTCATTTTTGCTGACTGCAAATAAAAATTCAACAAAAAATTTCACCATCAAGTCAATAACACCAAAGAAAATGACTGTTAACTATGACAGATGGGTTAAAGACGCAAAATTTGACGTAAATATTAAAACTAAAAACATTGTTGTTGCTTCTGATAAATACTTTTTGTCAGAAACTGACGCAACCTTCACCAATTTCCCTAATGGCAAAGCTAAAAAAATATCAATAAGCGGTCCTGAGCAGATAGTTTCCAAAATCGATTCTGTTGTTGCAGAGGTTGAAGGAAATAAAGAAGAAAAATTAACCGATAAAAAGGTTTATACAGCAAACATTAAATTGTATAATGCTAATGGAAAAGAACTGGATTCTTCGGGACTTTCGTTAGAATTTTCAACTATTGACGTAACGGTACCCGTTTATACAACCAAATATGTGTCTATAGGAAGCTTTTTAAATAAACCGTCAAAGTATAAACCCAATATTAAGTTCTATAATGAATCGGGTAAGCTTATTTCGAAAGTTCAAATTAAAGGTTCACCATCAGTTTTGAAGGATATTGAGTATATACCGTTTAAAGAGCCAATTGATTTTAGAAATGTTAAAAACGGAAAAGGAACGTTTAATTGTGAACTTGACGTTCCGGAAAGCGTTTTCTTGGTTGATGGTAGTACAAAAATCAAAGCTAAAATTAATACTTCGAATTTAACTACCAAAAAATTCAAGGTTTCAAAATATATCGTAGTTAATAATACTGACGAAAGCGGTAATTCAAAGTATTCTATCAGCGTTGAACCTATAACCGCTGAAATTTGCGGAAACAAATCAGTTTTAAATTCATTATCAAGTTCTGATTTGAGAATTAAAATCGATGTTGCCGGAAAAATGCCGGGCAAATATGAACTTGATGCAACTATAGTTTCTGCAAAATCAGATAATGTTTGGCAACTAAGTAAATACACAGCGTCTGTTACAATAAGCGAATAAAATTAAAGGCTCTGAGAATCTCGGAGCCTTTATTAGTAACAAAAAGTAAAATTTACCATATATTGTTATGGGTGATATTTTATGTTTTTAGCGTATCTGTTGGTTTTTTCTCTGGCTGTTGTAGGAATGTTTACGTTAGTTCGCTTGGCTTTCCTTGAACTATTTAAAATTAAAAACAATTATTTTAGCAATTATCTGCTTTTATGTATTAACGAGAAAAATTGCGGAGATATTGCTATTGAAACAGGAATTGCCTTGTCGAGATTAAGTTGGTTTGGCGCGAAAGAGTATGACGGCGTTATAATAGCGGACTGTGGATTATCCAGCGAGAAAAGAGAGGCTTGCAAAGCTGTTTGCGAGCGATACGGATACGAGCTGAAGAAGTTTAAAGAGAGGAGCGAAAAAATAGAATATAATGGATGAAAAAATTATCATAAGCGGAACCGTTGATTATATTACGTATTGCAATGAAAATAATGGATATTCTGTTTTTACGCTCAGTAATTCTCAAGAAGAACTTACCTGTGTTGGAATAATTCCGGGATTAGACGTTGGAGAATCGGTTAGATTAACAGGAGTTTATTCTTTTCATTCTGTTTATGGGCATCAGTTTAAATTTGAGCATTTCGAAAGAATCGCCCCTGAAGGCGCTGCGGCAATTTTGAGGTATCTTTCTTCGGGAGCAATTAAAGGAGTGGGCCCTGCAACTGCTGCAAAAATTGTTGAAAAATTTGGTGATAAAACATTAGAGATAATTGAAAATGACGCAACCAGACTTACAAGCATCAAAGGCATTTCACCATCAAAGGCGCTTAAAATCAGCGATGAATATAAAAAGCAAAATGGCGTTCGCGACGTTATGATGTTTTTAAGCAGATTCGGAGTTTCTGCAGAGGATTCAAACAGAGTTTTTAAAGTTTTAGGGAAGAACACGATTGAAATAATCAATTATAATCCTTATATTTTATTTTCTGATGATATAGCATTTTCTTATGAAAAGGTTTGTGAAATTGCATCGCATTTTGATATTGCAGATGATAATAGCGGAAGACTTGGCGCAGGAATGTTGTATATTTTAAAGCATAATCTTTCTAACGGACACACCTGTATACCTCTTGAAAAACTAATAAATTTAAGTATGTCATTACTGGGATGTGATGAATCAAAACTCTTGGTTGTGTATGATGAACTTCTAAGAGAGATGAAAATAAAGAGAGAGGTTATCGCAGGAAAAGAATATGTTTTTTTAACTAAATATTACACAGCTGAAAATTATATTGCGCAAAAACTAAAAATAATGCTTGAGTATCCGCCAACTCCTTTGAAGGTTACAGGGGATTACATTAAAAAACTTGAAAAAAAGTTTGGGATAAAATATCAAGAAAATCAAGCAGAGGCTATAAATATGGCAATGCAAAAAGGCTTGCTTGTTTTAACAGGTGGACCCGGTACCGGAAAAACCACAACCTTAAAAGCAATTATATCGGTGCTTGAAGATTCCGGCTTTGACGTTGTCCTAGCGGCTCCCACAGGAAGAGCTGCCAAGAGAATGAGCGAGGTTACGGGATATGATGCCAAAACTATCCATAGACTTTTAGAGGTTGAATGGGATGAAAATGATAGGCAAGTTTTTTCAAAAAACGAGCACGATCCTCTAACTTGTGATGCGATAATTATTGATGAAATGTCAATGGTTGACAGTTTGTTGTTTGAGGCTCTTTTAAGAGCTTTGCCTCTTAGATGCAGGATAATTCTTGTCGGTGATTCAGATCAGCTTCCAAGTGTTGGAGCAGGCAATGTTTTGAGTGATATTATTGCGTCTAATACAGTTCCGGTTGTTGAACTTAAAGAAGTATTTAGACAAGCTATGGCGAGCCTTATAGTAACAAACGCGCATAAGATAGTTAACGGGGAACAACCCGAACTTGACGTTAAAGACAAAGATATGTTTATGATTGATCTTTTAGGATTAGAAGATGCGGCAAAATATATCTTGGGGCTTGCAACAAAAAGACTGCCTAACGCTTATGCTTATGACCCTATGAATGATATTCAAATTCTTTGTCCTTCCAAAAAGATGTCGCTCGGCACCGTTCTTTTGAATAATATTCTGCAAAAAGAATTAAACCCACCAAACGAAAATAAAGAAGAACTCGTATTTAAGGGCTATACCTTAAGGGTCGGAGATAAAATTATGCAGGTTAAAAACAACTACGACATTGAATGGAGCAAAGATGATGGTGAAAACGGAATAGGTGTTTTTAACGGCGATATTGGAAAACTTCTTGATATTAATAAGGTTTCCGGTAAATTAACGGTTAAATTTGATGATAAAACTGCGGTTTATAATATCGAAGACGTTAATCAACTTGAACTTTCTTATGCGATAACCGTTCATAAAAGTCAAGGCAGTGAATTTGATTGCGTTATAATTCCTTTGTTAGATACACCGGAAAAGCTCTGCTATCGCAATTTGCTTTATACAGCCGTTACCAGAGCGAAAAAGCATCTGATAATTGTTGGCAACAGGGAAATTATCAGCAAAATGGTTGCTAATAATAAAAAGACTTTGAGATATACAGGGCTAAAGGATTTTTTGAGTTACAATGAAGATATATGATAAAATCACTCGTTTGATTTCTGATTGCTTTTTTGGCAGAAAATGTGCCGTTTGTAATAAACCTATTGCTCTGCTAACAGACTATTGTCCCGATTGTGAAGTTCAATTAAAGCGTGTACCTAAAGAGCTTAATGAAGGTTGGTCGAGGTTAAGCGGTGTCAAAATCTTGCCGAAAGTTAAAACTTATTTAGATGGATATGCAGCTCCGTTTTATTATCTGCTCGGCAGCGAAGCATTAATTCTTAATTACAAACTCAAAAAACGCTCCGAACTTAGTCATATAATTTCTGACGAGATGTTTGAGGTTTATAAGAGTGTTTATTCGGGCATTAGTTTCGATTTTATTTGTGCTGTGCCAATGCGTAAGGTTGACCTTCGAACTAAAGGATTCGACCATACTGAGGTTTTAAGCGAGAAACTTTCTGAAAAATGTAATATTGATTATATTCCTGCTCTGAAACAAATAAAGGACAAGCTTCCTCAACACGAATTAAGTGCTGCTCTCAGAATTAAAAACGTTCGGAACATTTATTCAGTTTGTGATGATGTTTCTGTCTTAAATAAAACAATTTTGTTGGTTGATGATATTTGCACTACAGGTTCTTCCATAAACGAAGCGGCGAGAACTCTTAAAAGAGCAGGCGCTAAAAAGGTTTATTGCTTGGTTGTATGTGTGAGCGCTAGATAAAAAACTAAAAATAGTAAAATTATCTGCTTGTAATGATGTATGTCGTATAGTATAATATAAGCAGTTAATTTGTAAGGAGATTTAAAATGGCTATTGATATTGTCATGGACGCAGGTACATATAAAACTGTTTTATATTCAGGTGGTAAAATTATTTTAGAAGAACCATCAGCTGTTGCTGTTGATTCTGAAACCTATGAGCCGATAGCTTTTGGAACCGACGCAAAAAAAATGCTCGGAAGAACGCCCGATAGTATATTAACTGTTTTTCCCGTTGAGAGAGGCGTTATATCTGATTATGATGTTGCTGAAAGTATGATTGTCCATTTTATAAAAAAAGCTTTTGGCAATAAAGTTTTTAAGCCGAGAGTAATTGTTATAGTTCCAAGTGGTGTTACAACTGTTCAACACCATTCATTAGCAAATGCAGTTGCTGCGGCAGGGTGCAGGAAAATAAGCACTATTGATAACACGGTTGCTGCGGCTGTTGGGCTTTGCATGGAATTAGAAAAGCCAAAAGGCGGAATGGTTATTGATATTGGCGGCGGCACTACCGATATATCCACAATGTCTATGGGTGGTATTTCTCATCAAGAGTCATTAAGAATCGGTTCTATCGATTTTGATGATGATATTGAAAAATACGTTAGACGCGAAAAAAATATTCTTATCGGAAGTCAAACTGCGGAATATATAAAAAGGACGATCGGGAGCGCTATTCAAAGAGATTTTGACGTTACGATTTCAGGAAAAGGCAGAAATATTTTTTCTGGCTTACCCGAAGTTTTTAAGATTTCTTCTTCCGAAGTTTATTTTGCCATACACGACCATCTTCAGATGATTTGCAAGGCTTGTCAAACCGTTTTGGAAAAGACAGAACCCGATATAATTTCTGATATTTCCAGGGACGGCGTTATGCTCATCGGTGGAGGCGCAAAGCTTTTTGGTATGGACAAAATGCTTTCGGAATATTTAGACGTAAACGTTAAGTTTATTGACGACCCAAGCAAGAGTCCTTTATCCGGCGCTGAAAAGGTTCTTAAAAATCCAAAAATTCTTAAAAATGGAGAGTATCAATTTAAAGCAATTAATAATTTGATTGTTGATAATGATAGCATTTGATTTTCTCGAGGGATATTTATGAATAATAATGTTGCTATTCCTGATAACGTTTTAAAATCTATTCCAAAAGAGTTTTTAAACCATGACGTTGTTTTCTTTACTCAGGCGGATATGGATAATGAATGTAATTTCAGAAGGCATATCTTAATTTTATATTTTGACTTTCTTTTGGTTGGTAGATCAAAAGAAATAACCCCGATTGTTGAAAGAGGAACGGATATTAAACCTCAAAAATGGGATATGTCTTCTTTTGAATGGCAGAGTTTTAAACTTTCGGATATTAACGAAACCTACATAGAAAAATTTGTTGTAGGCGGAATGCTTTGTCTTAACTTGACAGAAAGCATAAGACCAATCGCTTGTTTTACGAATGGATTTAACGGTAAAATTAAGCGATTGTGTCGCTATATAAAGGCAATTAATAATGGTGAAGATATAAACGAAAGCAAATTTCAAGAAAAAGAAAATGAAGCCTTCTGCCCAAAGTGTGGAATGCCTTATCCTGATAAAAACAGGAAGATTTGTCCCAAATGTATGGATAAACGCTCTGTTTTTATGCGAATGTTTTCTTATTTTTATAAATATAAATTTGCTCTTGCGTTAATTTCTTTATTTTGCATATTAACAGCGCTTTTTAATTCTATATGGCCGTATCTCAACGGTACGCTTTTATATGATGGTGTGTTAGCCAAAAAGCCTGATGCACTGCCTTTTATCAATCTTGACAATCCTGCTGTTTTGCTTGCCGTGTTAGCATTAACTATGGTTATAGCAAAATTGATTCAGCAACTACTTGGTGTTTTTCAGGGAATACTTGTAGCAAAAGTTGTTCCTAAAGTTATTTGTAAAGTTAAAAACGACGTGTTTAATTCTATTCAAACGCTTTCTGTTTCTTTTTTCACTAATAAGCAAACGGGCGGTCTTATGACCAGAATTGTTGAAGATGCAAATAGTGTTTCCGATGTTTTTATTGATGGTCTTCCTTATATTATCCCAAATCTTTTAACCATCATTTTTTCGTGCGTTGTTATGTTTTCAACAAACTTGATTCTTGCGTTGGTTGCTGTGTTTGTTCTTCCGATTTTATTGATTATCTGCGTTAAGCTCGATCCGATTATGTGGCATTATAATAGCCGTCAACATCAAACGTCAAGAAATATGAGGGCAAGGATTAACGATAACCTTGTTGGAGCCAGAGTCGTTAAAGCTTTTGGAAAACAAAGTGAAGAAAATATGCGTTTTGAAAAGGTTAATGACAGCGTTTACGATGCACATATCGACCAGGTTAATTTTAATACTAAATATAACTTAATATATTATGTTGCAAAAAGGCTTTCTGTTGTATTAGTTTGGGGATTTGGCTCTTTATTTGTTCTTAATCTTTTCAATTCCGATATGACTTATGGAACTTTAGTAACTTTTGTCGGTTACGTTTCTATGCTTGCAGGCCCTATCGATTTCTTTTCTTATATTTTCAGATGGTGGTCTTCTTCAATGAACTCGGCGCAGAGAATTTTCGAAATTATGGACGCAAAACCTGATGTTGTTGAGAAAAAGGAAACGATCAATTCCCCAATTTTAGATGGCGAAATTCGAATTGAGAATTTAACTTTCTCTTATGAAGAAAATAAAGACGTTTTAAAAAACATATCGCTTCACATTCCTTCGGGTAAAATGCTTGGAATTGTCGGAAAATCCGGTGCAGGCAAGTCGACCCTTGTTAACCTTATCAGTAGGCTATACGACCCTAAAGAAGGGGATATTTATTTAAGCGGTTATAATCTTCGGGATTTGTCTTTTGCAGATGTCAGAAAAAGTATTGCTATGGTTAGCCAAGAAACGTATATATTCAAAGGCACTATTTTTGATAACATCGCTTACGCTAACAAAGATGCCAGCAAAGAGGACGTTATAAATGCGGCTATTTCTGCAAGTGCTCACGATTTCATTTGTAAACTTCCTGACGGTTATGATACTATAGTTGGTGCAGGAGGAAGGCAGCTTTCGGGCGGCGAAAGACAGAGAATTTCTATTGCAAGAGCAGTTCTTGCTAATCCGAAAATTTTAATACTTGACGAAGCAACAGCCGCCGTCGATACTGAAACCGAGCGCAATATACAAGCGGCATTGTCGGAACTTATTAAAGGCAGAACAACGCTTTCTATTGCCCATAGATTGTCAACGTTAAGGGATGCAGATTTTCTTGTTGTATTTGAAAACGGTGAAATTGTTGAAAGAGGAACACATGAAGAACTGTTCAAACAAAAAGGAACATATTATAAGCTTTTGCAAATACAAAGCAAGGCTCTCGCTATGAGAGGAATTTCGGAATAGGAGGAAAGATAATGAATGAGAATGAAAATATTTTAGAATTAGAAAAAGAGAAACTTGACGGTCTTCTTAATATTAATTATCTTGATGAAACTATTGCGTCTTTTTCCGAAACAAGCGGTGGCTTTGTTTCTCTTGATATTGGAGAAAAAGCATATAAAAGGGTCAATTTTTATAGAATTTTCCCTTTTTCTGCACCAAATCAATATATTTCCGTACGCGAAACAAATGATAAAGCAACAGAAATAGGAATAATACGCGATCTGAACGATTTTTCAAAAGAAACATCCGAGATGATTGAAAAACAACTCAGAATTAGATATTTTTTGCCTAAAATTTTGAGAATTTATAGCATAAAAGAGGAATATGGTTATTCCTATTGGAATGTATTAACCGATAAAGGCGCTTGTAAATTTACAATGTCTATGGGATCAGGCAACGCATCTAAAATCGATTCAAAGCGAGTTATAATCAAAGATATAGATGAAAACCGATATGAAATCGAGGATATTTATAGATTAACAAACAAAGAACTTAAGAAATTAGACCTATATATCTAAAGGATTCTGTAAAGTCAGGAATCGAGGTGGCGTTTTGAACCTTAATATTAATCTTCCAAAGAATTTATACGATAAGCTGGTTTGTGAAACCGCGGAAGAACCAATCTATTGTGCTTTTAGCGACATTGATTTAAACGGTAATTTTTCAACTACAGATTGTTTAGGCGCTACGCAAAATTATCTTTTTATTTTTAAAAATGAAGATTTGCGTTTGGTAAAACTAAAGGACTGCAAAAGTTTAAAAAATATGAATATGATAAATGGGGGAGGAATCGTTGCCGAAATCGATGGTAATGAGGAATTACTCATTTGTTACAGCATGAAGCAACTATCAAGATTTGCTTATATAGCTAGAGGTATTGACTTATTAATTAATGGCGAAACGAAGCAGAGAATCGAAAGTAAAGAGGAAGAAAGAATTTGTCCCAAATGCGGGAGAGTTTTGCCGGGGACGAGAAAATGCCCTAAATGTGAAAACAAAGCTCTTAATATCAAACGAATTTTTTCCTTAATGAAGCCTCATAAATTAATTGTTGCATTAGTTGTTGGAATAATGCTTGTTGATAGTGCCTTGAATTTGTTTGAACAATTTATATTTAAGGAATTCATTGATAATAATCTTTCAACTCAAAGCGGAACAATTTCCGACGTTATGCTTTTTATCTTTATTTTAGCAACAATTTCTGTTGTTTTAACAAGCCTTTGGATTATTCGTTTTTATGTCTGCAATAAACTTGGCGCTCGAATTGGCAAGGATTTGCGACGACAGATGATGGAAAAACTTCAGGATTTATCGCTTTCATTCATAAACAAGAGAGATGCGGGCGCTTTAATACATAGAATAACGGGCGATACAGAAAGAGTAAGAATCTTTTTGCAAGAAGTGTTTTGCGACTTTTTCACGCTTTTTATTACGCTCTTGGCGTTGGTTATATTAATGCTTTTTCTTAATTGGAAGTTAGCGCTTGCCGCTTTTGCGTTTGCGCCTTTTATAGTTATTTTTTCGAGAACCTTTTGGCCTCATATCAGAAGAATTTTTCATCACCAATGGAAAAAATACGATAAAATCAATAATAAGCTTCAGGATATTTTGTCAGGAATCAGAGTCGTTAAGGTCTTCGGTAAAGAAAAAGAAGAAGCTGAAAAGTTTTATGAATTAAACGAAGATTATGCTAAAACTCAAAAGTCTAATGAAATTTTCTTTGCGGCAGTTTATCCGTTTTTGTCACTTTTTCTTTCTTTAGGCTCATACCTGATTGTATATCTTGGTGGACTTGATGTTTTAGCGGGAGATATGACAACAGGTGAGCTCGTTCAATTCATTAATTATGCGGGTATGCTTTTAGGTCCGCTAAGTTGGATGTCTTTTTTTCCAAGAAAACTCGTTCAAACAACAACAAGTATGGAAAGAATTTATGACGTGCTTGATGAAAACCCCGAAATCAAAAATAATGAAAATGCGATTAAGCACAATCTTGTAGGAAACGTACGTTTCGAAGACGTTGTTTTTGGTTATCGGAGCTATGAGCCGGTTCTAGATGGTATTAATTTAGACGTAAAGCCCGGTGAAATGATTGGTCTTGTTGGTTCTTCGGGAAGCGGAAAATCAACGCTTATCAATCTTATAATGCGACTTTATGATCCCGATGCAGGATCAATTAAGATAGATGGAATTGATTTAAAAGATATTGACACAAAACACTTCCATAACCAAATAGGAGTTGTGTTGCAAGAAACATTTTTGTTTGCGGGAACCGTTCTTGATAACATTCGTTTTGCAAAACCCGATGCAACTTATGAGGAAGTTATTCTTGCCGCAAAAAGAGCTAATGCTCATGAGTTTATATTGAAGATGCCTGACGGATATAATACTTATATCGGCGAAAGAGGACATAATGTTTCTGGCGGAGAAAAACAGCGAATCGCTATTGCACGAGCTATTTTAAACGAGCCGAAACTACTTATCCTGGATGAAGCAACCTCTGCGCTTGATACCGAAAGCGAATATCAAATTCAAGAAGCGCTTGAAAGACTAAGAGAAGGCAGAACTACGTTTGCTATTGCTCATAGACTTTCAACCCTTCGCTCGGCAGATAAAATTGCTGTTATAGATAATCATAAGATTGCAGAGTTTGGAACACATAATGAGTTGCTTAAACAAAAAGGAATATATTACGGACTCGTTATGGCTCAACTTCAAATGAATAAAACGAATAATTAAAAAAACACCTCGCGGGAAACTTTTTGAAAGAATTGATTTCCCGCGAGGCGTTATTTAATTTCTGCTTTTATATATTTTATATAATTCCTCGGTTGCAATTCGTGCTTTAGCAACCGGTGTATTTGTTTTTGGGAAGCAATAATAAAGGCGCTCTTTATTGCCTATACAAATCACGTCGCTTATCTCATACCAATAATAGTCGGCATAAAGACCGTAGCAGGCTTGAGGTGGTTG
This sequence comes from Acutalibacteraceae bacterium, assembly GCA_045630885.1. GTDB lineage: Bacteria > Bacillota > Clostridia > Oscillospirales > Acutalibacteraceae > UMGS1532. Next base: position 52,886 of record JAZQTQ010000069.1, read on the forward strand.
AACGTAATTTAATTTTCCGTCATCTGATGTTAATGTAAAGCCCGTGTTATCGTGTTTTAAGGTTCCGTTTCCAACCATATAAATAGCATTATAGTCGGCCATAATTCCAATTTCAACAGGAACGTTTAAATTGTATTCTTCGCTTTTGATTTCTTTTATGATTTCACTTCGTTGCCAATTATACCAATCAGGAATATGAGAAAACTCGGTATTTCCGTTTAATGCTTTTATCTGGCCCAGAGTTGTTAATTCATAAGTTTTTTTACAAGAGTTGCAAGTAAGTGTTGTGCCGCTTCCGTTAAGTGTGTTTTCTGAGTTGCAATTAGCGCAACGAAACAGAATACGATGCAAACCATCTGCTCGGAAATTTTCTGTAATTTTAGTTTTTGTTTCGTATTGAGTTTTGAAGTTGTCGAAAGAGAATGTATCATCTAACAACTTATCTATTTCTTCAACACTTTTTTCTTTTATTTCTTCTTTACTTAATAAACAGGTTAGTTTGGCAGAAACCTTTGTTTTTCTTTTCTGTAAGCAGTTATAAAGAGGCTCTCTTAAAAAAGCACCTTCGGTTATAACAGTTAAAACAGGAACATTTAGTTTTTTAATAAGTGTTCCGAGTTTGCGTGGTAGCGGGGTTGCACAACCGTCAAAAGAATAACTTGCCTCAGGATACATTAAAATGCTTGTCCGTTTCTTTTTAATTACATGCAACATATCGGTTATCAACGAAATATCCGTAACAAATTTCTGCGTTGAAATACAACCCAATTTTTTCATTAACCACTTCTTGCCAATAAAACCGTCAGACGTGCAAACTATACAATATTTATGTGGGAAAAAGATTTTTGAAGCTATTTTTAAATCAATAAAGCTTGAATGATTCATTAAAATCAAATACGGCCCTTTTCCTGCTTTTTCCATTCCTTCGGTTGTATATCTGAATTTTGTTGAAATCATATCAGGAATAGCCAATAGTCGTATAAGTGCGGTAAGGATAAACCAGGGTTTTTGAGGACGCTCGTGTTTTGGCTTTTTTATAGATAATGCATATTCAGTTGAAACTTTTCTTGTTTTAATTTTCATATATTTGCTCCTTAACTTAAATACGTTAAAAAACGATATTAGTTGACAAAAATGAAATAATATGCTAGTATTTAAAAACTTGAGAGGAATGTGTAATAAATGGATATAGATGTGTTATTTATTGTTAAAAGTGTTTTATTTGGTATAGCGCTCGCAATGGACGCTTTTTCTGTTTCTTTAGCCAACGGCTTGAATGAGCCTTGTATGAAGGAAAGAAAAATGCTTGGTATCGCCGGCGTTTTTGCAGGCTTTCAGGCAATAATGCCGTTGATTGGTTGGGTTTGTATACATACGATAGTTCGTGCTTTTAAATCCTTTGAAAGCTTTATTCCTTGGATTGCGCTTATTCTGTTATCCTATATTGGCGGAAAAATGATATACGACGGAAGATGCAAGAAAGAAGAGGAAGAGTGTTCCGGAGTTGGATTCTGGGCGCTAATTGTTCAAGGTGTTGCAACGTCGATTGATGCGCTTTCGGTTGGGTTTGACATTGCGAAATATTCAGTTGTTGAAGCATTGGTTTGTGCAGCAATTATTGCATTAGTAACATTTTTTATTTGCTATTTTGGTATAATAATCGGCAAAAAATTCGGAGTTAAACTTGCAAACAAAGCGCAATATCTAGGCGGAACAATACTTATTTTGATTGGTATTGAAATTTTCATTTCAAACTTAGTTTGATAAATTAATCCGAGTAAACGGCTCGTGAGCCTCCGATGTATTTCGGTCGGGTGTATGCAGCGGTAATTGGAGCTGAACCGATTCTATTGTTTTCCAATCTTATAGGAACTGCAACTGCTTTAAGATGCATTCCAATCAAAGTGTTACCAATGTCCAAACCTGCATCTGCTTTGATTTCTTCAACAACGCAGGGTGAAGGCAGCGCTTCAAAAACGGCTGTCGCAAAACTTCCTCCCGCTTTAGGCATTGGTCTAACGTTAACAATTTCTAACCTGTTGCTCGTTGCAACAGGTTTATTTATTACTAAAGCACGATTTAAGTGTTCGCAACACTGCGCAGCGAGGTTTATTCCCTTATCGTTTAAAACGGGGAGTATCGCATCAACAATTGCTTTTGCAATATCAAAGGAAGAATTTTTTCCTATGACACCGCCCACAACCTCGCTTGACGAACATCCTATTACGAGAGTATCTCCGCTTGTTAATTGTGCTTTTTCAATTAATTCTAATATTACTTTTTTGGAATTTTTCTCGATTTCTGCGATCATATAAACATCTCCAAATAGAAATTATAATAATATTTTCTTATATTTCCGCTCATTTGTCAAGAAAATATTAACAAAAAGAGAACTATCGTAAAATTACATTGACAAAAATGTATGTAAATGATATAATTTGATTGTATATTTACTGAGTTTTTCGGAGGATTAAAATGAAAAAAATTATTTCATATTTATTGGTTGTTTCACTAATTTTTTCTCTCTCTTCAAATATCGTTTTTGCAGATGTTATTACTAAAGGCTATTTTTCTGTTCATGGAACAATAAGCGGAGCAAAAGGTTCATTTGATGTTGAAGTTACGTTGCCCGACGACGTTGAAGATGTTGCCGGTATTCAGTTCGAATATTCGTTACCTGAAGGCGTTATGTTAAACGGCGATATGAAAGTTATGCTCGGAGAAGGTTGGAAGGTTGTCAACAACAGAAAGACCGTTGTGATATATAACGAAAACGGCGGAACAATCTCTGATTGCGAACCTATTTTCGGTAAAACTTATGCATTGTTAAGCATTCCCGTTTCTGTTGATGCTTCAGTTCAGCCGGGAGATTTGAATGTTAAACTTCAGAATTTCGTAATATCATCCGTTAATTCTGCTTCTATCGGAGGCTTTGCTGATGCTTCTGATTCTTTTGAACCTTCATTAGATGGCGTTATAACATACATTCAGGATCTTTCTTCCGCAACCGTAAAAGGTATTGAAGATAAGGTTTATAACGGCAGAGCAAGAACTCAGAGCATTTCTTTAGTTTTAAATGGAAAAACCTTGAGTTCGACTGCTTATTCCGTAACCTACAAGAATAATGTTAATGCCGGTGTTGCTACAATCACTATAAAGGGTAGAGGCGGCGCCAGCGGATATACAGGCACAATAACAAAATACTTTAATATTACTCCGCCTTCTGTTGGAGGAACGCTTGGAGTTTCTGCAATGAGCGTTAATAGTGTAACATTAACTTGGAATAAATTGTCATCTAAAGCTGCTGATGGTTATTGTGTTTATATTGCGTCAAGCATTAATGGTAAGTATACCTTGTTAAAGAGATTATCAGGAATTGATAAAAATTCATATAAGGTTTCATCTCTTGCTTCAGGAACAACTTATTACTTTAAGGTTTGTGCATATAAAACCATTAACAATAAAGATTATTTCGGAGGTTTTATTGGTCGCTCTAAAACTACGGAAGGCTATAAATTAACAACTCCGAAAAGTTTCAAAGCAGCCTCTCAAACAACATCTTCCATAAAGCTTTCTTGGAAGAAGAATAAAACAAAAATCGACGGATACATCATCTATCGTTCAACAAAGAAAACATCTGGATTTAAGTCTATTAAAACCCTTAAATCTACATACACAAGTTTTACAAACACAAAATTGTCGGCCGGTAAGATTTATTATTACAAAATAGTTGCTTACAGGAACTATAACGGTCAAAAATGTATGAGCGATGTTGCTTTATTAGCAACTTCAACAAAAACAAAAACTCCTTCTATTAAATCCTTAACTCCTAAATCTTCTAAGAAAATGCTTATTAAACTTAAGAGTGTTTCGGGAGCTAGCGGATATGAAATTTATATGAGCACTAAAAGTTCTTCCGGATTTAAAAAGATTTATGGGGGAACTAAAAATGAATATACTAAGGCATCTCTGAAAAAAGGTAAGACCTATTATTTTAAAGTCCGCGCTTATAAAACAGTTGATGGCAAAAAGATTTATTCAGCTTATAGCTCGGTAAAAAGCAAAAAAGCAACCAAATAGTTTTTATAACATTACATTCTTTCTTTTTCTTTGATTTAAGAGGTGTATAATGAAAAAAATAATTTCATTGTTAGTTTCGTTCGCATTGTTAGTTTCAATGAATGTTGGGTTTGTATCAGCGCAGCACGTTGCAGAAATTTACATCAATGATATCACATTTTCTCCATCGGGAAGCTATGATAGCGAAACGGTTAAGAAAATGTTAAGCGAATATGAAAACCTATCTTCTAAGGATGCAATTCAAAATATAAAACAATCTTTTGGAAGTCAGTTAAAGGCTGTTGATATTTTCGCAAAAAACGTTGATTCGCTAGAGGATATCTATGGCATACAGTTTGACGTTTCTGTTGATTCCAATGAGGTTGCAATTGCGTATTTTGAAACTAACGTTCAAAGTGGTTCTAAAATTGGTCAACAGCGTTGGGGCGCTTATTATAATCACGGTTCAGAAGCTTTCAAAACTTGCAGATATCTTTCTTATGGAAGCGGAAAACTTGTTACCGACGTTAATAAAAAAGCTATAGGAACCGCTGTTGGTAGTTATAAGATTGCAACGATGTACTTGATTGTTGCTAATGATTGTGTTGATGATTTTAATATTAAACTTGATTTAACCGACGTTGCAGCAAAGGATAATTCCGGAGTTATTTCTATTGCAAATAAGTTTAAATCGGAAACTTCTGCTGTAGCAACCGTTAAATTTTTCGATAATCAACCCAATTTTTCTATGCTTGGCGCGCAGATAAGAGTTGCGGGAAAACAAGGCTTAAGGTTTGGGGCCGTGTTATATAAAGACGCATCTTATTCTGAATATAGCGATATTTCTTATGGCGTATTGATTGCTGTTGAGAAACATTTAAAAGATTATTCTTCTTTAACGTTGGATAATAAAAAGTCTAATATTCTGGTTTGCGAGAATTCTGTTTTAGAAGATAATGATGAGAAAATTATCTTTTGCGGACAGGTAACTAATTTCCCTAAAAAAGGATCATATGATAGCGTTAATTTCGTTGCCCGTGCCTACGTTACTTATAAGACTGGCAAAAAAGGTGAATCTATTGTTGTTTATAGTGAGCCAATCGTCAGAAACGTTGAGCAAATGAAAACAATGCTTGGTATGAAGTAGGTCTGAATTATGAAAAAATTATTATTCTTGTTTTTTGTTGTTTTGACGGTTTTATGTCTTTCTGCTTGTTCTCAAAGTGATAAAGAGGCGTCTAGCAGTAAGTCAAACAAAAAAGAAACCTACAAAACCAATTCTTCGGTTTCTTCAACTGAATCCGTTTCTTCAGAATCTCAAACGTCTAATCCGTCTCAAACTGAAACAGAAGAGTTATTTGAACCCGAATCGGGAACAAATTCTGAATACGATATAACAGAATCTGAAGCAGAAAAGCTCTTTGATAAAGAGAAAGAAAATAGTTCAAAAGTTTCTTCTAAAGTTTCATCGAATTCTTTTGATAAAGACGGAGATGGATGGACTGATGGTTGGAAATAATCAATTTCATATTTTTTAAAAGTGCTTTTCCTTTAAGCGAAAAGCACTTTCGTCGTATTTTTTAGTTTTATTCTTGGAGGTAAAAATGTCTCAAAATGATATAATTAATCCGCCGGTATTGCCCTTGATACCCTTGAGGGGTCTTGTTGTTTTTCCGGGTATGCATTTGCATTTTGATGCCGGCAGAGAGAAGTCTATAGCGGCGGTTAACGCAGCTATGGAAGTTAATAAAGAGATTTTGTTGGTTGCTCAAAAAGATATTTCTCAAGACGATCCAACAAATAATGATTTGTTTGAGTGTGGTTGTGTGGCAAAAATCAGACAACTTCTAAAACTCAATGACGGTACAATTCGCGTTATGGTTGAAGGAAAACAAAGAGTTAAGATAATTAACTTTGTTAAGAATTCGCCCTTTTTTGTTGCTACTTTTTCGCCGATGGCTGATAGCCAAATAAGAGCTTCTGCCATATATAAGGAGGCAGCGATTAGACATATAAAAAATATATTCGAGAATTTTGTTAACGTTGCTCCGAAGCTTCCTGTTAATGTTGTGATGACGGTTCGCTCTATTGAAAAAGACATTACTTTTTTAACAGATTTTATCGCAGCAAATCTTCCGTTTACAACTAATGATAAACAATCGTTGCTTGAGATAACTAATCCGTTGAAAAGATTGGAAACCTTGGCGCAAATATTAGAACGCGAAGCTGAACTTTTATCTATCGATGCTGAAATATCCGAAAAGGTAAAAGTTAAGATGGATGAAAATCAAAAGGATTATTATTTAAGAGAGCAATTGAAAGCAATTAATGAGGAACTTTATGGCGAAGATAATCCCAGAGAAGAAGCGAATGAGTATATTGAGAAAATAAAATCTTTAAACGCTTCATCTGAAATTAAGGATAAACTCTTCAAAGAAGTTAATAAGCTCGAAAAAATGTCCTCAGGATCTCAAGAAGCAACTGTAATAAGGAATTATCTTGATGTCTGCATTTCTTTGCCGTGGGGTTGCTATACAGATGATAAAATTTCAATAAATAAAGCTACAACAATTCTTCAAAAAGAGCATTATGGGCTCGAAAAAGTTAAGGAAAGAATTTTAGAAATTCTCGCTGTCCATTCTTTAACAGGTGAGGTTTCAGGTAGTATAATTTGTTTAGTTGGTCCTCCAGGTGTTGGTAAAACATCAATTGCACGGTCTGTCGCTAACTGTATGAACAGAAGATTTGCAAGAATTTCGCTTGGCGGAGTTCACGACGAGGCCGAAATAAGAGGGCACAGAAGAACATATATTGGCTCAATGCCGGGACGAATTATCGACGCCATCAAGCATGCAGGTTCTTCAAATCCTGTTGTTTTGCTTGACGAAATTGATAAACTTGGTTCTGATTATAAAGGCGACCCATCTTCTGCGCTTCTTGAGGCGCTCGATCCGGAGCAAAACAAAACGTTTAAAGACCATTTTATCGATTTGCCGTTTGATTTGAGTAAAACCTTGTTTATTACGACGGCAAACTCCGTTTCAACCATTCCGGGTCCTTTGCTTGACAGAATGGAAATAATCGATATTTCGGGTTATACAAGAGAAGATAAATTCAATATTGCCAAGAAATATCTCGTTAAGAAACAGTTGGCTAAAAACGGCTTGAATGTAAAGCTTTGCAAGATTGCCAATAGTGCTATTTATAAGATAATTGATAGCTATACGAGGGAAGCAGGCGTTAGAAAACTTGAGCAATCTTTAGCTTCAATATGCAGAAAATCAGCAAAAATCATTGTTGAGAAAAAGGCTGATTTGGTTTCTGTAAATTCTGAAAATATTTCTGAATTCCTCGGTGTTGAGAAGTTTAAAAACGATTCGCTTCTCCCTAACAACGAGGTTGGCGTTGTTAACGGTCTTGCATGGACACAAGTTGGCGGAACTTTGATGCAACTTGAGGTTTCAGTTCTTGAGGGTAGCGGAAAAATCGAATTAACAGGTTCGCTTGGCGAGGTTATGCAAGAATCCGCTAAAACTGCGGTTAGTTTTGTGAGAAGTATAGCTTCTGAAGTTGGTATAGAAACCGATTTTTATAAGACTAAGGATATTCATATCCACGCAACTGAATCTGCTATTCCGAAAGACGGACCATCAGCCGGAATTACTATGGTAACTGCAATTGTTTCTGCTTTGTTAAACAATCCTATCAACAGAGAAGTTGCTATGACCGGAGAAATTTCATTGAAAGGCAGAGTTCTTGCCATAGGTGGTCTTAAAGAAAAAACGATGGCTGCTTATACTTGCGGCGTGAAAACTGTTTTCATTCCTTCGGAAAATATTCCTGATATTTCTGAAATTGATCCAAAGGTTAGAGAGTCTTTGGAAATCATTCCGGTAAATAATGCTTTTGAGGTTTTAACTAGAGCCTTGGTTAGACCTTTGAATGATGCAAAGAAAACTGAAAAATCTTTTGTTATTCCTAAGGAAATAGAAGAAAAAACTATTTCCGCTAAACAATAGTGGTGAAAACTATGAATTATAACAATATCAATTTTGTAAGTTCTTTTGGAGTTTCTAGTCAGTTGCCGATATCTGATTTTCCCGAGGTGTGTTTTTCGGGAAGATCGAACGTTGGTAAGTCATCTTTGATAAATAAACTTGTTGGAAGAAAAGCTCTTGCGAGGGTCAGCGCAAAACCCGGAAAAACTGTTACAATCAACTTTTTTTCTGCCGATGACTGCACTTTCGCAGATTTACCGGGTTATGGTTATGCAAAAGTTGCATTTTCCGAGAAACAAAGATGGAGTTCTTTGATGGAAGATTATTTTTCATCAAACAGAAATATTAAACTCGTTGTTCAGCTCGTTGATATGAGACATGATCCAACAGCTGATGATATTTCGATGATAAATTATCTTATTGATTGCGGCTTTAAATTTGTTATTCCGCTAACTAAATCTGATAAACTAAATAAAACGGAATATGCTAAACGATTAGAAATATTTTCGGAAATTTTCAAAGATTTGCCCAAAAAATGTTGCTTTTTCCCGTTTTCTGCCCAAACGGGTGAAGGTGTTGATAAATTAAAAGAAGAAATAGAGAAAGCAATTTATTGAAATTATTTGAGGTATGATTTATGAGCAAATATTCAACTGAGAGCAACTTCGAGCTTTATGAAGCTATAACAAAACTCGAAACCGTAGAAGAATGTAAAGATTTTTTTGAAGATCTTTGCACTATTCAGGAATTAGCTTCAATGGCTCAGAGATTTAAGGTTGCAACATTATTACTTGAAAATAAAGTTTATACCGATATTGCTGAACAAACGGGCGCAAGCACTGCTACTATCAGTCGTGTTAATCGTTCTTTAAGGTTTGGTAATAATGGGTATGATATAGTTCTTTCGAGGTTAAAAAAATAATGTCCGGGTATATTGATTTTTCTAAAGTCTATGATAGTTTGATGATTGACGCAAACTATGAAAAAAGAGCGAATTACGTTGTTTCGCTTTTTGAGAAATTTTCAAAAAAACCAAAACTTTTGCTTGACGTAGGCTGCGGAACAGGTAGCTTTATTAAAGAGTTTTCCGGCATTGGAATCGATTGCATAGGCGTGGATCCATCTGATGATATGCTTTTAATCGCAAAAGAAAAGTGCCCCGATGCTCTTTTTTTGAATCAAAGCGCTCAAGAACTTGACCTATATGGAACGGTTGATGGAGCTGTTTCTCTTATGGATAGCATTAATCATATTATCGAGCGTGAAGAACTTTCAAAAGCGTTTAAGAAAATTTCTTTGTTTATGGAGAGAGATTCTGTGTTTATTTTTGATATAAATTCTGAATATAAGCATAGAGAAGTTTTGGGCGATAATGCGTTTGTTTTTGAAAATGACGGTGTTTTCTGCGCATGGCAAAACTATACAGATGATGAGCTGTTAACAGAAATTAATCTTGATTTTTTTTGTAAATCGGTTAATGGCCAATATGATAGATTCAGCGAGGATTTTTTTGAAAGAGCTTATAGCAAGGACGTCATCAAAGAGGAATTAAACAATGCAGGATTTGAGATTGTTGCTATTTTTGATGACTTGAGTTTTGAAACTCCGAATCCTTATTCTGAACGAATTTTTTATGTTGCAAGGAAGGTTTAAAATGGGAAAATTAATAAGATGCATAACGTCAGATGGTTCGGTTATGATATCTGCGGTTGATACAACCGATATTGTTGAAAAAGCAAGAAATATTCATAATACAACGCCTGTTGCAACCGCGGCGCTGGGAAGACTCTTAACAGCGGGAACTTTAATGGGCAATATGCTTAAAGGAGAAGACAATAGCTTAACTTTAAGAATAGCTGCTGACGGTCCTCTTGGGTCATTGGTGGTCGTTTCTGATTGCTATGGGAATGTTAGAGGATACGTGCAAAACGCAAGTGTTTTTATGCCCTTAAACGAAAAAGGAAAGCTTGATGTTTCTGGTGCGGTTGGCAAAAACGGAAGTCTTTATGTTATGAAAGACGTCGGCCTCAAAGAGCCATATAACGGAATTATCCCTCTTGTTTCAGGCGAAATCGCAGAGGATATAACTGCGTATTATGCAACAAGCGAGCAAATCCCAACAGTTTGTGCGCTTGGCGTACTTGTTAATTCTGATAATTCAGTTGCTTGTTCGGGTGGTTTTATAATACAATTGCTTCCTGCAGCTGATGAAAGTACTATAGATAAAATCGAAGCTAATATCGAGAAATTACCAGCAGTAACAACTATGCTTTCTCAAAATAAAACCATTAAAGATATTGTCGACGAAGCAATGACAGGCTTTGAGGTTGAAGTTCTATATACAGAAGACGTTGCATATAAATGTCAGTGTTCGAGGGAAAAGGTGAAAAATGCACTTTTAACGTTAGATAAAAGTGAACTCATTAGTATGGCAGAAGAATTGCCGGAAATTGAAATGAATTGCCATTTTTGCAACAATAAATACGTGTTCACACCAGATGAGGTTAAAGCACTTGCAGAATAAAATAAAAAAATTTTAAAATTTATAAAAAAAGTGTTGACAAATCGATTCAAGTGTGATATTATAACTCTTGTCGTCGGCAAAAGCCTTCGATAAAAGCATGGGAGCATAGCTCAGCTGGGAGAGCATCTGCCTTACAAGCAGAGGGTCATAGGTTCGAGCCCTATTGTTCCCACCATGCTTGGCCTGGTAGTTCAGTTGGTTAGAACGCTAGCCTGTCACGCTAGAGGTCGTGGGTTCGAGCCCCATCCAGGTCGCCAATATGCCTCTGTAGCTCAGTTGGTAGAGCAGGGGACTGAAAATCCCCGTGTCGTTGGTTCGATTCCGACCGGAGGCACCATAGGTGCGGATTTAGCTCATCTGGTAGAGCGCCACCTTGCCAAGGTGGAGGTAGCGAGTTCGAGCCTCGTAATCCGCTCCAAGGACGCTTAAAATATAAACTTTAAGCGTCCTTTTTTAAACTAAATATGGCACCATAGCCAAGTGGTAAGGCAGAGGTCTGCAAAACCTTTATGCCCCAGTTCAAATCTGGGTGGTGCCTCCAGAAAAAGAAAAGACAAGTCGAAAGACTTGTCTTTTCTTTTTCAATGAAATTCGCCTACGGCGAGTGAAATATGCTAACGCATATGAAATAGCTTCGCTGTGAAATATTTGCTTCGCAAATGTTAAGAGGCGAATTTTATTTCACATTTTTGCATCGCAAAAATATTTCATAATCTGTTAGGATTATTTCATATGGCAAAGCCATATTTCACTAAATCTTGCACCTCCGCCACTTTTATGCTATAATATACCTAAGGTCGGTGATTGTATGAAAAAGAAAACTAAAAGAATTGTAATATGGACACTCGCTTTGATTTTAATATTTCCTTGTTTGTTTTGGTGCGGCTGTTTGATAAAAAATTACACACTTACGGTAATGTATAAAGATGAGATACATAATATGCAATTTGTAGGACAGGAAGAGCCGCTTCCTGAATTTGACTGGTATAGAATAACATCCTACTCGGACGAAAAGATTGAAATCTACTTTGTAAATACGCTTGAAAAAAACACTGACAGAGAGTACAAATTTGGCGGAAAAATGATTTTTACTAAAACGCCTAATGGTTGGTATCATACCGACATGATAGATAGTATTTTATGGTCAGGTGCTGGCTCGGCAGATAATTATATTTGGCCATATTGGTACCATATATTTTTGGTTTAAAGAAAATCAGGTTTTTCGACCGGTTCCATTTTGAGTGTCGGTCCCAAAAAATCTCGAATGCGAAAGCGTTCGGGATTTTTACTTATTACCTCTTACTTCTTCACTCTTACCTAAATTGCATTCAGGATTTTTTGGGAAGTAAGAAGTAATAAGTATTGCACCCCTGCCGCTTTTATGTTATAATACATCCAAGAGGTGAATTATATGAAAAAATTAATGGCTATTTTTATGTGTCTGGTAATGTGTTTATCTTTTGTCGGTTGCAATAATACTGAAAAACAAAATAGTGAGGCAAAAGAACTTTTACAAAAAGTTTTAGATAATGAGCAAAACTTTTCTTATAAATGTATGGTATTCGATAAAGTTACTGAAGAAAACTTGAAAGAATTTAGATTTGACACAGAGTACAGTGCTTTAAATCCGTTTATTCCACAAGGATATGCTTATGTTGATTTTGATTCAGATGGTTTAGAGGAATTGGTAATTGTAGATGCCACGCTGAAATTTTTTCTTATTCTTCGATATGATAACGAAAATGTGAATGGGTATATTCTTGAAAATATTAGTTTACAAGATATTAAGACGGACGGCAGTTTTTTAAACGTTAGATATAATAGTTATACTGCGATAAGTAGAGTTTCTTTTGAGGAACTTGACTCTGTAGTAACAAATCTTGCATACAAGGATGATTCGGCAAATACATATCAGTTGAATCAAAAGTCTGCTACAAAGGATGAAGTTGAAAAGTATTTTGATGATTGGAATGAAAACACAACCAAAATTTCTTGGGTTACAATAAAATAGAAGAAAATCCTCGGTTTCCACCCAGTTCTTTTTCGGACACGAATGCCAAAAATCCCGTTCACGTAAGTGGGCGGGATTTTACTTTTTACTTCTTACCTCTTCACTCTTACTTCAAATTAAGTTAGATATGGGATTTTTGGGAAGTAAGAAGTAATAAGTAAGAGGCAATAAGTTCGGTGTGGCTTTGCCACAAATTATATATACAACGCTTCGCATTGATTTATTTTCGCTTTTATGCTATAATACATATGGAGGCGATGATGGTATGTATTCATTCTTAAGCAACCTATTGTCTGACAAAAAAGGCGGAGAAATTTTTACTTGCTTTGGAATATGGCACATTTGCTTTATTGCTTTGTTTTTGTGTTTGGGAATATTTTTGTGTTTATATTTAAAAAACAATAGCAACGAAAAACAAGAGCTCATAATTGATAAGGTTATAAGTATTGCTTTTGGATTATACATAGCAGATTTTTTTCTAATGCCTTTTGCCTACGGAGAAATAGACATTGAAAAATTACCATTTCATGTATGTACAGCAATGTGCGTTGGTTGTTTTTTTACAAGGCGAGTTACATTCTTAAAAAAATACAAAATTCAGTTTGCTATGTTATGTTTTGTTTCAAATTTGATTTATTTAATTTATCCGGCGGGAGTAATGTGGCACGCAGTACATCCGTTTTCATATCGTGTAATTCAAACTTTATCTTTTCATGGAATAATGATGGTGTATGGGTTGCTTGTCCTCATATATGAAACAGAAAATTTTACGTGGAAAAAATGTTATAGAGATTTTTTTGTGATTTTATCAATGGTAATATGGGCATTGTTGGGCAATTTTTTGTATAATAGCGAATCAAGGGAATATAATTGGTTTTTTGTGGTTCGAGACCCATTCAATATGTTTTCTGAAAGCATTGCAGGATTTATTATGCCGGTTTTGAATATGGTAATATTTTTTGGTGTTGAACTTTTAATTTATTTTATTTTTTCAAAATTCAGAAGATTGTTTAATGATAAAAAATAAAGAAAATCAGGTTTTTAGACCGGTTCCATTTGAGTGTCGGTCCCAAAAATCCCGAATGCAAAAGCGTCGGGATTTTACTTTTTTACTATTCGCTATTCTCTTTTCATTAGCTTAAAGATTTAATAAGCAGGAGGTGAGAGTATGGATAAAATCGTAATTTGTGAAAAATGCGGTGCAATGGTTAAGGTATTGATCGATTGTACTTGTGATAACTTCGGTATCAAATGATGCGGTAAAACTATGAAAGAGATTTCGACAGAAGAAGCTGACAAATATTTAGAGAAGAAATAATATAATATTTTAAGATGTCGTTTAAAACTCCCGTTCACTTTAAGTGGGCGGAATTTTGTCTATATTACTAAAAACTCGAATTTGTTCTTTATTAGAAACGACATGGAATAATTTAAAAGTTTTATACAAATTTTCACCTTGATTAATGAATGGTTCTATGTTATAGTATTAAAAAGTAGTAGTGTTAGATTGCTTCTTTTTAAAGCACGGAAAGGAAATTTATTTATGTATAAATATGATTTACATATCCACACGGCAGAGTGCGACAAAGTGGCTAGTGTCAGCGGTGCAGAAATCGTGAGGTTATACAAAGACGCAGGATATAACGGACTTGTTATTACTGACCATTATTTTGCTCAATTTTACGACTGGTTTAAGGACGAAATTGATATAAACGATAAAAAGAATATTATTGATAGATATCTTAGAGGATATCACTCTGCGCTAAACGAGGCCGAGAAAATCGGGTTTACGCTCCTTTGTGGCGCCGAGGTACGCTTTGATAATTCTATTAACGATTATCTTGTTTACGGTCTTAACGAGCGAGATTTTTATCAATTACCACTTTTAAATAGACTTAAAAATGTTGAAGAATTATCAGCCATACTGCCTGAAAAAGCATTAATTGTACAGGCGCATCCTTTTCGTGATAGAATGACAGTGCACTCTCCTGACAGCATTTTTGGTATAGAAGGTTATAACGGCTGTACAGAGAAATTTCGTAATGAAATGGCAAAAATATTCGCAAGTCACTACAACAAACCAATAACTTCGGGATCAGATTTTCACAGAGCTTCACATCTTGCTAAGGGTGGTATTATAACAAGCAAGGAGATTAAATGCAGTGGGGATTTGGTCAACGTTTTAAGCGACGGCGACTATAAGATAATAGAAACTGATTAAGTTTTATAAAAATTGAGGGTTTTTAATGGAAAAAATTATTAACATTGAAAATTTGAGAAGCTTTGCATATTGCAATAATAATATTTGTAAAAAGCCGATTAAGGGTATAGCAGTATCCTTTTTTGGTTTAGGCGGTGCTGCAATGTTTAATGAGGATACCGATGACGGTATCAGATTTGCTGAACAAGGAATACTTTATGTAGTGCCATATCAAAATCCTTGGGCTTGGCAAAACAAACAGAACATAGCCTACACAGATGAGATTATTGATGTGCTCTTTAAAGAATACGATTTGCCCGAAGATTTACCTATTGTATCAACAGGCGGAAGTATGGGCGGACAATCCGCACTTGTTTATATGGTTTATGCTAAACGTACTCCCGTAGCATGTGTAGCAAACTGTCCCGTATGCGATGTGCCTTATCATTTTACAGAGCGTCCCGATTTGCCGAGAACACTTTATAGTGCATTTTTTAATTATGATTGCAGTTTACAGGAAGCTTTATCCTCTGTATCACCTCTACACCTTGCAGATAAAATGCCAAAGGATTCAAAGTATTATATTTTCCATTGCGAAGAAGACAAATCAGTTAACAAACAAAAGCATAGTGATAAATTTGTAGAAAAAATGAAGGATAGCCATAATATATCTTATTATGCGGTACCCGAAAGAGGACATTGTGATTTAACAGAGGATATGCGGAAGTTATATAATGATTGTATTATAAATTCTGTTATTAGAAGGTGATTTATTGAAGTTAAAACGAATCTCTTTATTAACACTTTTGATCGGAGCAATTTTATCAATTGTTGGAGTAATAGTTCCGTTTATTGCATTACAAAACTATACTTCTCAAAATGGTGCAATAGGCATAATAGGTGGCGCGGATACACCCACGCTTGAATTTTTAGTTATGCGTATAATGAACGGTTGGCCGTTCGTTGCAATATTATTTGGAGTTGCATTGATTGTTTCCGCTTTGTTTTGCTTGATATTCTCCAAAACTATAAAAAACAACTGCAATATTAAAACTACTGCATTTTCCTTTGTATTATCGGCTGTTGGTGCAGCAGGACTGGTTTGCGCTCTTTTATGGTTTTCTGTTGTTTCGTTTGATGAGATGTCAAAACATCCTATTGCATATCCTGTTAGTATTATACTTGGGATTGTTTGCTTTTTTGCATTTATTGTTTTAATTGCTGTGTATTTAAAAATGCGTAAAAAAAACTGGTCTATTAAGGGCCTTATAATAGATGTTTTAACAAGTATTATATATTTACCGTCGTCTTTCTTTTTATTTTCATATTTTTATTAAACATTAAGTTGAATCAAAAAAATTTGTTTTTTGACCGGTTCCGTTTTGAGTGTCGGTTCCAAAAATCCCGTTCACTTTAAGTGGGCGGTTATTTATTTTTTCACTAAAAAAATTAGAACGTGATTTTTTGGGAAAGTAAGAAATAAAGTAAAAAAATTGAAGATTAAATTTCAAATAACTGATTATGATTCATGACGGCTATTTGTTTAGCATAATTCCAAACGCAAAAGATGTTTTATTGGAACAAAGTGTTTCCTTTAGTTCAATTATTAGCTCTATCAATGCTCAAAGTGATACAAACGTATTTGCTTGATTAATACCATACTTCAAAATTTTCTTGAAAAACGTTGAAATGTATGGTATGATTTTTTAAAATAATAATAGAATTATTTATAAGTTAACATAGTTGTAAACTAGGAAGTGTTTAAATGGTTTATGAAAAATATATTTGTGGTAATACTGATGAAAAAATCAAAAATATTTTATTTCAAATGATAAATGATTTAGATGTTGGAAAGGCTTATGCCGATATGATTCGATTAAGAGTTAGCGGAAAAGCTTCTAATGAGTGTATTGATAATTACTATGTCGCTTATGAAAATGAAGTTGCTTTTTCCAGACTTTGGTGTGGTTGGGGGAAACACTCTGATGCTATTGGAAACTGGGGGAATTTCTTTACAGATGAGCAGTTTCGTGGAAAAGGTATTGGCCGAGAGATGCTTCGGTTTTGGTATGATGATTTTTTGAGTTCGGATAATCTACCGCTTTGCTTTATGTGTTCGGCAGGAACTAAGGCGTTGACCGATTTATATAGACGCTTTGGTTTTAGGCCGGCAATAGAGGGGGCTGAGTTTGGATTTTTGTATATGCCAATAAAGAGCAGTCCTCAAACATTCCGAGAGTTTCATAATCAATATTATAAACCTTCAAGCGAGATATATCACAGACCTGCATCAATCGGATTCAGGCACGAAATTGACTGCCTTTTGCGCTTTACTTTTAGTGATATGAACTTGGAATTTGGTATAGGCGAATTAGATAGTATTGAATATGGACTTCTACGTTTTCCTGAGCGTTGCGGAATGTTATTTTCGAAAGATGGTCATTGCATTGGCTGGAGCTTTGATGGTAACGTTCAGATTCATCCGCTATATAACAATTCAATAATTATTAATGAATAGATTTTTATTTGAAAGGTTAAATTAAATGAAAGCTATTGTTTTTACAACGAATACAGGACACACCGAAGATTATGCTAAAATATTAAGCCGAAATACATCATTGCCGGTTTATTCTTTAAATGAGGCTGTGAATAAGCTTAGCAAAAATACGCAGATTATTTATTTAGGCTGGCTTTTTGCTAATAACATAAAAGGTTTAAGAAAAGCAAGAAAATTTTTCAAGGTTTCTTGCGTTTGTGCTGTTGGTCTTTGTGATACAGGTACAGCAATTGATGCGGTCAAAAAAACTAATTCTTTGTCAGATGATTTTCCGCTTTTTACGATACAAGGCGGTATGGATAAAACGAAGCTTCACGGACTGAATAAATTTATGATAAATATGCTTATAAAAAGTGTTAGTTCAAAGAAAAATAAAACTCAGGACGATGAAAGAATGTTATATCTTTTAGAAAACGATGAAAACTATGTTTGCGAAGAGAATATTTCTGATTTTCTGGATTGGTATTATAAATCAAAATAAGAAATGAGGATTTGTTATGAGAGTTGTTGTTGCAATTGATTCTTTTAAGGGTAGCCTAACCTCTGTCGAAGCAGGCAATGCTGTAAAAGAGGCGATTTTATCATTAGATGCGAAATCTGACGTTGTTGTTAAATCGCTTGCTGACGGCGGTGAAGGCACAGTTGATGCTATAGCATCGTCTGTTGATTCCGAAATTATTGAATTGTCGGTTTGCGGACCGATCGAAAGACCGGTTATCGCAAAATATTGCATTATAAAAGAAACAAAAACTGCAGTTGTTGAGATGGCTGCTGCCGCCGGTATAACTTTGATTTCAAAGAATGAAAGAAATCCTTTAGAAACAACAACCTACGGAGTCGGACAGATAATATTAGACGCCATTCAACGTGGTTGTCGTCGATTTATTGTGGGGATAGGTGGCAGTGCTACTAACGATGGCGGTACAGGTATGCTATCTGCTTTGGGCTTTAGTTTTTTGGATGGAGAGGATAATTTAATTGATCTTGGCGCTAAGGGGCTTAAAAATCTTGTTAAAATTGATGATAGCCACGTCCTTCCCGAACTATATGAATGCAGTTTTATTATTGCCTGTGATGTTAAAAATCCGTTATGCGGAGAGTCTGGTTGCAGCGCTGTTTTTGGACGTCAAAAAGGCGCTACAGATTCTATGATTACCGAAATGGATAGATGGCTTGAAAATTATTCTGAGATAGCTAAAGACGTTAATCCGTCTGCTGATAAAGATTCTTTTGGCGCAGGAGCGGCAGGTGGATTAGGCTTCGCTTTTTCAACGTTTTTGAATTCAAGAATGTTATCGGGCATTGATATTGTTTTAGACGAAATTCAACTTGAGAAAGAGATAATTAATGCTGATTTAATTGTTACGGGAGAAGGGAGACTTGATTTTCAAACCGCTATGGGTAAGGCGCCGATCGGCGTTGCAAAACTTGCAAAAAAGTACTCTAAAAAAGTTATTGCATTCTCCGGTTGTATTGGCGACGGAGCCGAGGAATGTAATTATAATGGTATTGATGCTTATTTCCCGATATTAAGAGAAATAACTACTCTTGAGAATGCTTTAAATAGCGATTACGCATATAAAAATCTAAAATCAACTGCAGAACAGGTTTTTAGAATTATATTGAATTATTGATTTTTTCCTTTATTTTTCAAAAGGATTGAGGTGTTTCTTTTGCAAAGAAAAAGAATTAATATTGAATCCATTGTAATAATTGTTAAGAAAAAAGAAAAAGAGTGTTTTTCTTTTTCTAATCCAAGAAGAATTTATGATGGTTTTGTTTTGTTTACTGAAGGATGCGGGGATATAATTCTTGAAAATGATTCTGAGAAAAAACGGTATCATCTTCAAAAAGGTTCTTTGTTTCTTTTCAAACAAAATGATAAATACACCATTTATTCAGAAAAATCAGGAGAATATATCACGTCCGGTTTTTTGTTTGCCAAAAAGCATTATGAGGAAATTAACAAACTGCCTCGTTTGATCGAAACAGATAACAGGCTGTTTAATACTATTTCTGAAATGGCAGACATATGGCAATCTCGTTCTTGGGACAGTTATATTATTTGTAAAATCAAACTTTTGCAGATGTATTTGTCTATTATGGAAAAGCAACAGAGAAATTCAATTCTTAAAGATGCAGACGTTTCGATGGCTGTCGATTTTATTCATTCAAATTTCAAGAGAAATTTCACAACGCTCGAACTTGCTAATCACTGTGCTTTAAGTCCTTCTTATTTAAGAACAAAGTTTATCAAAAAAACAGGTAAAACAATCACTCAATTTCGGGATAGCCTTAGAATATCTGCAGCAAAGGAGATGCTTAGAGTAGGCGATTTTTCTATAAATGAAATATCGGCAGAACTCGGATATTATGACGTAAGTCATTTTTCTAAGTTTTTTCTCAAACACGTTGGAGAAACCCCTTCTAATTTTATTGAAAGAAATGGAAGAAAATAGATGTTTTTTACATAAAAGCAAGCCATTTAATCTTAAAATGACTTGCTTTTTCGTTTTAATAGAGTTTTATTTTACAATAAAATCATTGAATTGTACATTGAAAGATGATAAAATATATTATATAATGTATATAACAAACTATGATGGAGATGAGTGTATCATTTATGGAAAAAATTATGGGGATTTTCGACCCGGTAGAAATTATGGAAAAAGAGGGGAAAGTTGAAGTTTCTGTTTCTAACAGGATGTATACTTTTGAAAACTCTCTTATGCCTTCTTCTGTTCTTTCGAAAGGTAAAGAAATTTTGGCAGGCCCTATAACTTATTATGTTGTTGCTAATGGTGAAGAGAAGGAACTTTCTAATATTTTTGTTTCTCCTGTCGAAGGAGAATCTGATGAATCTAAAGGTGTTGTTTGCTCTGCGTTTGCCGGCAACCTGGTTATTGACACCTCTCATAATATTGAATTTGACGGATGCGATATCGTCGACTTAACTATTTGCACGAGGGGCAGGAGTGTTGCCGAATCCGTTATGGGCAGCACTCAAACAAGAGAAATTTTTCATTTGAATAAATTATATCTGGACGTACCTCTTAATAAAGAATACATAAAGTATTTTCAGGTTTATGGTTGCGGCAATGACAACGGAACTATGTCCGCTAAGAAAACTTATCTTCCTAATGATTCTTTGCATATTTCTTCTAAGATACCTGATGGTGGAATGAACTTTGGTTTTAAAGAACAGATATACGTTTGCGGAAACGACGTTGGTTTAGGTTTCTTTTTTAGAGATGATGAAAAATGGAATTATGACGATAAGAACTTAGCTGCTGAAATTATTGATTGCGATGATAAGTTTATTTTAAGATTCCATTTCTTTGATAATGAACCTAAGTGTTGGAGATATAAGGGCGATAATGAAGAAAAGTGGCTTGATCTTATGCCCGTTTCATTAAAATTCGGAATGATCGCAACTCCTCTCAGAGATGCTCCGAAGCCTTTGACTCTTGAAAAGAATCTCCATTTTGATTGTTTTAAGAGAATCCCTAATAACCACGATGAATATTTAAGCAGTCCAATTCCCGGAAGGGGAGATGAAATTGCTTTTGATAGATTAAAACGTCTTGGTGTTAAAGTTTTATATATTCACGAAAAATGGAACGATATTCAAAATTCATTTATATTAACAAGTAAAACATCTGATAGACTTAAATTTATCATTGAAGAATGTCATAAACGCGGAATCAAGGTAATTCCTTATTTTGGTTATGAATTATCGACGTTATCTCCGCTTTGGCAGAAATTTGGTCTCAAATATGCCAAGAGGAGAAAACAAGGCGTTCGTTTTGATTGGCATTGGTATAGAACCCCTGAACAAAGAGCTGTTTTTGTTTGCATGGGCTCCGGCTGGGCTGATATGTATTATGAAGGCTTAAAAGCTCTTATCGAGAAATATAACTTTGATGGTTTCTATTTTGACGGAACAGCGGTGCCTTGTTTCTGTTGTAATACTGAACACGGTTGCGGATATGTTGATGATCAGGGTATGATTCAGGATACTCATCCTGTTTTTGAAATTCGTGATTTTGCTAAGAAACTTTATAAACTCGCAAGATCCAGAGGTGTTACAGTTCAGTATCATCTTTCAGGTTGTCATAATCTTGCTTCGATGGCATTTTGTGATTCTGTTTGGGACGGCGAGGTTTTCCAAGGGCCTTTGTTAAGGGGCGAATTGGAAGAAGCGCCGCTCGAAATGCTTCAAGCTCAATTTGATTCGTCAAACACCGGCGTAACAATGCAGGCGCTTTGTTATTCAAATCCTCCCGTATGGAATTTTGATGAAGCAATCGGTATGATGCTTTTACACAACTCAATTCCAAAATCAAACGACATCGAGGAACCACTTGAGAAGATGTCTAAAATTTGGGAAATATATGATGAATTTAACGATGGCAACGTTGAATGGCGTCCTTACTACAATGCAAGCGGCAGAGTTGTATGTGAAACGGAAGATGTTAAAGTTAGTTGTTATGAACGAGATGACAAAATATTGGCAATTGTTGCCACAACGAAAAAGGCTTTTAGTGGTGTCGCAGAAATAAAATCATCGCTTCCAAATATTGTGGATGCTATGACAAACGAAAAAATAAGTGTCAATGGCGAAGCGAAGATTCAACTTGATGGATTTGATTATAAAATTCTAATTCTTGATAAATAAGGAGAATAAAAAATGGTAAGA
Organism: Acutalibacteraceae bacterium; assembly: GCA_045630885.1. GTDB lineage: Bacteria > Bacillota > Clostridia > Oscillospirales > Acutalibacteraceae > UMGS1532. Next base: position 74,934 of record JAZQTQ010000069.1, read on the forward strand.
AAATGTAATATTGCATTTAAGTTATTTATTTGCGTTATTCTTGCGATTTCTTTGATTTGCTCGCTTGTTGCTTGCAAAGATACTAAAGAAACTACCGATAATGTTTCTTCTGATTCCAAAATGCAATCTTCATCGTCTTTGATTGCTGATACCTCTGACGATTCGTCTGAGCAGTTATCTTCTGAAGAAGTTGGAAATATTGAAGAAGTTACTTCTTCTGACTATGATGACGTAACTTCTGAGGATATTATTGATTTGCCTGATGATTTGTTTGACGATGACCCTTTGCCGGAAGATTATTTTGATGGCGACAACTGGGAAGATGAAATTCCGCCCGAAGATGATTTGAGCTATGGTAAATATGACAATCCAATTCAATGCTATGGCGCTGCGGTTAAAGGAACAACCAGAACAATTAACGTTGACGTTAACGACGTTGTTTGGGAGAATTTCTATGGTTTCGGAACAAACTTTATGGCAAATTCACTCGCCGAACAAGAAAAAATTGGCTATAACGAAGCATTTTTCGAGTTCGATATGAACCACGAGAAAATGCTCAATTCTCAAGTTTGGCGTTTGGTTTTTCAGCTTGATTATATGGTAACAAGCGAAGAACCTAACTACTACCGCAGAGATATTGAAAATAATAAGGATTATCAGAATTATATGAACGGAATATATGATTTTGATAACAAGAATATGAAATCTATTTATGCATATCTTGATAAATCATTAGAAATGGATTCAAAGATTCTTCTTGATTTCGGTTGGAAAACTAATGATAGAATAACTAATTGGTATGCGCTCCCTGTTTTCTTGCCTACAGCGTCTGCACCTTACGACCTTGACGCTTATGCCAGAGCTTGCGTTGCGCTTTATAAAAATTTTGTTTCTCTGGGATATGATAATGTAGATTACATAACCTTCTTTAACGAGCCTCAAAACTCTGAAGATTTTTTAACTGTTGGAGATAGCGTTTCGTGGTATTCTAAAATGGTTATTATAATGGATAAAGAGTTTAAAAAAGCAGGCCTTCGCGATGAGATTGAATTATGGGGACCCGAACAAGGCCAGACAACGTTGACATATCATAATTATGTTAGAGATTTCGCTAACACTAAAGGTGTTGCCGATGTTGTTGATTGTTGGTCAATTCATAGATATTACAAAGGCAAATCTTTCTTTGAAAATAACTATTATGAATATTTCAACGATATGGTTCTCTTTGTAAATGAGTTTGGAAAAAGAATTTGTTGCACGGAAATGGAAGCTTTTTCCGGACCTTATGAAATTGCTTATGTTTCGGAAGACGTGTATTATGATTGGAACGATACTTATTCATCTTATATAATTGCGTCGCTGAATTCAGGCGTTAAAAGCGTTTGCGCTTGGGGATTTGGTGAGTATTATTGGAGCTTTCCGCTAAACGGATGGATGGGATACGGAACAATGTATAAACACACAGATAAAAATATTGACAGTATCGCTCCCGTTGGGCAGGCGTTTGAAGAAATTGGGCTTTTAAACACATACATCACCCCTAATTGCGATGTTTTGATGAATGATTGGACGGGCGATGATATTAGAGTTGCTGCCGTAAGATTAGCAGACGGCAATTACACTGTTATAGTTGAAACTATGGGTGGAGATTCGAGATACGATGTTAGAATCAATTTTTCCGAGAGTATCGGCAAGACGTTCTATCGTTTTGATACCGACAGACTCGAAGAAAAAGTTGTCGATTATACAATTCCTTCAGTTTCTAAGACTTTTAAAAATATTGATAATACAATATCTGATGCATTACCCGGAAAAGATGCTGCTGTTTATTTCTATACAACCAAAGAGCCGCTCAAACAAATTTCCATAAACAACTATAAAAATTATGTTAAAAGTAATGAAACTTTAAAGTTAGGAGCAAGATTGATCGACTGCGAAAACGAAGAAATCGTATGGTCAATTTCTGCTTCAAGCGGTGAAAAAGGTACTATTACCTCAACCGGCGAATTAACTGCCGAATATGTTCCGTCAAATGAGGCGGTAAGCGGCGATGTTATTTCGGTAAGAGCTGCTTTGAAATCCAATCCGAATATTTATATGACCGCATTAGTACAAATTGTTTAAAAAGGAGGGGTTAGAATGAACAAACTAAATATTAAAAAGGCTTCTTTATCAATCTTGTTGGTTTTTAGCTTTTTGGCAACTGTTTTCTTTATACCTAACAGTTCTATTGTTGCTTCTGCCGCCTCTATACCAACTGATTTTGGCGAGAATCTTATCAAAGATTTAACTATGACTGCAAGATATTCGCTTGATGGTTCAACTTTTACGTCTGCGCCGGACAATACTAAGTTTAAAAATATAAATGATGGCGATACCTCGACTGAATTTTTTATTGGAACACCCAAGTTTGCTGAAAACATAGGCGGAAATACAGTTTACTATAAAGATGGTAGTAAAGTGTTTCTCGACCTTCAGTTCGACATAGGTGTAATCAGCGATATAAAGGCAGTATATATGCTTAATCACAACGATTCCAGATACAGAACCAATAGATTTAAGATTTATCTTTCAAAAAAGCCCGAAACGCTTTTTTCTGAGTCTGATAGCCTTGTTAAGGATTTTACAAACACGAATGCTGACGCGGAAAACGTTATTATCCTTGACGAAGTACGCAAAGCAAGATATGTTGGCATCAGAATTTTGAATCCTGTTTCTCAAAATGTATCCGCAGCTGAGGCTTACACTAGAATTTTAGAGTTTTCTGTGTTAGGTCAAAGGGGAGAGGTTCCTTCTTTAAAAGGTAGCAACGTCTTAAAAAACCTTCCTATGAAAACCTTTTATTCTAATAATGGAACTGATAGAAAAACCCTTTCGGACAATGGTATATATAGTCGCATAAACGATGGCGATACAACAACCGAATTTTTTACGGGTACTCCAAAATTCGCAGAGAAAATCGGCGGTTCTAACGTTTATTATAAAGATGGAACAAAGGTTTATCTTGATTTAATTTTTGATTTAGAAGCCAGTTGCAAAATTTACGGCTTGAAAATGTTCAACCATACCAGCCAAGACCTGAGAACCGGAAGGTTTAAGATTTACTTATCTGATAATGAAAATGAATTGTTTAACGATTCAAAGAGCCTTGTTGATGATGTTACTAATACCAATAAGCTTAAAGAGTTTGAATTTATTTTCGATGAACCGATTAAGGCAAGATACTTTGCAATCAGAATCTTAAATCCTGTTTCTGCAGAACTTTCGAATCCTTCTGAAGTATATACAAGAATCAATGAACTTATGTTGTATGCGGAAGAGCCGGAAATAAACGTTAAAGTTGTTTCTTCTGATTTCACCGCATCAAAAAATAAAGTTTCGGAACTTAAATCTGATTCTAACTTGCTTTATAATAAAACATATTTTGATGTTAAACAGTTTAGTGATGGCGAAGATACCAGTGAAGCGGCGGGGCGTTGGCTCGTCGGAAATCCCAAAGGCATAACAAATGCAGTTGTTAATGATGCAGCGTTCTTGCCCGGTACTGTTTATTATGAAGAGAACGGAACGTGCAAAAATACCGCTCCATACAATAGACCTAAAGCATATACAACTGTTAGTTATTATCTCGGAGGAAAAGCTAAACTGGATTCAGTTTGGATATATAACCACAGCAACAAGGATCTCGCTAACTACGTTTATGAGGTTTATGTTTCGGATAGCAATATCACGTTGTTTGACGAAGAATCTTTAATTAAACAGTTTGTTAATACATCTTCTGCTACAAAGCAAGAATTTAACTTTAAAACTCCTGTTGAGGGCAGATATTTAGGTGTTAAATTTATAGTTCCTGTGCCTCCGGCAAGTGCCGTTAGCACCGCAAATAAATATGTCAGACTCTCGCAAATAGCCGCTTTTGGTACTGTTGAGACAGCTGATTTTGAAAATTATTATCATGAACTTTCTGTTCAATACGATTATAATGTTTTAAAAGGCATTAAGCCCGATGTTTCTGTAACCGACAAAGATAATTCGTCGGATTTGGTTGTCGATACTAAAGCATTAACCGACGAAAACTTTGAAAATCAGGTTGAGTTTTCTAAGTTTAAATTTGCCGATTATAATAACGGTTCTCCTATTATTTATGAAAACGGAGAACGCTTCCTTGATTTGAGTTTCGATTTTAATACAATTGTTAACGTTGATGCAATAGCTCTTGTTAATCATCCAAATACCAAACGTGTAACTAATAAATACAAACTTTATTTATCAAATGAAAAAGATAATTTGTTTGATGATGCAAATTTAATGGAAGATTTTCAGAATGTTGCAGGCGATAGGTTAAATGTTTTTGAAGTTAATTCAAGCGATTCAAAGCGTTATTTTGGCATTAGAATAATTGACCCCGCTTTTGGTGAATTGACCGTTGATGAATCGATTAATGACGTGTATGCCAGAATTTCTGATATTGCCGTATTTGGTAGTTATGCCGATCCCAACTATAAGGTAAATATAGTTAAAGGAATCATTAATTTAACCGAGAAGGAATTCAAATCTTTTGGCGAGAGCTTGATTTCAGGTTATAAAACGCCAAAATGGTTTTATAATGATGCAAACATACCTGCGCCGTGGGCTTATGTTGAGCAGTCCGCTTTGCTGACAGATGGAAAACTTGATAAGCATGCCGATATAACAAGTTCAAAGTTTAAACTTTCAACGTCGGATGGTTCGAATAAACTTGACGTTGCTTATGTTTTCGATGAATTCTATGATTTCAGCGGATTTACGTTTTTAGGTATTAGCACGCCCGGTAGCGAAAGTTATTACACCGGATGGTATCAAGTCTATGTTGCGGAAGATCCTGATGCAATATTCTTGCCTGAGAATATGTTATTTGAATACAATTGGGAAAAGGATGGAGCCGTTAGAGGACATAACGTTACTTTCGATAACTATAAGGCAAGAGGAAAAGTTTTTGGCATAAGAATTTTGAATCCGGTTACTTATGCAACTACGTTTCCTGTTCCTCGTCTTTCTGAAATTGCAGTTTATGGCGAAAAAGCTATAATCGAAATTAAGCCTACCAATCTTGCGGCTAATATGCCTGTTGAAGCATATACAGAATCAAAAAGCGGTGAGCTGGCAACCATTTCTGAAAAGAATTTAAGCTTTGATGAATTAAAAATGCTAACCGATATGGATACTGATACGGTTGCTAAAATTAAAACATCTAAAAAAACTGTTCATCTCAGTTATAATCTTTGTAATGACGTTAAACTAACAAGTTTGAAACTAGTTAGTAACGCAAAGAAATATAAGATTTATGCTACAAATGATATAAATAAAATCTGGGATAACGATAGCCTTATTTATAGTTACAAAGGTAAGGGCAAAAATGGCAAAACCTTATCAGGATCCAACGCAAAGAAAAAATATAGATATATAAGATTTGAGATATCTGAGTTTGGTGATGAACTCAAAATCGCTGAAGTTTCTGTAATTGGCGGAGATGACCAGCTTCTCAAATATAAGACTGTGTCAAGAACTTTAGGACATAACAACGTTTCTATGGCGCTATATAATTATAAAACAAAAAACTATCGTTTTATAAACTCTGACGCATATTTTTATAAGTTCTTTGATAACGATATTTTAACAAGCGTTGGAATTGAAGGCGGTAAGGATAATGAAGAAACTATCGACTTAATTATAACCTTTGACGATATAAAAAATATTGATAGTATTTCTCTCTATTTCCCGGATATGCTCGAGGGGTATAATCCAACTGAATTAGAATTATATACGTCTGAGAAACTAGCTGAATTTGATAGTGGAGATTTCGAACTCGAGCCTCTTGAATCCTTTAAAGGACTGCCCGAAGAAGGGGTTTATACTATAAACTTCAGACCTAAATTTGCCAGAGTTATGCTTATTCGTTTTATCGCAGGTAATCAAAAATATAATGGCTATGATCATATGTGTTTTGCGGTTAATGAGGTTTCTGTTAAGGGAACTTCCGTTGTTGGTATTCAACCGGATGAGGACGATCCTGCTTTATTGACCTTTGAGGACAAAAATAGCGGAGTAGTTGTAGATATTCTCAAATACGATAAAAACGATATTATGACAGACGTTACAGGTATTAAAGTTACCGAAGAAAAGGCTTCAACCGAGCAGAAAGTTGCCTTGGCGGAAAGCGGTTCACTCAAGATAGTTAACGATAAGGTTTATAAAATTAATTTTGTGAACGTATTTGGTAAACCGGTTTATGATATTGGCGGAAGAAAATATAAGGTATCGATTGCTTATGATGAAAATAAACTCTCATATCCGATGATGGCATCCGGCGATGGAAAGAATTGCGCAACTCTAAATTCAGATATTTATGATGGTAGAGTATATTATGAAACGGATTTGTTTGATAATGACAAATTCCTTTTGGCAACGTTTGCTAATTCTAACGATCCCTATTTTGAGAATCTTGACGTAGAGATTCCGGATATACCTATGCCAGACTTTGATATTGAGCAAGATATCGAATATCAAGATGGAGAGATTTCGCCCGAAACAGGCGAATCATTCCCGCTGTCTGCGGTTGTTTTTGCTGCTTTGTTTATCATTTCTTGTATGGCATTTATTATATCTGCGCGAAAACATGAATCTAATTGATTTTTTAGCCGAGGTCGTTTCGTCGGCCTCGGCTAAAATTATATATTTGTGGGAGGATAAATATGGAAATAATCAGAAACAAAGAATTGAAAGTTTTTGGCAAGAAAACGCTTGGATTTTCTATGACTCAAGGGTTAATGCCTGAGCTCATTAGAGAAGATGGTTGCGATGAAAAAATGGTTGCTAAAATGTTTAATTTATATGGCGATGAATACTTGAAAATGCTTGGCGAAAATGATTACTATTTCGAACAACATATTGATTTACCTGTTCATAAATTTTCGCTTGTATACGACCTTTCTTCGCCCAAAGTAATTGAAAAAATATTAATTTCAAGTTATCATTATACATTTCTTGATTATACAATAGGACTGTTTGAGCTATACGCAAGTGATGATAGAGAAACTCTGTTTAATGATGAAAATAAAATTTTCACTTATGATAATAGAAATAATATTCCTGTGGGCACGTTTACAAATGAGCCAAACTTGCTTTTTGACGTTAATGGACTAAAAACAAGATTCATTGCTTTTCGTCAAATTGAATCAAATTCTGTTGATATGTTTTCAAGAATTAAGAATTTTTGTCTGTATAGTGATGACTATAATTTCCAAAAGTCTTTCCTTTATGAAAATGATTATTCGGGAAGTTTGATTTCTAACCTTATACCCGAAATAGATGGCGAGTTTAAAGGCGATGCAGCCGTATTAACCGATGGAATGTTAGTTAGTGAAGATGCAAAGATTAGCATAAATAAAGCAGATATTAAGATATCGAAAGGCAAAATATCTTCTGCTAATAAATTATATTTTGTTGGAAAAAATCTAAGTAAAATAGTAGTGAATGGCGAATCTGTTAATTTCGAAGAAAAAGAATTATATAACGGAATCAACGTTTATACAACTAATGAAATCAAACTTAGCGATAACGTTGTTATTTCCATCGAAGATGCTGAGCTTTATCAAATAATGGCATATGCAGATGAATATTCTGTCGAGGTTGATGATTCCAAAATTATTAATGACGACTATCTTGGAATAGGCGGCAACGTAATGCCATGCCACCTGTTCGAATCTTCCAGAATGAATGGCTTTTATGAGCAACATATGGAGATTGAAAAGCGTAGAATAGCAACGTTTAACCCACGAGTTGTAAGAGTTTGGTTCCAAATTGACTGGTTTGTTATGGACGAAGAGGATTACTATAACAGACGCTATGTATTCAATTCTCCGAAAATGAAAGCCGTTTTAAAGGAGTTTGATGCGTTTAAAGCTTCAGGAACAGAAATCGAACTTAACTTCGGTTGGAAGGTTGGCTATACAGTTCAGGAGTGGTTCTCTTTCCCGGATGTATTCAACAGAAAAAACTCTGCGCCTAAAGACATAAATCAATTTGCGATTGCTTGCGCTGACCTGTTAAAAGAATTGATCGACGTGCGTGGATATGACAATATCAAGTATTTAACGTTCTATAACGAATCTAATAATAGCGATACTTTGCATGGCGGAGATTTTTCCGTGCCAAAGGGTATGGACGCAAAAGAATACTGGAAGGATATGTTAATCAAGGCTAATGAGGCGCTCATAAATGTCGGAATACGTGATAAAATTAAAATATGGGCAGCTGAAACAGCAGGCGGTATAAACAGATTCGAGCCCATCGAAGAATGGGTGGACTATCTTAATAAAAATGCTCCCGACGAATATGATTATGCTTCTTATCATATTTATCGCACGTCTTATGATGAGTCGATTAAATATGGAAAAATAGCTCAAAAACTTGCAGGTAATCATAAAACTTGTGTTGGCGAATTTGGTGAATACGTTTACGGATCAAGACCTGGATTGGATTTTGATTTTGAAAGAACAAATATGAGTGCAGTCCTCGGCTTTATGAATGCAGGAGTTTCCTCGATGCTTTTCTGGCATCTTAGCGGTGTATTCATTGATGAACATTTGCTTATGGACGGGCCAAGAACTGCTATTTGGCGTTTTCCGACAGATGTTAGGCGCGATTGCTTTGATATTGAAGGCGGCATTAATGGTGGAACGTTAAGATATAACGAACTAACACTTTTAACCAACTATTTCCCCGGACATTCGAAAGTAATAGGAACCGCTGTTAGCGGTAAAGGTATGCACGCAACTGCTATAATCACTCCCGATGGTAATTATAGCATTGCAGTTGAGCTTGATAAGATTGGAAACTCACAGCGTAAGCTTAAAATTAAACTACCAAAATCGATTAACAAAAAATTCAGAAAGCATGTTTATAAACTTACTGACGATTTTGACGGTAACTTAATAATACCTCCTGTTTCCGGAGAGTTCGATGTAGATAACGAAATCAATGACGTTATTGATAATCAGTATAATCTTATTGTTTATACAACTCTTCCTCCCGTTAAGCAGGTAGTAATGGATGAACTTGAGATAATAATGAAGCCGGGCGAAACAAGACAGTTAAAAGCACATTGTATTGACTGTGATGAGAAAATAACATGGTCGCTTCCGGATTGCCATTATGTAATTGGATTCAAAGGAACAATTACGCCCGACGGCTTATACACCGCCGATCCGCGGCTTCCTTACAGCGTTACCGATGCAAACGCAAAGACGGATTTTGTCGTTAAAGCAGAACTTCCTTCTGGAGAATATGGAATTGCTATGATTAGAGTGCGTTCATAGATATTAAGAGCAATTAAAGTTTCGGCTTTAATTGCTCTTTTTCTTGCACATTTTATTGTGTTATGTTATAATTATATAAAATAGGATGTGGTTATATGAACAAGAAAATTGCTGTTATTACGGGAGCTTCAAGCGGGATTGGTAAAGAGTTTGTTGAAACTTTATCTGATTTTGGAACTTTCGATGAAGTATGGGTAATTGCAAGAAGAAAAGAAAAACTTGAAGAATTAAATATTGATTTTCCTAAAAAAATAATTTCTTTAGATTTATCCCAAAGAGAAAGCTATCTTAAATATGAGGCCTTGCTTTCTGAAGAAAACCCTGAAATTAAATTGCTTATTAATGCAAGTGGATTTGGAAAATTTTCAAAAACTGATGAAATTCCTTTGAAAGAAAATATGAATATGCTTGATTTGAATTGCCAGGCTGTTATGGCAATGTGTCAAATTTCTCTCCCTTTTATGAAAGAGGGCTCTAAAATCATTAATATTGCATCAGTTGCCGCTTTTCAGCCCATTCCATATATTAACGTGTATAGCGGAAGCAAAGCCTTTGTTCTGTATTTTAGCAGGGGATTAAACCGTGAATTGAAATCAAGAAAAATTTCAGTTTTGGCAGTTTGTCCGTTTTGGACAAAAACCGAGTTCTTTTCCAGAGCAATTAGAAAGGATACGGACGCTGTTGTGAAAAAATATACAGCTATGTATACTCCAAAACAAATCGTAAAAAGGACGTTGCGTGATCTTAAAAAAGGAAAGGATGTTAGCAAATTTGGATTTGTTGCTAGATTTCAAGCATTTCTTGCTAAAATCCTACCTCATAATTTTGTAATGAGCTATTGGATGCATCAGCAAAAATTAAAATAAAATATAAGCGATTTTATTTAAAATTTTTAATTTAATTATTGACAAAATGATAAAAGTTGTGGTATAATATCGAAAAAGTAATGGCTTTGACGAAGAGTAGCTCGTATTTATGCCCTTCAGAGAGATGGCGAATGGTGAGATGTCATCGGAAACAGAGTATGTGCTTGTAGCTTCTGAGCCGAGAGGAAGAAAGTTCTTTCGAATTAGTAGAACCTCTCCGTGATTGCTGCGTAAAGGCATAAGGGTTGATAGACCCTGAGTGGCGGCTTTATGTCGCAATTTGAGTGGTACCGCGGGTGAAATGATTTTCTGCACTCGTCTCAAAGTCATGAACTTTGGGGCGAGTTTTAATTTTCGTCCCTTCAAAGGAGAACAAATATGAATCAAATAACCGGACTTGACTACAAAATTCAAGAAATGGCGGCAAGAATTAAGGAGCTTAGAGAAATTGAGAATCTAACCCCTGAAGAAATGGCGCAAAAAACTGATGTTTCCGTTGAAGAATATCTTCTTTGTGAAAACGGAAAAGCTGATCTAAATTTTGCTTTCATTTATAGATGTGCTTTAGCTTTTAACGTCAATGTAACTGATATTATCGAGGGACATAGTCCAACCCTTAATTCTTATACCGTTACCAGAGCAGGATTGGGCCAAAAAATTGCGCAGGCTCATGGAATGACATATTATAATATGGCTTATGCTTTCCAGAACAGAATTGCCGAGCCTTTGTTTGTTAAAATTGCTTACGACGACGAGCTTATACATAAAGATATTGAGTTAACAACACATGCAGGCCAGGAATATGACATTATCGTTGAAGGAAATTTGCTTGTTCAAATTGGCGAACATCAAGAAGTTTTAGGTCCTGGAGATACTATTTATTTCGATAGTTCAAAGCCGCATGGAATGATTGCAACAAACGGTAAGGACTGTACGTTCTATGCTATAGTTCTTAACCCTACAGGCGAGCCAATTCCCGAACTTCAAGCACCTTCAAAAATCAACAGGAAATCTGAGCCCAGAAAAATCGATGATAAAAATAGAATTTATCGCAAGTTTATCGATATTGTTGAAAATGATAAAGGCACTCCTACAAGTATTACGTTCAAAAACACCGATAAATTTAATTTTGCTTTTGATTTGGTTGATGAATTGGCAAATAAGGATCCTGAAAAGCTTGCAATGCTTCATATTTCAGAAGATAAAACTGAAAGAAGATTTACTTTTAAGGATATTAAAAAAGCGTCTGCTCAATGTGCCAATTATTTCAAAGCGTTGGGCATCAAAAAAGGCGATAAAGTCATGCTTGTTCTAAGAAGGCATTATCAATTCTGGTTTGCAATGCTTGGACTTAACAAGCTGGGCGCAATAGCCATTCCTGCAACCGATCAATTGCAAGAGCATGATTTTGAATACAGATTCAATTCGGCTGAAATCAGCGCAATTATTTGCACAGGTCTTGGCGGAAGCGCTGAACAAGTTGATATTGCTGCTCAAAAATGTCCTTCCTTAAAGCATAAAATTATGGTTAACGGAGAACGCGAGGGCTGGCGCTCATTTGATGAAGAATACACCTTGTATAGCAGTCATTACAATCGAACGGAAGATGCACCTTGCGGCGACGATTTAATGCTTATGTTCTTCACGTCCGGAACGTCAGGATATCCTAAAATTGCTGCACATAATTATAAATATGCTCTTGGACATTTCCACACTGCAAAATATTGGCATAATGTTGACCCTGATGGATTACACTTTACAATTTCGGATACCGGATGGGCGAAATCAATGTGGGGCAAACTTTACGGACAATGGCTATGCGAGGCTGCAACGTTTGTTTACGATTTTGATAGATTCGACGCTGCGGAAATTCTTCCAATGTTTGCCAAACACCAAATTACAACATTCTGCGCACCTCCAACTATGTTAAGAATGCTTATTAAGCAGGATTTATCAAAATACGATTTCTCCTCAGTTAAGCATATGACAACTGCCGGTGAGGCGCTTAATCCTGAGGTTTACCATCAGTTTGAAAAAGCAACAGGATTGCAAATTCTTGAAGGATTCGGACAATCTGAAAGCACTATGATTATCGGTAATTTAACAGGTGCTTCTCATAAAATTGGTTCTATGGGTAAGCCGGCTCCGATTTATGATGTAAAACTAATGAATTCTGATGGCGAATTTGTTCCTGTCGGAGAAACAGGCGAAATCGTTATTAATATTCAAAATGGATTCCCTTGCGGTCTTTTCACCGGTTATTATGGTGATGAAGAAAAGACTAAAGAGGCAATATATGACGGATATTATCACACCGGCGACGTTGCTTGGTGCGATGAAGATGGTTTCTATTGGTACGTAGGACGTGCTGACGATGTTATTAAATCGTCAGGATACAGAATCGGACCGTTTGAAATTGAAAGTGTTATTATGGAATTGCCTTATGTTCTTGAATGTGGTGTTTCGGCTGCTCCTGATGAGGTTCGCGGTCAAATTGTTAAAGCAAGCATCGTTTTAACTAAAGATACCGAACCCACTGAGGAACTTAAAAAGGAAATTCAAAAATACGTTAAAGATCACACCGCGCCTTATAAGTATCCAAGACTCGTTGTGTTTAAGGATGAACTTCCTAAAACTGTTAGCGGAAAAATCCAACGTAATAAACTTTAATGGTGAAAAAGCATGGAATTTAAGCGAATAACACTACTTTCGGGTCATTACGGAAGCGGAAAAACTAATATTGCGGTTAATCTTGCGTTTATGATGAGAGAGCAATCCGATAAGGTTACCGTTGCTGATTTGGATATCGTTAATCCTTATTTCAGAACGAAAGACAGTTTGCAAGATTTTAAAGATAAAGACATCAGATTAATTTGCTCTGAGTTCGCTAACAGCAACGTTGACCTTCCTGCGATGCCTGAAGATTTATATGCTATAACCGATGATAAATCTCATAGAGTTGTCATAGATGTTGGCGGAGATGATAGGGGAGCTTTGGCTCTCGGAAGACTTGCTCCGAAAATTTTGGAAGAAAACAATTTTGAAATGCTTTTAGTTATTAATTGCTTCCGTCCATTGACGAGAGATGTCGATTCTACAATTGAGATTATCAAAGAAATTCAATCAGTATGTAATATTCCGTTTACCGGAATTATAAACAATTCCAATCTTGGTAAATCAACAACCGCTTCTGATATTTTAGATTCGTTGCCTTATGCTAATGAAATCTCTAAAGCGTTAGATCTTCCAATTTTGGCAACTTCGGTTAAGGAAGATTTGATAGATGATCTTAAAGCTGACGTCGATAATTTGCTTCCGCTGAAGCTTCAAAATAATACATATTAATTTAGAAGGAGATAAGAATTATGGCTAAATTAACATTTAAAACCGATAATTGTAAAGGTTGCGGACTCTGTGTTGATGCTTGTCCTAAAAATCTTTTACAGCTGGCGGATGATAAGATCAATAAAAAGGGTCATCATCCTGTTGAAATAAAAAATCAAGATGAGTGCGTTGGTTGTGCTGCTTGCGCAATGATGTGTCCCGATTGTATAATTAAAGTTGAAAGGTAAGTGAAAAAATATGGCAGATAAAGTTTTGATGAAAGGCAACGAAGCAATCGCTGAAGCTGCAATCATTGCAGGTTGCCGTCATTATTTTGGTTATCCGATAACTCCTCAAACAGAGATTGCTGCGTATATGGCTAAAAAAATGCCCAAAATAGGCGGTACGTTTCTCCAAGCGGAAAGCGAAATAGCTGCTATTAATATGGTTTATGGCGTTGCATCTGCTGGAAAAAGAGTTATGACTTCGTCTTCTAGCCCGGGAATTTCGTTAAAAGCCGAAGGACTTTCATATCTTGCAGGTTCAGACCTTCCTTCTTTAATAGTTAACGTTCAAAGAGGCGGCCCCGGTCTTGGTGGTATTCAACCTAGTCAATCTGACTATTTTCAAGCAACACGCGGTGGCGGACATGGCGACTATCATATGATAGTTTTAGCGCCCGCTTCCGTTCAGGAAATGGCGGAATTGACTGTTAAAGGCTTTGAGCTTGCTGATAAATACAGAATGACGTCGATGATTCTTGCTGATGGTACAATGGGTCAAATGATGGAGCCTGTTGCTCTTGATTTTGATATAAAACCGGCTCCTGAGAAACCTTGGGCAACAAACGGAACGAAACTTCAAAGACCTCATAATATAACAAATTCATTGTCTCTTGTTCCCGAAGAACTCGAAGAGCTTAATTTTAAGAGATATGAAAAATATGCTGACATCGAAGAAAACGAAGTTATGTATGAAGAATATATGATGGACGATGCAGAAATTTGCGTTGTTGCTTTTGGTATAGCATCGCGTGTATCTAAAAACGCAGTAAATGAAGCCAGAGCTAAGGGTATAAAGGTTGGATTGATCAGACCTATAACTCTTTGGCCGTTCCCTGTAAAGCCTATAAGAGCCGCAGCAGATAAAGTTAAAGCTTTTATTTCTGTTGAGCTTTCTATGGGTCAAATGATCGAAGATGTAAAGCTAGCTTCTGAATGCAAAGCTCCTGTTAGCCTTTGTAACAGAGCAGGAGGAATGATTCCTTCTCCTGAACAGGTTTTGGAAGCAATTGAAAAAGCAAACAAGGAGGTATAAAATAATGGCAGTTGTATTTGAAAAACCGCACGCACTTGCGGATATACCTTTTCATTATTGCCCCGGATGTACTCATGGTATAATTCATCGTTTGGTAGCTGAAGCTATTGATGAATTAGGTATCGAAGGCAAAACAATAGGAATTGCTCCGGTTGGTTGCTCGGTTATGGCATATAATTATTTTAATTGCGATATGATTGAAGCAGCTCATGGTAGAGCTCCCGCAGTTGCTACCGGCGTTAAAAGAGCAGACCCTGAAAATCATATTGTATTCACATATCAAGGTGATGGTGATTTGGCATCCATTGGTATGGCAGAAACAGTTCACGCAGCAGCAAGAAATGAAAACATAACTGTTATTTTCGTTAACAATGCAATTTACGGTATGACTGGTGGCCAAATGGCTCCAACATCTCTCGTAGGTCAGGTTACTCAAACCTCTCCTTACGGAAGAGATGAGAAGCATTGTGGATTTCCGATAAGAGTTTGTGAACTCTTATCCGAGCTTGAAGGTCCCGAGTATCTTGAAAGAGTAACAGTAAATAATGTTAAAAACATCAGAAACGCTAAAAAGGCTATTAAGAAGGCTTTCCAAAATCAAATTGAGGGCAAAGGTTTTTCACTAGTAGAGGTTGTTTCAACCTGTCCTACCAACTGGGGTATGACACCTCAGCAAGCCTTAAAATGGATTGATGAAAAAATGCTTCCTTATTATCCTCTCGGCGTTTATAAAGACAGATCAAATCAAGAGGAGGCAAAATAATTATGAGTACGACACAATTTTTGCTTTCCGGTTTCGGTGGACAAGGAATACTTTTTGCCGGTAAATTCTTAGCATATAAGGGACTTACTGATGATATGCAAGTAAGCTGGCTTCCTTCTTATGGCCCTGAAATGCGTGGAGGTACCGCTAGTTGTGGTATTATCTTAAGTGATGAGCCTGTTGGCTCTCCGATAGTTGCAACTCCTGATATTTTAGTTGCAATGAATTTACCTTCTTTTGACAGATATGAGTCTTCAGTTGTTCCGGGTGGAAAAATTTTCGTTGATTCAACTCTTATCGAAAGAGATGCAAAAAGAAGCGACGTTGACGTCTATTATATTCCTGCAACAAAACTTGCAAGTGATAATGGTTTTCCAACTCTTGCTAATATGATTATAATGGGCAAAATTCTCTCTGTGCTTGGTCAGTTTGACGTTGAAAGTATGAGAAGAACATTGTCAAAGGTAATATCTGCTAAACGTGCAGATATGCTTGAAACCAACTTAAAAGCTTTGCAAATTGGTGCAGAGTACAAGTAATTAGGAGGGTAACAACAATGGAAATTTCTATTACAAAAGCCGCTGTTTTGAAGGAGAAACCCGATAGTAGCACTCTTGGTTTCGGTAAAATTTTTACCGACCATATGTTTATGATGGATTTTTCTAAAGAGCTTGGTTGGCATGATGCGAGAATTGCTCCTTTTGAAAATATATCGCTTCATCCTGCATCAACCGTTTTGCATTATGGCTCGGAAATTTTTGAAGGTCTTAAGGCATACAGAACGGCTGATGGTTCGGTTCAACTTTTCAGACCTATGGAAAACATTCGCAGAATGAATAACTCTGCTGAACGTTTATGCTTGCCTCAAATTCCTGAAGATTTGGCACTTGAGGTTTTAACCAAGTTTGTTGATGTTGAAAAGGATTGGACTCCATCTGCAGAAGGAACCTCACTTTATCTCCGTCCATTTATGTTCGGTAATGACGAAAGTCTCGGCGTTCATGCTGTTAATAATGCTACTTATATAATAATTGCTTCTCCCGTTGGCAGTTATTATAAAGAGGGAATTAATCCTGTTAAAATTATGATTGAAGACGAGGATGTTCGTGCTGTTCGCGGCGGAACAGGTTATGCTAAATGTGGCGGTAACTATGCCGCAAGTAACAGAGCAGGTGAGAGGGCTGAGAAAAAAGGTTACTCACAGGTTCTTTGGCTTGATGGTGTTGAAAGAAAGTATATTGAAGAAGTTGGCGCTATGAACGTTATGTTCAAAATCAATGGCGAAATAGTAACCCCTATGCTTTCAGGTTCTATTCTTCCCGGAATTACCAGAAAATCCTGCCTTGAAGTTTTAAGAAATGAAGGATATAAGGTTTCTGAAAGACTTCTTAGCATTGATGAACTAAGTGAAGCTATGGAAAATGGCACTTTGGAAGAAGCTTGGGGTTGCGGAACGGCTGCTGTTGTTTCTCCGATTGGTGAGCTTTGCTATAAAGACAAGAAATACGCTGTCAACAATGGTGAGATTGGCGAAGTTACTCAACATCTTTATGATACATTAACCGGTATTCAATGGGGTAAAATCGAAGATACCTTCGGTTGGACATACAAAATCGGCTAATACATAATAAAAGTATTGACAAATTAAATATTCTGTGGTATTATATATAAAAATTTTTAAATGCTTTGATGGAATTAATCTTTGTTCTATTCATTTACAGAGAGCCTTTGGTTGGTGTAAAAAGGTAGTGAAAAATAAAGAAGTCTCGTTCCGGAGCAGAGTTGCTGAAGATTTAGTAAGCAATTCCGGCTTGCCCCGTTATCTTGGCAAAAGGCTTGTTGGAGCTTTTATGAGTGGCCGTTAATTCGGCAAGCAGGGTGGTACCGCGAAAATTTTCGTCCCTGAGATGTTAATAATAGCATCTCAGGGTTTATTTGTTTTAGTTGGGATCATTTTAAGCTTCAAACATTTTTCAATGAAAGGAATACTTATTATGAAAAACATCAAAATTATTGACTCAACTCTTTGTCGAAAAGATAGTTCTTTTAATTTCAAAGAGAAAATTGAAATCGCAAGACAACTCGAAAAACTTAATGTGAACGTTATTGAACTACCTGAAATTGAAAATGTTAAGACTGATGTTCTTTTGGCGAAAACTATATCTTCTTTTGTTAAAAACAGCGTGATTTCTATTGCGGCAGGCAGTGATATTGAAAGCATAGATAACGCAACTGCTGCCTTGGTTAACGCTCAGAAGCCTCAAATTAGAATTGAGTTGCCTGTTTCTCCTGTAGGAATGGAATATAGTTGTCATAAAAAAGCCCCGAAAATGCTTCAATGGATTGAGAAAACTGTTAGTTACGCTAAAGAGAAATGCGAAAACGTTGAATTTTCTGCTCTTGATGCTACAAGGGCCGATTTTGAGTTTCTGAATAATGCTATTGAAACTGCAATTAATAGTGGCGCAACGTCAATTAGCATTAGTGATGATGCGGCTGAAATGCTACCCGATGATTTGTCTGTTTTTTGCGAAAAAATTGCAAGTGCGTTCAATATTGATGTTGCAATTTCTTGTAGCAATAAAAATGGATTAGCTGTTGCAGGTGCAATACTTTCTGTTAAAAAAGGCATTGAAACTATCAAAACATCAGTTGGTGGGGAAAACATAAATATAGATGTTTTCGGCAATATGATTAAAAATTGCGGCAACAACTATGGCATAACAACTGAAATTAAGGATACTGAAATTAATAGAATTGTAAAACAGATTGATTGGATAGCACAGAATGCCAAAAACGAAAAATCTGTTGTTTCTGTTGCATCTCCGGAATATAAAACTATTCATCTTGATAGCAACGATACGAAAGAGGACGTTGTTGAATCGATTACCAAGCTCGGATATGACCTTTCGGATGAGGATGCTTCTAGAGTTTATGATGAATTTTTGCGTGCTGCTTCTAAAAAGAAGGTTGGCGCAAAGGAACTTGACGCAATCGTTGCAAGTGTTGCGTTACAGGTACCGCCAACATATAAACTTGTTAGCTACGTTGTTAATAACGGAAATATTATTTCTTCGAGCGCGCAAATTTCATTAGATAAAAACGGGGAAATAATTCAAGACGTTTGTATAGGCGACGGTCCTATCGATGCCGCATTTCTCGCTATTGATAAGATAATCGGACATCACTATGAGCTTGATGATTTTCAAATACAATCCATTACTGAAGGAAAAGAAGCAATGGGTTCTGCGCTTGTTAAATTGCGTTCTAATGGTAAATTATATTCCGGCAATGGAATTTCGACCGATATTATCGGAGCCAGTATCAGGGCTTATATTAATGCAGTTAACAAGATAGTATACGAGGAGGTTTAATATATGAAATTATCCTTTTCAACTAAAGGTTGGCATAATAATTCTTTCGAAGAATTTTGTGATTTAGCCATCGATCTTGGTTTTCAGGGGATTGAGCTTCATAATATTTATAATAAACTTTTCACTGAGAAAGACGGAGCTTTTCATAATTATATGGCTGCGTCAACTCTTCGTAGATTATATGAAAAGAAACTTGAAATTCCTTGTATTGATACAATTTCTGACATTTCAGATTCGTCTAACTACGATGAGGCTTATTCCGAAATCGAAAGATGCTTGGAAATCGCTGATAATTTACATATTCCGTATATCAGATTAAAAGCATATTTCAATGAAAATAAGCAAGAAACAGTTAATAATATTGTTCAATTTATTTCTAAAATCTTGCCACAAGCAGAAAACAAAAATATAACGTTTCTTTTGGAAACTTCAGGCCTTTTTTCGAAAACGTCTGAATTAAGAGATGTTTTAAACATTTTCGCAAGTGATAATCTAGGTGCGCTTTGGAATCTCTCTGCAGCCTACTATGAGGGCGCTGAAACTCCTGAGGAGGTTATAAAAAACCTTGGCGCTTATGTTAAGCACGTTCATGTAAGTGATGCTAAAAAAACTGATAATGGAATTGAATACTGTCTTTTAGGAGAGGGAGAATTGCCTCTAAAAGAGCTTATGCTTGCGCTGAGATCTGTTAACTACGACTCATTCATTTCTCTTGTTTGGGATCCTTCGTGGTGCGAAGAACTCAACGATATGGAGATAATCTTTTCGCAATTCACCAATTTTATGAGGCAGTTCAATGATACCTCTAAAAACGAAAAAACGTTATATTTTAACAGAGCTCATACAGGTAAGTATGTTTGGGAAAAAGATTCTCTGATCGATTTAACTTTTCCTCAAGTGCTTGATAGAATTGTTGAAGAATTTCCCGATCAATACGCTTTTAAATATACAACGCTTGATTATACCAGAACTTATTCAGAATTTAGAGATGATGTCGATAATTTTGCAAGAGCTTTAATTTCTATGGGAGTTAAGGCGGGAACTCACGTTGCCGTTTGGGCATCAAACGTTCCTCAATGGTATATTGCTTTTTGGGCTACTGTTAAAATCGGTGCGGTTTTAGTTACGGTAAATACTGCTTATAAAATTCACGAAATTGAATATCTTTTAAGACAATCAGATACACATACGTTGATTATGACCGAGGGTGGTAAAGACTGCAAATATGGTGAAATAATTGCAGAGCTTTGTCCTGAACTTAACACTCTTGAAAAAGGCAAAAGTTTGCATGCTAAAAGACTTCCTTTTTTACGTAATGCAATAACTGTCGGATTTTCTCAAATGGGGTGCTTGACTTGGAACGAAGCGCTCGAAAGAGCTCCACAGGTTTCTGTCGATGAAGTCTACAGAATGGCTGCCGCTGTTAGCAAAGATGATGTTTGTAATATGCAATATACTTCCGGCACAACCGGATTCCCAAAAGGCGTAATGCTTACTCATTATAACGTTGTTAATAACGGTAAATATATCGGAGATCATATGGAACTTTCAACTGCTGACAGAATGATGATTCAGGTTCCTATGTTCCATTGTTTTGGTATGGTTCTTTCAATGACCGCGTCTATGACACATGGTACAACGATGTATCCGCTCCCATATTTTTCTGCTCAACCTGCGCTTGCTTGCGTTCATAATGAACATATTACGGCGTTTAATGGAGTTCCTACGATGTTTATTGCTATGATGCAGCATCCTGACTTTGAGAAAACAGATTTCTCATATATGAGAGTTGGAATTATGGCAGGTGCAAACTGTCCTGCAGACCTTATGAAAAAAGCTACTGTTGATATGAATATGAAGGAGATTGTTTCTGTTTATGGTCAAACAGAAGCAAGCCCCGGATGCACAATGAGCAGTTATTATGATTCTTTAGAAGTAAGAACAGAAACCGTTGGAAGTAGTTTTGCAAATGTTGAATGTAAAATTATCGATCCCGAAACAGGGGAAGACTGCCCTAATGGTGTAAATGGCGAGTTCGTTGCTCGCGGTTATAATATTATGAAGGGATATTATAAAATGCCAAACGCAACTGCTGCCGCTATTGACAAAGACGGATGGTTGCATACAGGTGATCTCGCTTGTAGGGATGATAGCGGTAACTATCGCATTACCGGTAGATTAAAAGATATGATAATACGTGGTGGCGAAAACATCTATCCTAAAGAAATAGAAGAATTTATCTATACTTGCCCTAAGGTAAGCGATGTTCAGGTTATTGGCGTTCCCGACGAGCAATATGGAGAAGAGATTATGGCGTGTATCATTTTAAAAGAGGGAGAAGAAATGACTTCTGATGAAATGAAAGCATATATAGCTGCTAATATGGCTCGTCATAAGGTTCCAAGATATATTGATTTTGTTGATTCTTTCCCGATGAATGCTGCAGGTAAAATATTAAAGTATAAGATGCGAGAAAATGCAGTTGAAAGAATCAAGCAAATGAATGGTGATAAATAGTGATAGATAATTTGTTTGTTATAGATTCTCATTGCCATGTTTATCCCGATAAAATTGCATTAAAAGCAGTTGAAGGAACCGGGAATTTCTATAAGCTCGGCAATGAATTTGACGGCAAGGTTTCAACACTGATTTGTGAAGGTGGAAAAGCAGGTGTTGACCATTTTGTTGTTCAATCTGTTGCGACTTCCCCTAAACAAGTTCAAAGTATAAACAAATTTATTTCTGAAACTGTTTTAGAATCAAACGGAAAGATGACAGGCCTTGGAACACTTCATCCGGATAGCTCAGATATTCTAGAAGATATTCAACATATTCGTGAATTAGGATTAAAAGGTGTTAAGCTTCATCCCGATATCCAGCAGTTCAAAATTGATGATTTCAGATGTCTTAAAATTTATGAACTTTGCGAAAAGTTCTCACTTCCGATTTTGATGCATACAGGCGATCATAGATTTGACTATTCAAACCCTAACAGAATGTTGCCAATAATGAAGATTTATGAGAATTTAACGGTTGTTGGTGCGCATTTGGGAGGCTGGTCAGTTTGGGATGATGCTGTTGAAAATCTTTCGCAACTAAAAAACTTTTACGTTGATACCTCTTCAAGCTTTAAGTTTATGCCGAGAGAACGAGCCAGAAAGATAATCGATAGTTACGGTGTTTCAAAAGTTTTATTTGCTACGGATTATCCAATGTGGAATATAAACGATGAAATTTCATATTTCCTTTCTTTAGGGTTTACTAATGAAGAGTGTGAAAAGATTTTTTCGAAAAATGCGCAGAATGTTTTTAATATTACTTTGGAAAGCAACGAATAATTCGTTGCTTTCTTTTTTTATTCCCACGAACCTTCACAATGCGACAATATAATTTGACCGCTTCCGTAATTTTTGTTTAAAATAATTTGTAGAAATTTATCAAATGTTATCGAATTAACAACTCTGATAAAATAATTATCATTTATTTGAAAATAATGCTTGAAATATAGTTTATAAAGTGATATAATATAGCACACAAGAAAAAATTGTTTACGGAGGTAAATATTATGGAAAAGAAGTTAAAGGTATTGATTGCGGATGATTCTCCGGAAATCGGTCATGCTTGCATGAGTACATTAAAAGAAATCGGTATGGATGTTTCTGTTTGTAAAAAGGATGGTTCGGAGTTGATTTTAACCGCTTCAAAAACTCTGCCAGACGTTATCGTTGCCGATTTATTTATGTCTAGCATTGATATGCTTGGCGTTTTGAAAGAAATAAAAGAAGGAAAACTTTCATATAAACCGATTGTTATGGTAATGTCAAGTTATGATAATTCGGTTTTGGAAGCAAAATTTCTTGAACTTGGAGCATCTTACTTTTTAATTAAACCATTCAGTCCTTCATATCTAGCAGAAAGAATCTCTTTAATTGCGAGTTTATCTCAATCAACCGATCAAACAAAGAAAATAGATTGTGAAAATAAAGCAGATTTACAGTTGATGATAACTGAAATTCTTCATCAGATAGGTGTTCCGGCCCATATTAAAGGTTATCATTATTTGCGAGAATCTATTGCTTTGTCTGTTGAGAACACAGAATATATCAATTCTATAACCAAACTTTTATATCCAACAGTTGCTAAAATGTTTCAAACAACCTCCTCTAGGGTTGAAAGAGCAATTCGTCATGCGATTGAAGTTGCGTGGGATAGGGGAGATGTTAACGTTCTTGACTCATATTTCGGCTATACTATTAATAATGGTCGTGGAAAACCGACTAATAGCGAATTTATTGCAATGATTTCCGATAAATTAAGATTAAGATTAAGAGTAAGTTAAAAAAGTGGCTATCGAATTATTCGATAGCCACTTTTTTATATTATGGTTTTAATTGCTTTTGCAAGTTCTTTGCCAAATATCAAACAACCGTTAGAATTGGGATGCGGACCATATTTTGGCATATATAAAGAATTTTCAATACCAAGAATCTTTCTGTTGTCAAAGACAAAATCAACTTGATCCTTTAATTTCGTTAATATATGTTCATTAACGTCTGCCCATATTTTTCTTTTTGTTTCGTCATAGCCGAAGGGTGGAATTGTTTGAAGCAATACTTTGCAATTAGCATTTTTTAAATTTAAAACAATCGAGTCAAGGCTGGATTTTATTGAATGTTCTGATAAGCCTTGTATAATATCGTTAACTCCGGCACAAACACAAACAATATCGTTCTGCTTGGCTTTTTTGAGCAATATTCCATCGCTAGCCATATCCACGGCTCTTGCATATCCAATTCCAAGATTCCAAAATGCATAATCTTCGCCAATCTCATTAGCGGCAATAGCGCAATAATGCTCGTAAGAGTCGATTGGCGTTCCGATTCCTTGAGTTATTGAATCACCTAAAAAAGCAATTTTGTTTTTAACCTTTCTCTCAATACCGATTGCACAAGGAAGGGGCAGCTCTGTAGAAGATACAAACACGTCGTTTTCTTTTACAAAAGTAGGGATTATAACTTCGGGATGAAAAGGAATATATTTGCCTGAAAACTCAATTTCCAAACAAATATACTCTCCTTCATTAACGCAAAGCTCGATTGGTTCTGTGTTGATCAACTTCGGTTCCGATCTCTCGAAATCTTTTATATGATTAAAAGAAATCTTTTTAAATTCACTCAGAAAGGTAAATTCCGTATCATTAACTTTCTTTGATGGCGCAGCTTTCAAAGACAATATTTTCCAATTATTCAAAATAAGATTTTTATAGCTGTGGCTTCCGTCAGCGTATGTTGAATCAATAGTATTTGAAAAAAGAAATGAGTAGTTGAATTTGCCAAGAACGGTTGGTTTATAATAAACTCTGCCTATTTTGGGTGTATTATCAGAGTAAAAGAAAGATTGGTTAGCAGTTCCCGCTAAGGTGTTAGAAACGTATTTATTGAAAAAATTCATATCAAAATCCTCCATCAACAGTTATGTTCGCGCCCGTTATAAAGTTTGATTGTTCCGATGCTAAAAAAACGGCTAAAGGTGCAACGTCAAAAGCGTTACCGATTCTCTGCAACGGTGTGGATGCTTTGAAATATTCAAAATCATCAGACGATAAGCTTTTATTCATATCCGTATCTATAAATCCGGGAGATATACAGTTAACTCTGATATTAGATGGACCAAGCTCTTTGGCACTTGCTTTAGTCAAACCAACTAATCCTGCTTTAGATGCCGAATATGCAACCTCGCAAGAAGCTCCGGACTGCGCCCACATTGAAGAAATGTTAATAATGCTTCCTCCGCCGTTTTTTAAAAAATAGGGAAGTGCAAATTTTGTTAAATAAAATGCAGAAGATAAATTAGTTGAAATTATTTTATCCCAATCCTCAATGCTTGTTGAGGAGATAGGGGAGATGCTAGCAATTCCGGCGTTATTTATAAGAACGTCTATGTGTCCGAAACGTTTAATAAAAGCAGACATTAATTCCTCCGATTCAGAGCAAGAAGAAACGTCGTATTTAAAAATATCGGCATCAACCTTATTGCTTAGAACATCTTCGAGAGTAGCTTTGGCATCTTCTTTCGATTTTAAATAATTAATACCAACATTATAACCATTTTTTGAAAACTCAATTGCGATAGCTCTGCCAATACCTCTTGAGGCACCTGTTATTAAAACTGTTTTATTATTCAAAACAACACTTCCTAATAATTTAGTAACACTATGAAAATTATACATCAGCGATTATTAAAAGTCAACAAAGTTAACATAATAATATGTTAATAACTATTTTCAGGTTAACATAAATAGTTTACATAAATTATTCGAGTTTTTAACGAAAAGGTTGACATAAATATTTTTTTGTAGTAAAATATCTATAAATTAAATCATAGGAATAAAGCTTGTCATTTTTTCATATCTCTTTATAAAAAGGGAAGGTGTTAAAATGATAGGGACAACCTTAATATTTAAAAGAAAAGTTTTTAATAAGCCTAGTATTACTGATGTTATTGCTCTTTTTATTCTTCTCAGTTACATAATTGGATTTGTAATCGGTTTGGCGCTTATTATTAGCTGCAATCAAGTCTTTTTGGGGCATTTTGAAAAGGTTTTTTATGAAACTTTGATTCCAAAAAGTAATTATAATTTTTTTCTGATTCTTCTGTTTGATTTTCTGAAATTTTTGCCTTTTTTATTGTCAGCATATTTTTTAGGAACTTCTATAATTGGCTGTGTTTTAATTCCTGCTGTCAATATTTTTAAAGGAATGTACGATGGATTGCTGCTATGTTATATCTATAGCACGTTTAAATTAATTGGAATGGGTTTCTCGGCGCTGATATACGTTCCGGGAAACGTTGTGTTTGTTTTTATTATTATTCTTTGTACTCGTGAATCGGTTTGTTTTTCTGATCGAGTTTTGAAAAACGCTATGCCTAAAGGTACGTCTTTAAATTTGTCTTATGATTTCAAGATATATACCATAAGATACCTTGTTCTTTGTTCGGTTTCGTTAATCGCTGCTTTTATAAATGCGGCTACATCTAAATTATTTTTTGAATATTTTTCAAATTCTTTTTAGCGAGGTGGTAGGTTGATTAATTATTGTTCTGAATTCGAATCTTATCTTAATGTTGTGAAAAAAGCATCTAAGAATACTATTGATGCTTATATTAAGGATTTGAATAAATATATTTCGTATTCTGAAGAACGTAATATTAAAGATTTATCAATCGTTTCTTTAAAATTTCTAGAATCATATCTGATTTATTTATCTGATGCCGGAGCAACCGACCGATCTATTTCAAGAACTCGCTCATCTTTAAATTGTTTTTATAAATTCCTTTATTCAATAAATAAATGTGAACTTTTAAAAATTCCAAACATATTACCGAAAGAATCAACTACAAAAGAATTACCTGTAATTTTATCTCATGACGAAATTTCTGAACTGATTGATTGTGTTGATACTTCCGATTTAAAAGGCATAAGAGATAAAGCGATGCTTCAACTGTTATATGCGGTTGGAATAAAAGTTTCCGAATTGATAGAATTAAAAATATCTGACGTTAATTTAGAGTTCGGCTTAATTAACATTGGTAATCGTCGGCTTCCTGTTTATCCGATGGCATTAAAATCTTTGAGCTTGTATATAAAAGAGGTAAGATCGATTATAGCTTCTGATACGGACAAGTTGTTTGTTAATATGCTGGGAACCGAGCTTACTCGTCAAGGCGTTTGGAAAATAATTAAAGTTTATTCCTTAAAAGCCGGTATTTCTAAAACAATTACACCCAATACAATTCGCCATACTTTTGCCGTTCACTTGCTTGAAAATGGCGCAAGCGTAGATGACGTGTGTGAAATGTTAGGCTTTTCTGATATTTCTTCCGCAACTATGTATATAAAGCTTATTAAATCGAAGCATAACAATAAACTGCTTGATTTTCACCCTATGAATCAAAAATAAGGAGATAAAAATGAAACAAAGAAGAACACCGCTTATTTTGAAGGATGGAGAAAAGAATTTTTCTAATTGTCTTTCAATTTTATTCACAAAAATTAAAACGTTAATAGGAGCAAACGTCTTGTTTTTCCTATGTATGCTTCCGTTTATAATAGCGTCATTCATTATTGCTGTTTGTATCATTCCCGGATTATATGATTTTCTATTTTCAACCAAAGGCTTCGAGGCAATCAAATCTAATTTTGTTTACCAGGTGATGCTTGTTCCTGCGCCGTTTGCTCTTTGTGGACCGTTTGTTGCAGCGCTCACAAAAATCGTTAGAGATATCGGTAGAGAAGAACACACTTTTCTATTTAAAGACTTCTTTGCCACCGTTAAAACCTGCTTTTTTAAATCGATAATCGTTTCTATTGTTGATTATTGGTTCTATATTGCTGCTGTTTTTGCGTTTATGGTATATAGCGATACTTGGATATTCTTAATCATCGTTGCGCTTACTACATTGTTCTATATGACGATGAAAAAGTACCTCTGGTTAATGATTGTGTCGCTCGACCTTCCACTCAGGAAGATGTATAAAAATGGATTTTTGCTTGTATTAGCATCATTTAAAAATAGTGTAAAGTCTGCAGTTGCAATACTTATTGGTCTATTTTTTCCAATCGCATATATTATTTTCGCACCTCAAGCGCCCATTTCTTTGCTTTTTTTGTTTTTAACGTTGATTTTTGTTCAATTTTCTTTGCCAAGGCTTTTTGAATGTTATTATTCATTTCAGGCTATTTTAGAAAAAGTAGTTGACCCATATTATGAAGAAATGAACAAAGAACAAGCTGACGATTCAATTAAAGAAGATAGCAAACTTTTATCTGATAAAAATGAAAAATATAATATTGAGGAAAATATAACAGAAAAAAGCGAATACGTTTATATTAATGGCAAACTTGTTAGAAGAGATATTGCTGAAAAAGAAAGA
>JAZQTQ010000070.1:0-30770 GCA_045630885.1 Acutalibacteraceae bacterium
TATGAGTTTGCAGAGCTTTATGATATAAACGTTCTCGGAACCTTTTCCTTCAAAGGAACAACGAAAGACCCTCGCTTCGGCAATCCAACGCCAAGAATTGCAGAGTGTACGGCGGGTATGATAAACGCCGTTGGTCTTCAAAATCCGGGAGTTGAAAAGGTTATTTCGGAGGAGTTGCCAAAACTTCAGAAGTGCTTTAATAAAAAAGTTATGGCAAATGTCAGCGGTTTTTCAATCGAGGATTATGCTTATACTTGCGAAAAGATAGATAAATGCGAGCAGGTAGGTTGGCTTGAGGTTAACGTCAGCTGTCCTAACGTGCACGGAGGAGGAATGAGCTTCGGAACTTCCCCTGAGGCGGCCGCAGAGGTTACGAGGGCGGTTAAAAAGGTAACTACTAAACCGGTTATCATAAAGCTTTCGCCAAACGTAACCGATATTGTTTCTATAGCAAAGGCTTGCGAGGAAGCGGGAGCAGACGGAATAAGTCTTATTAACACTCTTTTGGGTATGCGCATTGATTTAAGAACCAAGAAGCCGATAATCGCAAATAAAATGGGCGGATTTTCGGGAAGCGCAATTTTCCCCGTTGCGGTCAGAATGGTTTATCAGGTTGCAAATGCCGTAAATATTCCCGTAGTCGGAATGGGCGGAGTAACAACCGCCGAAGACGTTATCGAAATGATGCTTGCGGGCGCAACCGCAGTTCAGATTGGTGCCGCAAACCTTGTTGATCCGTTTGTTTGCAAAAATATAATTGAGGAATTGCCCTCGGTTATGGATAAATATGGAATAAATAATTTAAGCGAAATAATAGGAGGCGCAAAATAATGGGTAAGGACGTAATTATAGCATGCGATTTTTCAAGCGCTGAAGCAGTTTTCAGTTTTCTTGATAAATTTGAAGGCAAAAAGCCCTTTGTTAAAATAGGTATGGAGCTTTTCTATGCGGAAGGCCCTGAAATAGTTAGAGAAATCAAGCGTAGAGGTCATAAAATTTTCCTCGATTTGAAGCTTCACGATATTCCTAACACGGTTAAAAAATCGATGTCCGTTTTGTCAAGACTCGACGTTGATATGACCAATCTTCATGCCGCGGGAACAATCTCTATGATGGAAGCGGCAATCGAAGGCTTAACTCGTCCCGACGGTTCAAGACCCCTTCTTATCGCTGTAACTCAACTGACGTCAACCGATCAGGAGAGAATGGAAAACGACCTTCTTATAAAAGAGCCTATCGATAAGGTTGTTATGCACTATGCTCATAACGCTATGGTTGCAGGGCTTGACGGAGTTGTCTGCTCTCCTTTGGAGGCAGGTAAGGTTCACGAAACCTGTGGCGAGAAGTTCTTAACTGTAACTCCCGGCGTTCGTTTTGCTGATGGAGAAATTGGTGATCAGAAGCGAGTTATGACTCCGGCTGAAGCCAAGAAAATCGGTTCCGACTATATCGTTGTCGGCAGACCCATAACCGCCGCAGAAGACCCCGTTGCCGCTTATGAAAGATGTCTTGCGGAATTCGTTGATTAATAAGGAGAATTAAAATGGAAAGCTATAAAAGAGAATTTATTAAATTTTTAGAGTCTGCAGGAGTTTTAAAGTTTGGCGATTTCACTGCAAAATCAGGCAGAAAAATTCCTTATTTCATAAATGCAGGCGATATTAAAACGGGCGAACAGATTTGCAAATTAGGCGAATTTTATGCTAAGGCATATTTCGAGAAGGTTGGCAATAAAAAGACGGTTCTTTATGGCCCTGCATATAAAGGAATCCCGATTGCAGTTTCGGTTGCGGTAGCGCTTGCAAAACAAGGTCTTGACGTGCCATTCTTCTTCAACAGAAAAGAGGAAAAGGACCATGGCGAAGGCGGAGTTTTTGTTGGTTATAAACCTCAGGCAGGCGAAGAAATTGTTATCGTTGAGGACGTTATAACAGCAGGAACCGCTATCAGAGAAAGTATGTCAATTCTTTCGGGGCTTGAGGGAACAAAGGTTGCCGCAACCTTCGTTATGGTTGATAGAAAAGAAAAAGGACAAACCGAGAAGAGCGCTATGGCAGAGGTTGGAGAGAAATTTGGATTCCCCGTATATTCTGTTGTTGACGTTTATGATATTATTGAATATCTCGAAGAAGACCCCAAAAATCTTGAAAACGTTGAAAGAATCAAGAAGTATTTAGAGGTTAACGGAGCAAAAGCATAATTTTTTCAGATAAACCTCAAAATTTTCAAAGAAAGGAATCCCCAAATGAGAAGCCTTATTGATATTCTTGATTTTTCGAATGAAGAATTAGAAGCCCTTATGGAAAGGGCGGCGGATATTGCGAAAAATCCCCAAAAATATTCAGAAGCGGCTAAAGGTAAGAAACTTGCAACTCTATTTTTTGAGCCTTCAACAAGAACAAGACTTAGCTTTGAAGCGGCAATGCTCGAGCTGGGCGGCAGTGTTATCGGTTTTTCCGATGCGGGCTCGTCTTCAGCAACAAAGGGCGAAACCGTCGCAGATACTGCAAAGGTTATAAGCTGCTATGCGGATATTATGGCGATGCGTCATCCGTCCGAAGGAGCGCCCCTCGTTGCGGCAAGAAATGCAACTATTCCGGTTATAAATGCAGGAGATGGCGGACATAACCATCCAACCCAGACTTTAGCCGATTTATTCACGATATTTTCCGAAAAAGGAAAACTCGAAAATCTAACCGTTGGCTATTGCGGAGATTTAAAATACGGAAGAACTGTTCATTCCCTCATTTCCGCCTTATCCCGATATAAGGGAATCAAAACGGTATTAATTTCCCCAAATGAATTAAAACTTCCGAGTTATATAAAAGAAGACGTTTTAGAGAAAAACGGAATGGAATATGAAGAAACTGTTTCTTTAGAGGATTCCATCGGAAAGCTTGATATTCTTTATATGACGAGGGTTCAAAGGGAGCGCTTCGAAGACAGCGCAACCTATGAAAGATTAAAGGATAGCTATATTTTAGACGTCGAAAAGCTTCAAAAAGCTGATCCGGAACTTAAAATATTGCATCCGCTTCCAAGAGTTAACGAAATAAGCATTGAGGTTGATGACGACCCCAGAGCTTGCTATTTTAAACAAGTTTTAAATGGCAAATATATGAGAATGGCGCTGATTCTTAAACTTTTGGAGGATGCTCAGAAGGGTATCCAACTAAAAGAGGAAGAAACGATAATCAGCCAAACCAAATGTTCAAACAAAAAGTGTATTACCCAAACCGAAAGAGGGCTTAAAAACGAATTTAAGGCTATATCATCGGAAATGGGAATTTATAAATGCGTTTTCTGTGAAGAAAAGGCAAAGATTAAAGAATAGGAGAAAAAACTATGGCAATTTTTATTAACGAACCTTCTCATACCTTTAATGAGTATCTTCTCATTCCCGGATATTCGGGAAGCGATTGCGTTCCTGCAAACGTATCTTTAAAAACCCCCCTTGTTAAATTCAAAAAAGGGGAAGAATCCGCAATAACTATGAATATACCTATGGTTTCTGCTATAATGCAGTCGGTTTCGGGTGATAGACTCGCAGTTGCTCTTGCAACCGAAGGCGGAGTTTCATTTATCTATGGCTCTCAGTCAATTGAGGACGAGGCAGCTATGGTTAAGCGTGCAAAGAACTATAAAGCGGGCTTCGTTAAGAGCGAATCAAATATTTCCCCCGAAGCAACTCTTAAAGACATCGTTGCTTTAAAAGAAAAAACAGGTCATTCAACGGTTGCGGTTACAGAAGACGGAACTGCCGACGGAAAACTCGTTGGAATAGTTACAGGAAGAGATTATCGTGTAACACGTATGTCGCCCGACCTTAAGGTTAAGGAATTTATGACCCCTCTTGATAAGCTTATAACCGCTAAAGAGGGAACAACCTTAAAAGAAGCTAACGATATTATTTGGGATAATAAGCTCAACTCTTTGCCTATTGTTAACGACGAGGGTAAACTTTGTTATTTTGTTTTCAGAAAAGACTATGACACTCACAAGCAGAATCCCAATGAGTTGCTCGATTCTTCAAAGAGATACGTTGTTGGCGCAGGTATCAACACAAGAGACTATGCAGAGCGTGTTCCCGCTTTGGTAGAAGCAGGCGTTGACGTGCTTTGTATCGATTCCTCCGAGGGCTTCTCAGAATGGCAGAAATTGACCATCGAATGGATAAGAGAGCATTATGGCGATAGCGTTAAGGTAGGTGCCGGAAACGTTGTTGATGCAGAAGGCTTCAGATTTTTGGCAGAAAACGGAGCCGACTTTATCAAGGTTGGTATCGGTGGCGGTTCTATCTGTATAACCCGTGAAACCAAGGGTATAGGTAGAGGACAGGCAACAGCTCTTATCGAGGTTTGCAAAGCAAGAGACGAATATTTTGAGGAAACCGGAATCTACGTTCCCGTTTGCTCCGATGGCGGTATTGTTTATGACCATCACATAACCTTAGCTCTTGCTATGGGCGCCGATTTTGTTATGCTTGGCAGATATTTTGCAAGATTTGACGAAAGTCCAACAAATAAGGTTAGCATCGGCGGAACATATTATAAAGAGTATTGGGGCGAAGGCTCAAGCCGTGCAAGAAACTGGCAACGTTATGACCTCGGCGGAGACAAGAAGCTTTCCTTCGAAGAGGGCGTTGATTCTTATGTTCCTTATGCGGGTAAACTCAAGGATAACGTTGCATTATCGCTCAGCAAGGTTAAATCAACTATGTGTAACTGCGGAGCATTAAGCATTCCCGAACTTCAAAAGAAGGCAAAACTCACCCTCGTTTCTGCAACAAGTATCGTTGAGGGCGGAGCCCACGACGTTATTCAAAAAGAAACCAACACATCAGTTAAATAACAGCTTATGTGCCCTTGACACTAATTGCTTGTTATGTTATATTTAATATAGTGTTTTTTAACACCCGTTTTTGTAACCGACGGAGATAAAGCGGAGCACCGCAGGGGAGCAAAAAACGGATATAAACAGCCGACCGTCTGGGCACATTTACTTCTTTTTTGAATTTTTAGGAGTAGGTGTGCCCTTATGTGTTTATTTTTCGAAAAAATGAGGATAAAAAGATGAAAAAAGTTGGAATAATTATGGGAAGCGATAGCGACCTTCCTATCATAAAAAAAGCCACAGATAAATTAAAAGCCCTCGATATTCCTTTCGAGGTTCATATCTATTCTGCCCATAGAACCCCCGTTGAAGCAAAAGTTTTTGCAGAAACGGCTAAGGAAAACGGCTTTGGAGTTCTTATTGCGGCAGCGGGAATGGCGGCTCATTTAGCGGGAGCTATTGCCGCAAATACAGTTCTTCCCGTTATTGGAATTCCTTGTAAATCAACGAATCTAGATGGACTTGATGCGCTTCTTTCAACAGTTCAGATGCCAACCGGAATTCCCGTTGCAACTGTTGCGATAGACGGTGGCGCAAATGCAGCTTTGCTTGCAGCTCAAATCCTTGCAACAAGCGATGAAGAACTTTATTCTAAATTAAAAGCCCTTCGTGAAAAAGAGGCAGCCGTTGTTTTGGAAAAAGACGCGGGCGTTATGGAAAAACTTTAATTAATTATTTTCAGTTAGGAGCAAAAATCTATGGGAGGCTTTTTCGGAGCTGTTTGTAAAGGCGACGCTATCTCCGACGTATATTTCGGAACAGATTATCATTCCCATCTTGGAACAAGACGTGCAGGAATGGCAGTTTATGATAGCGAACTTGGGCTTCAAAGAGAAATACATAATATAGAGAATTCACCGTTCAGAACAAAATTCGCAGACGTTTTTCATGAAATGCGCGGAACTTCTGCAATCGGTTGTATAAGCGATTACGACCCACAACCACTTCTTATCAGGTCGAATCTCGGAAACTACGCTATATGCGTTATCGGAATGGTTAATAATTCCGATAAGCTTATTGAAAAATATCTCAAAAGCGGCGGACATTTTAATGCAATGACAGGCTCGAATATTAATGCAACCGAGCTTATTGCCGCTTTGATAGGTCAAAAAACGAGTTATGAAGAGGGCATTAAATTCGCTCAAAATTCCATTGATGGTTCGGCGTCGATTTTGATTCTGAAGGACGATGGAAATTTAATTGTTGCAAGAGATAAATTTGGCAGAATGCCCGTTGTTATCGGAAAAGGAGAAGATGGATTTTGCGTTGCATTCGAATCCTTTTCTTATCAGAAACTCGACTATGAGGATTATAAAGAATTGGGTCCGGGAGAAATAGTTGAAATTTCTCTTGAAGGCGTAAAACAACTTGCAAAACCCGGCAAAAAAATGCGTATGTGCGCATTCCTTTGGAGCTATTATGGCTTCCCAACTTCAACGTATGAAGGCGTTAACGTTGAGGTTATGAGATATATCAACGGAAGAATAATGGCGAAGAATGATATGAAGGCGGGAATTGCTAACGACATTGACTACGTTGGCGGAGTGCCTGATTCAGGAACTCCTCACGCAATAGGATATGCAAACGAAAGCGGAAAGCCTTTTGCAAGAGCTTTTATTAAATACACTCCAACCTGGGCAAGGTCTTTTATGCCAACCAGCCAAAAGGAACGCAAAAAGGTTGCTAAAATGAAACAGATTCCGATTCATGAGCTTATAAAAGATAAGAGCCTTTTGTTTGTTGATGATTCGATAGTAAGAGGAACTCAGCTTAAAGAAACGGTTGATTTTCTCTATGATAACGGGGCGAAAGCGGTTCATATGCGTTCGGCTTGTCCTCCGATATTATTCCCTTGCAAGTATCTTAATTTTTCGAGGTCTTCAAGCGATATGGAGCTTATAGCCAGAAGGGTTATAAATGAGCTTGAGGGCGAGGAAGGTTTAAAATATGCTGATGAATATTGTGATGGCAATACTCAAAGAGGCAGAAAATTAAGAGAAACAATATGCGAAAAATTGCATTTTGATTCTCTCGAATTTCAATCTTTAGAAGGAATAATCGAGGCAATAGGAATAGATAGCGATAATCTCTGTACTTATTGCTGGAACGGAAAGGAATAGAAAATTATGTTAAATTCAAAGTCAGATAGTTATGCAGCAGCAGGCGTTGATATCACAGCGGGATATAAGTCTGTTGAACTTATGAAAAAGCATATTGCAAGAACAAAAAATGAAGGTTGTCTTGATGACGTCGGCGGATTTGGCGGTTGCTTCGGCCTTGATCTTAAAGGAATTTCCGAGCCCGTTTTGGTTGCAGGAACCGACGGTGTTGGAACAAAAATCAAGTTAGCAATGCTCCTCGATAAACACGATACAATCGGAATCGACTGCGTTGCTATGTGCGTTAACGACATCATCTGTTGCGGAGCCAAACCTTTGTTTTTCCTTGACTATATCGCTTGCGGAAAGAATTTCCCCGAAAAGATTGCCGATATCGTTGGCGGCGTAGCAGAGGGCTGTGTTCAGTCGGGTTGCGCCCTTATCGGTGGCGAAACCGCAGAGCATCCGGGCCTTATGCCCGAAGAAGACTACGACCTTGCAGGCTATTGCACAGGCGTTGTTGATAAATCAAGGATTCTTGATAACAGCAAGGTAGCCGCAGGCGACGTTGTTATTGCTTTGGCTTCAACGGGTGTTCATTCAAACGGTTTTTCTCTTGTTCGCAAGGTTTTTGATATTGAAAATGCAGATTTAAAATCCCCTGTTGAGGAGCTCGGAGGAAAATCTCTCGGTGAAACTCTTTTAACTCCAACAAGAATCTACGTTAAATCAATGTTGGCTCTTTTTGAAGAGGTTGAGGTTAAAGCGGTTTCCCATATAACAGGTGGCGGATTCTATGAAAACATTCCGAGAAGCCTTCCTGATGGCTTTGGCGCAAAGATTGATAAGTCGGCAGTTAAAATCCTCCCGATTTTCGAGCTTATTGCGAAAAAAGGCGAAATCAGTGAACACGATATGTTCAACACCTTTAATATGGGCGTTGGAATGAGCGTTGTTGTATCTAAAGAAGAAGCAGAAAAAGCTCTCGAAATTTTAAGAGCAAACGGAGAAGACGCTTATATTATCGGCGAAATTATCGAATCCGAAGAAAAGGTGATTTTATGAGAAAGGTGAATATTGCCGTTCTCGTTTCGGGCGGCGGAACAAATTTGCAAGCCATAATAGACGAGGCAGAAAAAGGCAATATCCCAAGCGGTGAAATTAAATTGGTGCTTTCGAATAAGGAAGGTGCTTATGCGCTTGAAAGGGCAAAAAAGGCTAATATCGAAACCTTAACCCTAACCAAGAAGGCTCTGGGCGATTCCTTTGAAGATAAAATGATTGAGGAATTAAAAAGCCGAAACATCGAAATCATCGTTCTCGCAGGCTTTATGTCGATTTTGAGCGAAAAATTCACCAAGACTTTTGAAAACAGAATTATAAACGTTCATCCCTCCTTGATTCCTTCTTTTTGTGGAAAAGGCTTTTACGGATTGAAGGTTCATGAGGCAGCGTTAAGCTATGGAGTTAAGGTAACGGGGGCAACGGTGCATTTTGTTAATGAAATCCCCGATGGCGGCGAAATCATTATGCAAAAAGCGGTTGAAATAAAGGAAGACGATACTCCCGAAACCCTTCAGCTCAGGGTTATGCAGGAAGCAGAATGGAAAATACTTCCTGCCGCGCTTGAAAAGGTTTGCAAAAGATATAAATAATTTTAAGAAATGAGGAAGAAAAAAATGGCTTTATATGATATTAAAAAACTTTTGGAAGAAAATTCTTATCCCGGCAGAGGAATCATAATCGGAAAATCGGAAGACGGCAAAAAAGCAATGATTGCTTATTTTATAATGGGCAGAAGCGAAAACAGTCGTAACCGTATTTTCGAAGCGTTTGAAGGTGGAATGAGAACAAAGGCGTTTGATGAATCCAAGCTTTCCGACCCCAGCCTCATTATTTATAATCCTTATCTTAAAAGAGGCGAAATTGACATCATAACAAACGGCGACCAAACTAATACAATATATGATTTTATAAATAATCCCGAAAATGCCGGAAAAACTGATAATTTCGAGCAGGCACTTATGACTCGTGAGTTCGAGCCCGATGCTCCTAACTATACTCCTCGAATTTCAGGTATATGCTATTATTGCTTCCCAAGAAACGTATTTACATATAAGCTTTCTATTCTTAAAAGTTCAAACGGCAGACCCGAAGCTTGCAACAGATATTTCTATAACTACGTTCCCGAAAATGGTATCGGACATTTCATTCATACTTATAAATGCGATGGTAACCCAATTCCCTCCTTTATGGGAGAGCCCGAAGAGGTAGCGCTTCCAAATTCTGCAAAAGAGCTTGCAGACATCGTTTGGAATTCGCTTAATTTTGATAATAAAGTTTCTTTGTTCGTTAGAGAAGTTCCACTTGATGGAAGCGAACCAACAGAAATCATAATCAACAAAAACGAGGAATAAAAAATGGAACTTAAGAATAAATCTATTATCTTTTTAGGCGATAGCATAACACAAGGCGCGTTAACTTCTGCTCCCGAAAAGGTTTTTCATCAGATAATTGGTGAAAAGTATGGGCTCAAAAAATCATATAATTGCGGTATCGGCGGAACCAGAATTGCTAAGCGTACAGAACCGTCAAACCATGTTAACGATCTTTATTATGCTATGCGTGTTGAAATTTTGCCTGGCGAGGCAGATGCAGTCGTAGTTTTCGGCGGAACTAATGATTATGGTCATGGGGATGCGAAAATCGGCGACATCCAAAGCAACGATGTTTGCACCTTCTATGGCGCGCTCAATAAACTCTATGAAAAGCTTTCGGAAAGATATCCTGAAGCAAAAATTGTTTTTATGACTCCCCTTGAGAGAACGAACCAAACCGACCCTCTTGGACCCGAAAAAACGATTTTGGAAGATTATGCAAATGCAATTAAGAACTTTTGTGAAAACAAAAAAATAGCTTGCATAGATCTTTTCACCAGCAAAATTCTCGACCCTGATAACGCAGAATTTGTTCCCGATGGATTGCATCCAAACGATGTAGGGCATAAAGTAATGGCAGATTATATAGCAGAAAAACTGCTTGAATTATAAAGGAGAAAGAAAAATGAAAGAATTTGAATTAAAATATGGTTGTAATCCCAATCAAAAGCCTTCAAAAATATTTATGGATAACGGCGCAGAGCTTCCCATCAAGATTTTAAGCGGCAGACCCGGTTATATCAATTTCCTCGATGCTTTCAATTCTTGGCAGCTCGTTAGAGAACTCAAAATTGCTCTCGGACTTCCTGCCGTAACTTCTTTTAAACACGTTAGCCCAACGTCTGCTGCGGTTGGTATTCCGCTTTCGGATAAGCTTAAGAAGGCTTGCTTCGTTGATGATATAGAAGGTCTCGACGATTCTCCTCTCGCTTGTGCTTATGCAAGAGCGCGCGGAACCGACAGAATGTGTTCTTTCGGAGATTGGGTTGCTCTTTCCGACGTTTGCGATGCAACAACAGCAAAAATGATTAAGAGAGAGGTTTCCGATGGAATCATCGCCCCCGGTTATACAGATGAAGCCCTCGAAATTCTCAAAACCAAGAGAAATGGTAATTATAATATCGTTGAAATCGACCCCGACTACGTTCCCGACCCAATTGAGAGAAAGCAGGTTTTCGGAATAACCTTCGAGCAGGGTAGAAATGAATTCAAAATTGATGCAGATTTGCTTTCAAATATCGTAACTGAGAATAAGGAGCTTCCCGAATCAGCAGTTCGCGACCTTATAATTTCTCTTATAACTCTTAAATACACCCAGTCTAATTCCGTTTGCTTCGCAGTTGACGGACAGGCTATCGGCGTTGGAGCAGGTCAGCAGTCGAGAATTCACTGTACCCGTCTTGCAGGAACAAAAGCAGATACTTGGTTCTTGCGTCAACACGATAAGGTTTTAAATCTTCCGTTTAAAGAGGATATTCCAAGACCTAACAGAGATAACGTTATCGACGGCTATATCAACAGAAACGAAGAAGACGTTTGTGCAGACGGAAATTGGCAGAAATATTTCACTCGTCAGCCCGAACCCTTAACCGACGAGGAAATTAAGGCATATCTCAGCACAATCGACGGTGTTGCTTTAGGCTCCGATGCTTTCTTCCCCTTCGATGATAATATCGAAAGAGCTTATAGAAGCGGAGTTAAATATATCGCGGAGCCGGGCGGTTCTATCCGTGATGACGTTGTTATTTCTTGTTGTGATAAATATGAAATGGTATGCGCTTTCACAGGTATGCGCTTATTCCATCATTAATTTTTTATATTTGGGTGCTTGCAATGAAAATAATGGTAGTAGGTGGCGGCGGTAGAGAACACGCCATCATAAAAAAACTAAAAGAGAATAAATCTATCGAAAAGATTTTTGCGCTTCCCGGAAACGGCGGAATTGCAAAGGATGCCGAGTGTGTTAATATCGGAGCAACTGAAATTGAAAAAATAACTGAATTTGCAGTAGAAAACGGAATAGATTTTGCTGTTGTTGCTCCTGATGACCCGTTGGTTCTTGGCGCAGTTGATGCGCTTGAAGAAAAGGGTATTCCTTGCTTTGGCCCCAAAGCTAATGCCGCAATTATCGAGGGTAGTAAGGTCTTTTCTAAAAATTTGATGAAAAAATATAATATTCCAACGGCTCAGTATGAGGTTTTTAACGATATGCAAAAAGCATTGGAATATCTCGAAACTGCGCCTATCCCAACCGTTATTAAGGCGGATGGCTTGGCGCTTGGCAAGGGCGTTATCATCGCTGAAACAAGAGAGGACGCAAAGGCGGCCGTTAAATCTATGATGGAGGATAAGGTCTTTGGAAAAAGCGGAGATAATATCGTTATTGAGGAGTTTTTAACAGGTCCTGAGGTTTCGGTTTTGAGCTTCACAGATTCCAAAACCCTCGTTCCGATGATTTCTTCTATGGACCATAAAAGAGCAGGGGATAACGATACAGGTCTTAATACGGGCGGTATGGGAACGGTTGCTCCTAATCCTTATTATACAGAGGATGTAGCAAAGGAATGTATGGAGAAAATCTTTATTCCAACCATTAACGCTATGAATTCCGAAGGAAGACCCTTTAAAGGCTGTCTTTATTTCGGACTTATGCTAACTCCAAAAGGCCCAAAGGTTATCGAATATAACTGTCGCTTTGGCGACCCCGAAACTCAGGTTGTTTTGCCGCTTCTCGATACTGATTTATTTGAAATAATGAAGGCAGTGGCTTCTGAAACCTTAAAGGACGTTGAGGTGAAGTTCAAAAACGACCACGCTTGTTGCGTTATTATGGCATCAAAGGGCTATCCACAATCTTATGAAAAGGGCTTCGAAATGGTTATTCCCGAAGGTATATGGAATAACGTTTTCGTTGCAGGAGCAAAGCTTGAGGGAGATAAGCTTTTAACAAACGGCGGAAGAGTTCTTGGCGCAACCGCTATCGGAAGTGATTTAAGCTCCGCTATAGCCGATGCTTATAAAATGGTTGAAAAAATAAGCTTTAAAAACGCTTATTATCGCAAAGACATCGGCGCCAGAGCAATGAAAGCAGTTAAGGAGAATTAAATAAATGGTATATAGAGTTTACGTTGAAAAGAAAAAAAGCGAAGCGCATGAGGCTAAGGCTCTTTATTCAGATGCAACAGCGCTCCTCGGAATCAGCAATTTAAAGGACGTTAGAGTTATCAACCGCTATGATGCGGAAAACATAACCGCAGAGCTTTTTGATTACGCTAAAGGAACAGTTTTTTCCGAGCCTCAGCTCGATATCGTTTCGGAAGAATTAGACCTTTCAGATGCAACCGTTTTTGCAGTTGAATATCTTCCCGGACAGTTCGACCAAAGAGCAGATTCGGCAGCACAATGTATTGGTATAATCTCGCAGGGCGATCGTCCAACTATTAAAACCGCAAAGATTTATGCCCTTTATGGCGAACTTTCGGAAAGTGAAATTAAAGAAATTAAAAAATATGTTATCAACCCCGTTGAAGCAAGAGAAGCAACCTTGGAAAAACCCGAAACTTTGAAGGTTGATTATGCTATTCC
Source organism: Acutalibacteraceae bacterium (assembly GCA_045630885.1). Classification (GTDB taxonomy): domain Bacteria; phylum Bacillota; class Clostridia; order Oscillospirales; family Acutalibacteraceae; genus UMGS1532. The sequence goes on from JAZQTQ010000070.1 coordinate 13,016, forward strand.
AACAGAGGTTGAAACCTTGGAGGGCTTTATAAAGCTCGATAGAGCAGGCCTTGAAAAGTTCGTTTCGGATTATGGCCTTGCTATGGACGCTGATGATATTCAGTTCTGTCAGGATTATTTCAAATCCGAAGACCGCGACCCAACAATAACCGAAATCAGAATGATTGATACATATTGGTCGGACCATTGCCGTCATACAACCTTCTTAACGGTTATCGACGACGTTGAATTTGAAGATGAACTTTTAAAAGAGGCGTATAACGATTATATTGAAACCCGTAAAGCATTGGGCAGAACTAAGCCTATTTGCCTTATGGATATTGCAACCCTTGCCGTTCGTCATTTGAAGAAGGAAGGCAAACTTGAAAAGCTTGATGAATCGGAAGAAATCAATGCTTGTACCGTTAAAATCGAAATCGAGGTAGACGGAGTTCGCGAGCCTTGGCTCTTGCTTTTCAAAAACGAAACACATAACCACCCAACCGAAATTGAACCCTTCGGTGGTGCGGCAACCTGTATTGGCGGCGCAATTCGTGATCCCCTTTCCGGAAGATCTTATGTTTATGGCGCAATGCGTGTAACGGGCGCAGCAGATCCCTTGAAGCCCGTAAACGAAACTATGGAAGGAAAACTTCCTCAAAGAAAGATTGTAACAACTGCGGCAGCGGGTTATTCTTCTTATGGAAACCAGATTGGTTTGGCAACAGGTATCGTTGATGAAATTTATCACGATGGCTATGCCGCAAAGAGAATGGAAATCGGCGCAGTTATTGCGGCGGCTCCCGCAGAGAACGTTCGCAGAGAGCGTCCCGACCCCGGCGACATAGTTATTTTGCTTGGCGGAAGCACCGGTCGAGATGGTTGCGGCGGCGCAACAGGTTCTTCTAAATCTCACACTTTGAAATCTCTTGAAGATTGCGGAGCAGAGGTTCAAAAGGGTAACGCTCCCGAAGAAAGAAAGCTTCAAAGACTTTTCAGAAATCGTGAAGCTTGCAGAATGATTAAGCGTTGTAACGACTTTGGCGCAGGCGGTGTTTCGGTTGCTATCGGCGAGTTGGCAGATGGCCTTGAAATTGACCTTAATGCAGTTCCTAAGAAATACGACGGACTCGACGGAACAGAGCTTGCAATCAGCGAATCTCAAGAGAGAATGGCTGTAGTTATCGAGAAGGAAAATATCGAAGGATTTTTAGCGTTGGCTGAAAAGGAAAATCTTCAGGCCCGCCCCGTTGCAGTTGTAACGGAAAGCCCAAGACTCGTTATGAATTGGAACGGCAAAAAGATTGTTGATATTAGCCGTGAATTCCTTAATTCAAATGGTGCGGATAAGCATATTTCTATTGCTCCCAACAAGCCGGAGTGCTTTAAAAAGACCGTTGAAGGTGGATTCTCGGAAAATTATAAAAAACTCGCAGACGACCTTAACGTATGTTCAAAACGTGGACTTTCGGAACGCTTCGATTCAACCATTGGCGCCGGTACTGTTCTTATGCCCTTTGGTGGAAAATATCAGTTAACCCCAATTCAGGCTATGGTTCAAAAGGTTTCTGTTGAGAAGAAGCATACAAATGATTGTTCCTTTATGTCTTGGGGCTATAACCCCTTTATAACCGAAAAGAGCCCATATCACGGCGCATATTTGGCTGTTGTTGAATCTGTATCCAAACTCATCGCTTCGGGCGCTTCCTTTGAAGACGTTTATTTAACCTTCCAGGAATATTTTGAACGTCCCGGAAAAGACGCAAAGCGTTGGGGCAAGCCTTTGGCTGCGCTTCTCGGTGCGTTCAAGGCTCAAAAAGAATATGGAATCGGATCAATCGGTGGTAAGGATTCTATGGGCGGAAGCTTTGAAAAACTCGACGTTCCGCCAACCCTCGTTTCTTTTGCAGTAACTATGGGTAAGGTTGATGAGGTTATTTCTCCTGAATTCAAAAAGGCGGGTAATAAGGTATATTTGCTTTCTCCCGAAATTGATTCGGAAACTCATCTTCCAAAAACTGATTCTGTTTTGGCAACCTTTAATAAGGTAACTGAGCTTCAAAGAAGCGGAAAGGTTGTTTCAACGTATACTCCAACTATCGGCGGTATTGCAGAAGCAGTTATGAAGATGACCTTCGGAAACAAGCTTGGCTTTAAATATAGCGATGAGCTTTCAAATGATGAATTGTTCGGTTATAGCTATGCTTCTTTCGTTCTTGAAGCAACCGAAGATATTGAAGGCGCAAAATTAATTGGTGAAGTAATCGAAACCTTCGAGATTTCAAAGGGCGAAGAAAAAATTGACCTTAATGAACTTCTCGGAATTTATGAAAATAAACTCGAAAGCGTTTATTCTTGCAATATTAAGGATTCAAAATCAACCGTTTGCAATTTCGAATATAAAGAGGGAAGCAACGTAGCTCCTGCAATCAAGGTTGCAAAGCCGAAGGTTCTTATTCCTGCTTTCCCGGGAACAAACTGTGAGTTTGATTCGGCAAAAGCGGTTGCAGACGCAGGTCTTGAACCCGAAATATTCGTTATTAATAACCTCACTGCCGACGGCATAAAGAGAAGCGTTGAGAATTTTGCAGGCAAAATCAAAGAATCTCAGATAATCTTCATTCCGGGAGGTTTCTCAGGCGGTGATGAGCCCGACGGAAGCGGAAAGTTTATAACTGCTTTCTTCAGAAATGCCGCAATCAAAGAGGGCGTAACAGAGCTTTTAGATAATCGTGACGGACTTATGTGCGGTATTTGTAACGGTTTCCAGGCTCTTATCAAACTTGGTCTTGTGCCCTTTGGAAAAATCATTGATACAGATGATACGTGCCCGACTTTGACGTTCAACACGATTGCTCGACATCAGTCCAAAATCGTTAGAACAAGGGTTGCATCAAATAAATCTCCCTGGCTAAAACTTGCTCAGGTTGGCGAGATTTACAGTGTGCCGATTTCTCACGGTGAAGGTAAGTTTATTGCTGATGAGGCTCTCATCAAAAAACTCGCAGAAAACGGACAGATTGCAACGCAATACGTTGACCTTTCAGGCAATGCAACGAGTAACGTTCATTTCAATCCCAATGATTCTATGTGTGCAATCGAAGGTATAACCTCTCCTGATGGCAGAGTTATCGGTAAGATGGGTCATTCAGAAAGAATCGGGGCAGGTCTTTACAAGAACGTTCCCGGCGAATATGATATGAAGCTCTTCTTGTCGGCTAAGAAATATTTTGAATAAACGAGGGATAAATAATGGCTTATAAATCTGATATAGAAATAGCTCAAGAATGTGAAATGAAGCATATTAGCGAAATTGCTAAAACTGCTCACGTTGACGAAAAATATATCGAGCAATACGGAAGATATAAGGCAAAAATCGACCTTAAGCTTCTCGATGAAACCGATAGAGAAAACGGAAAACTCATTCTTGTAACAGCAATTACTCCAACCCCCGCAGGCGAAGGAAAAACGACAACAACAATCGGTCTTGCAGACGGACTTCGCAGAATTGGCAAGGACGTAACCGTTGCATTGAGAGAACCTTCCCTTGGCCCTGTTTTTGGTGTTAAGGGTGGAGCCGCAGGCGGTGGTTATGCTCAGGTTGTTCCAATGGAGGATATCAACCTTCATTTCACGGGCGACTTCCATGCAATCGGAGCGGCAAATAACCTTCTTGCCGCTATGCTTGATAACCATATTCAGCAAGGAAACCAACTCGGTATTGATGTTAGAAAGATAACGTGGAAGCGTTGCGTTGATATGAACGACCGCCAGTTGAGATTTGTTGTTGACGGAATGGGCGGAAAGGCAAACGGCGTTCCGAGAGAGGACGGCTTTGATATAACCGTTGCTTCTGAAATTATGGCAATTCTTTGTCTTTCAAGCTCGATTACCGACCTTAAAGAAAGACTTTCCAGAATCATAGTTGGATATACTTATGATGATAAGCCTGTTACCTGTGGCGAATTAAAAGCCGCAGGAGCTATGGCGGCGCTTCTTAAAGATGCTTTAAAGCCAAATCTCGTTCAAACTCTCGAAGGCACACCTGCTTTTGTTCATGGCGGACCATTTGCTAATATTGCTCACGGTTGTAACTCTGTAACCGCAACAAAGTTAGCGCTTAAAATGGGCGACTACACTATAACCGAGGCAGGCTTCGGAGCAGACCTTGGAGCAGAAAAATTCCTCGATATTAAATGCCGTATGGCAGGGCTTACACCTGATGCTGTCGTTGTTGTTGCAACAGTAAGAGCCCTCAAAATGCATGGTGGCAGAGCAAAAACCGAACTTAATTCAGAGGATATTCCGGCTCTTGAAAAGGGAATTCCTAACCTTCTTCGCCACGTTTCAAATATCAAAAACGTTTATAAACTTCCTTGTGTTGTTGCGGTTAACCGCTTCCCAACCGATACTGATAACGAAATTGATTTCATTATCGATAAATGTAAAGAATTAGGCGTAAACACCGTTCTTTCAACAGTTTGGGCAGAAGGCGGAAAGGGCGGAGAAGCGCTCGCTCGTGAGGTTGTTCGTCTTTGCGATGAAGAAAAGGGAGATTTCACCTTCTCTTATGAACTCGATACAACCATCGAGGAAAAAATCGAAGCGGTTGTTAAGAAGGTATATGGAGGAAACGGCATTGTTTTAACTCCAAATGCGAAAAAACAGATTGCCCAATTAACAGAACTTGGATTTGCAAAATGTCCCGTTTGTATCGCAAAAACTCAGTATAGTTTCTCTGATGACCCAACTAAACTTGGAGCACCTGAGGATTTCACAGTTACAATAAAGAATGTTAAAATCAGCGCCGGTGCCGGCTTCATCGTTGTATTGACGGGCGATATATTAACTATGCCCGGTCTTCCAAAAATACCTGCTGCGGAAAGAATTGACGTTGATGAAAACGGTGTAATTTCCGGACTTTTCTAACGAAAATTTTGAAATTTTTCTTTAAAGGCTTGCAATATTTGTTGCAAGCCTTTAAAATATATATATGGAGATTTTTTTGGAGTTGATATAGATGCTTCTTTATAGTAAATGGTTAACTTATAAAACCGGTGAATATAAATCTGCCGATGAGAAATATGGAAACCCCGCTCCATATTTCAGAAAGGTTTTCGAGGCTAAAAGTGGCATAAAAAATGCCGAACTTATAATTTCTGCGCTTGGCGTTTTTAAAGCCTATATTAATGGCGAAGAGGTTTCGAACGACTTTTTGTCGCCGGGTTGGGTTGATTATAGAAAAAGGCTGCCGATGGTGGTTTATGACGTAACCGATAAAATCAAGGAAAAGAACGCTATCGGAATTATTCTTTCCGATGGTTGGGCGGTAGGTCATCTCGGTTCAAACTATGCTTTCAAAAGATGCGGTTATATTGATAGAGTTGAGTTTACGGCAACCGTCAGAATAGAATATCTTTCCGGCGAGGTTGAGGAAATAAGGAGCGACCTCGATTGGAAGGCTGCTTCTGGCGAGATTCTCAGAAGTGATATTTATATGGGTGAATATATTGACCATCGCTTGTCATTGGGCAATTTTTCCGACCCTGACTATGATGACTCCGATTGGAGCGAGCCCGAAGAACCTATTTGGAGATTTTCCCGAAACGTTGCGCTTCAAAAGGTTATCAATCCGAGAATAGTTGTTAAGCATATTCTTGAAAGCGAGTTTTTATATGAGGTTGACGGAAGACAGCTTTATGACTTTCATCAGAATATGTCGGGCGTTGTTTCTTGTGATATAAAGGGAACCAGAGGAACCAAAATCACCTTCCGTTTTGGAGAAATGTTGGAAGACGGCAAGCTTTATCGCGAGAATTTAAGGGGAGCCGAATGTATAGATACCTACATATTATCGGGAGAAGGCGTTGAGCATTTCCGTCCGCTATTTACATTCCATGGTTTTAGATATATGGATATAAAGATAGAGGGCGAAGCCGAGATAAGCAATATAAAGGGCGAATGTATGTATACTGATTTAAAGCCAACGGGAGATTTTTCTTGTTCAGACGAGGTTGTAACCCGTGTTTATCTCAATGCGCTTTGGGGTCAAAGAGATAATTTTCTCGACGTTCCAACAGATTGTCCTCAAAGAGATGAACGCTTGGGCTGGACGGGCGATTCGCAGATTTTCTCTCAAAGCGCTATGTATAATATGGATTGCAAGGTGTTTTATGAAAAGCATCTCGCAGATATTCGTGATGCGCAGTTTGGAAATGGCGGTGTCCCCGCAGTAGCGCCCGTTCCTCCTTGCGGAACCTATGGATATACAGGTTGGGAATCTCCGGCAGGCTGGAGCGAATCCATTATGACTATCCCGATGAATCATTATAAAATGTATGGAGATATAAAGGTTTTAGCAGATAATATCACAGCGGCTAAACGCTTGATAGATTATTATGAAACCGATACGGTTGATGGACTCAGAAGCGGAGATTATCAATATGGAGATTGGCTGAGCGTAGGCGAGCCGACAGATTTAGGACTTGTAACCAATCTTTATTTTGCCTATGGAGCGTATTTAACCGCTGAAATGTGCCGAATTTTAGGCGATTTCGAGGAAGAACATTATCGCTCAATTTATGAGAGATTAAAAAAAGATATAAGAAAGAAATATATAAAAGAAGACGGCGTTATAGCAAACGATACCCAAGCCGCCTATATCCTTTCCTATGTTTTCGGAATTATTGATGCTAAAGCGGCAAGAAAGAATATAAAGAGAACTATCGAAAGGGAAAATTGCCATTTAACAACAGGCTTCTTGGCTGTTAAGCATCTGCTTCCGGTTTTGTGCGATTTAGGGCTTCGTGATGAAGCGTATACTATATTAACAAATCGTGATTTCCCCGGTTGGGGCTATTCTGTAATGAATGGAGCAACAACTATTTGGGAACGTTGGGATAGCTATACAAAGGAAACTGGAATCAATAAAGACGGAATGAATTCCTTCAATCATTATTCTTTGGGCTCTTGCACTGAGTGGATGTATGAATATTGTCTTGGTATTCGTCCCGATTTAGAGAAAACAGGATTTAAAAAGCTTATGCTAAAACCCTATTTTGATTTTAGCGGAAAAATTAATAGTGCAAAAGGCTATTACGAATGTCAGTTTGGTAAAATCGAGATAGAGTGGGAAAGGGAAGACGACGTATATTATTATAATGCTTCTGTTCCAAAACAAATCGAACTTGAATTCTCATTCCCCAATATGGAGATTTTGGAGCGATCCCAAAAGGGAGAACTTTACAGTTTTAAACTTAAAATAAGTTAAATTTTTGAGGTGTTCTTATGAAGACTAAACTAACCCCTAAATTTTGGACAGCGCTAACCATTTTTAGTCTTATGGGTCAGGTTGCATGGGTCGTTGAAAATATGTATTTCAACGTATTTATTTTCAAAATATTTAAAGCTTCGGCCGCCGATATCGCATTAATGGTATCTGCTTCTGCCGTTTCTGCAACCCTTACAACTGTTTTTATGGGCGCACTTTCCGATAAACTTGGAAAACGAAAAACATTCATATCAGTTGGTTATATTCTTTGGGGTATTTCAATTTTTTGCTTTTGTTTTTTGCGTCCCGAATTGCTCGATAATATAAGCCCCGTTGGAAACGGAATGGCTTTGGGCATCACTTTAACCATTGCGCTCGATTGCATAATGACCTTTTTTGGTTCAACCGCAAACGATGCCGCCTTTAATGCCTGGCTAACCGATTCAACCGATTCAACAAACCGAGGCTCCGCAGAGGGTATAAATTCAATGATGCCGTTGGTTGCAATTCTCGTTGTTTTCGGCGGATTTATGTTTTTCAATCTCGATGAGCCAACAAGCTGGACTTATATTTTTGCCATAATCGGCGTGTTGGTTGTTCTTATCGGAGTTTTGGGCATTTTCCTTATAAAAGAACCCTCGATATCTCCTCAAAAAGATAATTATTTTAAAACAATAATTTATGGCTTCAGACCCAAAACGATAAAGAGCAATCCTCAGCTTTACGTAAGCCTTGCGATTTTCATTATTTTCAATATTTCCATTCAAATTTTTATGCCATATCTCATAATCTATTATGAGGTGTCTTTAAAAATGGCGGATTACGTTTTAATTATGGCGCCCGCAATAATCATAGCGTCCGTCGTAACGGCTTTTTGGGGCAGGATTTACGATAAAAAAGGCTATGCGTTTTCAGGTCTTTTTGCATTATTCTTTTTATGCCTTGGCTTTTGTTTGCTTTATGTCTTTCAATCAACAGCCCTCGTTTTCGTAGGTTCGCTTTTGATGATGAGCGGATATCTCGCGGGAATGGCGGTTTTTGGCGCAAGAATAAGAGATAATACGGCGGTTGGAAAGGCAGGAATGCTTCAGGGAGTCAGAATTTTTTCGCAGGTATTGATTCCCGGTGTTATTGGCCCGTTTATAGGCAAAACTGTTTTGAAAAATGCCGAAATAATTATTAATTCCGACGGAACCGAATCTTTTGTTCCAAACGAAAATATATTTTTAGCAGCTTTAATTACAGCGTTGCCCGTTTTGATATATTTCTGTTTAAAACTAAAAAAACAGAAACCAAGAACCATTGAGTTAAAAACTCCTTTTGAGGAAGACCTCAAAACAGGAGAAATCCCCTATTTGGAATATCCAAGACCAATTTTCAAAAGAGATTCGTATTTCAATCTGAATGGTGAATGGAAGTTTGTAATAACAAATAATAAGGATAAAGAATTATTTGGCGGCAAAATATTGGTTCCTTTTCCGCCCGAATCAAGACTTTCGGGAGTAAAAAGAGAAACGAAAAAAGGCGAAATTTTAAATTATAGCAGAAAATTTATATTGCCGGAAGGCTTTAAAAAGGATAGGGTTATCCTTCATTTTGGCGCAGTTGATCAGGCTTGCCGACTTTTCATAAACGGCAAAGATTTGGGAATGAAAGAACAACCTTATTTGCCAGTTTCATTCGATATAACGGAGCATTTGATTTCAGGCGAAAACGAGATAAAGCTTCAGGTTTTCGATGGGTTGGATAAGGCGTTCCCTTATGGTAAACAAACCGGAAAACGCGGCGGAATGTGGTATACTCCCGTCGGCGGAATCTGGGGAACGGTTTGGCTCGAATCCGTTCCCGAAAACAACATTGAAAAAATAGAAATAACTCCTGATTTGAAGGGCGTTAATATAAAAGTTTTCGGCGGAGAATCAGAGAAACGCTTGAAAATTTCGGGCGAAGAAAAGGAGCATATTTTTAAAGGAAACGAATATCGATTAGATATAGAGAATCCTAAACTTTGGAGCCCTGAAAATCCTAATCTTTATGAATTTTCTTTGTTTTCGGGGGAGGATAAGATTGAATCCTATTTCGCTTTAAGAACCATTGAAATCAAAGGGAACAGTCTTCTGCTAAACGGAGAACCTTATTTTTTTCATGGACTTTTGGACCAAGGCTATTTTCCGGACGGAATATTTCTTCCTGCAACGGCTGAGGGCTTCAAAAATGATATAATAAAAATGAAGGAATGTGGCTTCAACACCTTAAGAAAACATATTAAACTTGAGCCTCAAATTTTCTATTATTATTGCGATAAGCTCGGAATGATTGTTTTTCAGGATATGATAAATAATGGGAAATACAGTTTTTTTGTAGATACGGCTTTGCCGACTGTCGGGTTAAAAAAAGGCATAAAGCATAAGGCTTCGGAGCGTCAAAAAGAATTATTTTATAAAACCAGCGAGGGCATAATCAATTCGCTTTATAACCACCCGTCGGTAGTTTACTATACGATTTTCAACGAGGGTTGGGGACAGTTTTCGGGCGATGAAGCCTATCAGAGGCTAAAAAAACTTGATAAGACCCGCATTTACGATGCAACCTCAGGCTGGTTTAAGGAAAAACTTTCCGACGTTGAAAGCGAGCATATTTATTTCAAACCCGTTAAATTAAAGAAATCCGAAAAACCGATAGTTTTATCTGAGTTCGGCGGTTATTCGCAGAAGGTGGAGGGTCATTCATTTAATCTCGATAAAACCTATGGTTATAAATTCTTCGAAAATGCCGAGGATTTCGAAGCTGCCCTCATAAAGCTATATGAGGGGGAGATAATCCCGAATCTCGGGAACGGACTTTGCGCCTCGATTCTAACGCAAGTCAGCGACGTTGAGGACGAAACTAACGGACTTTTAACCTATGATAGAGCTATATTAAAGGTGGATTCCGAAAAACTGCAAGCTTTAGGGAAATCCATTAAAGCCGAATATAATAAAATAACCCAATAAAATAGGGGAGAGGAAATCGGAGCATCGCGCCGAAATCCTCTCCTTTAAATTTTCAAAAAACAAGGCTTTATTGCCCGATGTCTTAGCATCGTTATATAGCGCATTTGATTTTTTGTTTAGTGAAATTGCACAAAATTCCACTACGATTTTCTACACCCAAATTACAAAAAAACCGACAATTCCCCTTGAAAAAGGAAAAATATTGGAGTATAATTAAAATGTAAATTAAGTTTACGAATAATCTTTAGGAGGAATTGTAATGAAAAAGAATCAAAACAGGATAGCATCAATTTTGCTTTCAGCTACCATTTTGCTATCCACAATGTTTGGAGCAATTATGTTCAGCTCGAAACCGATAGCAGACAAACCTGATGAATTAAGCTTAGAAGAGCTTAAAACCAAAATTCTTTTGCGTGAAGAAGTTCCTCTTGGAATTGACTATGATGAGGCAGTTAAAGAGGGGCATAAAGCGAGACTCTATGACCAAGAACCGAACGATCATACGGTTATCTTCCAAAATGAGGATAACACAAGGACAATGTATTATTATAATGTGCCTGTTAAATACACAGAAGACGGAGAAACCAATGATATAAAGTTATCCGTCGAAGAAACGGATTTGTTTTCTGAATATGATTACGAAAACGCGACAAATTCTGTTAAATTAAATTTTCCTGAAAACATAGAAAAAGGCATTTTAATAGAGGGCGAAACAGATATAAAAGTCGAGCCGGAAATGCCCGCAACAAGGAGCTTATCAGCAATAAAAGCGCCAAGAGGCTCGTTATTTCTATCTTTAACAAGTGAAATCGTTCCTGAAACCGAGGTAATCGCAGAAAATCAAGGCGAATATATAGATTACGAGGGAGCGTTTGGCGAACACACAACCTTGAGATATACTCCAATCGTCAACGGAGTTAAGCAGGATGTTATTTTAGACCAAAATATCGGAGAAAACGAATTTACATTCGTATTTGATTTTGGCGAAAAAACGCTTCAGGAGTTTGAAGATGGAGGGCTTTATGTATATGATGCGGCTTCAGAAACGCACACAGGCTATATAACCCCTATTTATGTTTTTGATGCCGAAGGAAAAATTGCCGAAAACTGTTATTATACCTATGAGAAAACCGAAGAAGGAAAATGGAGAGTAACAGCGGTTGTCGATGAGGCTTTTTTAAATAACGAGGAAACAGTTTATCCTGTAACTATTGACCCTGATTATATCGACACTCCCGCATACGGAGTTAAGGATGCGATGGTTAATAATGGGGCAAAAAATAAGAATTATGGTTCTGCAACCTCTATATATATTGGTCAATACACAAGCGGTTCTATTATGCGTATGCTTATAGGCTTTTCGCAGTTGGATTTATCTAATATTGACCCTTCGCAGATATATTCGGCAAAGTTCTCTCTTAAAGATATTGCACCATCTACTGCATCGCTTACACTTCATGCATACGAATATCTTAATTCTTGGGATGAATCGACTGTAACTTGGAATTCTTCGGGTATGGGGGACGCATCAAATTATAGTTCTTCATATATTGATACTCAAACTGTTTCAAAATCCATCGGTGAAAACAACACATATACTCATAGATACTATTTGAATATAAAAAATACTGCCAAAAAATGGTGTCAGTATAAGCATTATCAGTCGTATGGTTTTATGCTGAAGTCATCGAGCGAAACAACAGCAAGATATTGCACCTTTGGCTCGCAAGACGCTTCTTCAAACAGACCAACGCTAATTTTCCGTTATTACCCTGCGGAACAGACTCTTGCAAACGGAACGTATTATCTGAAAAATATGTATTCATCGAAGTATCTGACCAGAGCAAGCGATGATATTCATACGTATAATGCTTGTCAAAAAACATTAGCAGGAACTGCAAGGCAGAGATGGACTCTCGAATATTATGCAGATGGCTATTATTATATCCATGAGGGGAATAACCCCGACAGAAGCATATACGCAGATGGAAATAACGTCAGAACCGCGGGAACGGTTGAGGGCGGGGTCAACCAATTATTTAGAATCATAAAAAGCAAATATGGATATAGAATTATGTCCAAAAACTATCCCGCTCAATGCATTGAGTTGGCATCTGCCAACACTACCGAAGGTAGCAACGTTGAAAGAGGCGCTTATGATAAGAAACAATATCAAGAATGGGAATTAGTGCCTGCTGCAGATATTCCGCAAAGCGTTACTATCACGCCCGTATCAAAAACGCTGAAAATCGGAGAAACGGTACAGTTATCAGGAGCTGTTACACCTTCAACCGCACCGCAAGGGCTCATTTGGAACAGTAGCAATCCATCTGTTGCAACTGTTTCTTCGGGCGGGCTTGTAACAGCATTTGCTACAGGAACAACCACCATCACAGCTCAATCGAAAAACTATTCCTATGCCGTCGCAACTTGCAGTATAACAGTTTTAAACAAGCCTGATTTGAGCGTTGGAATTTGTGCTGTTACTAATCAATTTGTGGCGCAAAATTCATCAATATATGCTACTATAACAAACGGAAATTCCCCATCATCTACTTGTAGTCTTAATATAACCATTAATGACTCTAATGAACAAGTAGTATTTTCTAAGAACTTAACTATACCTGCATTAGGCACAAACGAAACCGTTAATTTGCAGACAGTATGGGTGCCCGAAACGGCTGATACATATTCTATAGTAATAACTGCAGATGCAGACAACGTAGTTGATGAAGCAGACGAAAGCAATAACTCTACCACCATCAACCATGAAACAGAGTATGATGATATTTCTGAGCCAACCAACAACACAATAGAAGGGGCAGAAACAGTAACACTGAATTTACATTCAGATTCAGATTACGGCACTATGTACAATAGTAGTTTATTACATAATCGCATTTATAAACCCGGCGACGTTGATTATTATAAGATCAACACAGAAAATATGATAATGGTTGAAATTCTCGTTCCGCAAAATTTAACTGTCAGCGTTTTGAATGAGGAAGGAGAAGAGCTTGGAACGCTTTCAGAAGCAGGAAAATATCTAAAGGTTAAAACAGATGTTGAAACCTGTTATATAAAAGCAACTTCACAAACAGTCGGACTTTATACCCTTAATGTTAAGGTATATTCGGAAAAGTGAAAGGGGTAGAGAAATATGTTGAATAGAAAAAATGATTTACGTCTAAAAATAACATCTATCCTTTTAAGTTTGGTGATTTTCACTCAATGCTTTTGGGTAGTAGCAGATACTAATGAAACAACCAATCCAGCTCCGCTAATAGGGGAGATTTTAACAGTAGCTACATATTCGCAAGAAATGTTCAATAAATATGAAGATTATTCTTTTGAACTTAATGAAGCAGAGATAATAGAATATGATGAATTCGGAAGAGTAAGTTATACCTATGGCTTTGAAAATGACTTAAGCGAAGAAGATTTGCCTATTGAACTTTTCTTTCATCACAATATGACCGACTTAGGAGATAAACCATATAATGCTCAAATTATAGATGGTTCGGAAAATTTTACAGCTCTTGCGGGTGGAGTGAACTTTCTTAATTCAGTTTATGGTTTTGGAATTGGTTGGGGGCTAAATCTTCCGCAAATTGAATATATAAACGAAAATTTCTCGTATCTGCATTTAGGGGATGGAACTGCTTATAGAATCTATAGAACGAATTCCGAAACAACCGAATACGCGCTATATAATTATCCCTATAGTTTAACAATCGTCCCAAACACAGTTAATGACGAGGAACTCAACACATCTTATGTTGATGGTTTTATAGCAGAAGACCGCTTTGGAAACAAATATTATTTTAATGAAGACGGAAGATTCATAAAGCAAACCGATAAAACCGACACTCTCATTTGTGCCGCAACCTATGATGAAAATAAACTTATCAGTTCTTATAGTTATGATGTTTATACTGTTAGCTTCATAAAAACTGAAGTAAATGCCGGAACGAATGTTGTTGTATCTATCGCAAGAGGAACTGAGACAGATCATCCTGCTATTCTAACCATTCAAAATAACAGGCTTGCGAATATTATCGTAAATGAAGAAAGCGAAAGCAGCTATACGGCTGATGAAGAAACCATAACCGTTACATCATCTACAGACTCTCGCACAACGGTAGCGTTTACTTATTCAGAAGTATCTAATGCTATTTTGAAGGATTCTGAAACAAGTCAACTCACGTCAAGTATAACCGGCTTTAAGTCGCTTCTAATAAGCAGGGTTTACACAAATGCAGAATACGAAACGGAATATTCTTATGCGGCAGTTGATTCAACCGATACAGAAGCGGTTGAAAAAGCGCAACTATATAACGATACGGCATATTCTTATATTGATAACAAAATCAAATCCTTTGATTTAACCTATGGCAAGGCTTATGTGAATATAGGAGAACAAGGTTCTAAGAGGTATTCTCGAGTTGAAAAAATCGGTTATTCAATAGCTAATACATTCAACGAAGGCTACGACCCCGCAAACGCAGAAAACACGAGTTCTACTGTAACCGCACCTGAAACAGAAATCTTTACGGATAATGTATGGCACGATTTTGCATATAATTCGGATAATAAGGTTGTTTCAGATATATGTTATTTCGAAGAAGAAACTGAAATCTCCGAGAATTCAACATGGTATGATTATAGTATTGACACCGAGCTTGCTTCTTCGATAACTGCCAATACTGGAGAAAACGCAAAACACTCTTGTGCCACATATTATGCAACATACAGCAAGGATGAAAACGACGAATGGATTCTCAATGAAGATTCTATTGAGCTAGCCGGAAAAACAGTTGTGAACGCTTCGGGGGATGTTATATATGATAGTGCTCCCGAGGAAGATACTATCTTTTATGGCTATAATAATGAAGGTAGCGCAATAAAAGAGGTTGTCGTAGGCGGATTGACTTATCAAAACGTTTATGATGAATATCAAGTATTAACCCAAACCATCTTTGATGTGTATCTTGTGTCTTATAATGAAAATGGAGATATAACCAATGTGACTCAAGATGGGGAACCATATATGACAATGACGTACGATGAGGATTACAACCTTGCCTCGGAGGAATTTGCTAATGGAGATAAACTTTTCTATGAATATGACTCAGATGGCGATGTAACCGATGTTTATGAAATTTCAAAAACAGACGATAACAAGCTTTATCACTACGAATATATCACCTTAGCAGAATCTAACAGTGAAGTTGTTGAATCTATTGAAGCTCAATTCGATATAGATAGTGATAAACAGATAAAAACATTGTATGATTATTCTCAAAATAGGGTGTCCCGCTATACTTATTCAACCGATGAAAGCGGAAACAGAATTACAACTGAAAATGTTTATAGCATAAACGCTGACGATACGGAAACATTGCTTTATTCGAATACAAAGAGCAATGATTCAACATCTTTAACTTACGATTCGAAAACGATTGAAACAGAATACACCTCCTCTCCGATATATACTACCAACGAAGATGGCGAACAAGTTGAGACAGGCACGACAGATATTGCTACGATTGACGTTGATGGCGTTATGTGGTACAATAAAACCACAAAGGATACAAGTGGGGAGGAACTGAGTCGTCAAGTATATGGCGGAGAAAATATTTTAAACTATCTTTCTGCATATACTTATAATGATAAGGGCCTCGTTTCATATCAAAGCGATAATTATGGTTATAACAAAACGTATAGCTATGATGCGGATAATTTGTTAACAGGCATAAACTATGCTTATAATGGCGGATCCTTCAATGAGTTTTATGTTTATGACAACAACGGCGATATTTTCGCTTCCGGCAGAGAAAATCTTGTAACATATAACTATGAAATCAACAGTAGCGGAAATATGGTAGTGAGGGATACAAATTATTCTAATGTAGTTAGCTATGTCTATGGTGGCGTAGGATATAATGAAAACGAATTAAAGTCTATCTGGTATCCCAACGGTACAGGGCAAACCCTTTTCTATGATGAGATAGGAAATCTAACATCTTATAATGGCTATACATACACATGGGATATGGGAAGAAGACTCACGGGTATGTATAACGAAACAAATGCATATTTCTACAAGTATAATTCCGAAGGCTTAAGAACAAGTAAACTTGTAAATGGCGAAGCAACGAATTTCATATATCAGGATGACCAGCTAAAAGCTCAATATACTGATAGCTACTCAATGGAATTTTGGTATGATAAATCCAATTCCCCCGCAGGATTTATATACACCGATAAAACCGAAGAAAATCCAACTCCGGAAATATACATATATCAAAAGAACATCCTTGGCGATATTGTTGGAATAATAGATGAGAACGGTGTGAATTGCGGCGAATATTATTATGACGCTTGGGGATATCCAATGGAAGCTTATGTTCCTGCAAACGAAGTTTTCTATCTCAACCCCTTCCGTTATAGAGGCTATTATTACGATACAGAAACGGGCTACTACTATCTCCAATCTCGCTACTATAATCCCGAATGGGGAAGGTTTATCAATGCTGATGAAATCTATCGTGTTCTACGTGGAGATACCCAAACTTCTATAAATCAATTCCTATATTGTATGGGTAATCCCATTGCGTATGTCGATTATTCCGGAAAAGCATGGAAAACTGTTGCCGGGCTCCGAAAATATGCTAAAGCAAAGAAAAACAAAGCATCGGATTTGAAGGATTATTTGAATAGCCCGGTTAATGTGAAAATATTTTCTGCTTCCTTTGAAAAACAGGAGATCATTGAAAAAGATGAATATGGTCGGCCTACAAAATACAAAATAGAATCTTTTATTTTTGATCTTACTGAAGGCGTGGAGGAACAAATTAAAAGCATCTTTCCAAATAGTTATGTAAGTATAGATTTTGTTGCTTCCACTACAGAGTTTGAAGAGTGTTGGGAGGAAATGAGAACGGATGAAATAAAATTTGATATGGTTTTTATTTGCGCTCATGGAAACGATGGAAGAATTCGTCTTGGGGGGAACTATCAAGAAAAACCTGATGATAAGGTCATTCGACTTTATTCGTCACAAGTTGCTGGCTTTAAAAAAATAAAAAGCATAGACTATCTATTGATGTTTTCTTGCCACGGTGCTGATGCCGGGCAAGAGAATGGCTCTAAAACGCATAGTATGGTACGAGCGTTTGCAAATAAAATAGGTGGCATTGCAATTGGTTCGAGAGATAAAGTAAATGCGGATTTAACTACGGAGCCATTTAAGGTGAGGTCGGAAAAAGGCTGGAGAATGCACTATTATAAAAACGTGAAAAAGAATAAAAAATCCAACAAAAAGATAACTAAACATTTCAGAAAAAGAATATTAACGAAAGGAAAGGAATATAAATGGACAAATTTATTATCAAGCGTGATTTATACGGATTACACAAAAGAGCATGTTGTTTTTTAATAGCTCTGTTGTTATTGTTGCTTGCGGGCTGTGGAGAGCAGACAAAAGAAACTGATTCTAAAAAAGAAGAAG
>JAZQTQ010000071.1:0-32796 GCA_045630885.1 Acutalibacteraceae bacterium
ATTCGCCAACATGGAATTTCTGATCGTTAACTACCCAAAGAACATCCTTAGCGGCATTAACGGTTATCTTGGTATCAAATGATACGTTACTTACAACCTGATCGTTGATTGTAACTTTGTATTTTGCCTCAACGTCTCTCTTATAGATTGCAGTGAAGATTGTTTCGCCAACAATCGGAGCATTAACGTCATAATCCCAACCACTGAAGATATAGCCATATTTTTCGGGAACGATCTCTTTAGCGATTTCTGCTACCGACTCGCCTTCTTTAACCTTAACCTCTTTGAGAGTTATGCCGTTATAATCCTTGAAAGTTACTGCATATTCGGGAGTGGGCTTAGACAAAAGTCCATACATAACGCTTGTGAATGCGCGAGAACCGAAGTCGTTATTATGGTTATGGTTGTTCGCTACATAATCGCATCCAACGAGGGTTTCAAAAGCAATCTGAGAGAATGCGATTGTTGGAGCATAAAGAACGCCTTGGCCCTCATAATCTTTGCACATCTGCTCCATCTGAGGAATTCTTGCAAGAGAATTTTCTCTATAACCGGAAGTTATCGGCAACGCCGAAGACGAAACTATAAATTCGCAATCAGGATTAACGTTTGCTCTAACCCAAGTTATAATAGATTTAAGATTAGAGATAAAGTTAGGATCCTTAGCATCGTTTCCTGAGAAACCGAGAACAACAACGTCGGGGTTAGTTCCTGCGAACTGAGAAGTTAACGTTGTTTCGTTTGCGCCGTGAGCAGCGGTTTTTCCGCCGCAAGATTTATTAACAAACGTTATATCATTTTCGCAATCAGCTTCATCATATCCCCAAATGGTTTTCATAATACCATGAGTCTGGCGGGCCCAGGTTGGAATGAACGGCTCAATCATAATGGTATTCCATTTAGAATAAATAGTTCCATCAGCTTGATCCCAAACAACATATTCATCAAGACCTGATGAGCTCCAGCCAACTGTTGAGCTTGCTCCATAGAACAAGAGTTCAACGTTTTCTCTGTTTTGAAGCTTATTATAAAGTTTAGGAAGCTGCTCAATACCTGATTCAACGGTTTGCTTTTGATAACCATCTTCCCAAGTTGTTGAATGCTTGAATGTTACGTCTATTGCAAAGCCCTGCAAATATCCGCTATCTGTTACAAATTCCGGTTTCGAAATATCAACGTCTCCATCATAACAAGGGAAGCTGTTGCCATCGAGAATAACAAGCTCGCCTTTTTCGTTTACGTCGTAGTCAACGCCCCAAGTATAATCTTTCTTAAGATCGAATGTACGAACGGAAACTATCTCATCAATCGGATAAAGAAGACGTGCAGTTTCTCTGCCCTCATAAATAGTTACAGTTTCATGATATAAGATTTCGCCTTCCCATAAAGGCATATCATACAACTCTTTAACGTATTTCGTTAGGTCGTTTCCTTTTGCATCCTTGCCATCAACTCCGCGATATTCATCGCCCTTACATATAATTTTAATAGTTGTATCTTCGGAAATGGAAGGAATTGTGTAAATACCATCAACGGGAGTTATAACCTCTCCATCAACAGTTACAACAGGGTTAGCATTTTCGCCTGTTATAAACTTAAATGAATAGCTTTCGCCAATTTTTGCGGCATAGTTTGCTGAAGTTTCGCTAACTGGTACAAACTTACCTGTTCCATCCTTTTTATCAACGAAGATTCTTGCCCAACCTTCCGCTGCAACAGAATCAACAACAACTTTTGAATCTTCAGAAATTTCAACGTTGAAGCTTCCATCTGCTTCGGGTTCTAAAGCAACTCCATTAACAGTTACGGATGTTATTATTTTACCGGTTGTTGGAGCAACATTATAAGAGCCGCAGCTAACTATTTCTTTTTTGCCATACTTATAGTTATATGTTCCGCCAACATAGTTTTTAACAATCTCGATATCGCTTGTTATATCGTCTTCATTAGCATCAATTTCTATGCAAGCTGCTTTTTCGAGCTTAATATCATCGATATAAACAACACCTGTTGTGCAGTTATCGCCGGCTGTATAAACGATAAACTTGCTCAAAGTGGGAATATCATAAGTATAGAAATACTGTTCTGATTTTATCCATTTGCCTTTTTGATCGCCATAGATTTTATGTTTACCGTTAACATCTACAAACGCTGTATCGTTTGCTTCTTCGGGATGAGATTTATATGAATCATGAGGCATGCATATAAACAAAGGTTTGGTATCGCTTGCGGCGCTCTCAACATAATACCAGAAGCTGATCTTATAAGCTGAATTTTCTTCAAGAGCATAATTATTGAAGATATCTTTACCATTTTTATTAAATCTAATAAATCCCCAAGTTGTTGAGCTTTCGTTGTACTGCAAGATTTTGCTACTCTCTGCACCTTCGCGAGGAGTTATATTGAAATCTTGAGCTGTTCCAACTGTAAGAGTCGAAAGACCTGTTAAATCAGTATTTTCTTCGAAGCTTTCTTTGATTAATAAATTTTTGGATGCAAATTCATAAACTGCAACCATTTTTATTGTTTTGCCAGCATCAGTTATAGCAACAGAATAGGTTGTGCTTGTTGAAACGATTTCGCCTGTTTCATCCTTCCAACCTTTGAAAACGAGATCTTCGTTATAATTAGTTGTTGTGAATGTAGCTGTTTCGCCGATCTGGAATTCAGCCTTATTAACCATTGCTTTAGTTAAACCGCTAACCTCAGGAGCTTCAACAGAAGCAGAAGCCATTGAGCCTGATTCGAAAAGCGCAAACTCAGTTGCTCTGATATATGCGGATGAAGGTGCTCCGACTGTAGTACAAACGCTATAAACTCTGATTGCAATATATTGCGCTTCTTTGCCTTTAAAATCAAACAAATTAAAACGCTTTGTGTTATTTGCATGAGAAATAACGGGCGAATTCATAAACAATTCATCCGCTGTGTCGCTTATAAAAACGCTATAATCCTTCATAAAGAATCTATCTGAGGAATCCTTTGCATCGGCAATAAGAAGTTTGGAAAGGGTTTTTTTGCTTCCAAGATTAAAAATTATATCCTGGAACATATCGGTTCTCTTAACATACGAATCGTTGGAATTTTTCCAGAAATAATTTGCCGCGCCAAGATTAAGATTACAGTTATTTCCTGAGGCGGCATCAGTAATACCGTTAACTAACTTGCTCATTTCTGTTGGAGCTGATGAAGACGACCAGTTGTAAGCTGCAAAGGTTTCAATTCCATCGGCGGAAATTGAGCCTTTTCCGAGAGTGAAAGAATTTGCGGGAAGATTCGAGACGGTCTTGTTGTTTTGGAAAGCCATATTATAAAACAAGTTAGATGACGATTGCAATTTAGCCTGATCTAAGCCGCCAACTCCCGTTAAGTTACTATTCTCTTCAACGCTGTAAGGCGAAGAACCTGTTAAAGCAAGTTCTGTAAATCTAACGTATCTATATTTAGTTCCGTATGCATAAGCAGCACAAGCCGAATAAACTCTTATAGATATATATTGTACGTTGGATTTTTTAATAGGGATAACGTTATAGCGTTTTGTGTTAGCTTTATGAGTTACAACAGGCGAAGAATAAAGATCATCAGCTGAAGATGATGCAAAAATGCTATAATCCGTTACATAAAGCCTAGCCTCAGTTGCTTCAGCGATAAGAAGTTTTAAATCCGAATACTTAGAATCTAATTTGAAGTTCATTTCAAAATAAATATCAGTCCTCGGGGCAGACTCATTCTGCCAAAAGCTTTCTTTATTCAGCTGAACGTTACTATGACCTGTTTCAACAGTACCATCGGTTAGATTTCCGTACGTACCGTCATAAGATTTCGGAATTGATGAGGTTTCATTACCATTGGCATCAATCGTTCCCATCATCATAGATATCTTTCCTGCGGACATAGTTGCTGGGGTTTTGTCTTTCTCTAACGCATAGCCATAAAGCAGGTTTTTATCGCTTTTCAAGAAAGCTTCAGAAAATCCTGCGGCACTAATGGTATCATAGCCTGTTGGGGAAATTGCATTTGCAGAAAATGCAACGCCGAAGCTTGATACAATGAGCGTTAGCGTTAAGAAAAATGAAAGTGTTTTTCTTGCTAAAGATGATTTTTTGTTCAATTTTTTTCTACCTCTTTCTTTAATTTTTAGATTTATGGAATCTAGCAATTGTATTTTATCATCCTCAAAAATATTCTTCAACGGCTTTAGCGTTCTTAAATTTGTTTTTACCATACCGTAATTTTTACGTTGGTTGCAACAGAAAAATCCGTATGGTATAATAAACATGAAGAATTAGAGAGGCGGTGAAACAATTTGGAATCGTCAAAAATCAAACAAATCAACACTTCTCATGCACCGTTTTATGATTTTTTTACCCTTCACGCCTTTCAAAAAGACTGGCCAATGCCTCCTTGTTGGAGCATGGATCTTGAAATCATTTTCATAATCAGCGGCGAACACCATTTGCTTATTGATGGAACGGAATATCTTTTAAAAGAAAAGGATATTGTAATCATAAACCCTTTACAAACCCATTCTCACTTAATGCCGCCCGAAGGAAGGCTTTCTTCTTTAACCATTTCTAGAGATTTTCTTTTAACAAGCGGTTTCGCAAGACAAAAAGGAAGTTTTGAAAATTTGGTTCATAACGAAAAACTTTGGAATAAGTTTAGAGATTTTTATTTAGCTTACTATACTATCGAACCTTTAAGGGAACCGATTTTAAGAGCCATTTTATTAGAGCTTCTTGTCATTATATTTAAAGAGCATTTCAAGCTTGATGAAAACTTTTCCGAAAATTCAAGAATTTATCAAATATTGGAATATCTAAATTCTAACTATACGGAAAAAATAACCCTTGATTCTATTGCAAAAGAATTTTACTATAATAAATCATACCTCGCATCGACTTTCAAAAAACTAACCGGAAGAACTCTTACTGAATATATCAATCAAAACCGCTGCCACTATGCTGAAACGCTTTTGAAAACAACAAATATTAAAATCGAGGATATTGCCCAAATGTGCGGTTTTAGTTCGGATGCAACCTTCAGAAGAGTTTATAAAAGACATCGCAAAACTTCGCCAAATAACGTTCGCAAAATGCACAAGGAACCTACAATGCGAGTTGGAACTCCCGCTCCCGAAATGCTAATAGAAGATAAAACTTAAATTCATATAAATTTTGGAGATAAGTTTCCGGCTTTTGCTGATAGCATCACAGGCCGCAATCCGCGATCAGAAATAAGAAAAAAATCGCATAAAATTAGGTTATTAAACTAACCAAAACCCGCTTATTAAATGCCTTTAGCAAGCGGGTTTTCAAATTTTTGGAAGAAATTTTTACGAATTTTAAAATCGACCCTTGATAATTGGCTCATCATGATTTATAATGAAATTTACACAGACAAGTCGATAAAGAGATAGTTTGATTTGCTATATACTGACATATTTTTATCGAAAAACAAGGTTATACACTATTTCCTTGATACACATATTATGGATTGTATTATACCTAATCAACCGAAGGAGGAACTATAAATGAAAAGGATTACACTTGGAAAACCGGAAGATTTAAAGCCTTCCGTATTCTGTAAAAATTTCTCATATGTTGAAAAAGAGATCAAATACCCTATTGACAAAATCAAATTCAAACAAAATGCACGAGGCTGTGTTCTTACTATGCCCTTAGCAGCAGAGGAACAGATTTACGGTGCAGGTCTTCAGCTTCAGATGTTCAACCTCAGAGGTCATCGTGTTCAAACTCGAGTTAATTCCGACCCTGTTTCACCATCGGGTGACTCACATGCTCCTGTGCCATTCTTCGTGAGCACTAAAGGATATGGAGTATATGTTGACACTGCGCGCTACGTTGAATTCCATTTTGGTAATTCCGAGCTTTTGAGAGATACCAACTTTGTCGACGACACTGCCCACACCGTTGCTGTATCAACCGAGGAATTATATTCAGGAACATTAGACTCAAATTCCGAAATTGCAATTCAGATACCTGCCGCTAAAGGCATCGATATATACATTATCGAGGGTGACACTATAACCGATATCGTTGCACAATATAATATGCTTTCCGGTGGTGGATGTTCTGTTCCCGAGTGGGGACTTTCACCCATTTACCGTTGCTATAGCAGATACAATTCCGACGAGGTTATAAATGCCGCTAAAAGCCTTAAGGATAACGACTTTAAGGTTGGCATAATAGGTCTTGAACCCGGTTGGCAAACCCGTTCATATTCATGTTCGTTTGTGTGGAACTCAGAAAACTTCCCCAATCCACAAGAAACAATAACCGAGCTTAATAATATGGGATACCACATAAATCTTTGGGAACACGCTTTCACTCATCCGTCCTCACCTATTTACAAGAGTCTTTTACCATATAGCAGTGATTACGCTGTATGGCAAGGGTGTATTCCCGATTTCGCAACCGAGGAAGCCAGAAAAATTTTTGCCGAACACCACAAAAAGATAATTGATATGGGAATCGACGGATTCAAACTCGACGAATGTGATGGAAGTGATTTTAAAATGAATCATTGGTCTTTCCCAAATTTTGCCGAATTCCCCTCTGGACTTGACGGTGAGCAGTATCACTCCCTTTTCGGCGTCCTCTATATGCAAACAATGCTTGAGGCATTAGGTGACAATCAGACTCTCTCCGAGGTCAGAAACGCAGGTGCACTTTCCGCTTCGTATCCCTTCGTTCTTTACAGCGACCTTTATAACCATTCAGAGTTTATACGAGGTTGTGCTACCTCCGGCTTTTCGGGGATTTTGTGGTGTCCAGAAGTAAGAGATGCCACAACCAAGGAAGAATTCTTAAGGCGCCTTCAGACAAATGTTTTTTCCGTTCAATGCCTTATAAATGCTTGGTATTGTGATAAATTCCCTTGGATTGACCACGACTGCTCTGAGGAAGTAAAAGAACTTTTAAAAATAAGAGAACAGCTTATTCCTATGCTTAAATCTGCATTTGATAAGTACAAAAACTCAGGTATTCCCCCTGTTCGTGCCCTTGTCAGTGACTACACAGGCGATAAAAACACCTATAATATAGACGATGAATACATCTTTTGCGACAATTTAATTGTTGCTCCCATTTCGGTGGGAAACACCGAAAGAGAAGTATACCTGCCTGACGGCAAATGGGTAGATTACTTCACCAAGGAGCCTGTTAGCTCGGGATATTTTACCGTAAAGACGGATTTTATACCCGTTTATGAAAAAGTACAATAGTTTATATGTTTTGCACACTGTTCGAATTGGTAGGGCTCGACTATGAATTTAATTGGTGCAATCGAGAATAGTTGATGATATTAAATTTGAATAATGTCCCTGCTTTGCGTATAGCACCACAGGCTGCTATAAAGTCGGGCAAGTAAGAACCTCACCCATTAGCAAAATCAAAGATTTTGATGGGTCCCGATAACCTTGCGACCTTCGGTCTAAATTCCCGGCTTGCTTTAACTTCGCAGAATTTATGCTCACCGAAAAGGATGCTAAGGAATATAAATGAACTCGTTAAAATAATTGAAGAATAGGAGCGTAAAAATGTTCAATTTCAAAGGAAAAGTGGTTGTTATAACAGGCGGTGCGCGTGGTATTGGTAAATGTATCAGTGAAAAATTTCGCGAAGCAGGTGCTACCGTTTGCGTTATAGACCTTTTAGAAAATGACTATTTTGTGGGCGATATTGCCGATAAAAACACTCTCGAACAGTTCTCTCAAAAGGTTATAAAAGATTATTCAAAGGTGGACTTTCTTATAAATAATGCTGCCCCTAAAATGTGCGGAATTGAAAACGGCAGTTATGAGGATTTTGAATATGCTTTAAAGGTGGGTGTGACTGCTCCCTTTTATCTTTCAAAGTTGTTTGAACCCTTTTTTTCAAAGGGCTCCGCTATTGTTAATATATCTTCTTCACGCGACCGTATGAGTCAGCCGCAGACCGAAAGTTACACAGCGGCAAAGGGCGGTATTTCGGCTCTCACCCACGCACTCTCAGTCAGCCTTTCAGGAAAAGTGCGTGTTAATTCAATATCGCCCGGATGGATAGATAATGATTATACAGTTTTTGAGGGGCCCGACGCCACTCAACAGCCTGCAGGCAGAGTTGGTAATCCGTCCGATATTGCTAATATGGTGCTCTATTTATGCTCGGATATGTCAGGTTTTATCACAGGCGAAAACATCTGTATCGATGGCGGTATGACACGACAAATGATATACCACAACGACTTTGGCTGGACCCTAAATGAAAGCGCAGATAAAAAATGATTAAAGAAGTAGCACACGATCCGATATTCCTTGGCTCGAAGGGGTTGAAATAATTAACGCTTCTCGAACCGAGGAAGAAAATTCTATTGCTAAATTCTATGCCGAAACCGATTTCATTGAAAAGGTTTTGTCAAAGCAAACCGAAATTTTCGCCCTGAATCTCGATTAAAAGAAAAATGTTATAAAATTAAACGCTCTGTCGAATTTCGGCGGAGCGTTTTTTTAATAATCCTTTGATTTTTTAAATGTGGTATGGTATAATGATGATAATTGTTAAATTAGCGTTCTCGCAACATTTCATAAACCTTTGGGGATGAGAAATTTTGAAAAATCAGCAGGAAAGAATTATATACTATAAAGACGAGCTGAACGACGACTTTTCGGGACTTGATATTGAGGCCCGACCCTTGGGCGAAAAATACCAATATATCCGCACGGATTGGCTTTTCAGGATTTTCGAGGTTGTTTTTTACTATGCGGTTATGATACCTGTCGTTTTTATGCTTCAAAAAATTGTAAGTCATCAGAATTTTGCAAATCGCAAGGTTATGAAACAAGCCAAAAAAGAGGGTTGCTTCATAATCAGTAATCACACGCAGGTTCAAAACGATTCCTATATCGGGCCTTTGGCAACCTTCCCTAAAAAATGCTTTATAATAAGTAATCCCGACGTGCTTTCGGTTAAAGGTCTTCGCCTTGGTATGCAAGCCTACGGAGTTATTCCTTTGGGCAGCAACATAGAGCAGAAAAAGTCCTTTTTGCGTTGTGTTGCAAAAAGAATTGCCGACGGAAACGCAGTTATCGTTTACCCCGAAGCCCACGTCTGGCCTTTTTACACAGGTGTTCGTCCCTTCGACGATCAGGCGTTCTGGTATCTTGCAAAAACCGAAAAACCGATGTTCGTTTTAACGAATTGCTATCAAAAAAGACGCTTCTTTAAGCGCCCGAAAATCGTAACCTATGCCGACGGCCCTTTTTATGCCGAAGCAAATCTGAGCAAAAAGCAAGCGGCGAAGCAGTTGAGGGATATTGCCTACGAAACCCTTTGCAAAAGAACTAAAGAGCATTCAACTTATGAGTATATTAAATACGTAAAGGAGGAAACTGAATGAAAAAATTCGTTTCCGTGCTTTTAATTTTATGCTCCATTTTCTCTTTTTCTTCTTGCAAATCGGAAGAAATCATCATTGACAAAGGCGAAAAAACAAAGCCAAAATCTGCCGTGTTACCCTTTTCGGTTGGATTAAACACAAACGGTCTTGAAGGAAGGGACTCTTGGTTTTCCAAATGGCTCTATAACGACACAAAGGATGTTCTTACAGACGAGTTTACTTATGAAAACATCAAAAGCAAGGGCTTTGACCATTTAAGACTTCCCGTTTGTTTCCACGATTTATATTCTCAAGAAACGCAAACCTTAGACGAAGAAGAAATGAAAAAACTCGATGAGATTTTAGATCTTATCGAAAAGAAAAAGCTTTACGTGATGTTGGATTTCCACGGTTGGTGGGACGTTGATTTCAACGACCCAAAGCAAGAAAACAAGTTCGTTACGATTTGGGGCTTGGTTGCCGAGAGATATAAAGACCGCTCGGACTACGTTATTTTCGAGCTTATTAACGAGCCATCTGTCGCAGACACCGACGTCCTCAACGTTTGGCAAAGAGATGCTATTTTAAAAATCAGAGAAACCAACCCCGACCGCCTTATAATCTGCGCAACGCCCGACGGAAATCAGCCTTGGTTGCTCGAAAACTATCATCTTCCTTTAGAAGACGAAAATCTGGCGGTTGCCGTTCATCTTTATAACCCCGCAGAATTCACGCATCAGGGTTGCGAATGGGCTAACCAACCCGAAGATCGGGTTCGCTTGACAGATCAGCATTTATCCACTCTACGCTGGGACCTCGAACAAATTGATGCTTTTCAGAAAAGGACAGGACTTCCCATCGTTTTGAACGAGTTTGGTATGAACTTCGAGTTGGCGAAAAAGGAAGACGTAACGGTATTTATTAAAACCATCACGCAGTTCTGCGTTGACCACGGAATCCCCTGGACTCTTTGGAATTATAAAAACGGAGAATTTGCAGTTTACCGCGATGACGAATGGGATATGAATCTTCTTGACGCTCTGTATTTGAGATAATAAAAAACATGAGGTGAAAAAAATGAAATTTTATCAAAATTGGACTGCAACAGGAAATGACGGCAAGGAGTTTCCTGCCGGAGTTCCGGGAACTATCCAGAGCGACTATGCTAAAAGTTGTGGTTTTGATAATTTTGAATTTGCCGATAATATTTATTGGTTCGAAAAAATCGAAGACTGGTCTTGGGTCTATAAAACCCGTCTTGATTTTAAGAAAGAGTCGGACGAAAAAATATATTTCGTTGCCGAAGGCATTGATTATGAATACGATATAAAGCTTGAAGGCGAGCTTCTTTTATCGGGAGAGGGAATGTATACCCCTGCGATAATCGACCTTACTGAAAAAGCAAAAGTCGGCGATTTATTAGAGGTTTTTATCCACACTCGCCCTTGGAGAGAGGGCGCACACACGGCGCCTCATTTTTCGAGAACTGCCGCAGATGCAAGCTGTAAACCGCCCGTAACCTACGGTTGGGACTGGCATCCGCAGGTTGTTAATCTCGGCATCTGGCAAGAGGCTTATATTTTAAGCTGCAAAAAGGATTATATCTACGAATGCGAGCCCTTCTACACTCTCAACGAGGACCGCACAGTTGCTAAGGTAAACTTTAAAACAGTCTGCGACGGAGAGGTTACCTACACCGTTTCAGACCCCGACCAAAATATAGTTTACAAGGGTACAGACCCCGAATTTACCCTCGGAAATCCTCGCTTATGGTGGTGTAATGGTCAAGGAGAAGCGTCGCTTTATAACTGGACCGCCGAAAGTTCAAGCGATAAAAAGACGGGTGCTATCGGCTTTAAAACGTTGAAACTCGTCAGGAATGAGGGGGCGGACATCGGCCCCGAATTTCCAAAGCCCCGTTACGCGGCGCCCATCACGATTGAACTCAACGGAAGACGCATTTTCGCAAAGGGAAGCAACTACGTTAACCCCGATATTTTCTTCGGCGAGATAACCGAGGAGCGTTATGCCGAGCAAATCGAACTCGCCAAAAACTCCAATATGAATATTTTCAGAATCTGGGGTGGTGCGGGAATTTGCAAAAAGTCATTCTATGAGCTTTGCGACCGTGCGGGAATTATGGTTTGGCAGGAATTTATGCTCGCTTGCAATAATTATATCGGTACGCCACATTATCTGAAAATTTTGGAGCAAGAGGCAACCTCGATTATAAAGCTTTTGCGCCGACACCCCTCTTTGGCTTTATGGTGTGGCGGAAACGAGCTTTTCAACTCTTGGTCGGGAATGGACGACCAATCCCCCGCATTAAGGCTACTCAACAAGCTTTGCTACGAGCTTGACCCCGAACGTCCCTTTATGATGACGGCGCCTTTAGAGGGTATGGCGCACGGAAGCTATACCTTTATAAGTCCGCCCGATAACAAGGACGTTTTCGAGCGTTTTAACAATAGCCGAAACACCGCTTATTCCGAATTTGGCGTTCCTTCAATTTCGCCTGTTGAAAACCTCAGGAGGATTATCCCTCAAGATGAGCTTTTCCCTATTAAGGAAACCGAAGCCTGGACCGCGCACCACGCATTTCACGCTTTCATCGGCGACACTTGGGTTTGCAACAGCATTTACGACTATTATTTTGGTGGCGCCGAATCCCTCGAAGAAAGAGTTGAGCAATCAAACTGGCTTCAAAGCACAGGCTATCAGGCGATATTCGAGGAGGCTCGCAGACAGTGGCCTCATTGTTCAATGGCGCTGAACTGGTGTTTTAACGAGCCTTGGCGAACGGCGGCAAATAATAGCCTTTTAGCCTATCCGAGCATTCCGAAGCCCGCTTTATCCACCCTCGCAAACTCCCTGTCAGGGCAGGTTCCGAGCGCAAGAATCCCCAAATTCCATTGGAAAGCGGGCGAAACCTTCGAAGCCGAGCTTTGGTTTTTAAACGACGCTCCCTTTGACGCTCACGAAACGGTTGAAGCCACGCTTTCGGTTAATGGCGAAAGTCATAATCTGCTCAAATGGGAAGCAGGGGAAATCAGCGAAAACAAAAATAAGCAGGGCCCAACAGTCCGCTTCAAACTGCCTCAAAAGGCAATTAAAAAGGAGCTTATTTTAACCCTGACAACCGCTTCGGGCAAGCAAAACTCCTATAAACTACTATTTACGGGCGATATTTCAGCCCCTCAAATATCTCTTATTATGAATATGTAAACATAAAAAAGATGCACGAAATTTCGTGCATCTAATTTTTTTGTGGATTGACGAGTATTTTAACAAAGAAAACGCGTAAATCTGCTCTTTAAAATCAGGTTCGGATTATCCGCGTTTGCTTAATTTTTCTTTATAAACTTTTCCAAACTAAAAATAATTATGGGGATAAATATT
Source organism: Acutalibacteraceae bacterium (assembly GCA_045630885.1). Classification (GTDB taxonomy): domain Bacteria; phylum Bacillota; class Clostridia; order Oscillospirales; family Acutalibacteraceae; genus UMGS1532. Next base: position 12,778 of record JAZQTQ010000071.1, read on the forward strand.
AGCTGAATTATAATTCCGGGAATACCCGAAATGGTGGCGGCAATAGCGGAAACGCCTTCAAGTCCGCTATCGTAAACCAACAAAACAGCGCCTATAATTCCATAAACGATTCTGCCCGAAAGAATTGATATTATAAGAGAAATGCAGGTTTTGGCATACATCTTTTTTATCGGCAGTTTTTTATATAAAAGCCCCGACATAAAGCCGTAGGTTAAAAGCTCGAAGGTCATTAGCAAAGCGGTTGGGAAAATTGCGGGCATACCCGTTAGTAAACTATTGCATAAGGGGAGCAACAAACCCAAAACTGCGCCGAATAAGGGGCCGCAAATATATCCGCAAAGCAAAACGGGAATATGCATCGGTAAAAAGATGTTGCCCTGAAGTCCAAAAGCATGGGCGGTTGCAAAGGGGAGAACTATTCCCAGGGCTAAAAACAATCCCGCAACAACTGTTTTTTGTGTTGTTTTGGTTAGCATATCTTTTTCTTCCTTTCTTGATTCAAGGCTTTTCAAGGCTCGGTTTTCGAACTTGTGGGATTGTATTTATAAATTTTCTATATTTCGCCCTTTAGATATTTTATCGCATATTCGGCGTATTTCGACTTAAACTGACCTTTTTTGCGAACAACTGCGGGTTGGCGAAGACTTGTATTATCGGTTAGCTCGAAGATTTTAAGCCCCGAAGTGTTTTTTCGGCTCTCGATAAACTGTTTTGGAAGAAGCGCTGCGGCAACTCCCGAACTTGCAAGTTCCAAAGCGGTTACAAGACCTGTTACTTCGGCGGAAATTTTCGGGTGGACGTTTAAAGAAAGGCAGAGTTTATCGAAAAGCACCCTCATTTCCTGCGCTTCGCTGACAACAACGAAGGGAAGCCCCTCGCAATCTGTGAAGCTGAGGCTATCGCCTTCAAGCTTATATTCCTCGCAAAGTTTTTCGGGAACGAGCAAAACCAAACGGTCGGGCTCAAGGGGGTCAACCTCGAAAACGGCATCGTCAACGGGGAGATTGATTATCGCAATATCGAATTTGCCCTCGGCGGCATCGTGTCTTAAAAATTCGCTTCCTTCTTCGATGAGCTTTATCTGAAGCCCTGAGAATTTCTCGGTTAGCGCTTTTATAAGGCTTGGGAGCAGATAACTGCTTCTGAAGGGCGTTGCGCCGATAACAAGCTCGCCTTTATCCCCCGATTTGTATTGCATCATAGATTTTATGAGCTGGTCTTCCCTATATAATATTCTGCGAGCCTCTTTTATAAAATGTTCGCCTGCGGGGGTTGGAACAACAGAATTGCTCATTCTTTTGAAAAGCTTGATGCCAAGCTCTTTTTCGAGCGATAAAATCTGTTTGCTCAAAGCAGGCTGAGAAACGTTTAGCGTTTCGGCAAGCTTCGAAAAGGAGCCAACCTCCGATAGTTTAACTACGTAATCTAATTGTCGAGAGTTCATAAAATCACCCCGAATAATATTTAGACTTTTCCTACGCAAAATATAATATCACTTTTTTTCATAAAATGCAAGTTTGCTCGAAAAAAATAAATTTTTGAAAAAAACACTTGACAAATCGAAAAAAATTTGTATAATTATAACCGTTGGGTAATTGACCCTATAACCAAAATGGAATCGAAAGGAGAAAACAAATGCCAGGTTCAATAATTTATTTAGCAATAATGCTTGTGGTTATCTGCGTTTGGTTTTTAGCGTTAAAGCGTCCCGTTTATGAAGCCGTTTTCTTGAGCTTCATCGTTCTCGTTGCAATAACAGGTACGTGGGCAAACCTTTGGGGCTATATCCAAAAAGCATTCTCAACGTCATTGCTTTATTCAATGGTCGCATTCGTTTCAATGTCTATTCTTTTAACAAAAACAAAAATCATCGATAGCTGTATTGCAGTTATTCTCTCGGTTGTTGGCAGGATAACCGGAGGAGCGGGTTATGCCGCAGTTGTTGCAAGTGGCTTTATGGGCGCTCTTTCGGGCTCCGGCCCCGGAAACGTTATGGCAACCGGCGCTATAACAATCCCTGCTATGAAGCGTTCGGGCTTCCCCGCAGAGCTCGCTGCTAACATTGAAAGCAACGCAAGTTATCTCGGAAATATGATTCCCCCCTCATCGAATATCGTTGCGGCTATGGGTGCTTTCTATGCGCTTTATGGTGAGGAAACCGTTTCAACGGGTAAATTCTGGATGGTTCTTTGGGGAATTTCCGCTTGGTTTATCGTTCAAAGACTTTTGATGGTTTTTGCTTTCTGCAAATTCTATAAGGTTAAGCCTATGAAGAAGGAAGACCTTCCCGATTTAAAAGAAACCTTAAGAAACGGCTGGCAAGGTCTTTTGCTCCCCGTTATCATCATTCTTCCTTTTGTTCTCGACGCTTTGTTTAAGGATACTTTCTTCACTCAAAGACTCGGCGCAGAAGGCGCGAAGGCTCTTTCAAACTCGATTCTTCTTTTCGTTGGCGGTATTGCTTCAATCTATGCCTGCCTTATCACGAAGGAAAAACACGAGGTTAAGTTCAAAAACCTAGTAAACACCTTCGCAAACAGCGTTAAGACCATCGCTCCAACAATCGCAGTTTGTCTTTTCGGTTATATGATTGGTAATCTTTTTGCCGACCTCGACGTTGCAGGAGAGCTCGGAACCATCATTCAGGGCCTCAACGTTGGAAAGTTTGGAACGGTTCTTATAATCTGTGTTATAACCTGTTTTATGGGAATGGTTGTTCCCGGCTCCTCGCAGGTTGTTATCTTCGGTTCGATGTTTATATCCGTTCTTGTAAACGTTGGCGTCGATCCGCTAATTGCAGGCGCAATGCTTCCTTGCATCTGCGGAGTTATGTGTGGTATCACTCCTCCGTTAGGACTTGGTATGTATGCAGGTATGACCATTGCTGAATCCGACTTCAGCAAAACCTTTAAAAATAACATTTGGTGGGTTGCCGCCCAGTTTATTTTGCAGGTTGTAGTCCTTATGGGCTGGTTGCCTATATTAGGAATGTAAGGAGGAAATGAAAATGAAAAAAATTTGCGAAAAAATCAGTAGCATTTTAAGCATTATTTTCGGCTACGGCATAATCATTTCCCTTTTAGCAGGAGGACTAACCTTCTTCGGATTTATCGCGGCTCTCATTATCGGTGGCGACGTTGCAACCGAAATCTGCCTCTTTATTTCGGGAAAGATTATTCCTGTTATCATCTATCTTTCAACAATAATGGTGGCGCTCGGAATCGTAGCTATGTATTTAAAAGGCGAAACCGCGCTCACTTCAAACAAGAAAAAATCTTCTAAACACGAAGGCGAAATGTAATTTCTTCTTAAAATAAAAAAGGTATCTTCGGAAGACTGTCGAAGATACCTTTTTTTCATCGTTTTTGGTCAAATTTTGCTGATTGACATTTTTTGCGCTTTATGTTATAATTACTGAGTTATAATGGGCGGTTTAGAGTCGCCCGTTATCAGCAAGCAAAAAAAAGGAGATTTTTTATTATGGAGAAATTATTAGAAATTTTAAAATCAATCAGAAGCGACATTGATTTCGAAAACGAAACTCAGCTTATCGACGATGGTATTCTTGATAGCTTTGATATCGTTTCCATCGTTGCAGAGCTCTGCGAGGAATACGACGTTACTATCACTGTTGATATGCTTGAACCCGAAAACTTCAACAGTGCAGCTGCTATGCTCGCATTGATTGAAAAGCTTCTTGATGAGGAATAATTAAAAACAGAAAGTTGTAAAAATATTTATTTTAATATTTTTTAGAGTGAATTTATTATGGCTTTATATTCATTAAAATTTTTGGCATTCGTTGCCTTGGTTGCTTTTGTTTATTATATTGTTCCCAAAAAGTGGCAGTGGTCTGTATTGCTTATCGCAAGCTATGGCTTCTATATCGCCAGCGGAATCGAAAACTTGGCTTATATTTTGTTCACAACTGTTTTCACCTTCCTTTCAGCGCTATATATGCAACGTCTGAGGGACAAGCAGCAGTTAAAGATAGAGGCTTTGGGTGAAGAAGTAACTAAGGAACAAAAACGTGAACTTAAAAAGGAAGTTCAAAAGAAGGTTCACACCGTTCAGGTTTTAACCGTTCTTTTAAACCTTCTCGTTCTTGCGGCTATAAAATGCCTTAATCTCGTTATCGGCGGACTCAACGATGCTTTTGCTTTGTTTAAATGGGATGCTTCTATGCCTCTCATCAATATTATCGTTCCGCTCGGACTTTCTTACTATACTTTTAATTGTATAGGTTATCTTATCGACGTTGGCAGAGGAAAACACGCGGCAGAAAAGAATATCGGCAAATTCGCCCTCTTTACCTCCTTCTTCCCCTCCATCGTTCAAGGTCCTCTTTTCCGCTATAACGACGTTGGAGTTCAGCTAACTCAAACTCATAAATTCAATTATGATAACGTTAAATATGGTGCACAGCTTATTCTTTGGGGTCTGTTCAAAAAGCTTATTATTGCTGATAGAATTGCCCCCGTTGTTAAAACCATATTTGCGGAAGGCTTTGAATACACAAACGGTTCGCAGATTTTCTTCGGCGTTTTGATGTATTCCTTCCAGATTTATGGCGATTTTTCGGGTGGAACCGATATAACCCGTGGTACAGCTCAGATGCTCGGAATCGAATTGCCGATGAACTTTGAGCGTCCCTTCTTTGCAACCTCAATGGCGGATTTCTGGCGCAGATGGCATATGTCCCTCGGTGCTTGGATGAGAGAATTTGTTTTCTTCCCGATTATGCTTTGCAAACCGGTTACTGCTATCAGCAAAAAATTCCGCAAAGCGTTCGGACCCCACGCTGCAAAGATGGTTCCTTCCGTTGCGGCGCCGATGGTTGTTTTCTTCCTTATAGGAATATGGCACGGCGTTACTTGGCAATATATAGTTAACGGTCTATATAATGCGCTTCTCATTTCCTCAACCGTTGCGTTAACTCCGTTTTATGAAAAACTTGCAAAATGGCTTCATATCAATACTGAGGCATTCAGTTGGCGTATTTTCCAAATGCTCAGAACCTTCGGGCTTCTCTGCATTTCGAGAATTATCGTTAAAGCTCCCAGCCTTGGCGAAGCTTTCAGAATGATAAAAACGATGTTCACGTCGATTGACATTAGCTTCATAATCGGAAAAGATGGCGGAATGTTTGAGCTTGGCATTGATAAAAGCGGAATGATTGTTCTGCTTCTTGCCATAGCGCTCTTGCTCGTTATCGGCATCTTGCAAGAAAGCGGAATGAAAATCAGAGAAACCCTTGCAAAGCAGAATCTTATATTCCGTTGGGGATTGATTCTTCTTTTGCTCGGCGTTGTAATTGTTTTTGGTGTTTATGGTCCGGAATACGACGCAAGCGCCTTCATTTACGGACGCTTCTAAGACTGGTGCGAGGTGAAAATTATGACTAAAAAACAATTTTTAAGATTCGTAGGTTTCAGTCTTGTTCTAGTTATGATGCTCGTGCTTATGTGCGACCTTTTTGAAACCGAAAACACAAAAAACTACGATAAAAATATGTATACCTATCGAAACCTCGAAGACAACGTTGTCGATGCCGTTTATCTCGGAACAAGCGGCGCAGATAGATATTGGCTCGCTCCAAAGGCTTATGAGGAATATGGTATATCTCTTTATAATCTGTCTATTGATGCTTTCCCCGCATGGCTTTTCACAAGCGTTTTAGACGTTGCTTTGTCGGAGCAGGATCCCGAACTCGTTATAATTGATATTCGTGCTTTCTATCAGGATAACACGGATTTCGACCATATCGACGTTCGTGCAAGAAGATATCTTGATTCGCTCCCCTTCTTCAGCATAGACCGCTTTAAGGCTGCTTTCAGAACAATGGAATATATGCATCGCATAGATAAAAGTCAGCCTAGTTTTGATGCTTCCTATATCTTCTCGTTTATTCGCTACCATAATAAATGGTCGGACAAGTATTCCCTTTATAATAATCTCGGAAGTCAAGAGCAGAAATACGGAAGCTTCTATATGTCCAAAAAACGCTCTATAAAACAAACTCCCCACGCGAGAGTCTATTTCGATTCAAAAAATTCTCTGGAGCTAGACCCTATCTGCGAGGACGCTTTCTATGAGCTTTTGGATTATATTCGTGAAAAGGATCTTAACGTGCTTTTCGTTGATACTCCTCAGTTCCTCGACCCCGATGAGCTTGGACGCGCCAACACTATGTTTAAGATTTTAGACGAAGAAAAGCTTAACTACGTTCATTATTATAAAATGGATTCTGATGAGTTTAATGTCGACCTCGATATTATGACCGATTTCTACGACGAGAGCCACGTTAACTACTATGGTGCAGAAAAATACACCGAGGTTTTTGCTCAATACTTAGTTGATAACTATGATTTGCCCGACAGGAGAGTTAAATCGGAAGAAAACGAAAATGCTCAGAATTTCTGGGAAGGCAAATATGAAAACGTTAAAAAAGAAATCGCCAGACTTGAAAAAGAAAAGGCGGAAAAAGAGGCTAAAGAGGCTTTGAAAGCGGCTGAAAAACAGCTTGTAGAAGCTGAAAAGCAAGCCGCTCTCGATGCGATTATAGCCGGCGAAGAGCAAAAGTTAAATAATAAAACGAAATAAAGGCGGAGGCAAAAAATATGCTTAATTCGATAGCTCTTATTATTCAGGAAAAAGCAAAAGAGAATCCAAATCAAACAGCGATTATCGTTGGTGAAGAAAAATGCTCTTATTCTCTCCTTGCTGAGATGAATAGAAAGGCCGCCCTTTTCTTAAAGGAAAACGGACTTAAAGAAGGAGACAGAATCGTTGTTGAAGCCGACCACCTTCTTTCCTATGTTTACATTTGGTATGGTATTCAGCTTCTCGGCGCAACCTTCGTTCCGGTTGAAAAGAACACTCCGAGCCTTCGTGTTAAGGAAATAGCAGAGGAGCTCGAAGCCGCAAAAATTATAACCCTTTCTTCCAGAGAGGATTTAAAAGAGGCTTGGGCTCTCGACCAAATCATTTCTGAAATCGAAGCCAAAGAGGATTCTTTCGAGCCAACTGCTCCAAAGGACGATAGCCTTGCCGAAATCCTTTTCACAACGGGTACAACAGGCAAATCAAAGGGCGTTATGGTTTCTTTCTCCAACCAAATTAATATTGCGCTTGCAGGAATCGAAACAACCAATATTCAGCCCGATAATATCTGGCTTATCCCAACTCCAATGAACCATGCGGCAGGTCTTCGCAAGGTGCATATCGCAATGGCTGTTGGAAGCTCGGTTGTTTTGCTTGAAGGCTTCCGTAACTTTAAGCAATATTTTGCAACTATCCATGAGCATAACGTAACCTCTCTTTATCTCCCCCCCTCAGCTATCCATTTGCTTTTGGCGGTGGCTTCTAAGGATTTGGAGGCTTTGGCGGGTCAGTTGAGATTCATCTATTCAAGTTCAACCGCATATCCCGAAACCGACAAGGAAAAAATGCGTAAGCTTCTTCCAAACGTTTATATGTATAACTGTTTTGGTTGCTCCGAGGCGGGCGTTGTTTGTACCGATGAATTCTGCGTTTCGGGTGGTTCTAAATATGCAGGAAGCGTTGGAATCCCTAATTCCTATAGCGAAATCGTTATTTTAGACGAGGACGGAAACGAAATTAAAGATTCCTCTCCCGAAAAAACAGGTCTTTGCGCAATCAGAAGTAAATCGGTTATGCAGGGCTATTGGAATGAGCCCGAACAAACTGCAAAGGCGCTCAAAAACGGTATGCTCGTTATGAGTGATATTTGTTATTTTGCTGAAAACGGCGAGCTTATTCTCGTTGGCAGAAGCAACGATACTATCAATCTCGGCGGACTCAAGGTTGCTCCTTTGGAGGTTGAAGAGGTTGTTATGAGGGTCGATTGCGTTGACGAATGTCTGCTCGTTCCCCTGGTAAGAGGCGGAAACACTGCGCTCAAGCTTCTCGTTGTTCTTAAAGAAGGCGCCGAGCTTGATGAGAAGGCTATCAGAGAAACAATTTCTCAAAAACTTGAGCCTTATAAAATGCCGAAGCAGATTGTTGTTATTGATGAAATCATCAAAACCTTCAACGGCAAAATCGACCGCAAGCAAATGATTGCAAAATACGGTCAATAATTAAAAATCTCTTAAAATATAAAAAGCATTTACCTTAAATAAAAAGGTAAATGCTTTTTTGTTGCAAAAAATATTTGTTAATCTAATATTATCTCTCTGAATGCGGCGGCTCGGATTAGTCGATTATAAACCGCAAGACCAACGCCCGAAAGGGAGGGGGAATGAGCGTATGCCACCTCAACTTCCATTTCATCGAGCCTTCTTAAAGCCGAGAAAATTCCGTTTGCAAGGCTCATTTCGTCCGAAGCCTTTCCGTAGGTAACCGTTTTTATCTTTATGCCCTCGCTGTCCTCCGAAAAGCAAAGCGCAACTGCCGATTCATCTTGTTTGGAATTAACAAATTCGCAGTATTTTTCCCTTGTTCCCCTAACTAAAACAACCTTTGTTTTTGGGGAATAATGCTTATATTTCATTCCGGGGCTTGCAACAGGCTTGCCCTTTTCCGGCTCGGCTAAAACCGCTTTATCTATAATAACTTCGCCTAAAACCGCCTTCAACTGTTCCTCTGTAACCGCTCCGGGTCGAAGAAGCCTTGGAGGATTTTCGCAAAGCGAAACAACGGTAGATTCAACGCCAACCTCGCAGTCCTTCGATATAACGATGGCATCAACCCTCGATTCAAGGTCGGCAACGCAGTGGGCGGCGGTTGTTGGGCTCGGAGAACCCGAAAGATTTGCACTCGGCGCCGCAAGAGGGAGCCCTGATTCCTCGATTATCGCTCTGGCAACGGGGTTTGAAGGGATACGTATAGCAACAGTTTCAAGACCTGCCGAAACTGCGGCTGGAATTTTTTCGCCTCTAGGCATAATCATTGTTAAAGGTCCGGGCCAATATTTTTCTGAGAGCTCTTTTGCGCCCTTCGGAATCTCCGAAGCAACCCCTTCAAGCTCGGAAAAATCGCTTATATGAACGATTAACGGATTATCCTGCGGTCTGCCCTTGGCTTTAAAAATTTTAGCAACTGCCGTTTCATCTTGGGCGTTAGCGGCAAGACCATAAACTGTTTCTGTTGGGATTGCAACGATTCCGCCCTTTCTGAGAATCTCGGCAACCCTTTTTATCCCCTCTTTATCGGCAGGGGAATTTATAATGATATGCTCGGTTTTCATCAGTTGTTCTCCGCTTTAAGCATTTCGGCGCGGTTATGGGCGATTATCGGGTCGATAACCTCGTCTAATCCGCCCGAAAGAATTTCATCTAATTTATATAAAGTCAAGCCGATTCTGTGGTCGGTGCAGCGTCCTTGCGGATAGTTATATGTTCTGATTCTCTCGCTTCGGTCTCCCGTTCCAACCTGATTTTTTCTGTCGCTCGCAATAGCGTCGGTCTGTTCTCTGAGCTTTTCTTCATAAAGTCTGGAACGCAAAACCTTGAGCGCCTTATCCTTGTTTTTGAATTGGCTACGTTCGTCCTGACATTCAACAACGGTTCCGGTTGGGATATGGGTGATTCTTATAGCAGAGCTTGTTTTATTTATGTGCTGACCGCCTGCGCCCGAAGAACGGAAGGTGTCTATTTTAAGGTCGTTGGGGTCGAGTTCAAATTCAACCTCCTCGGCTTCGGGAAGAACTGCAACGGTAACGGTTGAGGTGTGAATTCTTCCGCCCGCTTCGGTTTCGGGAACACGCTGAACGCGATGAACGCCGCTTTCGAATTTGAGCCTTGAATATGCGCCTGAGCCCTCTATCATAAAGCTGATTTCCTTGTATCCGCCGATTTCGGTTTCGTTTGCGGAAATAACCTCAACGCTCCAGCCTCTGGCTTCGGAATACATTGTATACATTCTGGTTAAAACTGCCGCAAAAAGCGCCGCTTCTTCTCCGCCTGCGCCACCACGGATTTCAACGATAACGTTTTTATCGTCGTTGGGGTCTTTGGGGAGCATAAGAACCTTAAGCTCGGCTTCTGCTTCCTCCGCCTTCTGCTTTGCGTCGGACAGCGCTTCTTTTATCATTTCCTCGTCCTCTCGGTCGAGCCCGCCTTCCGAAAGCATTGCGAGAGCTTCTTCCTTATCGGAAATAGCGGTGTTATATTCTCTGAGCTTTTCAACAATAGGCTCAAGGCCTTTATATTCCTTCATCAGTTCTCGGAAAAGGTCTTGATTTCCGATAACCGTCGGGTCGTTAAGATTATTATTAATTTCTTCGAATCTTTCTTCGATAACCTTTAATTTTGAAAGCATTAAGGGTTCTCCCTTCCTTGGGTTTTAATAGCTTTTATGTTTTTTTCTGCCTTTTGACGGGGAATCATAACCTCATGACCACACGCCTCGCATCGGAGCTTGAAATCCATTCCGATTCGAGTTACCAAAAAATCCTTACAACCGCAAGGGTGGGGCTTTTTCAAGGTTACCATATCGCCAACGTTAACGTTCATTCAAATTTAGTCCCTTTCTTAAAATGAGCAATCGCAAACCAAACCCGATTTTAAAGGGCTGATTTGCGTTTTGCTGTTTTAAAAGCGAAAATCTTAAGCAAACACGAATAATCCGAATCTGCCTAAAATGGCATAATTTTAGCGCTTTTCGGCTTGTCATCATCAGTAATGCTTAACCTTTTTGCAGTTGATTTTCGGTTTCGGCTTTTATTTTTTTAACGTAATCGACAAACTCTAATATTTCCTTATCCTCAATTTTTGAAACGCTATCGGGTTCGAAAATATAGAAATGCTTTGTTTTTCTCTTGCGCACCTCCGGCATAAGCATAAAATCCCCATATACCAAGTTGAGAATTTTTTCATATTCTTTTGGAACCGGAAGCAGATGTCCTTCGAAAGGAACCCTTATTGGTTTTCCTAAATATTCTTTCTTAAAGGTTTCGCGATTGATTCCATAAAGACTAGAGAAAACCGTTGCATAAACCGAATCGGGGTTGTTATTAGTCTTTACCATCATCTTTGCGCTTCTTTTTGCCATAGATTCGAGCGACTGGAACAAGCCAAAGGTTTTAAGCGGATAGTAATATTTCAGTCTTCTGTATAAGGTTTTATACCAATCACGCTTGTGGACACCTGATTTTATCCACATAGTTCTTCTGAGCAGTTTAATTTTAGCGCTTCTGATAGCCAACTTTCTGGATTTATCGCTGGGAACGAAATCCACGGGGAAAATATCGATGGCGGGGCCGTTATTAAGCGCAATGCCTTCCATTCTTTTCTTCAGATAGGGAACGGGCTTGGTCATCTGAACCTGAGCGAGTATAGTCCAATGGTTGGGGTTTGTTTCAATGCTGTCAAGCTGATAGCCTTCGGGGAGTCCTTCTTGCGCGAGAGCTATGAACTTTTCATAATCATCTCTCGGCATTAAAATGTCAATATCGTCATCCCAAGGGATAAAGCCCTGATGTCTTATTGCGCCAAGCAAAGTGCCTTCGCCCAGATAATAGGTTAAATTATGCTCTTCGCAGAATTTATCAACAACGAGCAAAACCTCCAAAACCTGAGTTTGGAGAAATTTTAAGCAGAGATACTCCTCTTTGCGCATATTAAGTTCAACGCCGTCTTCTAAAACAACGTTACCTTCTTCATTAATCTGGATGTTCCCGATTTTTAAATCTATCACCTTAACACCTCGATAAGTTGAACTTCAAACCGTAAAAAATTGGAGATTGCATATACACATACATATATATAATATCATAAGTTGGAGAAAATATAAACTCATTTTCTATTATTTTTTGAAAAATTTGTCCGTTTTTCAAAAAAATGCGCTAAAATTCCGCAAAAAGTTCCCGTTATACCCCCTAAAATTAGCAGAAATGGGGTCAAACGAAAAACAGAAAATGTGTTTAGCATAACCATAGCCGCCAAAATCTGGGCAAAGTTATGAATTGCTCCGCCCGCCGCGCTTATTCCAATATTGGAAAGACCTCGACACTTGCAAAGGAAAAACATTAAAAGTGTTGAAAAAATTCCGCCCGAAAGGGATAGCGCAAGGCTTAAAACGTTTCCGAAAAGCAGAGCCGAGATTAAAATTCTTGCGATATTAATTAGGAGCGCTTCCCGAAAGCCCCATTGCTTCAGGCAAACGAGAATAACGATATTGGAAAGCCCTAATTTAAAGCCCGGAAGAATAAACGAAAGGGGCAAAACCGATTCTAAAAAGCTTATCATCAGTGCGATTCCGAGCAAAAGGGAAAGAAAGGCTAATCTTTGTGATTTTTCCTTCATTCAACCACCTCCGCCAAAACCTTATGCGGAAGACAAACTATGCTTTCCCCTACGTTTGATATTTTACCCATTTTTTCGCAGGTTTTGTCGGGACAATCGCTGTTTTCAAAATGAGCAGTTCCGTTTTCGATAATAAGAATATTTATGCCTTTTTTTGTTTTTATTTCGTGTTTTCCGTCTTCATCGAGAGAGAAGGTTTTATATGGTTTATTATCAACCGAAACTAAAAGACTTTTTCCGTCGTCTTTAAAAAACGTTGCCAAAAAAAGCGCAACGCTTAAAACAGCGATTATCAAAAACACTAAAAAATCGCCCTTTTTCAAAGCCTTCTCCTCCTTCTGAATTTTTTGAGTTTAATAAGTTTTAATAACTATTTCTATTTCTTCGTTGCAAGGCAGGGTTATTTCGGCGTTAATATAAGTGAATCCACCGCAAGGATTGAAGCTTCGTTCCTTTAAGTCAACCGAAATTTCGCCTTCGGAGCTTAATTCAACGCTTCCGCCCTCACGAAGGAGAATCAACTGATTGTTTTCTCCTATTCCCGCAGACTCGTTCGGCTTTAAAACAAGGGGAAGAATCAGTTTTCCGCCATCTTCGGAACAGGCGGTTATGCTTATTCCGTCAGGCATTAATTTATAAGAATGACGATATTCGCCCTTTTGTTCGCCGCCGCTGGAGGTTAAAATACCCTTCGATGAAAATTCAAGCGCTTCGCTATCAAAATTTGCCTCGAAATTCAGAGAATGGAAGCTTTTATATTTATCGTTTGCTATTCTGATTGTTCCCGATTTTATCTGCTCGCCGTTTTTAAGGTCCTGAGTATTTTTAGGCTCAACCTTATATCCCGTAGTTTGGGTTGCGGCGATAATGGGCGAACGAAGTGAACGAGAATAGAGAAGGGTTAAGACACCGCCTAAAGGATTAAGACGTTTGTTGCCCAGATAATCAAGGTCGTTTTCGGAAAAACTTGCATACATATCTCCTGAAGAAGCGATGTGAACGCCCACAGAAGGATAACTTCTCGCACCCTCGAAATTATCAAGCGGAAGTTCGGTTTTTCTTTCCGTTTCCATTCTGCTTTCGGCAATCGCAACCAAAGATTTTGCGTGGGAAAAGAGGTGGTGTATACAAGAAGGTTCTTCGGCATCGCTATACCAAACACCGCCCGCAAGAAGCCCTTCGTCATCGGTGCAGGCCTCCAGTAATTCGAGCTGTCTTGCCGCCACCTCGCGCATTTCGGGAATATCCTTTAACAGTGCAAAAAGGCAACCCGTACCGTCGCTGGTTCTTGAGCCATAGTAGGTCCATTTTGCGCTTCTTGAACCCCAACTGTTATCAATAGCGCCGTCGGGCAACATAAACCAAAGCGCCTCTTTTGAAAGTCTGATTCCCAATTCAAGCAATTCTTCATCTTCCAAAAGTTTTCCCGCTTTTATTAAAAAAGCATAGGATTCATCGATATTATATCCGAGGTCGACCGCACGAAAGCCTTTTGGCGTCTTTTTATCCATTCCGTCAAGGCCTTCTCCGTAAAGCAGGTTGTCGTCGGTTATGCGATTTATGATAATATTTTTAAAATAAAGCGCCGCATCGAGATATTTTTTATCATCGGTTATTTTATAAAGCCTCGCCATCAAGGGGATAGCCGAAACGAAATAATTAACGGCAGGATAAAAACCTTCATTCATAAAGCGAACACGAACAGCCTCGCCAATGGTTAAAATTTCGGAATTTATGCGTTCCTTAAAATCGTCGGGCAAAGCGTCGGCGCAGGTATCGAGGGTTTCGATAAGAGCGTCGGCATAAAAAGATGAAATACCAAACCAAGCGGTGTTAAAATCATTGAAATAAATGCCGTCGTCCATTCGGAGCGTTTTTGAATAATCCATAAGCTCCCTTGCGGCGGTTAAATATTTTTCCTTCTTTTCGTGTTTATAAAGATAGCAAAAAGGAAGAACCGCATCGAAGCATCTGCCGTGAACAAGACCGCAAGCAGGGCATAAAAAGCCGCCGTGCAGACGAGGATTTTTGATGTTTTCAACCCTGAATTCGAGCATTCCGTCCATCCATTTTTTAAGAAGTAGATAAGCTTTATTGGTTTCCATTTTCATTTTCTAATTTCGTTATTATATCATAGTTTTGAGCTTTTTCTTTTGGTAAAATTTCAACTTCAGAAGGCTTGCCGTTTTTCCAAGAAAGGTTTAAAACAGCACCGCCTTTAAGCCGGATACCCTTTATACTACCCTCTTTCCAATCGTCGGGAAGCGCAGGCAAAACATAGAGTTTATTGCCTTCGTTTCTAAAGAGCATCTCCATTATGGCTGAAACACCGCCGAAATTTCCGTCAATCTGGAAGGGCGGATGAGCGCAAAGCATATTCGGATAGGTTCCGCCGCCGGTGTAACTGATTTCGATGCCCGAATCGGGTAGAAGCTGAGTATCTAAAAGTTTTTTAGCACGGTTACCATTTCCAAGACGAGCCCACATATTCGCCTTCCAGGCTATACACCAGCCGGTTCCTTCGTCGCCTCGCTCGTTTAAGGTTTTCTCGCAAGCAAGACATAACTCAGGCTCTTTTTCGGGGGTAATCTCATCTCCCGGATAGAGCGCATAAAGGTGCGAAATATGTCGATGATGCGGGTCGACTTCTTCGAAATCCTCGTTCCATTCCATAATTCTTCCGCTTTCTGAGATTTTGTCAGGCATAAATTCCGAAAGAATTTTTCTGAATTTTTCAGCATTTTCTTCGTCTTCTAAAATTTCTGCCGCACGGATAGTTTTTCTTAAAACGTCTCTGGCGATTGCATTTGAAATAGCCGTGGATTTGGTTAGGCTGAAGGCACCTTCTTTTATAATAAAACTGTTTTCGGGGCTGGTTGAGGGGCAGATGAAACGCGTTCCGTTTTCAACAGCCGACAACTGAACACAAGTTTCGCCGGATTTAACTAAAAGCGGATAGATGCTTTTCAAATAATCTATATCTTCTTCGATTTCATATTTTTCGAAAATATGGCATAACATCCAGGCAAAAGAACCGTTAAAAAACGCATAGGTTCCGCAATATGGCATTCCGTCCCCCGCGGACTCGGCTTTTCGCCAAAGGTCAACGTTATGGTGCGCCACTATTCCGTCGATACCATACCATTCTTTAGCAACCTTTTCGCCTCTTAAGCTTAGTTCTTTAACGAGCCTTACGTAGGGCTCGAAACATTCCGAAAGCCCTAGTCGGAGGGTTGGATAATAGTTCATCTGGGTGTTAATATTAACCGTATAATTTGATTTCCAGGGCGGAATAAGATGCTCGTTCCAAATGCCTTGAAGATTTGAAGGCTCCGAGCCTCTCGATGAGCTAATCGTTAAATATTTTCCCATATTGAAAAGAAGCTCGTATCGGGATAATGCGCTTGAGTCCTTTAAAATTTCGTCGGTGTTTCTCAAATCAGGCTCGCATAAATTGAATTCACAGCGGGAATAAAGCTCGGAAAAGTTTTTTATATGCTCCTGTTTTAGCGCTTCAAAGCCTTTGGATATAGCCTTTTCTAGCCTTTTTCTTGCAATAGCGGTTTCCTCCTTGCCCTCTAAATAGGGGTGAACGTTGAAGGCTACGTGGGAGGTTTCGCCCGAAAAATAAATCTCGGCGCTCTTAAGGTTTAAAAGGCATATTTCGTCCTCTTTAAGTTCAACAACGCCGTCGGTTTTGGCTTTCAAAAATGCACAAAAACGCATACCTTTTTTAGCATCGTCTTCAAAATATTCGGGTTTCAGCTTTTCGTCGTCTCGTTCGTGTAAAATATAATTTAAAACGGGAGCAGTACCCTTCAAAACGAGTCCGTCGTCATCGGAATTTATCTCACACTTTAAAATAGAATCGAGTTTAAGCTTTAAAAACGGAATAATTTCCTCAGATTTAAAACTTATTGCAAGAACGCTCGAATCGAAGCCGACAAACGCCCTTTTTTCTATCCTTTTGCCATCGAGCAAATATTCGGTTTTGGCGACACCGCTTTTTAAATCGAGTTCTCTTTTATAGTTGGTAATTTCGCCTTCGGGCGTGAAAATTCTCAGATTACAAAAAGGGAGGAAACACTGGGAGGAGGTACCCGTAAACTCAATGCAAGTCTTTTTTTCGAGTTCGGGTATTCTGTTTTCAAGCGCCAATTTCTTTAGTTCGGCATATATTTCGGGGCCGTTTTGAGGCGCTTTTTCCATTTCGGGATAACCCGACCAGAGCGTTTCATCGTTCAGGCTGAACCTATCCTCGCTCGTTCCGCCATAACACATAGCGCCAAGTTTTCCGTTTCCGATAGGCAAAGCCTCGTTGAAATTATTTGCGGGGGAAAAAAATCTTAAAATATCGTTCATTTTAAAAGCATCCTTTCGATGTAGTTGATTATATCGGGGAAAATCCCTTCATTACAATCAGTTTTAAGCGCTACTGTTGCGGTGTTTTTAATTTCATCAACAGCGTTATCGGGCGCAAAGGAAACGTCCGCCGCTTTTAGCATTGAAACGTCGTTAAAATTATCGCCTGCAGTAATCAACGTGTGGCAGTTTTTCATTTCCTTTAACCTTCTTGCCGCTCTGCCTTTGCCGCCGCCCAAAGGGATAAGCTCAAAAGCTAAACGAAAGCCTTTAACAAATTCAAATTCCTTATCGAGCCCTAATTCAACGGAAATTCTCTTAGCTTCCGGAATCCTGTCCTCGCTCATCCAAAGCGCAAGCATTAAAGTATCGTCGGGAGCTTCTTCGATGGAATTCAAAACGGTCATTTCCTTTTCGGTTATATATGACTTGTGAATTTCGGTATATTCATTCGGATTCAAAACGTAGGTTCCCGTTGGGGTTAAAAATTTCATATCCGCAAAGGTTAGTTTCTCGGCTAAAGGCTTGAGCTTTTCCTTAAAGCCTTCGGGCATAGGGAAACAAACCTCCGCAGTTCTCATTTTCCCGATGGCAGAGCCGTTAAAACCGATAAACGGAGCGTTGCAAAGCCCTTCGCCTATCATCGAAACGTTGTATAAGCTTCTGCCTGAAGCCAACGTAAAAAGACCGCCTTCCGATTTAAAATATTCTATTGCCTTCAGATTGTTTTCGGGGCAGACGTATTCGCTGTTAAAAAGCGTTCCGTCAATATCCGATACTATCAAAAAACCGCTGAACTTTCCCATTTTTTCGCCTTCTATACATATAAAAATATATATAAATATTATATACTATATATACATCTTTTGTCAAGGAGAAACCGCCTTCGGAAGATGTATTGTTTTTCGCTTGAACACGCCGGACTTTTGTGATAAAATATTTTTAGAAAAAATTTTTATTTTTTTGCAATAATTTTGATGTTTTATTCATTAATATAACGAAAGGGATAAAAAACGATGTTAATTTTAGCCGCTTTTAAAGAAACGTCAGAGGTTATTAAGTCGACAGTAACCGACGAATTAATTTTAAAAATCGGAGAAGGAGATATGGAAGCATTTCATACTCTCTATGAAGCCGCCTCCCCCGCGGTATACGGTTTCGCCCTTTCAATAATTAAAAATACACACGATGCGCAGGATATTTTACAGGATACCTTCCTCGCAGTGCACGAAAACGCTTTCGGCTATGTTCCTTCGGGAAAGCCGATGGCATGGATACTGACAATAGCGAAAAACTTTTCTCTTGAAAAACTTCGGAAATATAAAAAGGAACCAATCGCCCAAGAATTTGTAATCGAAAACGAACAGGCGATAGACTCGTTGAAAAACGTTGAAGAAAAGGAAGCGGTAAGGGCGATGCTTGAGCTGCTCGACGACGAGGAAAAAAGAATTGTTATGCTCCATGCCGCCGCAGGTTTTAAAAACAGAGAAATCGCAGAGCTTCTGGATATGAAACTCTCAACAGTTTTATCAAAATATCACAGGGCAATCAAAAAACTGCAGGCTAACAAGAAGGGAGAGGATTAATTTGAAGAATATAGAAAAAAATCTTTGCTCCGCTGCAGAAAATCTCATCAAATTCGGCACCTACGAAGAAATAACCTCAAAAATAGACTCGCAGAAAACCGAAAGGAAGATGATTATGAGCTATAATGAAGTTAAGAAAACAAAGAAAAAAGGATTAAAATATATTGGTTTGGCAGTTGCCGCTTGCCTGCTTCTCGTTGTAGGCGCATTTGGCGGAAATTATTATTCGCAGAATTTCGCTGTTGATTCGGTAGTTAACGTCGACGTTAACCCCAGTATTGAATTAACTGCAAATAAATCAGATAAGGTTTTAGAGGTTAACGCTATTAATGTAGAGGCGAAAAAGGTTGTTAAAAATCTCGACCTTAAAGGAATTGACCTCGATACCGCAGTCAGCGCAATTATCGGAAGTTGCCTTCAAAACGGATATTTAAAAGAAGGCGCCGAAAATGAAATCCTCATTTCGGTTAAGAACGACGATAAAGCCCATGCAAAAGCGCTTGAAAAGAATATTAACGCTCAGATTGCAACAAAGCTTAACAATAAAAAAGCAAAAGCCACCGTTATTAATCAGCAAATCGTTGAAGATGACAAAGCCCTTGAGCTTGCGCAAAAGAATAACATCTCTTTGGGAAGAGCTTCCTTTATCTTAAGCCTTGTTGAAAAGGATTCCTCCTTAAAGCCTGAGGAGCTTGCAAAGCTTTCCATTCACGAATTGGCAGAGATTATCTCTCAAAATAAGATTGATATAAGCGATTTCGCAGAATATGAATATGATGAAAACCTTCTCGAAAACGTTGAAGAAATTATAGAAGAAAAGAACGAGGACATCGTTGAGAATACGGCGAAGCCTCAACAAACGCAGAAACCGGAAAAGCCTCAGAAATCGGAAAAAACCGAATCCGAGGAGATTGTAGCTTCGGCGCCTGAGTCCGAGGTTAACGTATCGTCTGAAGCGAAGCCTTCAAAGAATATCTCCCCCCAAGATGCCGTTAATATCGCTCTTAAACACGCAGGCGTTAAGAAAAAGGACGCTGTCGTTGCAAAGACCGAGCTCGATTATGACGACGGAATAAATAAATTCGAAATTGAATTTAAAGCTAATAATTATGAATACAATTATGAAATAGATGCAGTTTCGGGCGCTGTTCTCGACTATGACAAGGAATATGACGATGACGTTGTTGTCGAAAAACCCGTTCAAAAGCCTGAAACCAAACCTCAAAAAAACAGTGTAACAAAAGCGAAAGCCGAAGAAATTGCTATCGCACACGCAAAAAATCTCGGTGCAAGCGATAACGTAAAACTTGTAGAAATCGAAAAAGACGACGGAAAATATGAAATAGAGCTTAAAGATGGTCTGGTTGAATATTCTTATGAGATAAGCGCAAAAACCGGCGAAATCATAGAATACGAAACAGAAATAGATGATTGATTCCTCCAAAAATCACTCTCTGCTTTATGTTTCTCCTAACTAAAGCGTCTTACCCCAAAAGATATAGAGCGTTTTTCAGCGCTCTATGTCTTTTTTGTTTTATAAAACTTAAACAGTCCGAAGAAATCTGCTTTCATCGGACTGTTCTGAATTTTTGGGCATTATATTTTATTAAAAGAACCTTTTTATCGAAACGAACCTTCGTCTGTTATATTTCATTAAGCAAACGCGGATAAACCGAACCTGATTTTAAAGAGCAGATTTACGCGTTTTCTTTGTTAAAATACTCGTCAATCCACAAAGGATTGACTGCGTTTTTGCCTTGCAAACCCAAAAATCCGCATCTTTAAAATTCTTCGACCTAATA
>JAZQTQ010000072.1:0-26265 GCA_045630885.1 Acutalibacteraceae bacterium
AAGATTATTCTTTGGCTCGAAGTTTCCGCACTCGCAAGAGTAGGCATAGCAAGCGCCACTGGTACAAGAAGCAGGAGTTAACATATATTTGGAATCAGCAACGGCTTTATCATATACGCAAGTGTGAGTCATTTCACCGAACAAAGCGAAATGAGCAACTCGAGAATAAGCATCGGCCACAGCAATTTCGCTTGTTGGAACAATACCGCAGATTATACGGATACCAACAAACTTTGCGGATATCGGCTCATAGAATTTACCTGTAAAGAGGTTTGCATTTGCTCCCTTAAATTCGATGGTTTCAACAGCATCCTCTGTGAAGAGTGCGTCGAGGCTATTTGCGAAGGAAACCTTAAAATGGCTGGGAGAGAGGTCAGCTCTGTAATGTCCAAACATCTTGAACATGTTGATGTCAGCTGTACCGCCGAGATTATAAGCAATTTCTTGATAAAGCTTGGTTTCGTCGTCATTAACTGAACCATCTTCATTTTTCCAGTTTGTTACAACACTGCCGTCTTTAGCTTGGAACAGCCAGTTAATGTTTTCTCCGATATCTCCGCTTGAAGTCATCTGTTCGTCGATATCTGCATCAAAACAGCCACCGTACATATCTGCTTCATTATAAGTAGTTCCATTAAAGAAGAACTTCTGATAAGCAGTTTTCTTGCCAGCAATAAGGCTGTTTTCTACGTCAGCGTAGTTCTTATAGGTGTTGAATCTATCATATTCAGAAGAAGCATCTCCGTCGCCGTTCATATCAACGGTAGTGATGGTTCTCTCGCCTACTGCAGAATTTGAAATGCGAGTTCCATAAGCATTTAACTCGAAACGAGCATAGCTATATGTATCTGGCGCTGAGTTGTATCCATCCGCATCATAGATTCTATAAACAATATAGCGAGCTTCTACACCTTCAGGATCGGTATATGTTACACGACGAAGAGGAGTTGCTATTGACTCATCGCAGGTGTAACGGCCAAGGCTGCAACCGCCTTCTTTGATTTCTTCGAGAGTTTCTCCCGCCATAAATTCAATGTCTCTAATCAAACGCTTACCGTCTCCGGTACCGCTTATTGTGAGAATATTATTAATAGAAGCAACGTATCCAAGGTCAAGAACAACGTCGAAATACTTACCGTTAGTGTCGGTGATGAAATTAAAGTCTGCGTGTCCTTCTGTTCCGGAGAAGCTTTGATCGGTCGCTGCATCAAAGGGGTCAGAACCTGCAGAATACTTCTGACTTCCGGTTACTTGACCCTGCTCATTATAAGCATAAACTGTGATTGAAGCAATGTCGCGGTCGATAGCAGATTTAGATGTATCAATGTCGTCATAATTATCTGCATTGTCTGGTTTGAAGATAGGAGCCCAAGAAATTCTATCACCATAAACGTTGAACTCATGGAAACGGATTCCGCGAGAAGCTGCGTTTTTAACAGGTTCGGGATCGTCTACACGGATTCCAACGTAGCGACATTCAACGGGCTCTTTGAAGGTGTAGAGGTTTCTTGAATATTTCTTTTCGTGGTTATCAACGTAGTAAGAATAGGTTGGGTCTGTGAAAAGAGTATCGAGGTCGTCGCCCATATAAAGGGTATAAGCGCCGATAGTTCTTGCGTCTTCTCTATGACCAATCATAAGAACGTTATCAACGGAAACCTGACCTGCAAAATCATAGATAATGTCTGTATAAGCCTGTGTTCCGTCGGTATAATAAGCTTCGGGAGCGCCGTCGTTGCCCTTTATATGAAGAGTTCCGTAATACCAGTCGCCAGCTTCAACAGCACTGTCGTAGAGTCTATACATCTGGTCTTGAGGGCCTCTATAAGAGATACCCTTATCAAAAATGCCGTCGCCATCTTCGTCTTTATATTCCTGAGTTGTGATAGCGGTTGAAGCATCTACAAGAGCTTTGGAGGTATCAATTCCTGCGAACATTACCGAAGGATTACCGAAGTTTCCGTCATCCTCTGTGAGAAGAACGGAAGCGGGAGTTCCCCAAACCTGGAGAAGAGAAATTCTGTTCTGAGTATACGTTGACCATTCGTCAGTTAATTCGCCTGCAGTTGAAGCAAGAATGCGAATAGCAACATAGCGAGCATTAACAGGCTCAGCAAATTGAATGTGCTGAATAACTGTATCAACAGCGTTTTCATCGTTTACGAAATGATAAACGAGGCTTTCATCAGCGAAGAGGTTGCTTTCGTCCTGAGCTACGAAAACCTGATAGTTTGAAGTTCTGAGATACACAGAACCATACTGTCCGCCGAATTCGATATCTGATACGATTGCGTCAACGCCGAGATTAAAAACAATATCCTCATAAGCGAGAGGCTTTGTAGCATCTGTCTGATGGTTCTTTTCTCCGTCTTTAGCGAAGGTGTAGGCACCCTGAGAGTCGTAGCTTGCAGGTGAGCCTTGGTAGTCATACGCAAAGCTCGAGTTTCTGTTGTCACGAAGCTTCTTGGTTGAAACGGTTGACTGAAGTTCGCCTCTGTCGGCAATTGCACCCTCTTGCTCGTAGGTGTATACTGTTTCTACGAGGGTTTGCGCACTATAGAAAGTATCTGTTATATTAACGTTATCGTTATCAACGTTTGACAAATACTCTCCAAGGTTTGTGTTTGTTTTGTCATAGCCACCCGCTGAATTGAGTTTGTAACCGGTAGTTTTAGCGATTAAACTCTCATTAAGCAAAGTGGAGCCTTCTGTGGGGAGAAGTTCTAGAGCAACTTTTGCATCATTTTCTGCATTTGTTTTTGCATACCAAGTTGCGCTTCCTTCCCAATCATTTGCGAGCGCGCTTTTGCCTTCAGGCGTTACATTATTGCCTGCAACAATCTCTGCTGCGCTAACGGGAATGCAAGCAAAGAGAGAAGCAATAAGACTGAACGCCAAAGCCAGCGCTAAAAGTTTCTTTTGCATAAATTTTTCCTCCTTGAAAAAAATTTTGGATTTCTGCTCTTTAATTATATAACTTTTATTGAACAAAATAAAGAATTTTTTATCTTATTTTTCTTTTTTCGTTGATTCGCATAAATTAAGGAGATCTTTTTTGTTGAAAATGCACAAACATTTTGACAAAAAAACAACAAAGCGGAACTATCTGTCCTGTTTTCACCCCAAAAAAGCGGAACTATATGTCCTATTCCACCCAAAAGAGGAATTATATGTCCTGTTTCCACCCCAAAAAAGCGGAACGATATATCCTATTTAATTTTTAATCGCTATACATATATAATATATAACAATCGTTGCTTAAGCAAACGCGGATAAACCGAACCTGATTTTAAAGAGCAGATTTACGCGTTTTCTTTGTTAAAATACTCGTCAATCCACAAAACCTTTGTTGGCTTAAAAAAACAACTCCCATCTTTTGATGGGAGCTAAGTTTTTTCTGTTTTTAGTTTGCTGCATTTATGCTTTTAGCTCAAAGCTTTTAAAATGCAGTCAGCTGTTGCTTTATTATTAGCAATCGGTACGTCGTAGACCTGCGCAATTCGGAGCAAAGCCTTAACGTCGGGGTCGTGCGGCATAGCGGTCAGAGGGTCGGAAAAGAAGATAATAATATCAATATCTCCCGATGCAACTCTGGCGCCGATTTGCTGGTCGCCTCCTAATGGTCCGCTAAGGTATGCCTTAACGGGAAGTCCCGTTGCTTCGTTGATTCTTTGGGCGGTCGTTCCCGTTCCGCAAAGAAAATGATGCGAAAGAACCTCTTTGTTGGTTTGGCACCATTCAACGAGGGTTTTTTTCATATTGTCATGTGCTATAAGTGCGATTATTTTTGACATCTTTTTTCTCCTGATTTTTTAATATTATAGTCCGCCGATAAAATCAACGTAGCGCTTGGCTTCGTTTTCCAAAATGGCATATTCCTTCTTCTCCGCTAAGGTACGGTTTGCGAGCGAGCCGCCTATTATATAAAGGCCGATTCCCGCTTTATAAAGGGGCGCAATATCGTTGAAATCAAGGTTGCCCGTTCCGACAAACTTAATTTCAGGGAAGGTCGATGCCATCAATGCGGCATAGGAATAATCAGTTCCGAGCTTTGATGGGAAAAGACCTATAAAATCTGCCCCAAAGCTTTCGGCGGCTGTGATTTCGGTTGCCGTGAAAGCGGAAGGTATGGTTGCAAGAGAAATTAATTCTGCTCGCTCAATAACGCTTTTCTTTGTGTTTGGGGCGGTTATAAAATCTGCGCCTGCCCCCTTTATCAGACGAACGCCTTTGTCGCTCAAAACTCTCGACGCGCCTACCAATACGTCCTTACCAAAGCATTTTTTTAATGCCGCTATCTTTTGCAAACTTGTGCGCTCGGCTTTTTCCGACGATGAATCAAGCTCAACCTCTATGGCTTTAATTCCGCCCTTTATGAGCGCTTCGGCTGTGTATAAAAGCAGGTCGGCAGGAAAACCTTCAAGCGATACGATAAGCCTGTTTTCTTGCAGCTTTTTAACAATATCTTCCTTCATTATAAAAATACCTCTTGCTTATAGAAAATTATGGTGTATAATATTTATATGTTAAGTATATCATAGTTTGAGCGAGTAGTAAACCTCAAATTAACAAATTATTTACTATTTTTTTTGGAAAATTTAATCATTTGTAAATATAATTTGTTAGAATTATTTTAAAATAAACGTAAAAGCATAATTATAGGTCTGAATTTTTAAGGCTGTTCGGCAAAACTTCTTAAAGTTTTGCTGAGAAGCCGAAAATTTCGGCTTCTCCCTCAAGCAAAAGGCTTGAGGCGAACAGCCGAATGATAAATAAAACTAATTAAAAGGAGAAAACATCGGTGTTTTACAGATTAAGAATGGCTCTAATGCGATTTATGGCGGGACGCTACGGAATGGACGCCTTCGGGATATTTTTAACGGTCTTTTATATCGCCTTCTCGATAATTTTTTCGATAGCCAGAATGTTTTTAGGAGTAATTGGCTTTTATATTTTTTGGTCGATTCAGACGGCGCTTTTCTTGTTGATTATATTCCGTTTGCTTTCGAGAAACATTTATAAAAGACAGTGTGAAAACGCAAAATTTCTCGCAATTTTGGATAAACTCAGAGGTTCTTTTCGCTTGCAGAGGGATAAAATCCGCTTCAGAAAGACCCATATTTATAAAAAATGCCCCAACTGCAAAGCCAATATAAAGCTTCCTCGCAGAAAGGGAAAGCATATCTGCACCTGCCCGAAATGTCGACAGGATTTTAAAGTTAGAGTAATTTTAGGCGGCAGGTATTAAAACGGGCGGACACCTGACGTATGGTGCGCCAAAACAAAAAATTCAACGATAATATTCCCCCATCTGTCCGAAGGAGCAATTAACCCTAAATCTTCTGCTATTTAAAAAACTGTCTAACGAAAAAAGTTAGACAGTTTTTTATGATTTTTATAATCTTCAAATTGTGATTAAGCAAACGCGGATAATCCGAACCTGATTTTAAAGAGCAGATTTACGCGTTTTCTTTGTTAAAATACTCGTCAATCTTAACCGAGGATATAGATTTCAACGTCGCGACGACCGAAGTTTACAGCCTCAGAATAGGTGTTAACGTAAAGGTCGGCAATGGTATTGCCCCAATAGATAAATCCGCCCGTATCGGCTGCAATGGCATAACCATATATATAATCGCCCGCAGTTGTTCTGATATACATTTCTGTTCCGTAAGGGATAATTGAGGGGTCAACCGCAATATATCCGGGCTTTACAGAAACACCTGTTGAGCAGGTTGTACCTGAGCAATAAGCCGAAGCTACGCCCTTGATAACCTTTTGATATTTGGTTGGAACACCGTTTTTATCGAGCATAATTTTTCGGTCGCATTTAAGCTCGCTTACCCATTCGCTCTTTTTAGCGGGTGCGCTTTTTGCGCCGTATTCAATCTTTTCATTAACGGTTTGCGCGATAACCTCACGCTTTTCGGAGCTATTAACCTCAACTCCGTTTACGAAGGTTTTTGTGGTTTCGATTTTTTCGATTCCGTTTTTGCCTTCACGAACCTTTTTGGTTGTTCCCTCTTTCATACCGAAATTGGCAACCTTTTGAGTTTTATATTCGATGGTTTCTGTTTCGGAAGCAGTTATAACGTCTATATTAGTATAGGTAATAGAAAGGTTTTCAGAAAGCAGAGTTTCGCTTGAGGGATAAACAACGTCGTGTTCATCAACCTTATAGCCAACGCTCTTAAGAGCATCTGCAACTGTTCCCGAAGTCATTTCGAGCTCATAGTTCTTGCCGCAGGCATCAACGAAAACCTTGAAGGCACGCTCGATTTTAATTGTATCTCCCGAAACGGTAACGTTATCGCTATCCTTAACGGTGATTTCGGCATCGCTGAGAATTGCATCTGTTCCGCGCTTGAAGGTGTAGATAGTGTTGTTAAAGCCTTTTGAATCGTCGATTTTAACCGCCTTAACAAACTGGGTTGGATAAGCCGCAAGAACAACAACTGCCGCCACAACAACTGAAATTGTTTTAATATTATGGCGAATAATCTTTTTGATGTCTTTTTTGCTGAAATTAATCATATCTCTCCTGTTCCGGCAACGATGGAAAAGAAATAGTGTTGCCTTCCCTTGGCGCAACCAATGATTGGGATTGCGCGCTACTCGTGATTTTTATTCGGCAGAGCAGTAAACCGATATTTGGGGGTTGACGAGGTTAATCCCCGTCAGCCGAAGCTTGTCGGAATAATCATAAGATAATTCTCGGTTTTGCTTATAAACGTTTTTAAAAAAGAAATTTTTCGGCGCCTTTTCGCAACGCCTAGACGATTATAACGGCTCTCTTATCACAAGTCAACACCTATTTTCCATTTTTTTCTTGGCGATTCTAACAAACTTTATGTCAAAAATATCGTCAAAATAGGTTACAAGGCTGTAATAATTAGGGTTAATCTTGTAATTTTTCTGTAATCGTTTGTGCAATATTACCACAGATTGTGAAGATAGTTAACATTTTCGCCCCTTGAAATATCGAGTTGCACAAAAATCGTATATATTGTGGTTTTTTAATTTTTGAAACACAATATATTGTGATAGCATTTTTTAGAAAAATTTTTGCCAAAAACCGCTTATTTAGTATTTTGGTAAAAATGGCGAAAAATATACATAATTTTCAAAGAAAATGAGGTTAAAATATGCAAAATCACGATATGAAGCGGACAAAAAAGAGGCTTTTTTTAAAAAATCTCGATTTTTAGCCGTTTTTTCACCTTCAAAAAAAATAAAATTTTTTAAAAATGGCAATAAAATAGCTTTTTCAGGGGTAATTTTCGAGGATTTTTTTATAAAACAGGGCGTTTTTCTTGTTTGGGAAGAAAAATTATGCTATTATATATATAATGTATAGCGCAAACGGAAATTTTGGTTTTTATGTACCGCATAACGCCGGCGAAAATGTTACTGTTTTATCGCTATTATATATAATGTATAGCACGAGCGAAAATACGTGGGTATTAAATAACGTGTACCACGAGCAAAACAATTGGTATTATATAATGTATAACACCTGCAAAAAGACTTGGTGTTATTACTTGGCAATATATAATGTATAACACCAGCGAAAAGACGCTCGGAAATCTATTAAAACGAGGGCGAATCCTGTTGCGACTTATTACAAACCCCAAAGGAAAGGAGAGTTTTTTATGGACAGAGGGCTTTATATCCACCTTCCCTTCTGCGCATCTAAATGCGCCTATTGTGATTTTTATTCCCTGCCTTATGGCGAGGAGCTTTTTGACGATTATTTAAACGCCTTACTAAGAGAGGCAGAGAAATTGCCGCAAGAAAAACTTTCAACCCTTTATTTAGGGGGTGGCACTCCCTCCCTTTTGGGCGCAGAGCGAATCTATAAATTAACCTCTTTTTTAACCTCTAAATTCGGAAAATTCGAAGAAGCAACCCTCGAAGCCAACCCTGCCGATGAGCTTTACGAAACCTTTTTGGCGGCAAAATCGGGGGGGATTAACCGCATTTCGATGGGTGTTCAAAGCGCAAACGAAGATGAACTAAAAATTCTTTCTCGCAGACATAAAATTTCTGATGCAGTTTCGGCAGTTGAGTCGGCAAGGCGGGCAGGAATTGAGAATATTTCCCTCGATTTAATGCTCGGTATACCAAATCAGACCAAGGAATCCTTGAAAAAGTCTGTTGATTTTCTGATTTCACTAAATCCTCAGCATATTTCTTCTTATATGCTGAGTCTTGAAGAAAACACTCCCCTTTATAAAAACCGAACAAAATACACCTTCCCAACCGATGAGCAAACCGCAGAATTTTATCTTTTTGTCAACGCAGAGCTTGAAAATAGGGGTTATAAGCAATATGAAATCTCCAACTGGGCGAAAGACGGCTTTGCTTCGATGCATAATCTTAATTATTGGCTCGGCGGAGAATACTACTGCCTCGGCGCTTCGGCGCACGGTTTCATAAACGGTAAGCGTTATTGCTATTCTTCCGATATAAAAAGTTTTATTTCGGGGGAAAAGGCGCAGATTATAGATAACGGCGGCTCGGCGCAAGAATATTTGATGCTTTCGCTTCGTTTAAGGCGAGGTGTAATTTTCGGGGAATATCAAGAAAAATTCGGAAAATTTCCCGAAAGCATAAAAGAAAAAGCCCGCCTTTATCAAAAAAGCGGACTTTTGGAAATAGACCAAAATCACTTGGCGCTGACGCCTCAGGGCTTTCTCCTTTTCAACGAGCTTTATTTAAAGCTCACGGAGGATTAACTTAAAATAAAACGGGATTTATTTATAATCGCTCGGAGTTTTCCCCGTTTCTCTTTTAAATGCGATTGTGAAATAATTAGGGTTGTTAAAGCCTAATCTCTCGCTCGTTTCGCTTATGGTTTTTCCTTGTCTTATCAGGTTTATTGCTTCTCTTATCTTAATTTTCAGCAAATATTTATGCGCTCCACAACCTGCCTGACGGCGGAAGACGTTGCGGATAGTGGCTTCCGAAACGCCCGTTTGCTCGGAAAGTTCTTTCAAGGTTATTCCCGTGTAAACGTGTTTTTCGAGAATAGTAACGAGTTGTTTGTAAAGTCCGTTTTGCTCCTTTAACAAGGTTGAATTTTTCTCATATTGCAAAATCGAAAGAAAAAGAGTTTCAAAACTTTTAGATATAAAGGTGAAAAATACAGGGTCGTTAATATTCGCTTCCCTCATATTATGACGGCCTGAATCCTTTACCATATCAATCCCCTTTGAGCGCGAACTCCAAGAATCCATAAGGTTATCAATCAGATTTTTCTCATTCTTTTTCAGCCTCAAAGAACAGTTATTTAAAAGGGGCGCAAAACAGCCCTCAAGAGAGAATGCAGAAATAAAAAGCTCCGAGTCGTTTTCCAGAATTTCAAATTTATGAAATTCAAAGGGCTTATGCAAAATAAGACAGCCTTCATCAAGGGTGTAAACCCTCTCGTCCGCAGTAACCGAAGCCTTGCCTTTTCTAACGTAGAAAAGCTCCCATGAGTCGTGTAGTTCTCCGCTAAAAACAAAATATTTGGGTCGACAGCTTATAAACAAAGAATAGAAATTTTTAATTTCAAGCTCGTTTTTTATCTTTTCGCCCGACCAAAGTTTGTTTATCGGTCTGCCATCCATAAATATCTCTCCTTTTAGCGTTTTTTATATAATTTTTATCGTTTTTTGTATAGATTAGTTCATTTTTGATGGTATAATTATAGCAGAAAACAAACTCTATGTAAAGGAGATTTTAAAAAAATGAACAACTATAAGGTTATCGTTATAGGCGCAGGCAGCAGAGGCAGAGGCTATTCTGATATTATGAAAGACTTTGACGACGGAAGATTCACCGTTGTCGGAGTTGCCGAGCCGTTAGACGACCGCAGAGAATATATAAAAGAATATCATTCCTTAAAAGAGGAAAACTGCTTTAAGGATTGGAGAGAAATTTTGTCGGTTCCAAAGTTTGCCGACGTTGCCGTTATCGCAACTATGGACCGTGACCACAAAGACCCTGCCATAAAGGCTTTGGAATCGGGCTATGACCTGCTTTTGGAAAAGCCTGCCGCCCCAACCCCCGAAGATTGTATGGAAATTTATAACACCGCCAAGAAATTCGGCAGAAAAATTATGGTTTGCCACGTTCTTCGCTATACTGATTTTTATAAGAAACTAAAGAGAACGATTCATTCAGGCGTTATCGGAGAGGTTGTTTCTGTTAATCACATTGAAGCGGTTGAGCCAAGACATCAGAGCCACAGCTTCGTTAGAGGAAATTGGGGCAATTCAGAACGTTCTTCTGTAATGCTTTTGCAAAAATCTTGCCACGACCTCGATATTCTCCAATGGCTTTTGGAAAAGGATTGCGTTCAGATTCAGTCCTTTGGCGGGCTTGAATTTTTCACCCGTGAAAAAGCTCCCGAAGGCTCTCCCGAACGTTGTATCGACGGTTGCCCCCACGCTGAAGACTGTTATTACAACGCGATAAAGCTTTATTATGACGATAAAAATAACCTTTGGTTCCGTCGTGCTTCAACAGCCAAGCCTGACCCAACCGACGAGGACGTTATGGAGGCTCTCAAAACAACTCAATACGGCAAGTGTGTTTACAAATGCGATAACGACGTTGTTGACCGTCAGAGCGTTAATATGCTTTTCGAAGACGGAATCGTTTGCAATTTCACGATGTCTGCATTCTGCGAGGAAGGCAGAGTTACTCGTGTTATGGGCACGAAGGGCTGCATTGAGGCTTCTATGAAAACCGGCAAGATTATGGTTAAGCTCTTTGGTCAACCCGAATATGAGGTTAAGGAAAATTCAGAATTGATTGGAGATACCATCGTTAGCGGACACGGTGGCGGAGACACCGGAATTATCAACACCCTTTACGACTATCTCGAAGGTGCTGTTACTCCAGAGGAGGTTAGCGAAATAGAGATTTCTGTTAAAAACCATCTTATCGTTTTCGCCGCAGAGGAATCTCGCCTTAATAATACCGTCGTTGACGTTTTGGACTTCAGAAATAAATTAGGTTTCTAATTAATTGTTTTATCCTAAAGGAGATTATTTTGCTCCACACCATTAAAATCTAAAAACAAAAAAGGCAGATAACAAACGCTCACTCTCCACAAGGGAGGTATTTGTTATCTGCCAATTTTTATTTTATAATTTCCGAATATATATCGCTTTTTTTGAAGCCTGTTTCTTTAGCGGCGGTTTTTGCTGCCATAGATGCGGGCATTCCGCCATTCATAAGATTTTTAGCATATTCAACCGCTTCTTCTAACGTTGTTTCCTTTTGCTCGGCTTGTGGCTTGCCCGAAACTATCAAAACAAATTCGCCTTTCGGGGGCACTTCTTCAAATTTTCCGAGAGCCTCAGATAGGGTTGTTCTCTCTGCAGATTCGTGAAGCTTGGTTATCTCTTTAACCAAGGCGATTTCCCTATCTCCGAATACCGTCAACATATCAGAAAGCGTATTCACCAATTTGTGAGGCGCTTCATAGAAAACCATAGTGCGTTTTTCGTTTTTAAGCTCCTCTAAATGAACCCGACGATTGGATTTAACGGTTGTTAAAAAGCCTTCAAAACAAAATCTGCCAACCGAAAGTCCGCTCATCGCAAGGGCGGTCGTGAGGGCGGTAGGGCCGGGAACCGATTCAATCTTGATTCCGTTTTTATGCGCCAGACGAACAAGGTCTTCGCCGGGGTCGGAAATTGCAGGCATACCCGCATCGGTTACGATGGCGCAATCCTCTCCCCTCAAAATTCTTTCGATTATCATTTCTCCGCGTTCTCTTAAATTATGTTCGTGGTATGACACCATTGGGGTGGCGATTCCGAAATGATTAAGAAGCTTGATTGTAACCCTCGTATCCTCGGCGGCAATAAACTGAACGCTTGATAAAACCTCAACCGCACGGGGCGAAAAATCGCCAAGATTTCCTATCGGAGTTCCAACAACGAATAGTTTTCCGCTCATTCCTTTTTCTCCCCTTCCCCAAATTTATATATTCCGTATATCTCTTTCATTTCTTCGCTCAAGTCCATATTATCGGACTCGACATATAGTGGCGGCATTATTCTCATTCCTGCCTTGCCATCTCGCATACCTTCAACCAAAACCAACCAAGGCTCTGTATTTTGCCTTTGATGAACCATTCTCAGGCGCTTTGGCTCGCAACGATGCCTTCTCATAGCCTCAAATATATCGGGAAGGCGTTCGGGACGCTGACAAATGCAGAGTTTTCCGTGGCTTATAAGCAGTTTTTCGGCTGCGGCACAGACGTCGTTAATATCGCACTCGGCTTCGTGCCTTGCAATATAACGGGCATTATTTGGATTCACTATACCCGTTCCGCTTTTTTTATAGGGCGGATTACAAGTTACCAAGTTAAAAGCACCAAAAGGGAGTTTGCCTTTCAAGTCCCTTAAATCGGACTCGACAACTTCAAGATTATCGAACCCGTTTTCCTCTCCCGCCTTTTTGCAAAGCTCGCAGGCATTCTTTTGAATATCAACCGCATAAACCTTTTGACCTAATTCATCTCTCAAAAAGAGCATCGGGATAATCCCGCCCCCGCAACCGAGGTCGCATATAAGGTCTTTTCTTTTAGGGGCGGCAAAGTTTGCTAAAATTATGGCATCTGTCCCGAATCTATATTCATCGCTCGCATATATTACTACGCCCTTTCCCAAGGGCTCTTTTTTTATGCTCTGCTCCATTTCACACCCTGAGGAGTATCCTCTAAAACGATGCCCATTTCCTTAAGCTGGTCGCGGATAGCATCGGCTGTTGCGAAATCTCTGTTCTTTCTGGCTTCGGTTCTCTTTGCAATCAGTTCTTCAACCTCTGCATCGAGATTATCGTCTGCCTTAACATAGAGAAGGCCCAAAACGTCGGCAAGCTCGTTAAAGAGTTTAAGGCAAGAATTGAGCGCTTCTTTTCCGTTGTTTCCGCTAACGAAGATATTAATATCCTTCGCCAAGGAGAAAAGGGCTGCAAGAGCGTCGGCGGTATTAAGGTCGTCGTCCATAGCGTCTATAAATTCCTGTCTTCTCTTTTCCAAAAATTCGGGAGCATTTCCGCCCTCGTCGGCATGAGAAATAGCAAACTCAAGACCCTCTCTGCAATTATAAAGACGGTCAAGAGCATTTTTGGATTGCTCGATAATTTCGGTTGAATAGTTGATAGGACTTCTATAATGCGAAGAAATCATCAAATAACGAATCGGCTCGTAGCCATATTTTTCGGCAACGTCGCGAACTGTGAAGAAATTACCCAAAGATTTAGACATTTTTCTGTTATCAACGTTGATATAGCCATTGTGCATCCAATAATTTGAGAAGGCGCAACCGTGGGCACACTCCGACTGAGCGATTTCGTTTTCGTGATGTGGGAAAATCAAATCCTGTCCGCCACAGTGAATATCAATGGTATCGCCTAAGTATCTGCCCGACATAGCAGAACACTCGATATGCCAACCCGGTCTGCCGTCGCTCCAGGGAGATTCCCAAGAAGGCTCACCGGGTTTTGCGCTTTTCCAAAGGCAGAAATCCATCGGATCTTCCTTAATATCGGTTACGTCGATTCTTGCGCCTGCTTCGAGATCCTCCAAAGGCTGATGAGAAAGCTTTCCATATTCATCGAATTTCTTTGCTCTGAAATAAACGTCGCCATTTGATGCTTTATAAGCAAAGCCTTTTCTTTCAAGCTCCGAAATAAGCTCGATAATAGCGTCGATATTTTCCGTAGCTTTGGGATGAACGGTTGCTTCGCGAACGTTAAGACCTTTAGCGTCGGTCCAAAATTCGTCGATATAACGGGCGGCAACCTCAGGAACGGTTATGCCCTCCTCGTTGGCTTTTTTGATAAGTTTATCGTCAATATCCGTAAAGTTCTGAACGAAATTAACCTTCATTCCTCTCCATTCGAGGTAACGACGAAGCACGTCGAAAACGCAAAGCGGACGTGCATTTCCGATATGGATAAAGTTATAAACCGTAGGTCCGCAAGCATAGATTTTAAGCTCGCCGGGAGTGATTGGTTTCAACTCGTCTTTTCTTCTTGTTAAGGTGTTAAATATTTTCATCACTAATTTCTCCTTTTAGTTCATCTATCTGTTTTTGAAGGGCTTGAAGCCTCATTTCATACTTGCAGAACTCCTGCGCAACGGGGTCGGGAATATGCACCTGATCAAGCGGAGTTACCTTAACGCCCGACCTTTTAACAACCCTCGCAGGAACGCCGACAACCGTGCTGTCGGGCGGGACCTCGTGAAGCACAACCGCGCCTGCGGCAATTCTGGCATTATCGCCAACCTTAAACGGGCCTAACACCTTTGCGCCTGAGCTTATCATAACGTTATTGCCGATGGTCGGGTGTCGCTTGCCCTCGTCCTTTCCCGTACCGCCAAGGGTTACTCCTTGATAAATCAGAACGTCGTCGCCTATTTCGGCAGTTTCGCCGATAACGATTCCCGTTCCGTGGTCGATAACAAGTCTTCTGCCGATTGTAGCGCCGGGGTGGATTTCAATACCCGTTTTACGAACGGCGCGCTGACTTATATATCTCGCCAAAAATTTTAAATTATGTTTATAGCACCAGTGGGCTTTTCTGTGCATTCTTACGGCTTTGAGTCCTGGATAAAGAAGAAAAATTTCAATCTTCGAACGGGCGGCGGGATCTCTATCCATATAAGCCTTAATATCTTCCTTTAATCTCGAAAACATAATACACCACCTAAAAAATAAATAAAGCCCCTCGTTAAAAATTGCTTTTCGGCAATTCAAACGAGAGGCGATTTTTAAAACAAAAACCGCGGTTCCACTCCGCAAAATTTTTATCACTTTTCTATTTGCTAACGGGGATTCCCGCCCCGAGGAGAAATACTCGTTTCCTTTCCTTCCCCCAACTAAAGGACGCACTTCGCAAAAACCTTCTTTTCCGCCGCTTTCAGCCCATGACGGCGAATCTCTTTTAAGAAACACGCTTTTGCTACTCTTTCCTTATCTTCGTTTTTATTTTTTATACATATATATTATTATACTTTAAACTATTTGTCAATATACATTATTTATCATTTTCTGAAATCTATGTATTTTGAGTTCTGAATCACGTAAATCACGCCCGAAATTACAGTTAACAGGGCGGAAATCCAGAGGATACCAACCGAAACAACCCCTAAAACCTCCGAAAATTTTGCGGCTTCGGGAAATTCGGAAACCAGCCAAAGGTTTAAAAGGATAAGAACTATTGCAACCATCTGGCTCACTGTCTTTGCCTTTCCCCAGATATTTGCGGCAATAACCTTTCCGCCCGAAGATACTGCAGAAAGTCTGATTCCCGAAACGACGAACTCTCTGAAAAGCGTTATGAAGGTTATCCACATAGCGCCGTAAACCACCTCGTTGCCGAGCATAACGAATCCGAGCAAAGCCGAGGTTGTTAGCATTTTATCGGCTAACGGGTCGAGGAATTTTCCGAAATCGGTTATTAAATTATATTTTCTTGCCATCTGTCCATCGAAAAAATCGGTAATAGCGGCGGCGCAAAAAAGAATCAAACTCACGAGATAATGATGCTCAAATTCGATAACGAAGGAAAGGAGAAAAAACGGCACCATTATCATTCTGATAACCGTTAATTTATTCGGTGTGTTCATTACTCCATTCCCTCCCTTTCTCCGAGCAAATCATAATCTATTGTATCGTTAATTAAAACCCTCTGATAGTCGCCGATTTTTAAAGGCTTATCCGAAATGAAGAAAACCTTTCCGTCAATTTCGGGGGCATCGGCGGCGCTTCTGCCATAATAACATCTTATATAGTTATCATAGCCTTCTATGAGAACCTCCATCGTCTTGCCGATTTTCGCCTGATTTTTTTCGTCGGTTATAAGAAGCTGTTGGTTCATAATATTCTCGCTTCGGTCGTAGCGCAGTTGTTTATCAACAACACCGTCGAAGCCTGCTGCCGGAGTTCCTTCCTCCTCCGAATAGGCAAAACAGCCGAGTCGGTCGAAACGAACCCTCTCCAAAAACTCGCAAAGACTGCAAAAATCCTCCTCGGTTTCTCCGGGGAAGCCTGTCATTACGGTTGTTCTCAAGGTTATATCGGGAACTCTTTCCCTGATTTTCTTGACGAGCGCTTCAAGGGTTTTTTCGTCCCCGCGGCGGTTCATTCTCTCTAAAATCGACCCAACCGAATGTTGGATTGGCATATCAAGATAAGGCACAACCTTTTCGTTGCTTGCGATAACCTCCAAAAGCTCGTCGGTTATTCTTTCGGGATAGGTGTAAAGGGTTCTAATCCAATGTATGCCCTCGATTTTGGAAAGTTCCTCCAAAAGTTTCGGAAGAAGACTTTTGCCACCGTTTATATCCTCGCCATAGCGGGTTGTATCCTGCGCTATAACTGTGATTTCGCTAACTCCCTTCAGAGCCAAAGCTTTGGCTTCCATTATGCAGCTTTCAAGACTGCGAGAACGGAATTTTCCTCTGATAGAAGGAATTGCGCAGTAAGTACAACAGTTGTCGCAACCTTCCGCAACCTTCAAATAGGCAGAATAAGGAGGCGTTGTAAGGATTCTTTCGCCCTCGAAAACGAGGTCTTCCTTTTCCCCGAAACGGTTTTCGAAATTTCCCTCGACTGCATTTTTAACAATCTCTACTATCTCGGCATTTTTACCGATTCCGACAACGACGTCTGCCTCAGGAATCTCACGGCTTATTTCATCGCGATACCTTTCGGCAAGGCAACCCGTTACGATTAAGGCACGAAGGCTTCCTTCTTCTTTAAACTTTGCCGATTCAATAATATTTTCGATAGCCTCCGCCTTTGCTTCCTCGATAAAGCCACAGGTATTTATAATAATAACCTCTGCCTCTGCCTCGTTCGGGGTTATTTCATAGCCCGCTGAGGAGAGTTTTTCGAGCATAATTTCGGCATCAACCTGATTCTTCGGGCACCCTAAGGACACCATTCCAATTTTAATTGCCATTAATCCATTCTCCAATTAAATCTTCTAAAACGCTCTTTATATCGCCATAATAAAAGCCTTTTCGGTTTAAGGCGGCGATGGTTTTTTCCTTGCCCTTTTCCGTTGACAAGGCGCTCAGATATTTTCTCTCAACAATTTCCCTTATAATAGCTTTGGGGTCGTCGTTTCGCTCCATAACAACCTCTTTCGAAAGGTTTTTATCCAACCCCTTTTCCGCCATTAAATAGGGCGCAACGCTCGGCGAAATTTTCTTAACCTCTATAAGCCTTCTGGCATACATCTCGGCATATCGTCGGTCGTTGATAATATCGAGTTCCTTTAATTTTTCAATCGCGCGGCTCGACGCCAACTCGGAAAACTCCCCTTTTAGCTTCAAAAAAAGCTCTTTTTCGGGATACTCCTTAATTGAAACAAGCCACATCGCCTTCGATTTTGCCCTTCTGTATTCCGATTCTTCCAAAATTTCCAAAAGCTCTTTTTCGGATATA
This sequence comes from Acutalibacteraceae bacterium, assembly GCA_045630885.1. Lineage (GTDB taxonomy): Bacteria > Bacillota > Clostridia > Oscillospirales > Acutalibacteraceae > UMGS1532. The sequence continues at coordinate 17,466 of JAZQTQ010000072.1, forward strand.
ATTTTGCCCTCTTTCAAGTCGAGGTCAAGACATAAATCGAGGTCGATTGCGATAAAGCCTTCGGCATCACGAGGGGCATTTTCCAATTCGGGCTTCGGCTCAAGCTCAAGCCCCACGAGATGCTTTCTTCTTATATTAACAGAAAGAATTTCCATAAAAATTAGTCGTCAACTGCAACGTCGATATTAATTTTTGCTTTTTCTTCCTTTGTTGGAAGGGTTGCGGGGTCAACCGGCATAATTGAAGGCTCTGAAGCTCTCTTTTCTTCTTCAATCTTTCTTTTTGCCTCGGCAGAAAGGGTCGATTCCTTAAGTGCTTCCATAACCTTTGCGCTGATTTCTTCGGCAAGCTCAGGGTTGTTCTGAAGGGTGGTTTTCGTGTTATCCCTTCCCTGACCCAGGCGCTGCTCTCCATAATAGAACCAGGCGCCGCTACGCTTTAAAACTTCTGTCTTAACGCCACAGTCGATAATCTCGCCCGTTTTGGAAATGCCTTCGCCATACATAATATCAAATTCCGCCTCTTTGAATGGGGGCGCAACCTTGTTTTTAACAATTTTAGCTCTGGTTCTGTTTCCGATTATTTCGCTTCCCTGTTTAAGAGCCTCAACTCTGCGAATATCAATTCTTACTGAGGAGAAGAATTTCAGCGCACGTCCGCCCGTTGTAACCTCAGGGTTGCCATACATAACGCCAACCTTTTCACGAAGCTGGTTGATGAAAACTGCGGCACAGTTTGCCTTTGAAAGCGCACCTGCAAGCTTTCTCATACCCTGCGACATAAGTCTTGCGTGGCGTCCAACGTGATATTCGCCCATTTCGCCTTCGATTTCATCTTTGGGAACGAGGGCGGCAACAGAGTCAACAACAACTATATCAATAGCTCCCGAACGAACCAGATATTCGGTTATTTCGAGCGCCTGCTCGCCGTTTTCAGGCTGAGAAACGAGAAGGGAATCAACGTCAACCCCCAATTTTGCGGCATAAACCGGATCGAGCGCATGCTCAACGTCGATAAATGCTGCCTGACCGCCCGCCTTTTGTGCTTCTGCAACACAGTGAAGCGCAACGGTTGTTTTACCCGAAGATTCGGGACCGTAAACCTCAATGATTCTGCCCCTCGGAATACCGCCTATACCAAGCGCCATATCGAGAGAAAGCGAGCCTGTTGAAATATGCTCAACGTTCATTCCAACGTTTTCGCCGAGCCTCATAACAGCTCCCTTACCATATAATTTTTCGATTTGCTGAAGCGCCGTTTCCAACGCTCTTTTCTTGTCTTCTGCCATTTTTCGTGTTCCTTTCTATATATAAATGATTAAATTTAGCATAATTAAGTTTAAAGGTTTAAAAACCTTAAAGCAACCGCTTTAGGCGTTTCGAGTCCCAATAATCACCCTTGAAATGCCATTTATATCCTTGCGAGAGGTTATTTCGCATAAGCCTGCGTTCTCCATTAAGGATTTCACAGCAAACTCCTGATCATACCCCACCTCAAACATTATAGCTCCACCAACGTTTAAAAGCGGTGTCCAAAGTTTTAAAATTGCTTTATAGAAATCCAGTCCGTCCTCGCCACCGTAAAGCGCGGTTTCGGGCTCGAAGGTAACCTCCCGTTGAAGTTCCTGCATAGCGCTTTTCGTTATGTAAGGAGGATTACTTAAAATAAGGTCGTAGCCCGAACCGACGGGCTCGAAAACGTCCCCTTTTATCGGCTTTATATCCGAATTGTTTTTCTTAACGTTTCTGATAAGATAGGAAAACGCTTCGTCATATTTTTCGAGGGCAAAAACCTCGTTTTGAGGGGCATTTTTTTCAACGCTTATCGCAATACAACCGCTGCCTGAGCCCAGGTCGATAATCTTTTTTTCACTTTTGTTTTCAAGAAAATCCAAAGCGCAATCAACCAGAAGCTCTGTATCCTGACGAGGAATCAAAACACCTTCGCCCACAAAGAACGGCAGAGAATAAAACTCCCACTCACCTATAATATATTGGAGAGGTTCGCCCTTTATTCGCCTGTTCAAGCCTTCTTCGAGCAATTTTGCGCTGTCTTTATCCAGAACTTTTTTTGAAAGAAGAAAATCTATTCTTTGCGCGTTTGCAGCATATAAAACCAACTGTTCTGCCTCGAAATTCGGATTGGAGCTATCCGTTTTTTTAGCAAGCTCGAAGCATACCAGTCGTCTGGCCTCTTTTAAATCAAGGCCTACCAATTATCTTCGCCCTCTTTTTCGGGAAGTACCGCCTTTAGCGAAACAATAGCGAGCTCCATCATGCCCTCGTCGGGCTCTTTGGTTGTGATTTTTTGCATCCACATTCCCGGCGCCGCAACGGTGCGAGTAAGCCAATTATCATGCCTTCCGCAGATTTTAAGGATTTCATAACCAACTCCGCAGATTAAGGGAAGCATCAATATTTTTATAACAACCCAAATCGGGCGAAATGCCGACTGTTGAAGAACGGGGAAAGCCCAAGTCAATATAATGCCCAGCAAAATTCCAACAACAAGCATTAATATCATAAATGAGGTTCCGCATCTTGGATGCAGACGGCTTTGAATTTTAACGTTTTCAACCGTTAAGTCCAAGCCCTTTTCATAGCAGAAAATCGTTTTATGCTCGGCTCCGTGATATTGGAAAACCCTTTTTATATCCTTCATCTGCGACACCAAAAGCACGTAAACGAAGAAGATTATCATTTTAAGTATTCCCTCGAACACCGCTTTAAGGCCTGAGATTTCTCCGCCTGTCCAACCGTTTACAAGGTCGAACAAAATTGCGGGCAAATACATAAATAATAAAATGCTGAGCCCAACTCCGAGAACGCTTGCGACAACCATAACTATAGCGGTTACTTTGTCCATAGCTTTAGGTTTGGAGTCCTTTTCTTCGGACTCGACTGCCTCGTTTATTTCTTCTTTAATTTCTTCAGTTTCAGGCTCTTTAGTCTTTTTGTTTTCTTCCTCAAGGTCGGTGAAGCCTGATTTATCCGCCGATTTCATAAGCGCCTTATAGCCCGAAACCAGAGATTCAACGAAATTTACGCAACCCCTGATTATCGGCCAACCTGCCAGAGAAAACTTATCCTTTAAATGCTTTTCCTCAACGTATTCAACGTCAATCGTGCCATCGGGAATACGAACTGCAAGGGCGGTTTTGTTAGGGCCCTTCATCATAATGCCCTCGATGACCGCTTGGCCGCCGATAGATGTTTTCTTTGCCATTTTTTATATCCTTTCCGAAGGGATGTCCATTAATTCAACAACCGCTTCTTCCATATCTTTTTTCTCCTCGAAAATCGGAAGAACAATCGTAACAACCGTTCCAACGTTCTCCTCGCTTTCAAGGAAAAGAAGACCGTTATGCTGTTTTATAATCTCGTCCGCAACCGCAAGACCAATTCCGCTTCCGCGAACGGTTTTATTCGCTTTATAAAATTTTTCCTTAACCCTGTCGATATCCTTTTGAGGAATACCAACACCGGTATCGCGAATAAGGGTTTTAATAAATCCTTCCTCGCAAGAAACTATAATATCAACAAAACCATCTTTAATGGTGTATTTAACCGCATTATCAATGGTGTTAATAAACACCTGTTTGAGCCTATCTCTGTCGCCAAGCACGAAGGGAAGCTCCTTCGGGCGAACAATTTTCATCATAATATTATGTTGGCGTGCAAGCTCGTCATACATTTCGGCGCTTTCATCTATAATGCTCGCAAGGTCGATAACCGCAGTATTAACCGAAAGTCTGCCCGACTGCATACGGGAAAAATCGAGAAGTTCCTCAACAAGACTCTGCAATCTTTCAGACTCGCCTAAAATAACCTGCAAGCCCTTCATCGTTAGTTCCTTATCCCCCGATTCGATAGCCATTTTAGAGGTTTCGCCCCAACCTTTTATAGCAGTTAAAGGGGTTCTCAATTCATGGGAAACGGAAGAAATAAATTCATTTTTCATATTCTCCGCTTCGCTCAATTCATTCGCCATATAGTTGATAGTGTCGCAAAGCTCGCCGATTTCGTCCTTTTCGCGCACCTCAAGTCTTGCGGCAAGGTCGCCCATCGCAATTTTTCGGGCAGTTACGCTAACCTCTTTAACGGGAATAACAATGGAACGATTAAAATATCGGCCCGAAATGCTTACAATAACTATCAAAACAAGCCCCATTAAAACGGCAAAAGCCATTGTTATCAAAAATCGGTTTGTAACTGGGTCCATAGAAATTATCCAACGGACAGCACCGATAGTCGTACCGTTTGCGCCGTCGAGCATAAAGGTTTCGGCCATAATTTTTTCGCCCGTATGAGATTCGCCGATAAAGGAGCCCGTTGAATCCTCCGATTTTTTAGCAAGTTTATAGTCGGGCATTTCCTCGCCCGCAAAGGTCATACCGCTAGTGTCGGCAACAACGTCGCCGTTAGCATCAATAATTTGAACCTGCATAAGCTCGGAATGTTGGAATTTTTCTGTGTAATCACGGGCAGTGTTAGCAAAATTATCCACACCCGCATAGCTTAAAGACGTGAAAAAACGGGCGTGATTATCGGCAGTTGAGCGAGCAAGGTTACAATAATAAGAATAGATAAAGAAACCAAATGCGATTTCCGCAAGCAAAACACCAACAACGATGAAAAGCATAACGTTTAAAAACCATCTTCTCGTTATACCCTTAACCTTAATAATCGTTTCCATTTTTTCACCACCTTTTTTAGATTTTAGCCGTCAGATAAGGCTTGAGGAAGGTACTGTCCGAAGGGATAGCGCTCCTTCGCCCCTTTTATCTCTGATTCATTTTGAATAGTCCTGATTTTTGCAAACTGTAATCGGCAAATGCGTTGCAATTAGCTTATTTCCCATTTATAACCCATACCCCAAACGGTAATGAGGTGTTTCGGGTGGGAAGGGTTGTCCTCAATCTTCATTCGAAGTCTTCTTATATTAACGTCAACAATTTTCTCCTCGCCGTAGTAATTCTCGCCCCAAACTCGATTCAAAATATCAGTTCTGTCGAGCGCAACGTCGGGATTTGTGAAGAAATATTCAATAATCTGGAACTCGACCTGCGTGAGCTCGATATTTTTTCCATTTTTATATAGCGAACGACGACGCAAATTCAAGGTAAATTCACCGAGCGAGATTTCCTCGCCAACCTTCTGACTACCCTTTTTGAGCATATCCACACGTCTGTAAAGGCCGTCAACCCTCGCCATAAGCTCCGCAGGACTGAAGGGTTTGGTTATGTAATCGTCGGCGCCCATCATAAGACCGCTGATTTTATCCATCTCCTGGGTTCTTGCGGTTAGCATAATAATTCCCAAGGTCTGAGTTCTTTTTCTGAGTTCCTTGCAAAGCTCAAAACCATCCATTCCGGGCATAGTTATATCGAGCAGCGCGATGTCAAAATCACCCGCCGCCTTGTCAAAAATCTCCAACGCCTCCTCGCCTGAACCGGCAGTAACCGCTTCATAGCCCGAGCGCTGAAGGTTGATAACCTCGAACTCTCTTATAGCCGCTTCGTCTTCAACAACTAATACTCTTTTCATTTTATATTCTCCTAATCTATCTTCATTTTTTTAAATTTCTTTTCGAAATCCTCAAAATAGATTTCCACTCCATCTTTTGAATATATCTTTCCAACCGCAACGTTTTCTTCATCAGAATAAAATATTGAGCCATTTTTATCCTCGTCGTAGGCATCACGAGAGAGATAATCAACCTCAAACAGCTTTTCTCCCCTACCATTTTTGCCGGAATATTTGTAAAAAATCATTCCGTCTGAGAGTGTGCGAACCGCCGTAAAAGAGCCAATCCAATCTTTGTTTATCTTGAATCGATACTGCATCGAGGGGGAAATTATGCTTCTCTCGGTCGTCTTAAGTCCCGTGTCGCTGTATTTTTTCCAGCTTGTGAGATACAAAGTTTTGTCCGCTTCCTCGGCGGCAGGAAGAATACTTTGGGTTGGAATATCAATCTCTCCGTCGCCATTCAAATCCTGCGAAGGAATGTCCTTAAAACGTTTTGTCAAGGTGTGGGTCTGTCCCGATTGCTCATAAATCGGAGCCGATAAACGCTTTCCGTCGAAATAGATAATCTCGGTGAAATAGGCTTCCGAGCCGAAGCTTGCATCAACGTAAACCGCCGGTTTCGAGCCAAGCTTCGCCTTTACAAATCGACGAACAGAGGTAAGTCCCTTGTCGGCATCACATTCGGAAATCTGCCTGATAACACCCTTTTCAAATTCGTGCAAGCTGAATTTTACCGTGCCCGAAGGATTGTCGATAGCGCAGATCAGCAGATTTTCTTTGCCGTCGTTATTCATATCGTAAACAGTGAAGTAACTGTAACTACATTCGTGAATGGAAACGGGAATGTCGCCAAGCAAACTGAAAACCGAAAGTCGTGTTTCGGGCGCGCCATAACTGCTCCAACCGATTGCCGCCTCTAATTTTCCGTCGCCGTCAATATCGCCGAGTTCAAGTTTTTCAATATCGGTACCGCCAACTGCGGTCTTGCCCTTCATTCGCCATTCTTCGTCCTTTTCGAAAAGAGCAAAGTTCAAGGTTTCATTTCCTGAACGGGTTGTCGAATAGAAAACAACCGCCTCGTCTTGAATTTTATCCCCGTCAAGGTCGCTGACAACAAAAGCCGATTTCAGATCGCCATATTTTGCATACTTTAAAGTATAGTTTGCAGAAATTTCGGAATTTAAAACGTCGATAATTTTCTCATATTCTCCGCCGGGCGTCGGGCAACGAAGAAGCTGGTCGCTGTCGTCAGAGAAAAAACCGCAACCCGAAGCCGAAAGCAACATGAATACAACCATTATTACAACCGAGAATCTTTTCATTCCCCCCGCCCCCTTTCCAAGCGTAAAATTATATACCTATACACATTAATTATAACACATTCCAAACAATAAAAAAAGACTTTTTTTCGCATTTATTTCAGTTTTAATATTTTTTTAAAATTTTCCCTCCTTCCCACAGCCCCTTGCTTCTCAGCGACGAAGCCTTTGCTATTGCAATTCTCCGATTTATGTGATAAACTTATACAAACCCACACTCAAAGAATGTAACCAAACGCGAGGTTGCGAAGTATTATTAATGAAATGATACTTGAAATCCCCAATGATAAGGAGAAAAAAGATGAATATCCTAAGAAAAATGATTCCCCTGCTTCTTGCCGTCTGTGTTGTTCTGCTTTCAAGCTCCTGCAAACAGGAAAAAAACACCGACTCCGGATTCGCGCCGAGCAACAGCAAAAGCGCCCCTTCGGGCGAAACCCCATCAAGCCCGACGACCTCTTGGACGGAGGGCTCAATCGACGAGTCCCTTCAAAAAAACGTAGAAACTCTCTTTGAGGGAGGCTTGCTTCCTTATGAGAAAAACAGTGTTTGGCACTACGTTGATCAAAACGCAAAAATCTTCGCCCAGCTTGATAATCTGACCCAAGCCAAACCCTTCAGCGAAGGCTTGGCGGCGGTTAGAAATCGCGAAGCTTGGACATATATCGACCAAAATTTCGAGAGAAAAACAGACTTTAAATTCGCCCTGGCTGAAGATTTTTCTGAAGGTTTAGCCGTTGCAGGTCTGAAAACCGACCGATTGCTGGAATACGACTACGGATTTTTAAACACTGATTGCGAATGGGAAATAAGCCCTGTTTATGCGGGCGCAAGCAGTTTTTCGGAGGGCCTCGCGGCGGTTGCTGTTATTGGCGACGACGTTAACGATATAGGTCAGCCTCTGAAAGAATGGGGTTATATAAACAAAAAGGGCGAATGGGTAATCAAGCCCCAGTTCCACGAGGCGGGCAACTTTGAAAACGGCATAGCACACGTTATGATTTTTGAAGACGGCAGAAAAAAATACACCATTATAAACACGAACGGCGACTATCTTCTCACCCCGAAAGAGGGTTACGTTCTTCTCGACAGAGACACGATGCTCATCAGACAAAAGGATGAAAAAACCGAAAAATACGGATACATTGACATCGATTGCAACTGGGTTATAGAGCCTCAATTTGATTTCTGTTTTGCATTTTCAGAAGGGCTGGCTCCTGTCGAAATTAATGACAAATGGGGTTTTATCGACCAAGACGGAAAGGTTGTTATCGAGCCGAAATACAAAGACGTCGAGTATTTCTCCGACGGACTCGCGCGCGTCAGCTTTGATGGAGAAAAGTGGGGTTGCATTGATAAGAAAGGCAACACCGTTTTGCCCGCGGAATACGAAAAACTCGGAGATTTCAAGGGCAATTATGCTGTTTTCGGAGTCTATTCACACTATGAGCCCGAAACCTTCTACGATGGCTATGATGATTTCGGATATCCAACGGGCGGTACCTACGGCGGAAAGACCTATAAATATGGCATCATCAACAAATATGGAGAAATTATTGTTCCCGCAAAGCATAAAGACATCCTGCTTTACTCCGAAGCCTACGTGGCTATCAGAGAAAATGACGTCGAAGTTATCACCTACGACGGGCGGTTTATAGTGTCGAAAGCCGAAACCGTATCCTATCCCAAAAGTTACTAAATACACGAAAAAGTCTGCCTCAAAAAATGCTCAAGTATATTAATAAACAGTTCGACCGAGGCTTAATCTCCGATGAGGAATATAAGGCTCAAAAAATGGAGATTATAAACAAAATTTAATTGTCGCCAATAGTTTTAAAATCATAACCACCCGTCGAACGGGTGGTTTGCACAAGGGCTATAAGCCCATGGTACTGACCCGCGTCTCAAGGCGCGGGCTTTCTCTTTGTTCAAGCCTTAGAGTATTTGCCTCTT
>JAZQTQ010000073.1:0-5584 GCA_045630885.1 Acutalibacteraceae bacterium
GGATTATTCGTGTTTGCTTAGGGAGAGCAGTTAAACCCGAACCCACTTCTAAGCGTCATATTAGGAGCTTTAGCTCCGTCCATTCCCGCAAGGCGAGAATAACTGCCGCATTTTTTAAAATTATTCCTCAGCCTCAGATTCGGAAACTTCCTCCTCCAAAACAGCCTCCGCTTCGGCTTCGTTTGCTGCCGCCGCTTCTTCGGCAGTTTCGCCCTCACCCGCATCTGCATCGGGAGCGTCGGGAAGCTCGGTTTCGGCTTCCTCATCGTGGGCAACTACTGCTAACTGAAGCACCTTATCGGTTTCCTTCTTGAAACGCATTACACGAACACCCTTTGCGGGGCGCGAGAACAAGGAAACGTCTTCAACTGCGATACGAATTATAATTCCGTCGGCAGACATCATTATAACGTCCATATCGGAATCTACTGCCAATATGCCAACAACGTCGCCATATTTCTGAACACGGTAGTTAGTTATACCCTTACCACCTCTGGATTGGGCACGGTAATCGGAAAATTCAGAAAGTCTTCCGTATCCCGTTTCGGTTACGGTCAAAAGCTTCTTATCTTCGGTTACCTCAACTGCGCCGACAACCTCATCGCCCTCGCGGAGCCTGATAACACGCACGCCACGGGCGGTTCTGCCGATGGGTCGAACAGAAGACTCCTTGAATCTTATGGACATACCCTTCTTGGTTGCAACGAGCAAGTCTGACTGTCCGTCGGTTATATTAACGTAGGACAATTCGTCATCGTCGTCGAGAGTGATGGCGATAACGCCTGTTTTTCTTATATTCTTATAAAGAGAGAGAGCCGTTCTTTTGATGATACCGTTTTTGGTTATCATATTAACGAAATATTCTTCCTGCTCTTTGGGGCAAGGAATCATAACCGTTATTTTTTCATTTTCCATCAAGGGCAAAATGTTAACGATATTAAGACCCTTCGAGGTTCTGGTTCCTTCGGGAATTTCGAAGGCTCTGATTCTGTAAACCCTGCCGAGGTTGCTAAAGAGCATAATATAATCATGGGAAGAACAAACGAACATACTCTGAACGTTATCGTCATCACGAGTTGTCATACCCTTGATGCCAACTCCGCCACGATTTTGCTGAGAATATTCGCTTGCGGGAAGACGCTTGATATATCCGCGAACGGTTTTGGTCATAACGCAATCCTCAACGGGGATAAGGTCTTCTATATCAACGTCGCCCGAAACTGCGGTTATATCCGTTCTGCGCTTATCGGCGAATTTATCTCGAAGATTTAGCGCTTCGGTTTTAACAATATCAAGAACCTTATAGTGGTCGGCAAGGATTCCTTCATATTCGGCAATCTTTGCGTGTTTTTCAGCGAGCTCGTCTTCAATCTTCTGTCTTTCCATTCCGCTAAGACGTCCGAGAGGCATCTGAACGATTGCAGTTGCCTGAACGTCATCGAAGCCAAAGCGTTCTGAAAGATTATCCTTTGATTCCTGAATGGTTTTTGAGGCTCTTATAATTTTGATAACCTCGTCGATAAAATCAAGCGCAATTTTATAGCCCTCTAAAATATGGGCTCTTTCCTTCGCTTTGTTAAGGTCGAAGGCGGTTCTTCTCGAAACTATTTCACACTGATAGTCGATATAATTCTCCAAGATTTCCTTTAAGGTTAAAATCTTAGGTCTTCCGTCAACGAGGGCGAGCATAATAACGCCAAAAGTGGTTTGCAACTGCGTTGCGGCAAAAAGATGATTAAGAACAACCTCAGGGGGCATATCCTTTTTAACGATAATCTCGATTCTTATACCCTTTTTATCCGAATAGTCAACAACGTCCATAAGTCCGTCGATGCGCTTATCGTCGATAAGGTCGTTAATAGATTTAACGAGATTAAGCTTATTAACAACGTATGGAATTTCAGAAACGATAATCTTATGTCTTCCATCACGCATTTCCTCGATTTCGGTTCTGGCACGAAGAACGATTTTGCCACGACCCGTTGCATAAGCGGCTCTGATTCCGCTATGTCCCATAATAATACCACCGGTTGGGAAATCGGGGCCCTTAATATACTGGCAAAGCTCATCAACTTCGGCTTCGGGGTTATCAATAAGATGGCACATACCATCGATAACCTCGCCGAGGTTATGAGGGGGAATGTTTGTTGCCATACCAACCGCAATACCGCTTGAACCGTTAACCAAAAGCTGAGGGAAACGGGCGGGAAGAACTGTTGGTTCTTCAAGACGGTCGTCATAGTTTGGAATGAAATCAACGGTATCCTTTTCAATATCGTCGAGCATATGCAGAGCAATCTTGCTCATTCTGGACTCTGTATAACGATAAGCGGCGGCGCCATAGCCATCGATTGAACCGAAGTTTCCGTGTCCGTCGATAAGCATATAACGAAGGGAGAAATCCTGCGCCATTCTAACCATTGCATCATAAACCGAAGCATCACCATGCGGATGATAACGACCGAGAACCGAACCTACCGTATCGGCGCACTTTCTGTGTGCAACGTCGGGGGTAAGTCCGTTTTCATACATTGTGTAGAGAATTCTTCTGTGAACAGGCTTTAAACCGTCGCGAACGTCGGGAAGCGCACGCGCAACGATAACGCTCATCGCATATTCCAAAAAGCGCTTCTTCATTTCGCTTGCGATTTCAACGTTTTCTATTGAACCGTTTATTTCGGTTATTGCTTCTTCCTCAACGGGAGTTTCCTTGATTATTTCATCACTCATCGCTTAAATTCTCTCCTTCCTTTTCTTCTTGGGGTTCCTCTTTATTTTCTTCCCCTTCTGCTTTTTCCTCCTCAAGGGCGGATTTTGCAGTTTCGGGAGACCAGATTCCAAATTCCGGATTATCATAGTCGTCTTTAGGACTTGCGGGGATTTCTATTAGTTTTTCGAAATATTCCCCAATTTTTTCGATTATTTCTTCAGAAATTTCTTCTTCGGGAATAGCAATATAGGTTCTATCGTGATAAACCACAACGAAGCCCTTATTTCGAGCCAGACCCACGTAGTTTTCTTTTGTTATTAAAACCGTTTGGTTTCCCTTAACCTCAAAGCCTTCTTCAGTTGCGGTTACTTCGAGTTCTTCGGTTTCAAGGTGTGTCTTCATTGCATTTTTGAGCATCATCGCAGGACTAATCCAGATATAAGCCGTTGCGGCGATTCCGATTGCAACGAAGATTAACTGAGTGAAATCAAACTGTTTTCCCTGAAGCGCCAGAGAAACGATTGCCGAAACGGAATTAAAAACGATGAACAGGCAAAGCACCGTTATAAGAATCTGTTTTCCTCTTTGCGGCTTATATGCGCCCGCCGCCAACATTCCTTTTTTAAATGCTTCGGGCGAAAGGGAATATTTAAAATTCAAGTTTTCCATTTTTCTCTTATCCCCTTTCATTAAACGTCGAGATTTTCAACGTATTGCGCGTTTTCTTCAATGAATTCACGTCTTGGCTCAACCTCGTCGCCCATAAGCATGGTAACTGCGGCATCAGCAAGCTCTGCATCTTCGATTGTTACCCTGAGCATTGAGCGAGTTTCGGGGTCCATAGTTGTTTCCCAAAGCTGATCTGCGTCCATTTCACCAAGACCCTTATATCTTTGGATATTGCATTTTCCGCCGATTTTTTCAATATAAAAATCTCTTTCTTCATCGGAAAAAGCATAGTAGCTCTGTTTTGCTCGGCTAACCTTATATAGAGGCGGTTTTGCGATATAGATATGTCCGCCCTCGATAAGCTCAGGCATATAACGATAGAAGAAGGTCATAAGAAGGGTTGAAATATGCGCACCGTCGACGTCGGCATCGGCCATAATGATAATTTTTCCATAGCGAAGCTTGTTAATATCAAAATTATCGCCGATTCCCGTTCCGAGAGAAATAACGACGGGAGCGAGTTTTTCGTTTCCGTAAACCTTATCAATTCTCGCCTTTTCAACGTTGAGCATTTTTCCCCAGAGCGCCAGAATTGCCTGAGTGTTGTTATCTCTGCCCTTGATAGCAGAACCGCCCGCAGAATCTCCCTCGACGATGAAGATTTCGGTTTCTTCGGGGTTTTTGGAAATACAGTCAGCCAATTTTTCGGGCATTCTCTGTCTTCCCGAAACGCCGGTCTTCTTTCTTTCAAGGTCGCGAGCCTTTTGAGCCGCTTCACGAGCACCCGCCGCCGCAATACATTTTTCCATAATTATCTTGGCTTCTTGCGGGTTATCCTCCAAATAAAGAGCAAGCTGTTCGCCAACCATAGAGCTAACGAGTGTTCCCATAGCAGTGTTGCCAAGCTTTGCTTTGGTCTGGCTTTCAAACTGAGCGTCGGTGAGTTTAACCGAAACAACTGCAATAAGTCCTTCCAAAACGTCGTCGGCTTTAAGCTTTGCATCGCTTTCTTTTAAGAACTTGAATTTAAGACCATATTTATTAATGGCTCTTACCATCGCATTTCTGAAGGAGCTTTCGTGGGTACCACCATCAACCGTGTGGATAGTGTTGGCGAAGCTCATTATCTTATTATCGAAAGCGGTTGACCAAAGGAAGGCAACCTCCGCTTGCGAATCCTTTGCCGCAGAAGAAAGATAGATAACGTCGGAATTTAAGCGTTCCTTCTTTCTCTCTGCAAGGAGATATTCAACGTAGGATTTAATACCACCCTCAAAATGAAGGTCATCTTCACGTGGGTTTGGAACGTCGCTTCTGCAATCCTTCAAAACAACACGGATACCGGCATTAAGGAAAGCCTGCTCACGAAGTCTTAAAAGAAGCGTATCGTAATCATAGGTTGTTGTATCGGTGAAAATTTCGGGGTCGGGCTTAAAGGTAACGGTTGTTCCCGTTTCGGTGGTGTCGCCAACGATGGTTAAATCATTTGCGATTGCGCCCTTTTCATATCTCTGACGATGAATATGAGCGCCATCACGAACCTCAACCTCAAGCCACGAGGAAAGCGCGTTAACAACCGAAGCGCCAACGCCGTGAAGTCCGCCCGAAACCTTATATCCGCTTCCGCCGAATTTACCGCCTGCGTGAAGCACGGTGAAAACAACCGAAACGGTTGGAATACCCATCTTTGGGTGGATACCAACGGGGATACCACGTCCATTATCGGTAACTCTTATTATTCCGTCGTCGAGAAGCTCAACCAAAATTTTGTCGCAATAGCCCGCCAAGGTTTCATCAATAGAGTTATCAACAATCTCATATACAAGATGATGCAGACCACGTTCGCCCGTTGAACCAATATACATACCCGGACGTTTTCTAACCGCTTCAAGTCCTTCCAAGACCTGAATGGAATTTTCATCGTAGGCTTCTTCAACCGGAACGCTAAGGTCGTTTAAAACTTCCTCAACTTCTTCCACAACTTCCTTTTTGATTTCGTTTTCCATATTTCTTCTCCTTTTAGAGTTTTTTTTCTTCTGAATTTTTTTAAGCAAACGCGGATAAACCGAACCTGATTTTAAAGAGCAGATTTACGCGTTTTCTTTGTTAAAATACTCGTCAATCCACAAAGGATTGACTGCGTTTTTGCCTTGCAAACCCAAAAATCCCCATCTTTAAAATTCTTCGACCTAATAATGAGCATAA
>JAZQTQ010000074.1:0-21364 GCA_045630885.1 Acutalibacteraceae bacterium
TGTATGTGATAAACTATTTATGCTATTAGCCATTAAAATTCTCCTTTCGTAGTTCTCTAAGACTTGAACAACCTTATTGTACTACTTTGGGGAATTTTTTTGTATAACTTTTATTCCCCGCCCGCATAGCGGGTGGTTGTCTGTTTCGGACGTTCCGTCCTCAACTGGCTAAAGCCATTAAATCAAACGCTCAAGAGTATAATTCTCTTGAGCGTTTCTTTATTCTGCAATTTGAGGTTCGTTTTTAGATGCGTTTTCTCTCCAAATGGCAGGGCTTGTTCCTGCAACTGCCTTAAAAGCTCTGAAAAACACAGTTTCATCGCTATATCCACAGTTTTCCGCAATTTGAGAAACTGTTAAGTTGGTTGTTCTTAGCATTTCTTTCGCAAAAACAACCTTATAATACCTTATATATTGATAAGGCGTTAGGTTAAATCGTTTCTTAAATGCACGAATTATATAATCCTTCGAATAATTAAATTTTTCGCAGATATCATCTAAAGTATTCACCTTTGCGGGATTGTTTTCAATATATTCAGCAACCTTCGCTGCAATATCTACGCCTCTTTTGGGAGAATTATAGCCTTGCAGTTTTTTTAAAATTCTATATAAATAATAGGTCGCATCAAAATTCGAAAGATTGGAAACACCACCGGATATTGCGGCGGTGCATATATCTCTTATTTCTTCTATATCAATTTTTCCTCTTATCGGGATATCTTGATTTTCATTAGAATCATCATAACATCCATAAAAATGCAGAAAAAAATAAACGGGCGGGTCTATAATCGTTACACCTTCATGAATTTGAGATTGTTCTTGAATATAATATTCTCCGGCCTTTATATCCATTCTCTTTCCGTTTTCTAAAAAACTTAAAGTTCCTTTAAAAACAAGCAAAAGAGTTGAAAAATCCGGTCTTCTTTTAATATGTTTTTCACCCTTTTGAAAAAACTTAAAGTTCATTTTAGGGGAAGAACCCCAAGCAACAGGCAGTTTTTCAACATTAGATATAATTAAAAATCTATCCATATTATCAACTCCTTTTATAGAGATGATAACACACCAAGTCGATAATTGCAAGCAAAAAATTAATTATTGCAATTCTCTATTATATATTATTAATGTATAATAAACTTGAAATATTTTATTCAGGAGGATTTTTTATGAAGTTTTCAAAACTTTCGAGAAAAGTTCTTAGTTTTGTTCTCAGCTTTTGCTTAATGGTTTCTTGCTTAGCGGGCGCGCTCTCCGCTTTTGCAACAACCGTTACTGAATACACCTCGTCGAATCTCGGCGATGACGTGGCTTCGGTTAAAGCTGAAATTGTTAGCGAAGATAACCTTATTCTCGGAAACACATTCAACAAAACCAATAATATTGCTTCGCTTCAAGGCGGACAATATATGGTTACCGCATCTGCAAAAGATGCCAACGGAGAGTTGGTTTTCACGTTAACCCCAGGCAACAATCCAACTCATTTGACAGACGGTAACCTTCCTTGGCAAAGTGGCCAACCGGAGCTAACTGCTATCATCTCAAGCGCCGACCACGCCTCTTATGCATCTCCGAACGGACGCGTTATTTCCACAAACAATGATGCTACCGCTTTTAGAACCGACACCTGGTATGACATCACCTTCCGCCTAAAATCCTTTTCGGATATCGACAAGATAATTGTTGTTAATTCGACGGGGGCTAATTGGCAGACTCTCGGCGCTTATGACGTTTACGTTGCAGATAACTACCACGAGCTCTATACAGACGCTTCCTTTGTTTATAGCGTTGATAACAATAACAAGAGCACGGTTCAATCTATTAACTGCGATGACAACATTAAAGGTTCTTTTATTGGAATCAGAATCACTCAATGCGTTAACGATAACTTCATCGGCTCAGGATACAGCGCAAATTATGCCTTCCCGAGAGTTTTTGAGATCGCCGCTATCGGTACGCCTCTTTACACCGTTGCAACCTCGAATCCTACAAAATCTAACGATACGATGATTGCTGATAAGTCCCCCGATGGTCAGACCATAACCGAAAATATTCTTTATGGCGCTACACCTTCCAAAACAGAAGGAAGCCAGCAAGGTAAAATTCTCAACGCAGTTCATAGCGACAGATTACCTAATATGACAGACGGTTATTATAACAACACTGCCGTTACCAATTGCGACATAACTCTAGACGTTTTTGAGCATCAAGATGATTCCAATTGGGTTTGTCATAACGGTTGGGACCCAACAACTAAAACTTGGGATTATGACAACGTTGATTCCTACGTTAAATTCACCTACGACCTTTCGGGAACCTATAACCTGACAGATTTCTGGATTTATCAAGAGAATTCCACTTCATGCGCTTTAACCCTCGGCGCTTACGAGCTTTATGCTTCTGATAGCGACACCGATCTTTATGATAATTCCAATATGGTTGCAAGATATTCAAACGTTTATCTCAGCCCCTGCCAGAAGTTCCATTTTGACAAACCTTTTTCTGCAAAATATTTCGGAATTAAGGTTATAATGGGTATCCAAGGCACGGACTACCCAACGTACAACCGAGCAAGATTGATTGAAATTGCTCTTTTCGGAACCAATAATGATCCCTACAATGTTGTTTATTCGAAACCTGCTCTCACAGATGCAGCTATGATTTCCGACAAAACGAAGGACGGAAAATCAATCGAGCAAAACCTTCTTTTTGGAAAGACTCCTGCTACCGCAGGCAAACAAAACGGAAAATCTGTCGGAATAAACACCAATAATATCCACCGTTTAAACAACGGTTATTACCACTCCTCATCAAGCGCTTCCTGCGACATTAGTGGTGTTAAATTCGTTGTAGAGCCATATTCTTATAATGAATCAGGATCCGTTATCGGCGGAACCTACGTTAATGGTTGGAATCCTGCGACCAGAACCTATACGGAAGATGCGGTTGATACCTATGCAACCTTCACTTATAGTCTTGGAAAAGTTTATGACATAAGCGACTTCTGGATGTTTAACGAACCAAACGCTAACCTTCAAACCGCGGTTTACGAGGTTTACGTTGGAAGCGAAAGGGCTACTCTTTATAATTCATCCAACAAAGCTTATACATATATTAACGACTCTGATTCCGGTTGGGCACAGAAGGTTCATTTCAACAAAAAGCCCCAAGGAAAATACCTCGGTATTAAAATCATTATGGGCGTTACAAAAACTACATGGGAGACTCCTTATTCTTATATGAGACTTATCGAAATTGCTGCGTTTGGCGAAGAAGCAACCGAAATCGCAGATATGAGAAACTTTATAGATACAGTTGATTTTTCAAATATTGAAATCGCAGATGCTTTCTGGAGCGGCAGACAGGATCAGACCCTCCTCGTTAGCTTCGAGCATGCTGCAAATGAATTTGAAAATGTTGGCGCTATCAAAAACTTTAAAACCGCCTCCAAACTTTATCAAGATTGCTTAAACGAGCTTGGAGAGAATGCAACCGAGGCAGAACTTCTTGCTCTTATGAAGACCAAGAACCAAGATTTATCGACATATCCTCAATACAATGGTAACTTTGCTTCCGACAGCGACGTTTACAAGGTTATTGAAGGTATGGCTTATGCCCTCGAAAATTATAGCGACTCAACCGACCCCGAAATTCAGGCGGGCGTTGCAAAAATCGAGGCTCTTTTAGAGGATTGGATTCCTGCAATCGTTTCGGCACAAGGCAGAGATGGTTATCTCAATACAGTTTTCACAATCTACTATAGAAACGACTGGGCTGACACCACTCCCACCGGAAGATTCCAAAACAGAGGAATGCACGAGCTTTATTGCTTGGGACATCTTTTTGAAGCTGCTGTTGCTATGTATAACGCAACGGGCGACACAAGACTCCTCAACGTTTCAATGAAGGCTTTTGATATGCTCTATTCCGTATTCTATCAAAAGAACCACGAAACTTATAGCGCTACCTTTACAAGTCCGGGACACGAGGAAATCGAATTAGCCCTCGTAAAACTTGCCGCAACCGTTTACGATATAGAAGCCTATGGCCCGGAATATGCAGAAAAATGCATTGAGCTTACTCAATATTATCTTGATAATCAATATAAGCAAAATTCTAATCCTCTTAAGTCAAACTCTCCATATCTCGCAATATCAGAGCTTACCGAGGCTTGGGGACATTGCGTTCGCGCATTCTATCTCTACACGGGTATGGCAGAGCTTTCAATAGCCAAAGGCGAGCTTCTTTATACAAATCTCGAAACCCTTTGGGAAAACGTTGAAACCAAGACCTACGTTACGGGTGGTATTGGACATCGCACTTATACAGAAGGTCTCCCCGAATCTTATGAACTCCCCAACGACGAAGACCTTGCTTATTGCGAAACCTGTGCAAGCATTTCCAACGTCTTTTGGAACAAGAGTATGTTCAAAATTTTCGGCGAATCAAAATATTTTGATAACATCGAAAAGCAACTTTATAATAACGTTCTTTCGGGCGTTGGTCTTGACGGAATCAGCTTCAACTACACCAACAACCTCGAAACAGTTAACGGCTACCTCAGAGAGCATTGGAAAGGCACACCTTGCTGCCCGACCAACCTTGTTCGCCTAATCAACAAGCTCAGCGAATATATCTATGCAACAGATGACGCTAACAACACGGCCTACGTAAACCTTTATATCGGCTCAAACGGAAGCTTCAAATTAGGCGATACAACAATCGGCGTTAATATGACTTCTTCTATGCCTTGGGAGGGCGAAGCAGGGCTTACCCTCTCGCTCCGGGAAGCAAAGGAATTCACTCTTAAGTTCCGTCTTCCCGCTTGGGCTAAAGGCGCAAATGCTATAACCGTTAATGGCGAAAGCTACACAGCAACTGCCGGCGCTGACGGCTACGTTGCAATAACAAGAACCTGGAATAATGGCGACGTTATTGGAATTAACTTCCCCATGAGCGTTGAGTTCGTTCGCAACGGCGACGTTATCCCCCAGAACAAGGGTCTTGTTGCAATAACAAGAGGTCCTATCACCTACTGCGCAGAGCAAAAGGATTCTTCAACAGACCTTGACCTTATCTGCGTTAACGAAGATTCCACATTCACAACTCAGTTTGTTACAAACTTCATTTCTGACAATACATACAGAACCGCAAAGCTTCAGGTTTTAAACGTTACTGCTCATAATATTATCGATTATCAAAAAGGCAGCAACAAGACTATCAACTTTAAAATGATTCCTTACCTCGCCTGGTCTAACCGTGGTGCTGACGGAATGAAGGTTTATTTAAGAGATGGATCTGTTGACTATGATACTTGGATTGCTTCAAAAACCATCGCTCAAAACGCAACGCCTTCCGCTTCTGTTTCTCACAGCGACAGTCCTGTATCAAAACTCAATGACGGCGACAGAGTTTACGGTTCAAGATGGTCTTCCTGGCTCAGCAGCGCTTATCCCGCCGAGAGCAAAACCCCAACTATCTATTATGATTTTGGAAAGAACTTTGTTAAACTCACTTCTTCCGATATTTATTTCTATACAGACGGCGGCGGTTGTCAGCTTCCCGACATCGTAGACATTGAATATTGGAATGGCTCGGAATGGATTGACGTTGAATTAACCAACGCTCCTGAGCTTGTTTTCCAACAGAAATGTTCTTCGGGCAACAATAAAGTTTATCTTGGAACATATCAGTTCAAAGAAATCTTAACCAATCAAATCAGAGTAAACCTCTCTCATGCAACAAGAGCCCATGGTATATCCGAATGGGAGCTTACCGGTGAAAGAGTTAAGAACGTTGCAACAGTTACACCTTCTGCCGAAGCCCTCGACGGCGCTGACGTTACCAGCCAAGCCCTCACATACCAAGGAGGATACGCTGCTGCAGGAAACGTAACTATAACTGCCGCACAGGAAATTTCTTATAACTCTGAAACTTATGAATTTAAGTATTGGGAGTTCGACGGCGAAACAAAATCGGACGCTGTTCTCACCTTCAATGCTTTAACAGAAGGAAGCTATGCGCCAAAGGCTATTTACGACAAGAAGGTTGCTGAAGTTAAGTATACCGTTTCCTTCTATCAGAAGAACGGACAGTTTATCGCAAGCATCGAAACCGCTTCGGGATTGACCGAAAATGACCTTAAGGCTAACGGAATCGTTGCAGATAGCATATTCGGTTATGAATTCATCGGCTGGAGTGAAGACCTCTCCTCTATCACATCAGATGTTTCTGTTCTCCCCGTTTACGTTAAGGCTACCGATGAAACTGTTGGTTGCGTTATTACGGTTACTAACGGAACTATCAGCGGTCAAACCTCTTATGCTGCAAACTTCGACGATAAGATTACAGTAACTGCCGACGCTATCTCCGGAAAAACCTTCTCTCATTGGATAAACGGAACAGACGACGTTGTTTCAACCAGCGCTACATATACCTTCTTCGTTCCTTCCTCTATTTCCCTCACGGCGGTTTACTATGATAACAATACTGCCGCTCCCGAAATTCCGAAGGCTTCGGCTATCCTCAATGAAAATCCTCTTTATAACCTTGAAGGCGGTAAATACGACCTTGCATTTACCTCTACCATTACGGTTCCCGATAATGCAACCGTTTTGGAGATGGGCGTTGTCATCGGTGGTATCGCTTATAACGATGCTCCCGCAACCCTTACCCTCGATTCTTATAACCTCAAGGGCAATGCTAAAAACCTTGAAAGAGCTAACTTTATGATTACACTTTCGGGCGTTGCCGCAAACAAAACAAGAAATGCAAGAGCTTTTGTTACCTATTCGATAGGCGATGAAACAACAACTGTTTATAGTTCAAGCGTTATAAGAATAACTACAACCAATAGCGGCGTTGAATATTCGACGCACAGGGCTAACTAAAGAAAGGAGAGCTTAATTTATGAAAAAAGAATATATCTCTCCTGAGATTGAAAAAATTTCGGTTCTCAAAAATGATTATTGCCTTTTAGAAACCGTAAGCTCCGTTGTAAATGATGGCTTCGGAAATAATAACGGCGAAATCAAAGATACTGATTTTGATTAATCCCCTATAATTAAACCAAAAAGCGGAAGTTGACCAAATCAACTTCCGCTTTTTATTGATTTATTAAATTTTGAAATAACTTTTTAAAAATTAAAAATCAAAAAGTTCTGTGCTGAAATATCTTTCTCCGGTATCGGGAAGAACGGTTACAACGGTTTTTCCTTTTCCTAACACCTTTGCGAGCTTTAATGCGGCGGTAACGTTCGTTCCGCTTGATATTCCGCAAAGGATACCCTCTTCTCTAATAAGCTTTTTAGAGGTTTCGAGGGCTTCTTCGTCCGAAACGATAACGATATCCTCAAAAATATTTAGATTTAGATTTTCGGGGATAATTCCGTCGCCGATACCCATTTGAAGATGAGTTCCGATGCTGCCGCCCGAAAGGATTGCCGCATGCTCAGGTTCTGCCGCCCAGATTTTGATATTTGGGTTTTCTTTTTTGAGCGCTTCTCCGATTCCGGAAAGAGTTCCGCCCGTTCCAACTCCCGAACAAAATCCATCGATGGGGCAATTCGCCTGCTCTAAAATTTCAATAGCCGTTCCGTTTTTATGCGCTAAAGGATTATCGGGGTTTATAAACTGCTGGGGAACCCAAACGTTTTCTTCCTCTTTTTCCATCCTTAATGCGGTTTGCAAACATTCGTCTATGCAAGCGCCTATATCTCCGTCGTCATGGATAAGAACAAGCTCTGCTCCATAAGCCTTAATAAGTTTTCTTCTTTCTTCGCTAACAGAATCGGGCATTATTATTCTAACCTTATAGCCCTTAACTGCGCCGATAAGAGAAAGACCGATTCCCTGATTTCCGCTTGTTGGTTCAACGATTATTGTATCCTTATTTATAATACCCTTTTTCTCAGCCTCAATTATCATACTGTATGCTGTTCGGGTTTTTATCGAGCCTCCAACGTTCAAGCCCTCGTATTTAACCAAAATCTGCGCCGAATCTTCGGGCACAATCTTTGACGAAAGTTTGATGAGCGGAGTGTTACCCATCGCTTCTAAAACATTCGAATATATCAAAATAAATCCTCCAAGAATAATATCGAAATTATTACCAATTAAGTTTACCACAACATAAAAATAAAATCAATAGTTTAATCAAGAAAAAAGTAAAAGTCTCGGACAAGAAGCTTCAACATCCTGACCGAGACTTTTTAATTCATTTTGTTTTTTTACATCACTTAAGCGTTACCTTTTCAAAATCAAAATAGTCTAAATATTCCGGATTCCAAGGCTTTTCTTTGTCTGCGCCATAAACCGTCAGAGTGATTGCATATTCTTCATAGAAAAACCTTACAGAAGAAAACCCGACTTTATAATAATCCGTGTAGTAATACTCGCCCCAGCGAGAATGCGGCATACCTTTAATATAGTTATCTTTTTGACGTCCAATCAAAGTTTCCAGGTTTTTCCGAAGTCCACCAGTAACAATAACATCGAATTGCTTGCAGTTTTCTCCTTCTGTAAAAAAGCCCACTGTAAAACTGGCTGATTTTGGGCTTACTTTTACATAAGAAAATTTGAAATCCTCATGAGCTGATTTAGGAAGCAAAATTTCATCTTCATCTTTTACCCACTGGATGAATTTATCCATATAACCATAGGACAAATAATCTTTGTTATCAACCTCAAGCGTTCCGCCCGATTTTATCCAATCAACAAAAAGATCCAAGGAATCACAGGTTGTATCGTGGTATGTAAACAATTTCCCTGACCATTCCGGCATATCATTTATAAGTACTTCTTCCTGAGAGCAGCCGCACAAAAAACATATTGCTAAAACCAACATAATTCCGATGATTTTTCTCATTAGAAGCTCTCCTTTATTTTTGTTCGGAAACTGTTTCCATTAATATTATACACTTATCAGTTATACAATTCAATTGACATTATCAATAAAATCCTTTTGCGGTTTTTGTATAATTTAAACAAAGCAGTTTTCGGCATTATTTTCTTTGTGCTTTCGATGGGTTTTTATTTAAAATTAACAGATTATTTCCAAATAGTTCAATATATGGTTTGATTTATGGTTTAAAATGGTGTATAATAAGTATATAATTCCTGAATAAAGAAAGAAGGGAGAAAGTATGCGAAACTTCTCTGAAATTACTCCATATATAAAAGAGCTTGCGAAAAAATCAGGCTCTAATAATCATATTGTGCCTGATATGTATTCAAAGCATCAGGTTAACCGTGGTCTGCGCGATTTGAACGGCAAAGGCGTTGTTACGGGTCTTACAGAGATTTCCAAGGTTAAAGCCAAGGAGATTGACAAAGAAGGAAACGAAATCCCCTGCCCCGGAGAGCTTTGTTATAGAGGATACAATATTAAAGACCTCGTTTCGGGTTTTTTAAACGACGACCGTTTTGGTTTTGAAGAAGCTATCTATTTGCTTTTATTTTCAGAATTGCCAAATGCCGACGAGCTTAGCCGATTCAGAGAGGAGCTTGCCTCTTTGAGAAGTCTCCCCCCCTCTTTCGTTCGAGATATGATTCTAAAAGCCCCGGGCAAAGATATGATGAATATGCTTTCCCGCTGCATTTTGGCGCTCTATTCCTATGACGAAAGTCCCGACGATATTTCTATTGCCAACGTTTTAAGGCAGTCGCTTCATCTTATATCCGTTTTTCCGATGATTTCGGTTTACAGCTATAACTCCTACATCCACTATCATCAAAACCAGGGGCTTTTTATTCATAATCCCGTTCCCTCTTATTCAACCTCCGAAAATCTTCTTCATATGCTCAGAGAAGACGGTAATTTCAGTCGATTGGAGGCGAAAATACTCGACCTCGCATTAGTGCTTCACGCTGAACACGGCGGCGGTAATAACTCAACCTTCACAACCCACGTTGTTACTTCCTCGGGAACGGATACCTACTCCTCCGTTGCGGCGGCTTTAGGTTCTCTTAAAGGGCCTCGACACGGCGGCGCTAACATTAAGGTTGTTCAAATGTTTGACGATATGAAGAACAGCATAAATACAAACAAGATCGGCGAAATCGAGGATTATTTATGCCGACTGCTTAATAAAGATGCTTTCGATAAAGCGGGCCTTATCTACGGAATGGGACACGCTATCTATTCCGTTTCAGACCCTCGTTCCGAAATTCTTAAAGGCTGTGCTAAAGACCTTGCTATCGAAAAGGGCAACGAAGAAGAATATGCGCTTTATGAAACTGTTGCAAAAATCGCACCCGAAATTATCGCCGAAAGAAGAAAAATATATAAAGGCGTTAGCCCCAACGTCGATTTCTATTCGGGTCTTATCTACCGAATGTTAGAGCTTCCAAACGAGCTTTTCACCCCCATCTTCGCAATCTCCCGTATTGCCGGCTGGAGCGCTCACAGAATTGAAGAAATTCAAAACGCGGGAAAAATTATCCGCCCCGCATATATTAACGTTAAGACAGACAGAGATTATCTGCCTATTGATAAAAGATAACCCCTTAAGTTTACAAAAATAATTCCAACCCGCTTTGGCACGATACGTTTTAATGCTTTTGGAACTTTTTTTCTTAACAGACCCTTAATAAAATCTATTCAAAACAGCACAAAAATGTTAATTTTAACCCTCATTTTTGTTGCTGTTTTGTGTTTTTTTATAAATTTTCAAAAAACTTAAAATTCCTCTTGACTTTACTATGCTAAAGTGGTAAAATATCACCATATCATTAATTATTGAAAGTGATGGTAAAAAAATATGAACAACTTTCGTTCCGAATCAATAGACAAGCTCTTCGAAGCGATTTTAACGCTTAAATCCATCGAAGATTGCTATAATTTTTTTGAAGACGTTTGCACCATAAAAGAGGTTCAGGATATGGCGCAAAGACTTGAGGTTGCTTTCCTTTTAAACGAAGGCAAAAACTATCAGGAAATTGCCGCTTTAACCAACGTCAGCACTGCTACTATAAGCAGAGTCAGCAAATGTCTTAACTATGGTAGCGGCGGTTACAGAAACATCATAGATAAAATGACGGAGGAAAAATAATGAATAGCAAGAATATTGTTCTCAAAAATGATGAAAAAGCGGTTTTTTCTCTCCGTTCGCTTTATGAGAAATATGGATATAGCCGCTATAAAATGAGCAAATTTGAGGAATACGACCTCTATGCTAACAATAAAGATTTTCTTATCTCTGACAACATAATAACCTTTAATGATATCAGCGGAAAACTTATGGCTCTAAAGCCTGACGTTACTCTTTCCATAATAAAAAATAATCACGATATTCAGAATAACGTTTCTAAGGTTTATTATAACGAGAACGTCTATCGTGTTTCAAAAAGCACACAAAGTTTTAAGGAAATTATGCAGGTTGGTCTTGAGGCAATAGGCGAGATTGATGACTACTGTATTTTAGAGGTGTTATCTCTCGCAGCAAAAAGTCTTCTAGAGATTAGCCCCAAGGCTATTCTGGACGTTTCGCATCTCGGAATTATCGCAGAAATAACCGATAAGCTTGAAATCAGCGATTCAAAAAAAGCTGAAATCTTAAAGCTTATCAGCGAAAAAAATTCCCACGAGCTTTCTTCCTTACTAAAAAAAGAAGGCGCTTCGGAAAATTTAATATCAAAGCTTTGCGCCCTTATTTCTATCCATTCGAGCGCTGATTCTGTTTTGCCAAAATTAAAAAATCTTTTGGGAGAAAGCGAAGCTTTGGCAGAGCTTGAAAGAATACTTTCGGCTTTAGACCCCAAACTCCTTAAAATAATCAATATTGATTTTTCTGCTGTTCCCTACACTAAATATTATAACGGTTTCGTTTTTAAGGGCTATATTGAGGGTATTCCCGAAAGTCTGCTTTCGGGCGGTCAATACGACAAACTTATGAAAAAAATGAAGCTTCAAAAAAACGCTATCGGCTTTGCTCTCTATCTCGATATGCTCGAAGCTTTGGAAACAGAAGACGAGCCCTACGACCTCGATGCCGTTCTGCTTTATGATGATAACTGCAGCTTGCAGTCTGTTGCAGATGCCGTTAATTCTATCTTAAATAGCGGAAAAACCGTTAAAGCTCAAAAATCCATTCCGCAAAAAATAAAATACAGAGAGCTTCTTAAACTTTCGGACAAGGGGGTTGAAATTCTTGAAAACAATGCTTAACGTTGCGCTTCCAAAGGGAAGACTTGGCGAAAAAGTTTATGATATGTTTGAAAAAGCGGGTTTCCCTTGCGATGAAATTAAGGACCCGGGCAGAAAGCTTATTTTTGAAAATGCTGAGCTTGGAGTAAGATATTTCTGGGTGAAACCCTCCGACGTTCCGATTTACGTTGAGAGAGGTGCCGCCGATATAGGCGTTGCAGGAAAGGATATTCTTTTGGAATACAACCCCGATATTTATGAAATACTCGACCTTAACTTAGGTATTTGCAGAATGGCGGTTGCGGCTAAAAAAGATTTCAGAGATAACCCGAAAAAGACTTTGAAGGTTGCAACCAAATTTTCAAATATTGCAAAAGAACACTATGCTAAAAAAGGAAGAGATATTGATATTATCCATCTTAACGGTTCTATAGAAATTGCGCCGATTTTAGGGCTTTCCGACGTTATTGTTGACATTGTTGAAACAGGAATAACACTTAAGGAAAATGACCTTGAGGTTATCGAAACCGTCTGCCCTATTTCTGCAAGGCTCATAACAAACAAGGCTTCCTTTAAATTCAAAGGCGACTTGATTGAAAAAATCGCAAAAGAAATCCAGAGCTTCCAAGAGGAGAAATAACTAATGATTAAAATTCTTAAAAAATCCGAAGTTTCCAATGCTCAAATTTTTGCAAGGGTTGAAAACACCATAAACGTTGAAGAAATAGTTTCGGATATTATAGCTAACGTTCGAGAAAACGGAGATAAAGCGCTTTTTGAATACTGCGAAAAGTTTGATAAAGCAAAGCTTTCTTCCCTTTTGGTTTCAAAAGAGGAAATCGAAGAAGCTCTAGCTTTGGTTTCGCCAAGATTTATCGAAATTCTCAAAAAGGCAGCAGCTAACATAACTAAATTTCACGAAAAACAGGTTAGAAACAGTTTTATAATTAACGACACTCCCGGCGTTTTAATGGGTCAAAAAATTATTCCCGTTGACAGAGCAGGTCTTTACGTACCCGGAGGTACTGCAAGCTATCCATCGACCGTTCTTATGGACGCAATCCCTGCAAAAATAGCAGGTTGCCCCGAGGTTGTTATGGTTTCTCCGCCTAATAGCGAAGGTAAAATTGCTCCTGTTATTTTGGCGGCGGCTCATATTGCGGGCGTTGATAAAATTTTCAAAATTGGCGGCGCGCAAGCGATTGCTGCTCTGGCTTATGGAACTAAGAGCGTTCCGAAGGTTGATAAAATCGTTGGCCCCGGCAATGCTTTTGTTGCAGAAGCTAAACGTCAGGTTTTTGGACTCGTTTCTATAGATATGATTGCAGGACCGAGCGAAATTCTTATCGTTGCAGATAAAACTGCTAACCCTCGTTACCTTGCCGCAGACCTTTTATCTCAAGCCGAACACGATAAACTCGCAAGCGCAGTTTTAGTTACCGACTCCGAAGACCTCGCAAAAGAAGTTTCAAAAGAGCTCGAAATTCAGATTCCTCTCCTCGAAAGAGCGGAAATCGCCAGAGCTTCTATTGATAATAACGGAAAAATCATTATTGCTGAAAATATAAAAGAGGTTATTGAAATTTCAAACGAAATCGCCCCTGAACATCTGGAACTTTGCGTTGACAATCCTTTCGATTATCTCGACAGTATACGCCATGCAGGGTCAATCTTTATGGGCAAAAATTGTCCTGAAGCATTGGGCGATTATCTTGCCGGCCCCAATCACACCCTTCCAACAAGCGGCACTGCAAAATTTTCAAGCCCCTTATCCGTTGATGACTTTGTCAAAAAGACTCAATATACTTATTTTACTGCTGACGCTCTTTCAGAGGTTGCCAAAGACGTTGCTTATTTTGCGGAGCTTGAAGGACTCACTGCACACGCAAAAAGCGCAGTTATCAGATTAGAGGACGAGGAAAAATGAGCAGATTTTTAAGCGAAAAATATTCAAGCTTAGAGCCATACACTCCGGGTGAACAACCGAAAACGAGAAAATACATCAAGCTTAACACAAATGAATCTCCCTTTCCCCCTTCTAAAAAAGCTATCGAGGCAGCAAGCGAGGCTGCCAAAAATCTGCAGCTTTATTCAGACCCCGAATGCAGAGCATTAACAGAAAAAGTTGCAGAACATTTTGGCGTTAAATATGAAAACGTTTTGATGACAAATGGTTCTGACGAGATTCTCAACTTTGCTTTTATGGCGTTTTGCGATAATAAAAGTCCTGTTGTTTTCCCCGACATTACTTATGGATTTTATTCGGTTTTTGCCGAAATTAATGGTGTTCCTTATAATGAAATCCCGCTAAAAGAGGATTACACAATCGATATAAACGACTATATTGGAATACATAAAAATATTTTTATTGCTAACCCAAACGCACCAACGGGAATTGCTTTATGCCTTTCGGATATAGAGAAAATCGTTTCTTCGAACCCCGATAACGTTGTTGTTATCGACGAGGCCTACGTTGATTTCGGAGCTCAGAGCGCAGTTTCATTAATCGACAAATACGATAACCTGTTGGTTACTCAAACGTTTTCAAAGTCCCGTTCTTTTGCGGGAGCAAGGCTTGGCATGGGAATCGGCTCAAAGGAGCTTATTTCCGACCTTAATATGATGAAATATTCAACCAATCCCTATAACATTAATCGAATGACTATGGCGGCAGGGCTCGGCATAATGGAAGACCCCGAATACACCGAGAATAACTGCAAAACAATCATTGAAACAAGAGAAGACACCATAAAAAAACTCAAAGATCTCGGTTTTATCTGTCTTCCCTCTTCGGCGAACTTTATTTTTGCAAAGCATAACGCTCTCAATGGCCTCAAAACCTATGAAGCTTTAAGGGATAAAGGTATACTGGTTCGCCATTTTGAAAAAGACCGTCTTCGCGATTTTAACAGAATCACTATCGGCGCAAAGTTTGAAATGGATGCGCTGGTTATGGCTTTAAAAGAAATTTTGGAGGAAGAAAAATGAGAACTGCTGAAATTATCAGAACAACTAAAGAAACCGATATTTCCCTTTCTTTAAATCTCGACGGAAAGGGCGAATCAAAAATAAATTCCGGTTGCGGCTTTTTAGACCATATGTTGACCCTATTTGCAAAGCACGGAAGATTCGATTTGGTTCTTTCTTGCAAAGGCGATACCGAGGTTGATTATCACCACACTGCAGAAGATATTGGAATCGCTCTCGGAGATGCGTTTAAAAATGCGCTTTCGGATAAAAAAGGTATCGTTAGATACGGCTCCACCATTCTTCCTATGGACGAAGCTCTTATTCTTTCGGCTCTCGACCTTTCGGGAAGAAGTTTTCTGAAATACGACGTTTCTATTCCTTCTTCTAAGGTAGGCGATTTTGATACAGAGCTTGTTGAAGAATTCTGGCTTGGTTTTACTCGTCGAGCAGAATGTACTTTACACATCAAGGAGCTTTCCGGCTCTAATTCACATCACATAATAGAAGGTATTTTCAAATCGGTTGCAAGAAGCTTTAAAGATGCTGTTAAAATAGACCCCGATTTTTCCGACGAAATACCTTCAACAAAGGGCGTTTTATAATGGTTGCAATAATTGACTATGGCGTTGGTAACCTTTTTTCTCTATCGCAATCTTTTGAGGCTATTGGAGAAAAGGTTATAATAACGAAAGATCCAAAAGAAATCTCAAATGCCGACAGAATCCTTTTGCCCGGTGTTGGCGCTTTCGGCGATGCCGCAAAGAAACTAAGGGATAGCGGAATGGCAGAGGTTTTAATCAATGAGGCTAAAAAAGGCAAACCTATCCTTGGGATATGCCTTGGTATGCAGTTGCTTTTTGAAAAAAGCTACGAATATGGAGTTCACGAAGGCTTAGGACTTATTAAGGGCGAAATCAAACCGCTTGAAGGGTTTATCGAAAACGGGCTTAAAATACCTCATATAGGTTGGAATTTTCTTAAATTTAACGGTTCAATTTCCCCTCTTTTTAAATATATAAACGAAGGCGACTACGTTTATTTCGTTCATTCCTTCTTTGGCGCAAATTGCTCAGATTCGCTTATTGCCCAAACTGAATATGGCGCCGATATTACCGCCGCAGTTGGGAAAGGTAACGTTTTCGGTTGCCAATTCCACCCCGAAAAAAGCGGCAACGTCGGTCTTAATATTCTCAAAGCATTCTGCGAAATTTAAAGGAGATTCTTTATGTATATTTACCCAGCGATTGATTTAATTAACGGAAAAGCCGTCAGGCTTTATAAGGGCGACTATGATAAGATGACGGTTTATAGCGAAAATCCTTCGGAAATTGCCCTTGATTTTAAAAACTGCGGCGCAGAAAAAATACATATTGTTGATCTTGAAGGCGCAAAATCAGGAGATACTCCCAATCTCGAAACGATATTAAAAATAAAGAAGGAAACAGGTCTTTTCTGTGAAGTTGGCGGAGGTATTCGCTCGATGGAGGTTATAGAAAAGTATATTTCTTCGGGAATTGATAGGGTTATTTTAGGAACTGCGGCTGTTGAAAACGAAGATTTTGCGAAAAATGCCGCTCATAAATATGGAGAAAAAATTGCCCTGGGCGCCGATATAAAGGACGGCTTCATCGCCGTTAAGGGTTGGACTCAAAAATCCCAATATCCGCTTATGGATTTTTGCAAAAAAATGCAAGGTTTCGGGATTTCCACCCTTATTTGCACCGATATTTCGAAAGACGGAGCTATGAAAGGAACTAATCACGAGCTTTATGAAACCCTTTCGAAAGAGTTATCCATGAACATTATAGCCTCAGGCGGTGTTTCATCTATCGAAGACGTTAAGAAGCTAAGAAAACTCGATATACACGGCGCTATCATCGGCAAGGCTTACTACACAGGAGCTATTAATCTTAAAGAAGCAATCGAGGTGGCAAAATGATAACTAAAAGAATTATCCCTTGCCTCGACGTTAAAAACGGCAGAGTTGTTAAGGGGATTAATTTCGAAGGCTTAAACGATGTTTCCTCCCCTTTAGAGCTTGCAAAATTTTATTCCGATTGCGGAGCGGACGAACTGGTTTTTTATGACATAACCGCATCTGCAGAGGGCAGAGAGCTTTTTTCTGATATCCTGCTTCAAACCGCAAAAACGGTGTTTATCCCGCTCACAGTTGGCGGAGGAATTAACTCCGTTGCGGATTTTGACAGAGTTTTAAAATGCGGCGCAGATAAGGTCAGCGTTAATTCAGGCGCAATCAAGAACCCAAACCTTATAGGAGAAGCCGCAAAAATTTATGGCGACCAATGTGTTGTTTTATCGGTTGACGTTAAAAGAGTTGACGGAGTTTTCAGGGTTTTCGCCAAAGGTGGCAGAGAAAACACCGGAATGGAAGCAATCGAATGGATAAAACGTTGCGCCGAAAATGGTGCGGGCGAAATCGTTGTTAATTCAATTGATACCGACGGAGTTAAAAATGGCTTCGATTTGGAAATGCTTGATGCGGTTTGTAATGCGGTTTCCGTACCTGTTATCGCTTCGGGCGGAGCAGGCTCAATAGATGATTTTATAAAACTATTTAAAACTTTACCTAAGGTCGATGCGGGTCTTGCAGCTTCTATTTTCCACTTTGGAGAGGTTAAAATCAGCGACCTTAAAGCAGAAATGCGAAAAAATGGCATAGACGCCAGAATATAAACGTTTTGGAGGAAGAATAATGATAAATATTGATGAACTCAAATATGACGAAAAAGGGCTTATCCCAGCAATAGTTGTTGATGCAGTTTCCAAAGAGGTTTTGACCCTTGCTTATATGAATAAAGAAAGCCTTAAAATCTCAATGGAAAAAGAACTCACCTGTTTTTACAGTCGCTCTCGCCAAGAGCTTTGGCTCAAAGGAGAAACAAGCGGAAATTATCAACACATCGTTTCCATAACCGCAGACTGCGATTTAGATGCGTTAACCATTATGGTTGAACCCGAAGGTCCTGCCTGCCACAAGGGAGAAAAATCCTGTTTCCACAATCCCGTTTTCATTTCCGACGAGCGTCATGAGTTTTCCCTTAATTCTCTTATGAGCCTCATTGAAGGCAGAAAAACCGAACAAAAAGAAGGCTCTTACACTACTTATCTTTTCCAAAAAGGTCTGGATAAAATTCTTAAAAAAGTGGGCGAGGAATGTACCGAAGTTATCATCGCCGCCAAAGCTGAAGATAAAGCGGAAACCATATACGAAATCTCCGACCTTTGCTACCACGTTCTTGTTCTTATGATTGAAGCGGGCATTTCCCTTGAAGATATTCATAAAGAGCTAAGTTCACGCCACGTTATCGATAAGAAAATTAAGCAAGAAAAAATGACCAAGTAGTGTGATTTCGGTTAAATTTATACAAAAACTTTAGTTTGCGTGTTTTTTTTACTGTTTAATACAGAAAAAATTTTTCAAAACTATATACAAACGCTAAAAAAAGTGATAAAATATTTATTGTTAAATTAAAAGAAAGAAGGATTTCCCATGAAAAAGCTTTATGAAGGAAAAACCAAAGACGTTTACGAACTCGACAACGGTAATGTTATGCTTAAATTCAAGGACGATTGCACCGGCAAAGATGGTGTTTTTGATCCGGGCGAAAACTCTGTTGGATTAACTATCGAAGGTATTGGAAAGGCTAATCTCCAATCATCTATCCATTATTTTGAGTTGCTCAAAGCAGCAGGCATCAAAACTCACTACGTTAGCGCAAATCTTGAGGAAGCAACTATGGAAGTTCTTCCTGCAACTGTTTTCGGTCATGGTCTTGAAGTTATTTGCAGACTTGTTGCAACCGGTTCTTTTATCCGTCGTTATGGCGAATATATTGCTGACGGCACACCTCTTGAGGGCGGATACGTTGAGTGCACCTTCAAAAATGACGAAAAGGGCGATCCCCTCGTTACAGGCGAAGGTCTTGCAGCTCTCGGCGTTATGACTCCCGAAATGTTTGAAAGCATGAAAGAGCAAACCCTCAAAATCACAAAAATTGTTGCAGACGACCTCAAAACCCTCGGTCTTGACCTTTGGGATATCAAATTCGAATTCGGTTATAACAACGGCGAAGTTATCCTTATAGACGAAATTGCTTCCGGCAATATGAGAGTTTACAAAGGCGACACCATTGTTGAACCCGTTGAATTAACCAAACTTATCAACAATAGATAATTTGAAAGTAAAAATATTAAGACCGCCAATTTTTGGCGGTCTTTTTTACTTGCTGCTTCCCTTATATTTATCTTTCCTAACCATTTTAACATAATTTTCCGGGCTCATACCAATGTTTTCTTTAACAAACTTGGAAAAATACGGATAATCCCTAAAACCTATGCTGGAAGATAATTCTTCCAATCTTCCCGAATGGATTTCGAGCATCTCTTTAATTTTTTGGATTCTGCATTTGATAATATACTGTTTGGGCGTCATTCCCGTTCTGATTTTGCATCTTCTGCGAAACGTTGGTTCAGAGCAACCCGCAAGTTTTGCAAATTCGCCAACGTCAACGCTTCCTAAAGCGCTGTTTTTCATAATATTTAAAACATAATCCATTTCATCTTCAAAACGGATATCCTTTTTATTTCTGCCATAGAGTCTTCCTATTCTGAAAAACAGAGACATGCCAAGATTCGAACATATTTCATTAACGTTATAATCAACGTTATTAATTTCATTAACAAGTCGTTCAAAAATATAATTAAACTCATAGTCTTCACCAATTCTGAAAGACTTTTTATCAGGAAAACCAAACGAGCTAAAAGGAATATTACAATTAAAATGAACAAACTTCCATTCGCAATAGTCTGCTGCATAAATTTCATAAATGGTTTTTGGCGGAAGAACTGCAACATCTCCCAAAGAAACTTTATAGGTGTTTTTATCTATAAAAATTTCTGCTCCGCCTTTAGTGATGTAAATAAGCATAAAATCATGCCAACCTATCGGTCTATTAACAGATTCATTTTCATCTAATACAACGGTTCCTGCCGAATGAATACTAAATAATTCACCAAAATAAGTTGATTCATATTTCTTTAATACTTCAACAGAAAATTCACCAACAATAGTATACATAATTCAACACCCAGTTTAATTATATCAGTTAATGTTATTTTTGCATATATAAAAAACATTATTTAGTTATACTTTTTTAACATTTCCTGTAATTTCGTGCGCGCGGTTGATTATATATATTGTGCATTATAATAAAACAACTCCCCTATTTCTAGGGGAGCGGATTTTTTACATCTAAAATCTAATATCTATTTCCAGAATTATTTCTTAGTTGTTGCATATTTCTTTGAAGACCAGCTTGAATAGTAGTTCTTCTTGGAAACTGTCTTATAAGTACGGATTCTTACGTAATACTTTGTCTTAGCCTTAAGCTTTTTGATTGTCTTAGAAGCGGTCTTATAAGAGGTTACCTTAACGGTCTTTGTGTTTTTCTTTGCGAAGGAAGACTTGGTGCTATACTGGATTTCATAACCCTTTGCATGGCTTGTGGTCTTCTTCCACTTAATTGTGAGGCTCTTTGAACCTGCCTTAACAGAGCTTAATTTAACGCTCTTCGGATTGATTGTGAAGTAAAGGGTCTTTGTTCCGGAATAGTTACCCTTAAGGGTTACAGTTACCTTATATTGGCCAACTGCTTTTCTTCCCGACGCATATTTAACCTCGAAGGTTGTTATCTTATTGCCCTTTGCATCCTTA
This sequence comes from Acutalibacteraceae bacterium, assembly GCA_045630885.1. Taxonomy (GTDB): domain Bacteria; phylum Bacillota; class Clostridia; order Oscillospirales; family Acutalibacteraceae; genus UMGS1532. The sequence continues at coordinate 20,847 of JAZQTQ010000074.1, forward strand.
ACTGTTACGGAAGGTTTCTTTGCTTTTCCATCATAGGTATATGTGCTTGACGAAAGCTTGATAGAAGAAGCCTTGTAGATTGTCTTGGTTTCGGTTTTTGTGCAACCCTCTTGTGTGCACTTTCTTGTGAGAGTACCATTAGCGGAGGTTGTTGCCTTCTTTGTTGCAGTCCAATCGCCAAACTTATGAGAAAGGGCGGGGATTGGTGTTCCTGCGCTTACAGGTGTATCACAGCAATCATATTTTGTTCCGTCGGTCTTACCTTCTACGCCGCATTTTGCGGGATAGCCTGTTCCGTCGGAAACGATTTCGCCTTCGTGGTTATTTGGATCAAGCTCAAGTGCTGTACCTGCAGCAACAGGTGTTCCACAGCAAGAATACTTAGTTCCGTCTGACTTACCGGGAGTCTTACAAGTTGAAGCATAACCGAGTCCGTCGGGAACGATTTCGCCTGCGTGAACGTCAGATTTAATAGCGATTACGAGGTCTGCATCGTCAACGGGAACTGCATCTACGCC
>JAZQTQ010000075.1:0-3728 GCA_045630885.1 Acutalibacteraceae bacterium
ACGAGCCGACCCTTTGGGTCAACTCGTTCTTTTGGCGCGCTGGGAGGGACTTTTTCTCGGCGCTGCCCGCGCCTATCGCCTCGCTTCGCTCGTTGCCACGTCGGCAAAAACAGTCCACCGGACTGTTTTCTTCCGCAATCCTCAAGGATTGCTCCCTCCTTGTTCGAGTCCCTTTTCATACAACTAAAAAAACGAGCCGACCCTTTGGGGTCAACTCGTTCTTTTGGCGCGCTGGGAGGGACTCGAACCCCCGACCTTTTGGTTCGTAGCCAAACACTCTATCCGGCTGAGCTACCAGCGCATATGCGGCTTTTTTAGGCCGCCATAGTATATTATCACAATTATAAAGAATTGTCAAGTGCTTTTTTAAAGCTTTTGAAAGTTTTTGCAAAGTTTCTTTCTTTTACATCCAAGTTCCGAGCAGAACGTTTGCTATTGCAAAGTAGATCAAAAGGCTTATTGCATCAACTATTGTTGTTATAAAGGGGCTTGCCATAACTGCGGGGTCGAGCTTTAAGCTTTCGGCAATTATCGGCAACACACAACCTACAAATTTCGCTACGATTACTGTTATGGCTACTGTGAAACAAACCGTTAAATTTATCATAACAATTTGCTCTGCCGAATACCCTGCGAAAGAATTTAAGAGCATATCGTCGATTATCATTATTTTAAGATAATTAACTGCGCCCAAAATAATTCCGCAAATTAATCCAACTCGCAATTCTTTCCCGATAACCTTGATTATATCCTTGATTCTTATTTCTTCCAAGGATAGACCTCTGATAACGGTTACAGAAGACTGGCTTCCGGAATTTCCGCCCGTTCCCATTAGCATTGGGATGAACGAGGTTAAAACTACTATCGCTTTAAGTTTTGATTCAAAGCTTGATATTATTGCTCCCGTAAAGGTTGCGGAAAGCATCAATATAAGAAGCCACGGTATTCTCGATTTAACCGTTTCAATTATTCCTATTTTTAAATATGGCTTATCCTCGCCGGATATAATAGCAGCCATCTTTTCGATATCTTCGGTGTGTTCTTCTTCGATAACGTCCATTGCGTCGTCGAAGGTTACGATTCCAACAAGACGATTTTCTTTATCAACTATCGGAAGGGCTGAAAAATCGTATTTATCCAATAGCCTTGCAACGTCTTCTTTATCGTCAAGGGTGCCTGCCGATATAACGTTGGTTTCCATTAAATCAGAAACAAGCGTTTTCCCATCTGCCAAAAGCAAATCTCTTACGGTTACAACGCCTTCAAGTTTTCTTCTTGCGTTTATGCAATAGCAAGTGTATACCGTTTCTTTATCAACTGCGGTCTTTCTGATGCGATTGAAGGCTTCTTCTACCGTCATATCCTTCTTAAGGTCGACAAATTCAGGCGTCATAATGCTGCCTGCAGAATCCTTTGGATAATTAAGCAATTCATTTATTCTGCGTCTGGTTTCTTTATCGGATTGACGCAAAATTCTTTTAACAACGTTTGCGGGCATTTCCTCGATGATATCAACTGCATCGTCGAGATAAAGCTCGTCTAAAATTTCTTTAAGTTCGGAATCGCTGAAGCCTTTGATAAGCGCTTCTTGCATTTCCGCTTCCAGTTCAACAAAAACCTCTGCCGCCAATTCTTTTGGCAATAGTCTGAACACGAGCGCTCTGCGCTCTGCTTCGAGTTCATCGAAAAACAAGGCTATGTCAACCGGATTTTGTTCTTCGAGTTCATGGCGAAGCGCACCATAGTTTTTTTGTTCTAAAAACTCCGGAATTTTTTCTAACATTTATGCTTTTCTCCTTTTCTTTATTTTTTTAGGAAGAAAAAGCACAAACCCCAAAAAAGGGATATTAAATTACAGAATGGCGAAAATAAGAATACCGCCAAAATTTAACCGACTCCCTCGGGGTTTTGCGCTCATACTTCGATCGGTATCCATATTTTCACCTCGTTTCTTATATTTTTTTGATACCTTTTTTATTTTACTCTTTTTTATAAGATTTTGCAAGAACTATTTTAAATTTCTTAGGCCTTTTGGATATCGGTTTTTAAGTCTTCCGCCCGATGCTTTACCAAAACTCAAAGGTATCCCCTCGACAGCCACCCTTACAAAGCCCTTAAATTTATCCTCTATTTCTATTTCTTCTCCATGCAAAAAAGCATTTATTCTCGGATCATCGAGTTTTAAATTAAGCGTTTTTTCACACTTAACCGCCACTGCCGAATAAAGAGCGTGATGCGGTTCAAATCTATTTTTTATAACCTCGCCAAGGAATATTCCTCTTCTTAAAATATTAATTTTTTTAAACTCCTTGACATTTGGAGAAAGACACCATTTTTCCCCTTTGGAAATCAATTTGCCTTCGGGAAGTTCTATCCCGTTTTCTTTCAAAAAGTCGATAATAATTTTATCGTTATTTTCTTTAATTCCGCTTATATCTCGGCGCTCAGCGTTGCCTTTTTTTACGAATTTTGCAACGAAATGTCCTTCTCCGCCGTTTTTAGGAAAAATTCTTCTGGTATGATCTCCCGATAAGCCTTCCTCACCCCAATCGACTCCAATTTTTTCGCCTTCAAAATCGGGGTTTTGAAGCAAGAAATTTTCTGCAACGTCTTCATTTTCCGCTCTTGAAAAGGTGCAGGTTGAATAAACGAGCGTTCCGCCCGCCCTCAGCATCTTAGAAGCGCTATTTAATATTTTGAGCTGCCTTTCGGCGCACACCAAAACGTTTTCCTCGCTCCAAAAAGGCGCAATCGAGCTATCGTGCCTCATCATTCCTTCTCCCGAACAAGGAGCATCAACCAGAATTTTATCGAATGCACCTTCAAGCTCCTCTGCCAATACCTCGGGATGACAACTCGAAATAATCCCGTTATGAATACCCATTCTCTCAAAATTGGAAAGCAGAATATTCGCTCTTTTGAAAACAATTTCATTTGACCAAATAAGTCCCTGACCCAAAAGTTTGGCGGCAATTTGGGTTGATTTTCCACCCGGAGCGGCGCATAAATCGAGAACGTAGTCGCCTTTTTGTGGGTTCAAAACCTCTACCGCAGAGGTTGCCGAAGGCTCTTGAACATAAAAAGCTCCTGCATGATGGAGAGGGTGTTTTCCCAGTTTTTCCTCTGCTTTTATATAAAATCCTTGCGGACAAAAGGGTGTTTTTTCGCTTGCTATATTAAAAGACTCAAATTTTTCCGAAGAACAGCAAAGGCTATTAATTCTGATACCTCTAAAAGGTTCGGAATCATAAGTTCTAAAAAGTTCTTCAAAGTTTTGAAAATCTTTTTTTAAATTTTCTTGGAGTTTTTGGGGCAAATTCATATTTTTTCTCCTTTGAGCAAATAGGTATATTATTAATGCTTTCGGCAAAAATAATTACAGAAAGCGGGGTGAAATTAATGGATAATCAACAGAACAAATACGGAAATCAGCAGAACAACACCAACAAGCAGGATCAGAACAAGCAGAATTCTAACAAGCAGGATTCCAACAAGCAAGGTTCAAACAAGAAGGATTCTGACAACTGCAGATAAGTTTAGTTTTTAACATTTTACCATATATTACCGAATAAGCAACCGCGGATAAACCGAACCTGATTTTAAAGAGCAGATTTACGCGTTTTCTTTGTTAAAATACTCGTCAATCCACAAAGGATTGACTGCGTTTTTGCCTTGCAAACCCAAAAATCCGCATCTTTAAAATTCTTCGACCTAATAATGAGCATAAT
>JAZQTQ010000076.1:0-4800 GCA_045630885.1 Acutalibacteraceae bacterium
CGACCTAATAATGAGCATAATTTCTTGTGATTTTCGGTGCGAAAGAGTCGGTAATGCTTTGTGCATTACTGATGATGACAAGCCGAAAAGCGCTAAAATTATGCCATTTTAGGCAGATTCGGATTATTCGTGTTTGCTTAAACGAATCTTCGGTTGTGTCGTTTTCCAAAAGAACCTTTTTCGCTTTTCTTTTCAAGATTAAATATAATCAATCGGCAAGGTAGCGGTTGCATTAAGGTCGAGGGAGGCTATATTGCCGTTTTTGTATTCATAAAAGGCTTGAACACCAACCATAGCGGCGTTATCTCCGCAATATTTGAGTTCTGGAAGATAGAAATTATATCCTCTTTTTTCGCTCTCCTCTTTGAGTCTGCGCCTCAATTCGCTATTAGCCGAAACTCCGCCTGCGAGTACGATTGTTCGTACTTTAAAACCCTCTGCCGCCTTAAGAGTGTTTTCAATAGCAATATCGCAAACGCGCCTTCTGACTGCCGCCGCCATATCGGCTTTATTAACCTCAATGCCTTTTTGCGCAGCGTTATGAATGGTGTTTATAACTGCGGTTTTAAGTCCCGAAAAACTAAAATCATATTCGCTTCCTTCAACTCTGGGTCTGGGAAGTGGGTATTTATTCGGGTCGCCATCTTCGGCGATTTTATCGAGCTTAACTCCGCCGGGATAGGGAAGGCCCATCGCTCTTGCGGTTTTATCGAAACATTCGCCCGCCGCATCATCGCGAGTTCTGCCGATAACGTTGAATTTGCAGTAATCTTCAACCTTGATTATATGGCTGTTACCGCCCGAAACGAGCAGACATAAGAAGGGTGGCTCAAGCTCTTTGTTTGTTATGTAGCTTGCGGCGATATGTGAACGAAGATGATGAACGGGGATAAGAGGAATATTGAGGCTCATACTGAGCGCTTTTGCGAAATTAACTCCGACAAGCAAAGCTCCGATAAGTCCCGGAGCAAAGGTTACAGCTATCGCATCGAGATCTCGATAGCCAATTCCCGCCTCGCTTAATGCTCTCTCGGTAACCTTAGAGATCGCCTCCGCGTGCCTGCGGGAAGCAATTTCCGGAACAACTCCGCCATAAAGCGCATGTTCTTCAATTTGGGTTGCAACAATCAACGAAAGAACTTCTCTTTCTCTGCAAACCGCAACCGAGGTTTCGTCGCAAGATGATTCTATTGCCAATATCAACATAAGTTTTCAGTCCTTTTTAAAAATACAGTGTGTAAATATATGCGTCTTCGGGAGGGTCTTTATAAAATCTCGGTCGTTTTCCTAAATTTTGCATACTCATCTTTTCATAAAGCGCTATCGCAGGCGCATTTGAAACTCTGACTTCGAGGGTTAAAAAGGGAAGGTGTTGTTCCTTGATATGTTCTATCGCCTTGTTCATAAGCGCCTCGCCCATACCTTTTTTTCTGTGAGCTCCGGAAACGGCAACGTTTGTTATATACCCTCCGTCTGAAATTTGAATCCCAAGGTAGCCTCCGATTTTTTCTCCTTCGGTCGCAACGAAGAAAATGCAATCTCGAAGGAAAGAATCTTCAATATCCTTTTCGCTCCAAGGATTTGAAAAACATTCGATTTCTATTTTGGCGATTTCGGGAATGTCTGTGCGATTAATCGGTCTTACGTTTATCATTTTATCAACCCTTTGCATCAAACCAAGTTTTGCCCGAATTTGCGTCTGCCGTCAGAGGAACGAGAAGTTTTGCGGCATTTTCCATTTCTTCGGATAAAACTGCTTCGATTTCTTTTGCAACGTTTTCGGGCGCCTCAACGATAAGTTCGTCGTGAATCTGCATTATAAGATGAGCTTCGGGGTATTCTTTTTCCAAACGCTCGAAAACTTTTATCATAGCGATTTTTATAATATCAGCGGCGGTGCCTTGAATTGGCATATTTCTCGCAATTCTTTCCCCCGCAGCTCTTATCATAGCATTTGAAGAAGAAAGTTCGGGGAGGTATCTGCGACGGGCATAAAGGGTTGAAACAAAGCCGGTTTCTTTGGCGGCTTCGATAACGTTTTCCATAAACTCCGCAACGCCCGAATAGGTTTTTAAATAGTTATAAATGTATTCAGAAGCCTCTTTTCTGGAAACACCGATATCCTTTGCCAAAGAAAATGCGCCAATACCATAGACGATTCCGAAATTAACCGCTTTTGCTCGGCTTCTCATTAAAGGAGTTACCATATTTTCAGGCATTGAGAAGACCTGTGCCGCAGTAACGGTATGAATATCTGTGCCCGATAAAAAGGCGTTTATCATTCTTTCGTCGCCCGCCATATGAGCCAAAACCCTTAATTCAATCTGACTATAATCGGCGTCAACCAGTGTATAGCCTTCTTTGGCAACGAAATATTTTCTAAGCTCTCTGCCTTCTTCGGTTCTGACGGGAATATTTTGAAGGTTGGGTTCCAGAGAACTGATTCTGCCCGTTCTCGTTTCGGTTTGATTGAGGGTTGAACGGATTCTTCCGTCGGAATGAATAACCGCAACCAATCCGTCGCAATAGGTGGATTTTAATTTTGCGAGTTTTCTGTATTCAAGAATTTTTTCAATTATCGGGTGCTCGTTTATTAGGCTTTCAAGCACGTCGGCATTTGTTGAATATCCGCTTTTGGTTTTTTTCTTAATGGGAAGCATCAACTTTTCAAAGAGTATAACTCCAAGCTGTTTTGGAGAATTAATATTGAAGGGTTCTTCGGCAAGTTCGTATATTTCATCTTGAAGCGAATCAATTTTTGAAGCCAGTCTTTCTCCCATTTTGCGAATACCTTCGCCATCAACCGAAAATCCAACCGTTTCCATTGACGCCAAAACGCGAGCAAGAGGAAGTTCAATTTCCTCTAGTAATTTTTCAAGTTCTTTTTCCTTTAACTGTTCTTTCAGTTTTTCTGAAACGAGAGCGTATTTAGCGCAGTTCAAGACCAATTCATCGGACTCAACCTCAAACTTCGGGGAAGGCGCAGAATATTCTTCTCTCAGCCTTTCTATCTCATAATTGGAAGAAGAAGGGTTGCAAAGATATGCCGCAAGCATACCGTCGAAGCAAACTGAATTAAGCTGAAAACCATTTTTTGAAGCCAATTTATAAGCGTTTTTGCAATCGTAAATATTTTTCTTGATTTCCGCATTTTCAAATATGCTTTTCAAAGTTTCGGATTCAAGGTTTAAAAGAGCGATTTTTGAGCCACAGTTAATCGCGGCGGTTGAGCCTTCTATAACGACGTCCATTTGATTGCCGTTGAGTTCGTTTTCAGAAACGATTTTAAATTCTATTTCTTCTATGTGTTCTTCTTGAGCTTCAACGTGTGTTGCATCAATTCCCATTTTATTAATAAGGGAGAAAAATTCCAATTTTATCATCAAAGCCGCAAGACGACTGTTATCGCGAGGTTTTATTTTATAGTCTTCGAGATTTTCGGAAATCGGAACACTTTTGCAAATTGTTCCAAGTTCTCTCGAAAGATAGGCGCTGTCTTTTCCTGAAATAAGCTTGTTTTTAACCGAATCTTTAATATTGAGAGAATCGATGTTTTCATAGATTTCATCAATGGTTCCAAATTCAGAAACAAGACTGCCTGCGGTTTTTTCGCCGATTCCCGGAACGCCCGGAATATTATCGGAAGAATCGCCCTGAAGCGCCTTAATATCTATCATTTTGATGGGTTCAACCCCATATTTTTCCTTAATTGCATCAACGTCGTAGACAACGATTTCGGGTCTTCCCATTTTGGTTACAGTATTGAGAACACGAACGGTTTTAGAAACCAGTTGGAGAGAATCCCGATCTCCCGAAGCGATAGCGCAATCGTTTCCACTTTCTTCTGAGAGTCTTGCCAAAGTTCCCAAAATATCGTCGGCTTCATAGCCTTCACATTCCAAAACGCTGAAGCCTGCAAGCGAAAGCCATTCCTTTAAAACGGGGAGCTGCTCTGCAAGTTCGGGGGGCATGCCCTTTCTTCCTGCCTTATATCCGTCATACATTTTATGGCGAAAGGTCGGCTTTTTCAAATCGAAAGCAACTGCAACCGAATCGGGTTTTTCAAGCTCCATAATTCTATTGAGCATAGTTATAAAACCATAGATTCCGTTGGTAAAATGGCCGTCCTTCGTTGTTAAAAGCTTGATGCCGTAAAACGCTCGGTTTATAAGACTATTGCCATCGACTGCAAGCAATTTCATAAATTTTTCCTCTCTTTAACAAAAGTATAGTTTCTTGAATATAATGAGTTTGGGCTAAAGCTCTATTATATTGGGACAAACGCCTTTCTCGGTTATATCAATAATCGCATAGGTTGCATTGCGAGTGTTTTTGCCTCCGATAGAGCCCGGATTAAGCAAGGTTATTCCTTCCTTAAATTCAATCGTTGGAATATGAGTGTGTCCGAATAATAGGACTTTACAACCTCTTTCTGCGCCCGCATAGAACAAGCTGTTTAAAGAATCTTTAACGGAATAGTTATTTCCGTGGGTAATAAAGAATTTAACGTTGCCGAAGGTTTCAAGCCGAACGGCAGGGGTTGTTATATCAAAATCGCAATTTCCCGAAACGCAGAAGAATCTGTTTTCGGGGTATTTTTCATAAATTCTGTCTATATCTCTGATGCCGTCGCCCAAGAAAACGACTTCTTTAATATCGTTAAGCAAACACGAATAATCCGAATCTGCCTAAAATGGCATAATTTTAGCGCTTTTCGGCTTGTCATCATCAGTAATGCACAAAGCATTACCGACTCTTTCGCACCGAAAATCACAAGAAATTATGCTCATTATTAGGTCG
>JAZQTQ010000077.1:0-136944 GCA_045630885.1 Acutalibacteraceae bacterium
TGGTATATTGATATTATGACAGCAAACCTTGTGAACCCTGATATAAGAAGTCGTTTTCAGGTGTTCGTTCTTCCCAATCTTTATGGAGATATTATAACCGACGAGGCAGCGCAAATTCAGGGCGGTGTCGGAACCGCAGGAAGCGCAAATATAGGCGATAACTATGCTATGTTCGAGGCAATTCACGGAACTGCGCCCCGAATGATAGAGGAGGGAATCGGCGATTACGCTAACCCCAGTTCTATTTTGAAGGCAACCGAAATGATGCTTCGCCATATCGGAAAGGTTGATGCCGCCAATAAGCTTCAAAATGCTATGACTAAGGCAGAGGAAGAAGGCAAGGTTCGAGTTACGGGTAACCGTGATGGCGCAACCGCTAAGGAATTTGCTGATTATATTATGGAAAAGCTTGGAGAAATATGAAAAACTTAAAAAATCTTATCCTTCAATTTATAAAATTCGGCTTTGTGGGCGGAGTGTGCTTTGTGTTTGAATATGCGCTTTTTGCCCTATTGAATGACGTTATAGGAATCGAATTGCTTATTGCAAATGCCTTGGCGTTTTTGGCGTCAACAGTGCTTAGCTATCTGCTTTCAATGCGTTTCGTTTTCGTTGCAAGAGAGGATAATCCCGTTTGGCGGATATTCGTTGTCTACGTTATATTGAGCATTGTCGGGCTTGGAATAAACGAGGCCATCGTTTGGCTCGGCACCTTCGTTTTGGGCATTAACAAGTATATTTCAAAGCTTGCCGCAACGATTATCGTTTTGGTTTATAATTTTATAACGAGGAAAGTATTTATAGAACAAAAATAGATATAATTTTTCCAAAAGCAAAAAAGTACATCTTCATCGAAGATGTACTTTTTTATGTCTATATGATTTATTTTTTTGAACATTCAGAATTGTTCTTTTTCGAACATTCTTTAGCATAAGGGCAACCGATACACTTTTCTCCCCGCTTTTTTGCTCTTAAAATATAGAATAACGAGGAGCCGAGCAACAGAAGAATTATGCCGATAATTATGTAGTCTTTAGCGTTCATAGGCGTTTGCTCCGCTTGTGTTTTTGGATCTGTTTTCCGATTTAAACCTGCGTTGATTTCTGATTATTATGAAGGATAATGTTAAAACGAAAAGCAAAACTATTGCCCAGCCGAGAATCGGCATCCAGGCTTCGCCCAAGGGTTCTCCCAGAAAAACGGAACCAAAGAAAAATGCAAGAAAGCCTAAAGAGTAGCCAATCAAGAGCTGAAGCGCAATTCCGCCGAAAAGCCATTTTTTGCTTTTTAGTTCGGCATTCATCGCTCCTATTGCGGCAAAGCAAGGGGGCGAAAAGAGGTTGAACATCAAAAAGCCAAGCGCGGCAGCGGGGGTTATACCCATTTTTTCAGCGGCAATAGTACCGTTTCCTACAAGCGCCAAACCTTCTTCATTTAAAAGGGAACCAAATGCAAAGCAGGTTGCAAGCGTTCCAACAACACATTCTTTAGCAATAAAGCCCGTAACGGCAGACGCCGCAAATTTCCAGGCAACAACGCCGATTATCGGCGCAATAACAAAGGAAACGGGAGAAGCGATAGAAGCGAGAATAGATTCGTTTGGATTTTCGGTCATAGCAAAACTCCAGGTGAAATTCTGCATAAGATAAACCGCAAAATTGCAAAGCAGAATAATTGTTCCGGCTTTGATTACGTATGCCTTGCCTCTGTCTAGCATTGAATTTAAAGCACGTGGCAGAGAAGGAAATTTATAAAGTGGAAGTTCAATTATAAAATAAGATTTTTTATTTCTGAGCCCCGTTATTGCGTTGATAATAAGGGCGCAAATAAGGATAACGAAAATCCCCAGAAAATACATTGCGGTTCCTATCCAAGGATTTTTAGGGAAGAACACGCCAACGAAAAGCGAAATAACAGGGAGCTTCGCTCCGCAGGGCATAAATGGAGCAAGCAACGCAGAAGCTTTGCGCTCCTTTTCGTTTTTGATGGTTCTGCAAGCCATAACTCCCGGAACTGCGCATCCCGTTCCGATAACGAAGGGGATAACCGACCTTCCCGAAAGCCCGACTTTTTTGAAAATCGGGTCGAGAACAACCGAAACTCTCGCCATATATCCGCAGTCTTCAAGAAGCGCTATGAGGAAATACATAACCATAACTAAGGGCAGAAAACTGACAACCGCCGAAACGCCCTCGATGATTCCTTCTAGTATAAAGGCTTGCAAAAGCGGATTAATTCCAATCAGCCATTCTGTTACAATGGCTTTAAATTCTCCTATAAGTTCCGTAAGCCAGTCGGCAATAAACGCTCCGAGCCACGCTTGAGAAATCTGAAAAACGAGGAACATAACAACCGCAAAAATCGGAATGGAGAGCCATTTATTTGTTAAAATTGCGTCGATTTTATCGTGTATATTTTTTTTGTTTGCCGAAAATTTCTTTGTTTCAACCTGTAAAACGATGCCATCAACAAATGCGAAACGCTTTTTGTCCTCATCTAAAACTGCTTTTTTATCAGAGGTATCAAGGTTTTCGGCGTGATAAGGAGCAATAATAGTTTTGCCGACCTGTTCTTTAGCCTTTTTCAAAAGCTCCGAAAGACCTTTAGATGAGGTTGAAACCGTTCCGACAACGGGGCAACCGAGAGCTTCTTCAAGCGCTTTTTCATCAATAGTCGTTTGATTTTTTTTGTTTATATCGGCTTTGTTTAGCGCGATAACCATAGGTATTCCAAGCTCTAAAAGCTGTGTTGTGAAAAACAGGCTTCTGCTAAGATTTGTTGCGTCAACTATGTTAATTATAACGTCGGGACATTCGGTTTTAATATAATCTCTTGTGATAGATTCTTCCGAAGTGAAGGGAGACATAGAATATGCGCCGGGCAGATCAACTGCAATGATTTTCTCATCGCCCGAATAAAGTTTTTTAACAGAGTGTTGGGCTTTGTCAACAGTAACTCCCGTCCAGTTTCCAACCCTTTCGTTTTGCCCCGTTAAGGCGTTAAACATAGTGGTCTTTCCGCTGTTGGGATTTCCTGCCAATGCGATTTTAAGCATACGTATCTCCTCCCTTCATAAAGAATTTTGTGTTAGCCTTTGCTAACTGAACTGAAAAATCAAAAGCCGAAAACCAAAAAAATTAAATTTGAATTGCTTCGGCTAAATTTTTATCTATGCTATATCGGGCATCTTTTATGGAAACGATGCAACCGCCCTTTAATTGGGAAATAACGGTTATGGGTTCGCCTTTGTAAAGACCGAGAGAAAAAAGGAAAGCCTCCATTTCCTCGTCTAGTGAGAAAATGCTCGAAACAGTGTATTCAGTTCCTTCTTTTGCTTCGCGCAAAGTCATTTTTCAAACCCTCTCAAGTTCCGAGTTAGTCAAGGCTAACTCATTGATAAAAATATCGATTAGCATTTGCTAACCATAATTATATTACAACTAAATAATGCCTTTGTCAAGCCTTTTTTCGCCATTTTTGGATATTTATTTAATGTGCATTAAATCCGCTTGCAAAAAAAGAAAAAATGTGGTAAAATTATAAAAAACAGATGCTTGTTAAGAGAGAAGGTTAGGGTATGGGACTGCATGAATCGGCAGAAATGTATTTAGAAACTATATATGTTTTATCGAAAGAAATGTCAACGGTAAGAAGCATTGACGTTGCTGAGAGTATGGGCTATTCGAAGCCCAGCGTTAGCCGAGCAGTCGGGCTTCTCAAAAAGGGAGGATACCTCGTTATGGCTTCCGACGGAGAATTAACCTTAACCGAGGAAGGAATTTCGGCTGCCGAGAAAATATTTGAAAGGCATCAGGTTTTATCCGAGTTTCTTATGAGCATCGGGGTGGAAAAGGAAACAGCCCAAAGCGATGCTTGCAAGATAGAACACGTGGTTAGCGATAACACGGTCAGCGCCCTTAAAAACTTTCTGGAAAAAAGATAAATTGAAAAAAAGCAGAGCCGAAGTTTTTTCGGCTCTTTCTATATTTTAAAGAGGACTTGAAAATTAGAGCAAATTAGTGTATAATCTTTAGAGTATCTTTCAAAAAGGGGGACGGGAATTGAGCATAAAAGAAATGATTATAAAATTTCGAGAATTTTTTAATTCGCAAAATTTAATAGTGCTTCTTGCGATGAGCGCTTTTGCGCCATCTTCATTCACGGTTGTTGCCCTTGTTTTGGCGGCTATTCTTATATTGATAACCCCCGAATATCAAAAAGGCTTGTTTTCCTTCAGAGGAGCGCTTCTTATCCCTATTTTTTGCGGCTATGCCTTTTTGGTTGCTCTGTTTCGCAACAATATGATGGGTCTTGGCGTTGCCCCCGTATTTTTCCTTTTGCTTGTTATTTTCTGCTTTGTCAGAAATTTTATAACCCCGAAAACGTTTGAAACTTGTTTAACGGGCATTAGTTTTATGGTTATTCCCGCCTTCGTTTATGCGATTTTTGAGATGATAACCAGCAAAAGCACTAACGGCCTCGTTTACAGATGCACGTCATATTTCTTCAATGCAAACTATTTCGGCGCTTTAATGGCGGCGGCAATAATAATTTGTGCTTACAGAATCGTTGATTCTCAGGGAAAGGCAGTTTTTTATTATTTTATTGCTGTTTTGGCTCTTTTCAATATCTATCTTTCGGCTTCGCTTTTTGCTCTTATTGAGATAGTTGTAGGGGTTGCGGCATATCTGCTTTTTTCGAAGCATTATCGTCTTTTCTGCCTTATGATAATCTGCGGATCCCTGGGCGTTATAATGATAACAACTATGCCTGAGCTTATTCCGAGATTAACGGAAGCCGCATCAACAACGGAATATAGAGTTAGAATTTGGGGCGTTGCAATAAGGGAAATAACGAGATATCCTCTCTTTGGAAAAGGCTTTATGGCATATTTCAGCACCCATCAAAGCTATATTGCAAGTTATAATACTCAACATTGTCATAACGTTTTCTTAGATTGTCTTCTTAATTTTGGAGTAGTCGGATGCCTTATTTTGCTTGCGCTTGGATATTATATCGCAGTTAGGATAGTAAGGTGTTATAAAGCGGATAAAGGCAGCGCAATAACCTCGGTTGTTATTGCGATAATTGCGGCGGTCGTTTCCCATTCCTTCACGGATATAACCTTCTTCTGGATTCAGACAGGCTTGTTCTATTGCGTGATGATGGGCGGAATTGGAGCAGAAGAAAAAAGACTAAAAATTCCCGAAGACTTCATCGTTCGTGGGAAATATAGAATTTAAAGGTGAAAAAATATGAAAAAAATTATTTGTTTATTGCTATGTATTGCTTTAGGATTTGTGTTTGTTGGTTGTTCGGAAGACGGAAAAAAGGAAACGTCTTCAAAGTCAGAAACGTCAAGCACGTCTTCCTCTCAAGGCGAAACGTCTTCAAAGTCGGAATCTGATATTAAGGAAATTGAAGGCAGAGCAACCCTCAGCAATGTTTCCGATTTTATTGAGCTTGGCGAATATAAGGATATTAATTGGGAAGAAGGAACGGCAGCGAAGGTTCTCAATCAGTATTTATCCCAAAAATGCAGTCCGGAAGAAAAGATAATAACCGACCGTCCGATAAAAAACGGCGACATTGCAAATATAAACTACGTTGGAAAAAAAGATGGTGTTGCATTTGATAGCGGAACAGCCGATAACTATGATTTAACCATTGGTTCAAATAGCTTTATCGATGGATTTGAAGAAGGTCTTATCGGCGTTTCAACGGGCGAAACAGTCGACCTCAATTTAACGTTCCCTGAGGAATATCCGTCCGCCGATTTAGCGGGAGCAAAGGTTGTTTTTACAGTAACTGTTAATTCAATTAAAACCGTAAGCTATAAAGAAAAAGATATCGAAGCTGCAAAAAAGGCAAGTCTTTTTGATGCAAGTTTGATGCTTGGAGTTGAAAACTCAACCTTCAAAGCGCTTCCCACAGGCGATATTGCAATATATGAGCCTCGGTATCAAACCTATGGAGCAGAACTTGCAGCGAGATATGCAAGGGAAACCGCAAAGCAACAACTCGTTATTCTTGCGATTGCTAAAGAAAACGGGTTAACGGTTACAGAAAAGGAATATGAAACCCAACTTAATTCAATAATAGCGTCAAGCGGAAAAACCCGTGATGCGATTTTGAAAGACTACGGAAGACCATATATTGAGGTTATGGTGCTCGTTGAGGAGCTTCAAGATTTATTCTAAAAACTATATCAAAAACAAAAACCTATCCTTGAATTTTTAAAGGATAGGTTTTTTGCATTTTGCTGATTAAATTTTTTTGAAATAGATAAGGCGTTCGAGGGGGCAATCTATGGAATATTCGCCTTCGGTATAAATTTTTCCGTCGTCTGCGAGCCATTTGCCTTCGGGGAGAATAACCTTTCTTTCTCTTGCGCCCTTTTCAATAACGGGGGCAACGAGGTATTTATCCTCAAGCATAAATTCATCATTTATTGCCGCAAAACCTTGGTTAGGATAGTTATATTCGAGGTTTCTGAGAATGGGCTCGCCTGATTCTTCTGCTCTTTCAACCATCTCGATAATTTCATCGGTTATGGATTTGTGGAGCTTTCCTGCTTCTAAAACCAAATCACAGTGCTCTTTGCTTAAACATTCCCAAGGTGCTTTGGAATATTGCATCATCGGGAAGAGTGCCGAAGCTTGCGCCCAGCGAACAAATAGCTCTTCATCAATGGGTTTTCCTGGCTTGAAATCCTCCCAGCATCCGCCGCCAACCATATCCGGGCAGATAAAGGGATGTCCGATAAGGCCTTGAGCTATCGAGCAGGGAATGATGGAGCTAAACCCAATAGAATCTTCCCATTGATGGCTTCTGTCGGAAAGGCGTTGAATAGTGTTAAACCTAGCGCCACAATAGGTGTCCTTGTATTCGTGATAGTCATATTCTGAAGCGAATTTGTTCCAATAGAAATTGAGCTCATGGGCTGTGAGGTCGGTGTTGGTCTCGCCCGTGATGCAATTAGAATAAGCCCCAACTGAGCCACCATCAAATTTAAAACCATCAATGCCATATTCCTTCATTAAATATTGAAGCTGGTCATCGAGGAATTTTCTGTCCTCCTCGTTTGCGAGGTTGAGAAGCGCGGAAAATCCGTTCCACCAATGATATAAAGCGGGGAAATATGGGTCACGTTTTTGACGGATGAAGAGACGATTTTCAGCATCGTTTTCATGGCGCGCGTTTGATTCGCGAAGGGCTGTGAAGAAAAATTCGCCATCAGGACAAATCCAGGGAACCACCCATAATAAAACCTTAAAGCCCATTTCGTGGAGCTTATCAACCATACCTTTGGGGTCGGGGAATTTTAAGCGGTCGAAATCCCAGATTCCGTATCTTCCGTGCCAACCCTCGTCAATCATAAGAATACCGGGGTCAAAGCCGTTTTCGATTATAGCTTCGGCATATTTCATTATCTGCTCTTGATTTTGGTCGTAAAGACATTCTATCCAGGTGTTATACTGAACAGTTTTGAAGAAATCTCGGTTCAGTTTTCTTTTATCTGTCGGGAAAAACTTGTGTCTGGCTCCGACAAAGGCTTCTTTAAGGGTGCTTCCAAAGGTTTCCAAATAAAATTCGCCTTCGCCTTCGAGAGCGATTTCTCCATTTTTTATTGAGAATGAAAAAGGCTTTTGGGACCAGATAACTCTGCCCTTATCAGAAACGTAAAGAGGCATTGTTTCGTTTGAAGCGCTTTTTAAAAAACTTCCTTTAAAGTCGGTGCTTTTATTGAAGGGCATATGGATTCCGTGGTTGTTTGAACCGCCCCACCAATTTTCATTTTCAAGCATTTTAACACAAAATTCCATCATTTTTCCTCCTGTTTTAATGTTTGCTTTATTTTACAACAAAAATCCTTCAAGGTCAATATAAAAAAGGTTCTGATTTTATAAAAAATAAACAAATTGTAAAATTTTCTTGGTGGGTTGTTTTTCTTGAAAATAACTGATATAATATAGTTAATCTAAAAGAAAAATAACCGGAGGCGAAAAAATGTCGGTTAGCGCAGTTATAAAAACAGAGGGAAAAGCTTCATTAAAGGATAAATGGATAGGAGCTGTTGCGGTTTCCTTGCCGTCAGTTGCGGTTTTTATTCTTATTATCGCTTTGTTTTCTTTAAGACAAACCTTGGCGCAGTCGGGCGAAATTCTTATTTCCCGGATAGTTTTAGGCCTGTCTGTTTTAATAGGTATCATTTGCTTGTGTTTAATTCTTGGTTCAACCAGATGGTTTTCTCTGGTTTCAAAAGGAGAAGACGCTTCGGTTTCTTGCATTTTTTATTATTTTTCTTCCTTCCGTCTTTTCTTTAAGGCCTTGTGGTTTTCTTTAAACTTTTTGTTTAGAGCGCTTGTTATTGGCATTATTTGTTTTATTCCCTTTGTTTTGATTTGCTTTTTGCAGAGTCAGGGATTTTATGATATAACCGGACTCGTAGCGCCCGACATAACCCCCGTTTTGTGGCCGTTATCGTATCTTTTCTTTTTAGCTTGTTTTGCGCTTTTCGTTTTTGTATTTTCGAGATATTCAATTTCTCCTGCTTTGTTCACCTTGTGCGATACCGCAGGCGTTCAACAGAGCTTTAAGGCTTCCAAAAAACTTATGGAGGGGAACAGCAAGCTTTGGTTTGGCTTCTTCATTTCCATGGCGGGTTGGTTTGTTCTCGGATTTTTGGGCGTTCCGCTTTTATATACAATCCCTTGTTTTTCAATTTCCTATGCGGTTTTCTCCTTGAAAATTCTTGAAGAACACCGTTCGGAAGCGGCTTTTTGGGGTCAAAAACCAATTATTTAAAAAATTTTTAAAAAAATCAAAAAAAGTGCTTGACAAAGCCTCGTTTATGTGTTAATATATTGTCTGTTCCGCAAGGAATGTATAGTTGGTATTAATTACAGTGAGGGTCCACCTGTTCCCATCCCGAACACAGAAGTTAAGCTCACCGGTGCCGAAGATACTTGGGTGGCGACGCCCTGGGAAAATAGGGAAGTGCCAACATTAACGAACGTCTGTTGCAATAGCGACAGACGTTTTTCTTTATTCAAAAAATGCACCCACAGTTTTTTAACAACTGTGGGTGTTCTTTTTTCGATAAAAATTAAATATCTTTTAAATAACTAAATCAACAAGAGTTTGGGTATTGACGTCTATAAGACCCTTGGTTGTCATTTTCAGGTGTGGAATAACCGCAAGGCTCATAAAAGCGGTAGTCATAAAGGGCTCAACGTCTTGAGGAACTCCGAGTTCGCGAACGCCTTTAATAACCTTTTCATTTTGTTCTGCTGCGGTTTGTGCCGAAGCGTCGGTCATAACCCCTCCAACGGGCAGAGGAAATTCGGCAATAATTTCGCCATTTTTAACAACGACGAGTCCGCCTCCAAGCTCACGAATGCGATTGCCTGCTTTTGCCATATCTTCCTCGCTTGAACCAACAATTATAAGATTATGAGAATCGTGGGAAACCGAAGAAGCAATAGCGCCGCCCGTAAAATTAAGCCCCGTTATGAAGCCAACTCCGATATGCCCTGTATTATGATGCCTTTCAGCAACTGCACATTTGAGAATATCTCTTTTTGCATCAATTCCGCCTGAAATATTGAAATCTATTTCCATTATGGCTTCGTTGGTTAAAAGCTCGCCTTTAATAACCTCTATAACTCGGCAATTTTTCTTTCCTGTTATGGGAATTTCAAAGCTTTCGGCTGTGAGCTTTGGCATATTAAAGGAATGGTAAACCTTGTCTATAAGGTTCTTTGAAACAGGTGGTTCATTTATCTCTAAAACAATACCATTTTGAGAAACCATCTTGCCCTTTTTATAAACCTCTTTAATAGAGAAAGATTCGAAATTATCAAAAACAACAAGGTCCGCAAAATATCCCGGCGCTATTGCGCCAACATTTTTAAGTCCAAAATGCTTTGCGGGGCGAATCGTAGCCATTCTGATGCTTTCTATAGGACTTGCGCCGAGAGAAACGGCATCTTTTATAGTTCCGTCGAGATGACCTATTGAGAGCAGGTCAGCAGGGTTTTTATCGTCGCTGACGAGCATACAGTTTTCGTTCCAGGGCGCTTCAAAAAGCGGAAGCAAGGCCTTGAGATTTTTAGCAGCGGAGCCCTGCCTTATCATAACCTTTTGGCCTTTTCTGATTCGTTCCTTTGCTTCTTCGAAGGAGGAACATTCGTGGTCGTCGGCAATGCCTTCAAAAATATAATTATCAAGCGCTTCGCCCGAAAGCAAAGGTGCGTGTCCGTTGATAATTTTGCCGAGCGTTTTTGCGTCGGACAGTTTTTGCATAACGTCTTCGTTCTTTAATAAAACGCCGGGGTAATTCATCATTTCGCCAAGCCCCAAAACCCTTTCTTTTTCATAAAGGGGGAGGAGGTCGCTTGCATTAAGAATTGCGCCCGCTTCGTCGTGTGGGGTAGAAGGAACGCAAGAAGGGAGCATAAAATAAATTGTTAAAGGAAGACCTTCGCTCGCTTCCAGCATATAGTTTATTCCGTCAATTCCCGAAACGTTGGCAATTTCGTGGGGGTCTGCAACAATGGCGGTTGTGCCGTGCGCTAAAGCGACCTTTGTAAATTCAAAAGGGGTTAGCATAGAGCTTTCGATATGAATATGACCGTCGATAAACCCCGGACAAACGAAAAGCCCCGAAAGGTCTTTAACCTCGTCGCAAGGAAGGTTAATATTCTCAGAAACGGAAAGGATTTTTCCGTCTTCGATTAAAATATCGTGTTTTAAAATTTCGCCTGTAAAAACATTAACAACGTTTCCGTTTTTCAAAAGCGTTTTCATAAAAATTCTCCCTTTCTGCTATTTTATGTTTTTGGAAAGGATTTCACAAAGTTCTTCAAAAGTAACGAAGGTATAACCGCATTTTTTGAGCATTTCTATAATTTGCTCGATATGTTTTCCGTAAGCGCTGATCCCATAATGCAAATAGAATTGGTCATAAGGCTTAAGACCCTTTAAGAAGGGAATTTTCTGTCGGGTGAGTTCAAACGGGTGAAGATAAAATACGTAATAATTATTGCGCTCGATATGTTGCTTGATAAGATTTTTGATAAATCCCCAGTTGCTTAAACGAACGTAACCCCCGCCCGAAACGGGATAGGGAGCGCCAAAGAATTTTTCTTTAGAAAGGCCAAATTCGAAGAAATCTTTGCTGTGGAAAATACCCTCGGAAATTTGCTTGAAATCTTTAAAGTTAAGTTCAACCGTATGGCGAGCCTTCGAGAAGCCAAGATGACTCGAATCATATTTGAATCCAAGCTCTTTTAAAACTTGCAAACGCTCGCTATCCAGGCTGAAAAAGGGCGCTCTGAAGCCGGAAATCTCGGTATTAAACATCTCCGAAAGCTTTTCCTTCGTCTTTTTAATATGGAGCCTGAAATCTTCGGTAGTCATATCCATAGGGGCGATATGCTCATAGTTGTGAAGGGCGAGTCGGTGCCCGTTTTTGATGCTTTTTTTGAGTCTGTCGAAAATTTTAGGCGCAAGAGAGCCAACGGTGAAAAGCGTACTTTTTATTCCGTGCTTGTCAAGTATTCTGATATATTCATCGAATCCGTCGAGAATGTCAACTTCAACGTCCGAGCCCGAATAGGAAACACATTCGGTATCGCTGAAGGTTTCAACGTCCATCGTGAAAACGGCGTATTTCTGATTAAACATAACTAATCTTTAAAGAACTCCATAATTTCGTTATCGTATTTTTCTAAATTGTTGATTCTTAAATGGGAGTGTCCTCCGTTATCAAACCAAACAAGCTTTTTGTTTTGAGAAGAACAAGCGTCAAAAAGCTGTTGCGATTTTTTCGGAATCGAGAAAATATCCTTTTTGCCATAAAGGAAAAGCATACGAAGGTCGGGTTTAATCTTTTTCATAGCTCTTAAAGGAGTGTCTTTATAAACGTTAGTTCCCGTGTGCTTGTTAATTTCGTTCATAACGAGATCTAAAACGGGGAAAAGGGGACGCTTGTCGGCAATCATATGTCGTTTGAAGGTTTCTCTGAAGGAAACGAAGCAGCCTTCCGTAACGAGGCCTTTAATATAATCGGGGCAGTCCTTATCGGTTAGCGCAAATATTCCCGACGCTGTTCCGATGCAAATTCCGTGTATATAAATTTCTTTATTTCCAAGCTCGTTTGCCTTCTTTGCCCAGGCAATAACGTCGCGACGCTCTTTAACGCCTATTGTGTTATACGTTCCCTCGCTTTTACCATGGCATCGGGTGTCGATAACCAAAACGTTAAAGCCTGCTTTATGATAGGGAGGGGCAAAAAAATAAGAATACATAAGGCTTTCGCATCTGCCCGGAAGAATTATAACGCAGCGCTCTTTGCCAAAATCATAGTATTCGCCAAAAAGGTGAAAACCATCGTTTTCGATGTCAACCTCTTTCATAAATTCGTGATTTTCCTCAGCCCATTCGCAGCCCATATTCCACATAGCCATCTGCTCCTCGTTTTCGGGAGCGGAGCAGGTTCTTCCCCATTTTTCAGGAGAGGTTCTGACAAGCTGTTCACGATAGACTTTTTTTGCGATAGGATAAGTATAAACGAACATAAAAGCGAGACCGCCCAGAGCAAGTGCCGCTAAAATTATGAGAATTATCCAAAAAATTTCCATAAAAAACCTCCATATTTTCGGACTTTAAAACCGCACAAGACCGAATTTTATATATTATAACATAAAAGGAAAAAGATTTCACTATTTTTGTTGAAAAAAATTGAAAAATGTTGAAAAATTGCGGTTGTTGTGATATAATTTCGGTATGAATATTAAAAATTAAAACGGAGGCTCAAAAATGTCGGATTTTGTTATTATTCCTGATACTTCTTGCGACCTTGTTCGTTCCCTGCGTGAAAGATTCGGAATTGATGATTATATAAGCGGTTACGTATATTTCCCCGATGGAAGAAGCGAAACGTCAGATTTAGATTGGGAAAAATATAATCCAAAGGATTTTTATGAATCCATGACGGATAAAAAAACGATTTATAAAACCGCCTGCGCCGCTGTGGGCGAGATAATGGAAACCTTGGAAAAGTACCTTAAAAACGGAAAAGATGTTCTTTGCATAACCCTTTCTTCGGGGCTTTCGGGAACCTATCAAACTTGTGAAATAGTTAAAAATGATTTGGCGAAAAAATATCCCGAAAGAAAAATATTCTGCATAGATTCCTTGAGGTATTCAACCGCTATCGGTTTGCTCGCAATTATGGCTGCTCAAAAGAGAGCCGAAGGCGCTAGTTTAGAAGAAACCGTTCAATTTATTGAAGAAAATAAACATTCAATTCATCAGATTGGCCCGATGGACGATTTGTTCTTCCTTTGCAAAACGGGAAGAATCTCCAATTTTAAGGCATTATTCGGAACCCTTGTCGGCATTAATCCGATGGCCGATTTCAACAGAAACGGGCTTTCTGAGGTTCTCGGAAAATTCAAGGGCAAGAAAGCGGCTTTAAGTGCGGCTATTGAGTATATAAGAGAAACGATTACCGACCCTGAAAATCAGATTCTTTTCGTAACTCATTCTAATCGTCCTGCCGTTGCCGAAACTATGAAGGAGATGATTATAAAAGAATTTTCTCCCAAAGAGGTAATCATTTCCAACGTTGGAATGTCTTGTGGAGCATCGATAGGGCCCGGTCTTTGCGCGGCTTTTTATAAGGGAGCCCCCGTGAGCGAAGGCCTTGAACGTGAAAAGGCAATTATGAATAAAATCATTCATAATAAAGGGAAAAAAGGAGAATAAATATGAAAGACTTTGTTATTTTTGGCGATTCCACTTGCGACCTTAATGCCGAGCTTAGAAAGGAATACGGCATAGAATATATCGCTATGAATTATTCTATCGACGAGGTTGAACACGTGGCTTCTCTTGATTGGGAAGAGGTGAGCTATAAGGACTATTATAACCTTATGCGCTCCGGCAAGAGAGTTTTTACAACTCAGGTTCCGAAAACCCTTTATGAAGAGCGTTTTGAGGAAGCCATAAAGAATGGCAAAGACGTGCTTTATATTTCCTGCTCATCTGCCCTTTCGGCATCTGTTAAAACGGCTATGCTGGTTGCAAACGAGCTTAACGAAAAATATGAAAACAAGGTTTATTGCGTTGATTCGCTTATAAGCTCGCTCGGTCAGGGCTTTTTGCTTATGGAGTCTTCTAAAAAGAGAAGCGAAGGAATGAGCGCAGAAGAAACTGCAAAATATATCGAGGATATTCGCTTGAAGGTTAATCAGTGCGGAACCGTTGAATCAATGGAATATCTCCGTCGCGCAGGCAGAGTTAAGGCTTCCAAGGCCTTCTTTGGAAACCTTTTCGGAGTTAAGCCTTTGATTATTTCCGATATTAAGGGTCAGAACTACGCATATAAAAAGGTTAAGGGAACTAATAATGCAAGGGTTGCAATAGCCGACCATATCGTTAACGCCGCAAACGGCAACTATGAAAAGTTATTGATTTCCCATGCTGATTGCGAGGAGGACGCAATCCTTCTCCGCGATGAAATTCTTAAAAAAGCACCCTTTAAAGAGGTTGTGTTTGGAGTTATCGGCCCCATTGTTGGAGCGTCTGTTGGCCCCGGAACCGTTATTTCATTCACTTTTGGCGAAGAAGTTACTATTGAAGGGAACGAATAAAAATGAGCCGAACAATTAACGGCATAGAGCTTCACGACGTTTTCACTGCGGGTTATAGAAACCTCAAGCATAATATGGGGGTTGTTAACGACCTGAACGTTTTTCCCGTGCCTGATGGCGATACGGGAACTAATATGGTCTATACCTTTGGCGGAATCAAATCGGTTAAGCCTCAGGAAAACGTTGGAAAATATATGGAGGAGCTTTCCCGTGCAGTTCTCCTTTGCGCAAGGGGAAATTCGGGCGTTATCTTTTCGCAGTTTATAAGAGGTGTCGGCAGAGGCTTTGAGGGAAAAGAAAAAGTTGCTTTTGCCGATTTCAAAGAGGCATTTAAAACTGCAAAGGAAGATGCTTATAATTCTATAATAACCCCAACTGAGGGAACTATTCTAACCGTTATAAGCGATGCGGCAGGATTTTTAGAGAGCCATGCCGACGACTATGACGACCTTTATGAGGGCTTCGGCGCTCTGGTTACGGTTATGAAAGAAAGCCTCGCAAGAACTCCCGAATTGCTTCCCGTTTTAAAGGAAGCGGGGGTTGTTGATTCGGGCGGAGCAGGTTTGGTTTGCTTCTTTGAAGGAATCCACGCTCGTTTGGGTGGAGCTTCAATAGAGGATATTGAGGAAATCGATTTTTCTGCTTCAACGAGTTCGCTTATGGGTTCTTTCGGCCCTGATAGCGAGATGGAATATGGTTATTGTACCGAGTTTATCCTTCAGCTTATGAACAGCAAAACCAATATCGCCGAGTTTTCGAGGGACGAATTTGTCAAGCCCTTGGAAGCGCTTGGCGATTCGATAGTTGCCGTTCACAATGACAGCATCGTTAAAATTCATATTCATTCTTTTACCCCCGAAAAGGTTTTGGAATATGCAAGGAATTTCGGCGAGTTTTTAACCTTAAAGATTGAAAATATGTCGGTTCAGCATAGCGAAACTCAAATGGAGGAGAAAAAAGAGAAGGTTAAATATTTAATCGTAGCCGTGGCATCGGGTAGCGGCTTGGTTGATTATTTTTATAGCATCGGAGCAACAGCGGTTATCGATGGCGGTCAAACTAATAATCCTTCGGTTGAAGATTTTATTAACGTCTTTAAAAACTACGAAGCCGAGCATATAGTTGTCCTTCCTAATAATTCTAATATCATATTCGCCGCAAATCAGGCGGCCGAGTTATATAAAGGAGCCGACGTTAGAGTTATCCCAACAAAATCTATCGTAGAGGGCTATTCTGCGCTTTCGATGATGAACCTTTGGTGCGATACGGTCGAGGAGCTTATCGAGGATATGACTTCTTGCATCGGCGACGTTATTACGGGATACGTAACCACCGCAACCAGAGATACCGTTATGGACGGCGTAGAGGTTAAAAAAGATAAATTTATAGGAATAAAAAACAAGCAGATTATGCTCTGCTCAGATAATCGCAGAGAACTTGCACTTGAGCTTATAGATAAGGTGAACGAGGAAGCCCCAAAGGACGTTATGATTCTTTTTTCAGGCGCAGACGTTCCGGCAATCGAGGCTCAAGAAATCCGAGATGAGCTTATCTCCCGCTATCCGATGGCAGATATTGGCTTAGTTGAGGGTGGCTTTGAGGTTTATGACTATATAATTTCTTTTGAATAGGAATTGATTATATGAAGAAAATCATCGTTGATATATATGGCGCAGATAATGGTGCCGAGCTTGTCGTAAAGGGTATCGCAAGGTCCATAAAGGAGGAAGATATATTCCCTGTCCTTGTTGGAAGCGAAGCGCTTATCGATAAGATTATGAGCGAAATGGGAGTTGAAAAGGGAAGGTATCAGATTATCGATACTGAGGAATATATAACCAACTCTCAGCCCCCAACCTGCATATTCGGAGGTTGCGATAACGCCTCTATGGCGTTGGCTTTGGGCGCATTAAAGGCGGACGATGAAGCCGTTGCGCTGCTTTCTCCCGGAAATACGGGAGCTTTGCTCGTAGGCTCGATTTGTCGTTTAGGGCTTTTGGCAGGGATAAAGTTTCCGTCATTGGTAAGCGCCCTTCCCATCGGCACAAACGGAAAACTTTTGAGTCTTGTTGATTGCGGTGCAAACGTTGATTGCACAGCTTCTGATATTGCTCTTTTCGCCAAAATGGGCAACGTTTTTGCTCGTTGCTATTGCGGAATAGAAGCTCCCAGAGTTGGGTTGATGTCGGTTGGCAGAGAGGCGGAAAAAGGAAATGCCTTAACCCGTGAGGCCTTCGGAAAAATCAAGGAGCTGGGCATTAATTTTATTGGAAATCTTGAAGGAAGCGATATGGTTTCAGGCTATGCCGACGTTGTTGTTTGCGATGGCTTTTCGGGAAATATATTGCTTAAAAATACCGAAGCAGTTGGCAAAAAAGCAATGGAAATTGTGAGCGAAATCGCAAAAGATTGCCCCGAAATTGCCAAAAAAATAAATGACGAGCTTTTCAAAACCTTTGATTTTAATTCGCAGGGCGCGGCAACCTTTTTAGGAACCAAAAAGCTCATTGTTAAAATGCACGGAAGCGCAAATGAAGAAACCGTTTTAGCTTCCGTTCGCCAAATTCTCCGATTGGATAAAGCCGATTTTTCAGGCGAAATGGCGAAGGTTTTAAAGCAGAAATAAAAAAATAAAGACAAGCATTAATAAAAATGTTTGTCTTTATCGTATTGGCGAGTATTTTAACAAAGGATGAGCGAAAACCCGTCTTCACAAAATGGTGTTCGGGTTTGACTGCTCACCCTGTTTTTTTCAGTTATTCTTTTGTCATAGAAGCAATAAATATAAGCTGGTGAAGGAAGAATTTTAAAGGTAGACAGAGAAAAAATACCAGATTAAAATTCAGCGCAAGAGGAATATTCGGAATTAAAAACGCCATCACCATACATATCGGCGTGTAAACGAAATAGCTTATGAGGGTGTATGCCATCGTTGTAAGGTGGGATTGACCCGATGCTTTTTTAAAGAAGACGTATTTATTTAAAAGGATGCAAAGCGCAAGAGAAAGCGCGCCAACCGACGGGATAATGAAGAAAATATCGTGGTTGCCTATAAAAGTTGCCAAGAAAACGAGAAGCTCGGCAAACGCGAAGGAAATGAAGGTTCCTCTCGCCAAAGAAAACAGGCTTCGATAGATTTTCAAGGTATCAACAATCGGGTTGAAATGCGAAGAAGCATTGTTTTCTATGTAGATTGCGTCGATTTGCAGAGTGGTGATTTTAAGACCCATTTTTGCCGCATAATAAAGAACGTTCATTTCGTAGTCGTAGTTATTTCTTTCAACATCAATCAGCCAATCGAGATAATCGTGCGAAAAACCGCGAAGACCCGATTGGTTGTCCGAAAGATAGCGGTTTGTAAGAAGGGTGTAAACGATTCTTGAAAGGTCGTTTCCGAATCGGGAACGAAAAGGAATTTTACCAACTCTTTTTCTAACCGTTAAAACGAATTTATTGCCTTTTTTTAATTGCTCGCTAACTCTTTTAACGTCGCAAGGTTTATGCTGACCGTCGGCATCGCAGGTTATAAAATGCTCGCAATCGGGCAAATTATCTCTTATATAGCGCATTCCCGCTTTAAGAGCTGCGCCCTTGCCGCAATTTTTTTCAAGGGTTATAATATCCGCCTTGTCGGAAACTGCCGAAAAGATTTCCGCATAATCTTTTCCGCTTCCGTCATCAACGATAACTATTTTAAAGTTATACTCTAAAAGCTCGTCGCAAAGCTTTATAAGCTCTCGGTCGGGCTCATAAGCAGGGATTAAAACCACGTCCATCCTCAAAAAATCCTCCCATTTAAGATTGACAGTTTTTAAGGCTTGTCAACCAATGCTGTTTATAAGAAAAGTGTTAATTTCTTCAATAAGTTCATTGTTAGCAGTTCCGTCTGAATCGAAAAGCAGGTCGGTATGTCCCGAATTATCGGGGGTTGAGCGAATAAGATATTGGGTGTTGCTTCCCTCAATTTCTTCCTTGTGAGAAATAATCGAGGTTTTTTCCAATGGCGCCGTTTTATCGTTTTCGCCGTTGACAATTAAGACGGGCACGTTGCTTGATGATATTGAATCGCTTGCTCTGAGGTTGGTTTTCTCGGCTCCGAAAAGCAACGCCTGATAAAGCCATAAGAATCCGTAATTCCCCCAGGCTAAAGGCCCAACGTATCCTTCTGCCGAGCCGATAGCAGCTTCCATAGCGCTGTTAATTCCGCTAATTGAAACAACCGCATCAATATCATAATCGAAGCTTAGCGCACAGCAGGCGGCATATCCGCCAAGGCTATGACCTAAAAGCACAATGTTATTATAACCGAAGCGAGAGTTTTTTTCAACATAATTTAGCGCCGAATTTAAGTCTTTTATTTTTTGAGGGAAACCAACCGAGGAATCCCCTTCGGAATCGCAGCAACCCGTTGAATCAAAAGCCATAACCGACCAACCGAGGTCGTTTAATTCTTTTATCTGCCAAAGATAACCGTCGGAGCAGGAGTTATGCCCGTGAAGGAGAATTATAAGCGAGTTTTTGTCGTTGCTTTGGGCTCTGTAAAGATAGCCTGAAAGTTGATTTTCGCCCGAAGGAAAACTTAAAGTTTCTCTGGAAGAAACAAAATCGGAAAGCGCTTGCGGGCGAGAAACGGCGCAATCGTATCGCTTAAACGTTCCGTCGTAAATAACCTTTGTCAGCGCAAAGGAAACTATCCCATATATAAGAAAAATGATAATAATGATTTTAAAAACCCTTTTCAATCTGGATTTCTTAATAGATGTCATTATTATCACCAACTTTTTCAGAAATTAAACAAAGGAGCTCAAAATATAATGCTTTTTAACCCCAAAGGAAAGTATGAAATAATAGCGGAAGAAACTTTCCCCGAAACCATAAAAGAGGTTGAATCGGAGCTTGAAAAATGCAAGCATAGCGGAAGCTTTTCGGCATTTGATAAAACCGAAATTTATTATGAATATTTTCTCGCCCAAAATCCAAAAGCATCGGTTATAATAGTTCATGGACTCAGCGAATTTACAAGAAAATTTTATGAGCTATCGTATTATTTTTTGAACGAAGGCTATAACGTTTTTATTTTCGATCAGCGCTGTCATGGGCTTTCCGGCAGATTGACCGATATAATCGAGCTTCTGCACGTTGATAGATTTGATGATTACGTTCTCGACCTTGAGCAGTTTATCGAGGAAATAGTTCTGCCCACATCGAATCAGCCGATATATATTTATTCTCATTCGATGGGGGGAGCCATTTCGGCATTGTTTTTGGAAAAACGCCCCGAAGTGATAAAAAAAGCGGTCTTCGCCGCGCCTATGTTAGAACCAACCGTGAGTCAGGTTCCCCAATACGTCGGCAGATGGGCGGTAAGATTCGGAAAAATCTTTTTAGGCTCTAAAAAGAAGTTTTTGCTTTCCGGCGAGTTTAATCCGGAAGCTCCGTATAAAAAAGAATATGACCCAAGCAGAAATCGTTTTGAGCATAATATGAAAATGCGCCGAGAAAACGTTTATTATCAGTCAACCCCAATGACCTTCGGTTGGGTTTGCGGGGCATTGACGGTTAAATTCAAAATATTAAGAAAAAGCAGATTGAAAAGGATTCAAACTCCGATATTGCTTCTTTCGGCAGAAAAGGACAAAACGGTTGAGAATTATCCACAAAGACTTTTCTCGGAAAAATGCAAAACCTGTGATTTTAAAGAAATCAAGGGTATAGGCCATTCGCTTTTGTCGAGCGACGAGCCTAAAATGAAAGAAATTTTAGATTTGGTGTTTGAATTTTTTCAAAAATAGCATTTATTTATCGGAAGCTGTCCTGAGCGCCTCTTTATAAACAACCTTTATAAATGCGCCGAGAACTCTGTAAAGCGGAATAGATAAAACTATTTCAAGCTCAATGCTTCCTTGTTTTTTCTCATAATCGCAGTCGATACTGATGTCGGCGCCCCTTTTTCGGATATTGAGAAAGGAGTCAACGAAACCTAGCAAAGGATAAACCAAAGCGCAAGATTTTCCATAGCTGATTGCGGTTTCGGCGGCATCGCCTTCGGCGCAAACTATTTTAAGCTTGAAGGTTTTTGCCGTACATTTTTTTAATAGTTCAACAATCTTTTTAAGAAGGTCTAAAATGAGGTCAATGCTATCCTTCAAGGTGTCGTAAACACCGGTGTTTTCAAGATTGGTTTTAATTTGGCTTTTTTCAAGTCGGCTAATACCCGAAGTCTTTTTAAGCGCTCTGACAACCGGGCTTTTAGGGTCGGGGTTTTCGCCGTAAAGCTTATTGAGAAGTTTGTATCTTATTATAAGTTCATCGTTTTCATCGGTTTTGATAATAACAAGAACGGGAGAAAGCAGCAAAGCTATAATTATAGCCGCAATAAGACTTATGACAGATAGAAAAATCCACATATTTTTTTCTCAACTCCCTTTTGTTTATTATAACCTGATTTTAATTAAATCCCCGAAAGGAGGCAATGCTAATGGAATGGTTGTTCGCCAAAATTACAGATTTAAGCGAAGAAGAATATGAAAGCATATATTCGGAATTAACTATGAGCCGAAAGGCGCATGTAGATAGAATTAAGCCGAAAGACGGTGTTCGTCGTTCCCTTTTAGGAGAGCGTCTTGCAAGAACTCTTTTGAATAAATGGGGCGCAGATGCAGATATAGAAAGGGACGAAAACGGAAAACCTTATTCTTCCAAAAGCCCCTTCTTTATAAGCATTTCCCATTGTGAAGACGCAGTCGTTGCCGCCATAAGTGAAGAACCCGTTGGGATAGATATAGAAAAATTAAAGCCGGTGTCGGATGCTCTTATTAAAAGGGCTTGCAACGAGGCGGAAATCGAATTCATAAAAGCCGCAGAAAACGAAGGAGAAAAATCAGAAAGATTTTTCTCTGTTTGGACGGCAAAGGAAGCCTATTTCAAAAAAAGCGAAATAAAGCTTCCCTCGTTTTTATCAGTCGATACGTCTTCTATCGATAAGAAAGCCTTTAAGATAGAAGAATATTTTATAACGATAGTTTAAAACGCTTATGCCGGGAAACCGGCATAGCGTTTTTTTGTTCATCTAAAATCGAGCGTTAAAAATTGTAACTCCGGCAGCTGCTATGATAATCAAATAAAAAGCAAGGATTATTGCAACAATCAAAAGGGCGCACCAATAAGAGCGAGCGAAAGAACGACGGTTAATGTTTCCATCGTTGAAGGTGAATATCAGAAGGAAAATGAATCCGACAATCGGAATGGAAAACAAAAGCGAAAGTCCGAAATAAGCCCAAGCGCCGAGGGGTTTATATTGCTCCGGAAGGTCTTCTTCGGTTATAGGCTTTTTAACGTAGCCTTCGGGAATAACGGGGGTTACAACGGGAGGTACAACGGGAGGTGCAACAGGCGGTACAACAGGCGGTACAACAGGCGGAACGATAGGGTCAGCTATCGGAATGGAATCAACGTCTATTGGGTTTGGTTCCTTAACCTCTGCTCCGCAAACAGGACAGAATTTTGCTCCTCCTTCGATGATTTCGCCGCAATTTTTACAAAACATAAAATCTCCTCATTTCTTAAAAATTAGTTTTTTCCAATTTTTTCTCTAAGCCTTTTTCTAACGTCGCTCAAAAAAGTTGAACGGCTTTCGCCAAAAGCACATTCATTAACGAAATGCTCGCAGTTGTTATGAAGAATATCATAACCTTTTTCTCCAATTCTTGAACGCGCAATTTTGATAATTTCCTCTTTCGAGCGCAACTTTTTGGATTCTTCTTTATCGGGCTCGGCGGTTTGAAGCTCGCCGCCCGAAAGGAAAGTATCAATATCAGAAGCCAAAACACAGATGCTGTCGGAGGGCTTTCCGGGGTCGTTTGGGAGTCCGAATTGTATAACTTCATCTTCGCTGATGAAGATTCCATAGTGATGATAGAAGCTAACCTTTGTTCGGATTATATCGCCGCTTTTAGGACTTTTTTCGCTCCAGTTCATTATTTAACCTTCTTTTCGATAACGTTTATAACGTCGGCAACGGTTTTGATATTTGGAAAGTCGTCGTTAAGAAATTTAATTGAAAATTCTTCTTCGAGCGCCATTGCCATATATAAAATGCCGATAGAATTCATTCCGATATCATCGAAAAGAGAGGCTTCCGGGGTGATAGCCGACGTGTCTAGTTCGCCTTCGAAAACCGAATCGCAAACTTTTTTCAAGCGTTCAAACGTAGTCATTTTTTATCCTCCAAAAAGTTAGAATAAACCTGCTTGCAATGGTTAAGCTCGCTTGCAAGCAAATTTGAAATATTATTTATATCTGCCGTGCTCGGCATTAATTTTGTGCAAAAATCTCTCGTATTTATTGGATTTCCGATAACAACGGTTCTTCTTGATAACAACCCTTTTTTAGGAGCAATATACATAGGTATTATCGGAACGTTTGCACGGAATGCAATTAAAGCTGCGCCTGATTTAACGCCATCGGTTTTTTCTTCTCTTTGTATTCCGCCTTGCGGAAAAATGGCAAGAAGAAAACCTTTTTTTAGTTTTTTAACCGAGGTGTTTATAGCTTCAATATCCGCTTTGTTTCTGTCAATTTTGATTCCGCCAACGCCCTTTATGAGCATCGAGCGAAATTTCCCCTTCATAACAACCTCTGCCGCGAGGAAATGAAGACGGCGATACCAAAAACTGACTCCAACAGTGAAAGGGTCGGAAAAAGAGGCATGACTGGCAGCGATCAGCGCTCCGCCCGAAAGTTTTTCATTATATTTTTTGCCTTCTGAGTTTAATCGTCTTATCCAAAAAAGAGGGATTAGGGGAGAGCAAACGATTCGAGCCATATCCATTGGCAAAAATTGGGGAGAAAAAAGCGGATGCTTCTTATTTTCCATTTTTCTTCTCCTTTTCGTATTCGCTCTTTAAAGAACGAACCTTTTCTTCGAGAATCTTTGTCAGATGCTTAAGCTGAGCTTCGTCGTCAAGCCCGTCTTCTTTGAAATCGGAGAGATAAAAAGGCGCGCCGATATAAACGCTTGTGCGTTTAAAAACACCATAATTTCCATCTGTAAAAACAGGAACAATCGGAGCATCGCAATGGGTTGCAATAAAGGCGGTACTGGTTGTGAAAGGGAAGGGATTCCCGTCTATCGGGAGTCTGCCTTCGGGGAATATTCCAACAATTCCTTTTTTATCGATAATTTCAATAGACTCCGAAACGAATCCAAAGTTTTTATCCTCGCGGTCAACCCTGATTCCGCCCAAAGAATTAAGCATAAAGGAGAAAGCGGAACCCTTCATATAAAGAACCTCCGCCATCAAAAAGCGAACCGTTCTAAAGGGAAAAACGAGAAGATACAAAACGAAATCCAAAAGGGATTTATGGTTTGAAACAAGTATTGAAGGGGCGGGCAAGCGCCTCTTTGCATTTTTCAAAAGGTATACCTTCGGTTTAAAAAACAGAAAAACCGGAAGGAGTCCCGTGAGTTTGGTGAACCCTAAAAAAAGGTTTATAAATAATTTATTTTTCATATCAAATATGTTTCTCTATATATTCTGAAATTTCTTTTGTTGTGTAGCAATATTTTTCGTTCTGCTTATAGTCGGTTATGGAGAATTTTTCCGAAAGCTTGGTTAAAATCGAGAAATATTGAATACTTGAAGCCGCAAGGTCATAGAAAATATGGTCGGTGTAACCTATTTTTTCTGAAGCAATTCCGAGAACCTCTGAAATTATGTTCCGAACTTCGTTTGCTACGAATGATTCTCCGCCTTCCGATTTTTCAAGCTTCATCGAAGAAAAAGGAACGAGATTTACTTCGCCCTCTGCAATTTGCTTGGAAAGCCTCGTTCTGCTAACCTTGATTGCAGTTGGAGGGCAAATATCGTCGAAGGTGAAATAGAATTTTTTGATTGAGGAGGCTTTGGGGAGGGTATCGTTGATGGCGTAAACTTCGTTTCTTATGAAATTTAATTTTTCTTCCGAAATAAAGCGATTTATTTGTGCAACCAGAGAAAGTTCCTCGCCGTCATCTCCTTTAAGGCCCAAAACCGAAAGCATTTTTATTTCGTTAACAGAAAACAGTTTTTCGATTTGGTCGGGATTGATGTTTTCTCCGTTTTCTCCAATAACGAGGTCGCCCATTCTTCCGAGAATAAAATAGTCGCCGTTTTTAGCTTCCATATTATCTCCCGTATTAAACCAGCCTTCAAGATGAAATTCCTCGCCGTTTACGAGTTTTTTCGTGCAAAGCGAAGTACCTTTTACCTTGAGAACACCATCTTCAATTTTATATTCAACCGAAGCAAATGGTCTTCCAATGGAATTTCGGTTTCTGTCTTTAGGTCTGCGACCGAGTTCAACCGAGGTTATGCCGATTTCTGTCATACCGTAGCCATTGTAAATGTTATATCCGATTCCGTTGAGAAGGTAGAGCGCGGAATCCTTAATATAGCTTCCTCCGTTTATAAGGAACATAATGGATTTTCCGAAAAGCTTGTTCGTTATTTCGCTCATAATCCGTTTAGAGAGAAATGCACCAAAGCTTGGGAAAATATTTTGAAGGGCAGTAGTAAATTTAAGCCCTTTAATTAACTTTTTATATTTCTTTTCGCCCTGTTCTTTAGCGGCAGCAATAACGCTTTTTTCGATGGTATGCCATAAAACAGGAACGGCAAAAATATGAGTTACGTTATGCCTGCGGGCGGTTTTTAGGATTGTATCGGAGGAATAATCTCTTAAAAACACCAAAGTTCTGCCGAAAAACGTGAACCAAAAATAAACCGCGAAAAGGCCGAAAACGTGATAAAAAGGCAGGAAAGCGAGCTGCTTTAAAGAGCCTTTATAATGCTTAGCGATGCGAGGCTCAAGCTTTATTATTCCTTCGAAATTCATAATCTGTTCGGAAATCTGAAAGCCGTTATAAAAACAAATAACCTCGTTCATGGAAGTGGCTGATGAAGAAAAGCAGAGTTCGTCTTCAAAAACCTCTTTAGGAACTTCTTTTTCGCCCTTAAGGTCTTTTAAAATAATTGTTTCGCCTTCAAGCGAGCTTTCTTTATCTGAAACGATGTGTTTGATTTCCAGCGTTTTGAATATTCCGTTTGTAAGACTTTGGGGGTAACGCAGATTAACAAGATAAGGCTTGTTACCGCTCATAAGAATCGCCCAGAAGCCAACAATCCAATCGGGCGAATTATCCATTTCGAGCGCAACGAAGGAATGCCCTGCTCCCAGTCTTTCATAAAGGCCTGAAGCGGCAATTTCAATTCTTTTTTTAGTTTCTTTATAGGTTTCTTTTTTTATGCGAAATCCGTCGTTAAATTCCGAAAGAACATTGTCTTCCGAAAGAAACATAATATCAAAAATATCTGAAAGCCTTTTTTGAGAGGCCTTCAGATATTTGCGGTTTCGCTCAATTATCTTTTTAAGATTTTTATTCATTTAATCCAGAACCTCGGAAAGATTATTAAGCTGATTTTTTGCTGAAAAATTAATAGTAGTTATAGTAGTTGTAGTCGTTATAGTATGAACCGTAATAATTAGGCTCATAAGTTGCGGCTGCAATAATGCCGAGAACGAGAGTAACGCCCGAAAGAATAACCGAAACTAAGCCGAGAATCTTTCCAACGGTGCTCATAGCAGAGGTATCGCCTGCATTTTTAGCTTTTGAAGAAAGAATCAATCCAACAAGGCCACAGGGGAAGCTAAAGAAGAAAAATCCGAGAGCATAACCAAAAGCAAGACCCTCAATGTTGCTATCCCAGAAAATCATAGTATAAAGGAAGCCGAAAGCAGCGAGCACCATGCCTGCAATGCTCAAAGCCATACCTGCGATAACAAGACCCTTAGGTGCGCCGGATTTAACGGGAGGTGCAACGTAAACGGGCTCCTCGTATGCGGGCTGAGCAGGAGCTTCATAAACGGGCTGAGCAGGAGCTTCATAAGCAGGTTGAACAGGTGCTTCATAAGCGGGCTGCTGAACGGATTCTGTGTAGACCGTTTTGGTTCCGCATTTAGAGCAGAAGTTCATTGGAGTTTCTGATGAATGATTGCAATTAGGACAAGTATACATAATAAAAAATCCTCCTCGATTATTTGTAAGTATATTATACACTATAAATATCGAGTTTTCAAGACTTTTTTTAACCATTATTAACTCAATTTTTGAAATTTTATCAATGAAAAACGCCCTGCCGAATTTTGACGTTCGGTAGGGCGAAAAGAACTGAATATTTATCAAAATTTTCCGCCACAATTTATGCAAAAAAGCGCATCACTTTCGGCTTCTTTTCCGCAATAAGGGCAGAATTTTTTATTTGAAAGGGGCAAAACTCTTTTTCCGCAATTAGGACAGAACGGCGCGCCCTCGACGAGCTTCTTGCCGCAATCAATACAAAAGCTATCGGGCAAAGAATCTGATGGCTTTTCTTTAATTGGCTGAGGCTCCGATTTAATTTGCGGCTCAACTGTTGGCTGAGGTTGGGGAACAACAATCGGTTGAGGAGCGGGTTCGGCAGGAGCGAAGCTTTGAGGCGAAGCAAAAATTCTGTTTTCAGGTCTTAAAAAGTCGTCCATATTATAGCTTGCCGAAGTTGGCGCTTCCCCAAGCACGGAAGCCGCCGCGTTTGTTATATCGTTAGCATATTTTTCATATCTTGCGCCAAAGCCCTGAGCAATCGCAAAGCGGATATTAACGGCAGTTCCGCCATTATATGGCATAAAATGGATTATGCAAGCGCCGCCGTTCATATTATATTTCATCGAAAAATTAAGTCCGAAGGTTATGGTGTGAAATGGTTCTTGCTTGCAGTCGCGCCTGAATTGGGAATTGTTGGCGGCGGCAATATACGCATTATAAACCGAGATAACGTCTCTCGTAAAGAAATAACCTATATCACGTCTCATAAAAAACACTCCTTATCTTTTCTTTCCGCAACCGGAACAGAAAACGTCGTTCTCTGCGAAAGCTTTTCCGCAATTTGTGCAAAAAGATGCTTTTCTTTGGGTTGATTCAGCGGCTTGTCCAACGATTTGCGTTCTGCCAACTGCAAATGCTTCGCTATGCCTTAA
The DNA here is from genome assembly GCA_045630885.1 of Acutalibacteraceae bacterium. Classification (GTDB taxonomy): domain Bacteria; phylum Bacillota; class Clostridia; order Oscillospirales; family Acutalibacteraceae; genus UMGS1532. The sequence goes on from JAZQTQ010000077.1 coordinate 27,717, forward strand.
AGCGGAACCGCAACGAGGACAGGAAACGAATCCGTCGGCATACCAAGGGCGGAAATCGAGCGCATCATCTTTATACATAACAATCGCCCTGCAGGAAGAACAAGTCTGCTTATATGTAAGACCGCTATGCCAATTAGCTCTTTCAAAAGCCATATTAAAAATCCCCTTTCGAGATAATTCTTTAAATTTATTATACAACTAAACAAATTGCTTGTCAATAAATCTGCGGACAAAAAAACGGCTCGGAAAAATCCGAGCCGAAAAAATTATTTATTAATTTCAACCATTGCGATAGCGTGGGTTTTGGGATCGCCCTTGAGATAGGCTTTAACGCACAAAATATCTCCGGGACGGGTTAATTCATCCTGAGTGAACAATCCGTCTTCCGAAACTTCGCATTTAACACCGTCGCTTGAAACGATTTCCCAAGCAATCTCGCCTTCACAGTCGATAAGCTCTGCTTCAAATTTGAAGCTTTCGCCTAAATTAAGGCGAATCTTTCTTTCGTTAAGGCGAATCTGCTTTAAGGAAGGAATGGTTGTATAGCAAACGAGCTGATAGTCGCAGTCGAGAGTATCAACAAGTTTTCCTTCAACCTCGATTTCCGCCAAAACGGGAGGAACCGTCATATTACCGTCGATTTTAACGTCCTTCTCCTTGTAAACGTGTTTCTGGAACTTTTTGCCCAGAATTTTTGAGAACTCAACCTCGATGGTTTTGGGGCATTTTGAAGCCTTGCTTTCAACGAAAACAGAATAATCGCCCGAAGCAGTTTCGATAACCTCAATTCTAGTGTCTTCGTCGTAAATCTTTGTTTCAATAACATTTGAATGACGGGGGAGATACTGCATAAAGAGAGAAAACTCGTAGAAGGGATAACATTCGGTCCAGTAATCCTCTTTATAAGGAGCTTTCCATAAGAAGGTTCTCAAATCGCTTCCGCCGCCGAGGAAGAACCAAACGGGGTCGGTTGCCTGAATGCCTTGAAGAATCCAGTAAAGTCCGCCACGAAGACCCGAACGAAGCATCGACATTACGCATTCGATATTGCTTTGCATCCACATAGGCTGAGTGTAAACCGCAAACTCAGAAACAACAGCTCTGGGAGCGCCCGAAAGTCTTAATATTTCTTTAAAGAAATCGATTCTTGTGTTATATTTCAGTCTGTAACGATGGAAGGTGTTGGTGGCAACAAATTCGGGAACGTGCTCCATCATATATTCTATCCATTCGTATTCGGTTTTGTTGGGGCCGGAAATCTCGGATACCCAATAGTCAACGTATTTATCGCAACCGTTTGCTTTAAGCTCCTTGTCAACGAGACGAAGCATCTTTTCCCACATCTGCTTGGACTGTCCGCAATAACCGCCAAAGTCGCTGACGTTGTATTCTCCGGTATCGCCATAGCCTGATTCATTATAGAAGGTAAGGTGCTTTATGCAGGTATAACCTTTTTCTTCGCAAAGGAATTTAAGGGTTGAAGCGCAACATTTTGCAAAGCCTTCAAAATTCTTTGGAGCGGAAGCGGCTTTACCTCTTCCTCCCGGTCCTTGCGGGCCTGTTGAGGGAACCGAGAACCATTCTTGAATTTCGGTTGACGCTTTCCAACCAAAGTTAAATTCAACCTCAATACCTGCTTCCTCATAAATATCCATATATTTGAGGAAAGCGCGCATTTTATCGCTCTTAAAGTTGCAGATGCCTTGCAAATAATCTTCCTCTTCGGTTACAACCCAGTCGATTTGGAACCAAAGACGAATAACTGCGGGGTTAGCTTTAGCCATTCTTTCTCGATATACAGGCCAGTAAACGTTTCTGAAGCCGTCCCTTCTTGATTCGGGCATCCAAGCCATCGGAAGCTCGTTTGCGCCAACTCCAACGAAATCTTCTGTACGGATATTATCTAAATCCGCATAAGCTCGTCTAACGTAGGAATAAATTCCGAGCTGCTCAATAACGGAATTTTCGGGAAGTTTTATGCCTATGTACTTTTTAGCCTCAGCCATAGAGAGAACCAAGCAGGTTTCATCGTGATTCGTGTCGTAGAAATTAATATCTCCCGTTGCTACTGAGGAGAAAAGGCTTTCCTTATCGTTTGAAGCAAAAAGCTCTGCCTTTTCAAAAATACCCATAACGAGCAATTTTTCGCATAATGCCTCGTTATTTATAACTATTTCGCCCGAAAGCTTTATAGAATCATCGGCTTCCATAACCGAACCGTTTAAAACAGAGTCAATGGCTCCGCTGAAATCGGAAAGTTCAAGTTTATCTGCTGTTAAAAGATTTTTAGTGTCGATAATTTTAGGCAAAAAGCCTCTTTTTTCATTTTCAGCATTAGAATAAACGCCAATGCGGGAAAGTCTTGTTATGTCGTCCATAGAGTTGGCCTTAAGAACTTTAAAACCAACGTATCTTCCGGAAAAGCCCTGGCAATCAAAATAGGCTTCAGCAAGGCTTTCGCCCGAAGCGGAAAAAAGTTCCTCGTTATCAACGTGCAAAATCATATTTTTTTCATCATAAAGGTTATTCACATCGTCGGAAGCATAGAATTCATAAATTCCGATCATATAAATACCTTTGTTATAGTGCCAATAGCCCGATGTGAAAATACCGTTGATTTCGGTTGATTTTCCGAGGTCGTAGGTAAAAGTGAAATTCTCCGAGAAAATGTCGATATGTTCGTCAACATCTCCTGTAAAAGGAACCGTTAAAAGGCGGTATGCATAAGGGTCAACATCGCCACCCCAACGCTTGAGGTCTATAGCTCCGCCGTTAGCATCTTCAATTTTCGGCTCAACACCGTCGAGAAGGTTAACGCCTAAATAGTCGAGAACCGCAGGACCTTGTTTGTCGATTAATTTTGTAACTTTTTTCATTTTCTCAACACCTTTAAATGTTTTTTCTTAATTCTAACATATATAAATTTAAAGTCAATAGAAAAGATGGCGTTTTTTTTTGCATTATTTTAAGAAAAATAATCATTAAGAATTTTTTTCAATATGTTTTCCGAAGCATTCTTGTGTTGCTTCACAATAATTGAGCATAGTTTTTGACGCTTTTCTTTCAAAGGGTCATTTCCGTTAGTAATATTTTTTAAATGATTCTCGACATCTGACCAGTTTTTTGCTATATACATACAATCGAAAATCGTCTTATAAAATCCGCTTAATTCGATGCCACTATCGCAATAAATAATAGGTCTTCCTGTTAAGAAATACATAATTATGATAGAAGAATAATCTGCGATTAACAAATCGGTCGAAAAAAGAGTATCATTCAACAAACTGTGTTCATCAATCGAAACTCCGGAACTTTGCGATATGTTGCGATAATCTTCTTGTTCTTCTAAGGACATTAACCCTTGATTTGTTAAGTTGGGAAACATAAGGGGGTGCGGACGCATTGCCCAGTTGAAATCTTTTAATTCCAATGCTAATTTGTTATAGGCATTTTTATATTCCAGAAAGTGGCTTCCGCCACCTTTTTCAGCATAAGACCATCTTGGTATCCATAGTATATTTTTTATGGTTTTATCTTCGTTCATAGCATTAACATATTGCTCGAAAGGGGGATACCCTAAAAACATAAAATTTTGGATTCCGCTTTCACACGACTTTTTGAATTTTTGAAGAAGTAGATTTGACATAGGCTCGCTGTCCATAAAGCCAAAATATATATTTTGGAAAAAAGATTCTTGAGAAGACACTTCGAAAAAAACTTCAGAACCTATATAAGCATAGGGAACAAAGCAGAGTTTAGAGTATTTCACGAGTTTATGAGGCTGTAGGCAAAGAGGATATTTGAAATTATAAGGTGTTTGATAAAAGGTGTATTTATATTTGTTCCTTTTGAAATCTGATAAAACAGAATTATCGAATTTTACGGCTGATGGATATTTGTCGCAAAAAAATTTCAGTTTCTTTAATTGCTCGGACTCTGAAACATTATAGTCGGGAGTAACTATTAACGTTGGCTTGAAATTTTGATGGTTAAGCATTTTTAAATAAACAGGCTCTTGCTTGTCCCACATGGCGGGTTCATAAACAATGAAAGCAACGTCAATGATTCCGTCACCTTTAATATAATTTTTATTTTTCCTTAGGTAATGTAAAGCTGATTGCTTTCGAAAAAAGTTTCTAATTTTTAATACACCGATTTTTTTTAGAAATTTTTTTATAAATAGCATACTTTCACCCTTTCAAAAATAATTATTTCTTTTGAAAAATTTTATCCGTTTTAATGAGTGCAGACAGGGTTGAAATGAAAACGGAAGCATGAACGATAAGGTTTACGTAAGCCCGAACGGGAATATCATAAATTATCCAGCAAACGGGGTTAAAAACATAGAAAAGTCTTGAGGTTTTTGGGCTGGAGACTGAAACACTAAGACAATAAAGAATAGCTGCGATTCCCGAAAGAGCGTTTAGGAAAAGATTAATAAAACTGAAACTTTCAAGGGTAATGAAGCAAATGCCTGTGGAAGCAACGTAAAGCGCCATAAAGAAAATGGTTAAAGCGAGAGGCGGCTTTTTTTCTTTCTTTTGGAAAACGAACATAGCGGCGGTTTGAAAGATTGCAACCAAACAAATAAGGCCGCCCGAATTGCCCCCTAAGAAAAGGAAAGAAAGGGCAGATAGAAGATTCATCGAAAGCTGACCTAAAAGAATCAACTCCATCTTTTTCATCTGCATAGTTATAACGCCTATAATACCATTTAAAACACTAAAGCCTTGCGCTATGTAAAAATTCATATCCTGAGAAGTCAGATATAAATAAATTGATTCCAAAATTTCCAATAATATCCCTCCGAAATTTAATCAGCGACTGTATTTTATCATAAAAATTTGAAGTTTTCAAGAGCATTGTTAATAAACTGAAAAAACCATTTCATCAACAGTAAAAAATAGTTGAAAAAATATGTTTTTTGTATTAAAATTAAATTGCTTATAATTGAAAATTATAGAGAGAAGGAAGAAGAATGAAAAAGACGCAAAGCATTAACGGCGAATGGAAACTCTATCTTGCGCCTGAAAAAGGTGGCGTTGCAGAGGACTTCAGCGAAGAACTTATAAAAAATTGGCAATTTTTAGAAGCCGAAGTTCCCGGTTGCGTTCAGCTTGAACTTCAAAAGGCGGGAATAGAGCCCGAACCTTTTTATGCAGATAACGTTATAAAATATGCGAAATATGAAAACTATCAGTGGGTTTATGAAAAAACCTTTTTTGTTGACGAGGATTTAAAGGGAGAGGAATATATTCTTTCTTTCGGCGGAATTGATACGATTGCCGACGTTTATTTAAACGGGGCGCACGTAGGCTCGCCTCAAAATATGTTTATAGAGCATGAATATAACGTAACCGAGCATCTCAATTTTTCCGGAGAAAATAAGCTGATTGTTCATATTCATTCTTCGATGAACTTCGTTAGAAATAAGGAATATCCGATAGGAATGAGAGGAACCGCCCGAAGAAATGAAATTTGTCATATAAGAAAGGCGCCTCATAATTTCGGCTGGGATATTGCTCCGAGATTCGTAACTGCGGGAATCTGGAGAGGAGTGGAACTACAAGCGGTTTCAAAAACCCGAATAACCGAGAGTTATTATGCCTGTTCATCCTTGGGAGAAAATGCGATAACCTTGCAATATGCAGTAAGATTTAAAACCGATGCCGATAATTTAGATGGTTTTGAGGTTAAAATCAGCGGAACTTGTGAAGACAGTAGCTTTGAAACAAGGCGAAAGGCCCATTTTGTTAATATGAATTACACTATGGGAATCGTTAATCCGAAGCTTTGGTGGCCTCTCGGCTATGGCGAGCAAAACCTATATGAAGTTAAGATGGAGCTTATCCATAACGGCGAGGTTGTAGACGTAAAGACCGAGAGAATCGGCCTTCGAGTGTTCGAGCTTGAAAGAAGCTTTGAGCCGGGCAATCAGGAGTTTAAAATTACGGTTAATAATAAACCCTTTTTTGCAAAGGGAACCAACTGGGTGCCGCTTGATGCAATCCATTCGAGGGATAAGGAAAGGGTTAGAAAAGCCCACGCGCTTCTTAAAGAAAACGGTTGCAATATGATAAGATGCTGGGGCGGAAACGTTTATGAGGATAGCGAATTTTTCGACCTTTGCGACGAGGCGGGAATCTTAGTTTGGCAGGATTTTGCCATGGGTAACACGAATTATCCCCAAACCTTGGATTTTGTCCCCATAATGGAGGAAGAAATCGGTTCTGTTATCAAAAAGCTCCGCAATCATCCGAGTATTGCGCTTTGGTGTACCGATAACGAAATAGACTATAAAAACGAGGGCTTCGAGTTGCCTTCCAGAGATAGTTATTATAATAGAGTGGCTTATGAAACTCTGCCGAGAATCTGCGCTACGCACGATCCTTACAGAATACTCATAAAATCTTCTCCCGAAATTCCTGAGGGCTTTAATATGTATAACGTCCCCGAACAGCATCGTTGGGGCCCAAGAGCTTGGTTTAAAGATGATTTTTATGCTAAACACACAGCAAAATTCATAAGCGAATTTGGTTTCCACGGTTGTCCCTCCCCCTCAGGCATTAAGAAATATATTCCTGATGAATATTATTGGCCTTTGGATAACGACATCTGGGCGGTTCATTCAACCGAGGATATAACGATTGGAAAATCAAATTCAAGAAATCAGATGATGAGAAACCACGTCAGGATAATGTATGGCGAGGTTCCGGAGGATATCGAAACCTTTGCGCTCCTTTCTCAGCTTTATCAGGCGGAGGCTTTAAAATTTATGATGGAGCATTGTCGAGCAGACAGTGGGTTCAGAGGGCTTCTTTGGTGGAATATGATAGACTGCTGGCCTCAGATATCCGATTCGATAGTCGATTATTATTTCAATAAGAAGGTCGCATTCCACTACATAAAAAGATGTCAAAGACCGCAGCTTTGCTTCATAACCCCGATGGTGGGCTGGGAATACCCTGTTTTCCTGTCAAACCATTGCCACGATGCCGCCGAGGTTAAGGTTACCGTAACCGATGGCGATACAGGGGAGGAGCTGTTTTCCGGCGAGGCTACGATTGGCGCCGATGAAACCAAAAAAATCGGCTCGATAAGAGGTATTATCAGCGAGCAAAGGCTCTTTGTTATCAAATATGAGCTGAACGGAAAAAGCTATGCAAACCACTTTATTACAGGCTTCCCAACCTATAAAGCGGAGGATATGCTCCGTTGGTTTGAGATAATCAGAAAGCTCGAGAAAGAGGAGTTTAATTTCGTTCCGTAATATTAGGTTGTAAGTATTCAAACTTAAAAAAATAAGCAAAACCAAAACCCCGCAGAGTCGCGAGACCCTGCGGGTTTGATTTTATGAATCTTTTATTTTACTGGACTTGTTCAGAAAGAAGTTATCTTTAAAATACTCCTCAAAGTCGATATATTCCAAATCCCAATTCTCAACCCGTTCTAACATTTCGTCGTATTCTATCAGTTCGGTGTAAGCTTCTGCCCAGGGCGCAAGGAAAGTTATTAAATAATCGTCAAACCTAAAAATCAAATACATGCATTCATTCTTAGAAGTAGAAACGCAAGTATAATATTCTCCCCATTTAAGTTTTTCTTTACCTTTAACCATCTTATCTTCATTATTAAAGCGATATTTCTTAGCTAAATCTTTTAGCTCCATTTTTCTTTCTGATTTTTTCAGAGGACGGAAATACAAGTCATTTATTTTATAGCCAAATGTATCCACATGAAAAAAACTCCTATTTCCGGGCACATTGTAATATGCTTTACAATAAAACTCATCACGGTTTTTCTCTACTTGAATTAAAATTTCCCCTTGGCTTATCGCCCAGTCCCGAATTTTTTCGCTTTCGCTTACATCCTGGCGCCTAGGATCAGGAGTCTCTATGCCTGCCATAAATCTCAAAAATTCATATTCAGCAGAATCACCACTGTAATGAAAATATTTTTTTATGGGCAACGAAGCACGATTAGATTCTTCTTTCGATACAACAAGCGAAGATACATCAGCAGAAGATGTTTTGGAAATTGACGTGCTGTTTGCTGCGGAAGAAATGTTGTTGTTATTTTCCGAAGATGCTACGCTTGATGTAGCGGTTTCTTCCGATGAGCTTTCGGAAACTATGCTTGATACTGCAGCTGTTTGAGATGATTTGGGCTTTTTGCCGGTTGATTTATTATCATCTTTATCGCTTACACCGCAGGAAGAAAAAATATTAAAAACAATAATCAAACAAATACATAAGCAAATTTTCTTCATTTTTCCAACCTCCGCGTAATATTTTCCTGCAAATATATTTTAACACGACGCTCTAACAATGTCAACGCTACCAGAACTTTTTTCGATGAAAACACAATTATATACAAAAACCCGCAGAGTCGCGAGACCCTGCGGGTTTGATTTAGTTAGCCTTTAAGGATTTTCAGAAGAAACCCCTTCGGATGATGTTGCTTGAGAAGAAACGTCTTGAGAAGAAACTATTTGAGATGATGTAGTTTCGGATGATACGATTTCAGAAGATGTGCTCTCAATAGAACTCTTGCCCGATGACACCGCCTGAGAGGAAGTGTCTTTCGGAAGTTCATTAGGCTTGGATACGTATTTTAAATCAAAAGCGTTTAACCATTCTTTTTGGAATTCTTTTTTAGATTGATGCGCTTTATTCAATATACAAATCACATAACTATCGTATCTAAACAACAAGAGATATCCATCTTTGCTGATATAGTATTCTCCCCATTTATCGTTTTGCTTTTTGGTGAATTCAGAAGCTTCAAGACCTGTGATTTGTTCAATAGTCCACGAAAATGGTTTGGGGATATTTAATCTTACAGAATATACCCCAATATTAAACTTATCATCAATTAGATAATACGTCTCTTTTTTAGAGCTTTTTCTTCGCAAGTGAAAGCTATATGCCCGTCCTTTAAAAAATCCATAAGATTCTTCCAAGACGGGGAGAAAAATTGCGGCTGATATTTCATACCCCTTGTCAGCTTTGATAAACAAGAATTCCGTTAAGTTCTGTTTCCATTTCAATAATGCTTCATAGCTTTTTTTGTCACTATCCGAGTGAGCTTCATAAGGTGTTTTCATAAACTCAATAAATTCTGAAGCTGTCGGATATGTGATTTCAGGATTGTCACCGCCATGACTAAACCTTGAAGAAGAACTGTGTTTAGAAGAATTTATATCCGATTCCAAGACAGATGAAGCCTCGCTATCATTATCGGACGAAGATGTTTCTTTGCTTGTATCACTTGATGTAGCGGTTTCTTCCGACGTGCTTTCGGAAGCTATGCTTGATACTGCAGATGTTTTGGATGATTCCGCGTTTCCATTTACCGGATTATTTCCATCTATATTATTTGTTCCGCAACCTGAAAAAATATTAAGAACAACAATCAAGCAAACAACCAGGCTTAATCTCTTCATTTCATCACGCTCCTTAGTAATTTTGTAGCAAATAATCTTCAATATCTTCCCTGCATTTTTGACAAAAAGCGTTTTCGATATTACCATCAAATATTTTTTTGGCTATTTCATTTTGCCCATCATAATTACCCATTAAACAAGAATCTGCATAACCGTTTTCCTCCGAATAGTGCAAACCGCAATTCGAATTTTCACAGCCATTTTCACCTAGATCACAATAAGTATCTACCGTGTTAAACAGATGTCCCATTTCATGCAAAAGTGTAGCTAATGCCCTTGGATTATTTGCAAATCTACCTAATTTTCCTCCTGATGACAACTTATATTCAGCACCAGCACTTGCCATTACCATTAAAGTCTTATCTTTAGGTACCCAACCGAAATCTTTTGATGTCTCTCCATCTTCTTTTACACTATGTCCAGTCCAAAGAATAGGAACCTTTCCGTTGACAAAATCATATCCCACACGATTGCATATCCATGATTCTATAACATCCGCATCTTTGCACATAGGATCATGATCGCAGTTGATGTCTAACTCATCGTTCCCAAATTTGATTTCAGAATTGCATTGATCTAAACAAGAATACATATACCTACTATTATATTTTATCTTGATATTGCTTTCGGGAGAAAACTCAGAGAAAAACTCCGCTACTATTTGCATATAGTTTTCAATCGTAGCTGAAATCTCTTCTTTGTCTGCATCTCCATCAATATTCGACCATAGCTTCAACATTCCTTGATCATAAATGTTATCAAAAGAAACCTCATAACCGCGTATCTTCCATTTAGATCCAGCTTTAACAGACGTACATTCCACTGCCGCTCCGTTATCTAATTGCCCTGCCATCGTTAATCGTTTTCCGGTAGCTTTGTTAGAAATATAGTAGTTTTCTCCACCCGCAGGAGTTATTTCCCAATATTTTTGGCTTCTCTTTTTAAGCTGTGTATTGTTTTCGTTTATTATAACTACATGATTGTTATTATTTAATGCAACAAGTTTCCCTTCCGTATGCATCGGCACAATCTTATAACCCCACTCTGTTAAAGATATCTTAAACTTCTGATATACAAGCTGATTGTTTCGTGTTGATTGAGATAACACAGTGTTCTCAGAAGTTGCCTCATTTGGAACCTCAAGAACTTTATCACTTTTTGCATTTTGAATACGATAGATCGCACCATCCACAGGAGAGACAGCCGGTTTTAAAGAAGGATCTTTAACCGTTACCTTGCAAGATGCTGTTAAGTGCCGAGATGTTGCTGTTATAGTAACCGTTCCTGCCGATTTTGCCTTGATTTTTCCGCCTTGAACCGTAGCAATATCATTGTTTGATGACGTCCAAACCGTTTTGTGCACTTCCCCAATATAATCGCCAAAGCTCGCAACCAAAGACTCCGATTCACCTACAAAAATAGTCGTTTTGTTTTTGTTCAAGGTTAACTTTTCAGGATAATCACATATATTTATAATACATTCTTTGTACAACGTGTCAAAGTAATTTGAAACTCCAACATCCACCCAACCCGTTTCTTTAGCATGTAACACACCATCAGAATCTATAGAAGCAATTTTAGCATCTGACCCTATCCGATCTAACACCATCCAATTAAGTTCTTCATCACACTCTACCGGAATAATTGAAATAGGTATTTTTGAAATAGAACCTTTAAGTATTTCCATTACCTCGTTTTCGAATTCAATTGCCGTTATTGCAGTTTTAAGTTGCCATGTTTGAAAATCATTGCCAACAGTAATCGAAGCACTTTCAGCAGAATCACCAAGTTCTCCCTGCAAACTTAGATTGGGGTATTTTTCGTTAGATATAAAATACCCATTGCTATTTTGCAAAAATTTCCATCTTGTTTCAGCCGAATTTTGATTCTCAACAAACTTAAGCGACACATTACCATTGCTATCCTCTATTAATGCTAAAGCTTTATCTTCAGCAGTTGAAACAATTCTATATGATCCGTTTGCAACATAATGTATTCTAAAAAGAGATGTCTCTCTACAATAAGGATACAGACCAAATATTGAACTGTCATCTAAACTAGGCTTTATCGCATAGCGCGCATTCTCTGTAGTATTCAAACTGTAATTTTCGATCCAATAAGTTCTTCCGCTAACTACTCCGTTTGCCTTGTCGTTAGATAAAACCGTTACCGTGCAAGTAGCTTTCAAATTACTATTAGTAGCAGAGGCGACCTTTATTATTGCTCTACCCGGATTTTGAGCCATAAGTTGACCATTTGTGCTAACAGTTACAACATTTTCATTGCTCGAAGTCCAAACAACCTCTTGAATTGATTCGGGAGGATTTATTGTTACGTTTAGCTTTGCATTGTTATTTACACCTGTTTCATACAAAACAAGCTCCTCTTTATCAAGGGATATTTCTTCAACAGGTTTGGTTCTTGCTGTTATTTGAATTGAACCGGAAAGTAGCATTGTTCCTGATGAATCAACAATGTAATATATCATTTCGGTTGTTCCATCATATTCGGAATAAAAATATCCGTCTTGTATATTTCCGGGGCCTCGGAACTTGTTCCACTGAACAGTGTAACCCTGATATGCGCCGGCCGGCTCGATTTCTCTATAGACATTATAATATGTGTTTACATATATAGGACTTTCATGGAAATAAAATCTTGCTCCGGTCGGTTGAGCATAAGTTACAGTTAAATTGATTTGTTTATAAACTCTACTCTCGGAATAAATAGTTATTAATGCATTTCCTGGAGCAAAGGTTGTTAATATACCTGTTTCAGGTTCAATCTCTGCCACAGAAGCATTGTTTATAACAAATTCCAATTCTTTATTCGTTGAATTTTCGGGTGCTAATGTTATATACTGGTTTAAATCTATAGAATCCTTCGGATGTGCAGAAATCGCGGTTTCACTTAAGGTTATGTCTGTTACGGGGATATATTCACCCTCAACCTCACAAGTGAATGTAAATTGATCTAAAACACCTGTTAAAATCGCAGTTCCGTTTCCTGTGCAGGTAACCTTACCATCCATATCAACTTTAGCAACCGATTCATCGCTCGAAGTCCAATAAACAACCTGATTTGCAGTTGCAGGCTCTGCTGTTGCAACCAGGTTATAAGTATCGCCTTTTTTCAAAGCAATCTTTGTTTCTGCCAATGATGCGCTTGTTACGGTCGTTTCTCCAAACAAAGCGATTTCAGATATTCGAGCATAACTGCTATCAACATCCGCAGAAGTCCAAGGAGAGCAGCTTAATTTATTTACAATGCCTTGAGTAATTCGTATTCCAAGAAAGCTGCCATATTTTTCGCCGAGAAAATCAATTTTTACATATCCCGACCAAATGGAATCGTGGCTATCAAATACCGCCATCTTATTGTTTTCATTATAAAGGGTTTCTTCATCATTTGCAACATAAACTTCAAAGGCACCCAATTTATAATAACTCGAATTTGAAGCGATTTCGCTGGCAAGCCACAATTCATTCAGCTTATACTCTCCGCCTAAATCATAGGTTACGTCAACGTATAATTCGCCGGGCGCACGATAAGAGCCATCAGGCTTTAAGAAGAACATACTTTCATATTGACCGCCGGCAGAATTATATTGCTTTAAATTATGTCCATACATATCAAGATTCTTATACAAGATATCATCTGTAAGCTCTGCTTTGGTTCCTATTGATTCAACGAGTTCTCCTGAGCCTTGAATATTATTTGCAGATTTATCCAGCGAGGTTTTATATTCTATTTTGGGTTCGCGTTTGCGCTTTAAGATATTATAAACCGAGCCCGTATCCTCATCAGTCCATTCATACGATGAAATTTCTGATACTTCCGTGCTATTTTCAGTATATTCAGTTTCATCCTCTATTTTTACTCCAAGCATTGCTATTTCGCGCATACGTGCGTATGTGCTTTCAATTTCAGAGGAAGACCAATTCTTTTCTATCACGCCTTGCGTTATACGTATGCCTAAATACTTGCCTGTTTTAGTTCCTAAGAATTTAGTTTTTGTAACGCCCGACCAACAAGAGGAATGATTATCAAATTCAGAATAAAGATTTTCATTATCATACAACGTATCTTGAGTATCCGATATATAGACCTCATAAGCGCCCATAGTATAATAATTCTTTTCTATATTTGAAGCAATCCAAAGCTCGTTAAATTCATATACGCCACCCAAATTAAATGTGATATCAAGATATAATTCTCCTATGGGGCGATATGTTCCGTCCGCTTTTGCAAACTTCATCATTTGACCATTTTCAACAAGATAATGGCTATGTATATCCATATTTTGACCGCTGATGATTCCGGTTGTAAGGTCATTTCTACCGTTAAATATTGCAAACGATTTTCCGCTTTGCAAAGAAGAACCATATCTAATAAGCGGTTTCTTGTTAAGCAATATATTTTCATCGGTAGTTGTTCTTGCCTCAGGCCATTTTGCGCTTGAAACTATTTCGGTTGTATGGTCGCCTGATTCATAATCCTTTGTAAAAGTTAAAGGTTCTGTAGCTAAATATCCAAAAAGCCCTGTTTCTTCATCGGCTGAAATTGCCACTCCATTAACCGTTACTTCATCTAAATATTCATTTGTTTTGGTGTCTTTTATCTTAAACTCAGAATATTCTCCGTATTTTATAGCCCTATCATATGCTTCATCTTCATAATAAGAAGCAAAAGAAAAATTCTCATCATAATACACATCATGTATATTTGAAGTTTCCTCAAATTGCATTGAAGCAGGCGCTTCTATACCAACAGCTTTAGTCCAGCTTATGTCATCGATATAAAGCGTAAATCCCGCTGTTCCTAATATTTGGAATGAATTGTTGATAGCTTCTTTAACTCCATATCCTCCTGCTTCGTGTTGCAGATATGAGCCCGAATAGAAGGTTATGCTATAATCTCTCCAAACACCCTTGAGATTATCCATTCCGGGTAATGTTCCGTAGTGGTCTTTATATAAAACGCCGCTATTGGCATTTGCAAAATTATTGTTCGCTAAAAAAGTGGAGAATCCGGGAGAACTAACCATCAATGATGTTTCCGGAGAAAAATCCCCTGTAACGTTCTCAACATACACTTTGTAATTCAAGGTGTAATATGTATTCGGTTCGTAGCCGATTCTGGAATACAAATAAAGATTATTATAGTAAAGATTTATTGTTCTCCAAGTTCCGCTATTAGTTGTAAATACCTTTAAAACCTTTCCCTTATTGCTGTTGGTTGGGTCTTGCATAACTTCAAGGCTGAAATTAGCATCGGTATTGCCGCTTGCAGTTATTTTTCCATCATCAAGGTCGGTCTTGAAAAGATAGTTCATCTCATATATTGGATAAACATGTTCGCCTGTGAATGTGAAAGTGTACTGTGGTCTTGTGGATAGCAAAATACTATCTGTATTGTTTTCAGAAAACCAACCAACAAAAGTCGCCTCAACGCCCTCTGTAACGCTTGCATACATGGTTATTTCAGTTCCGGATGTTACAATGCCGACAGTTTCTGTTGAAATTTCAGAGAATTCAGAAGGCTTAAAAGAATCGTTAATTCCAATAAGCGTCGGAACAGCTATTTCATCAACATTCATCGAAACAACGCTATCTTCCGCATAAGCAGCGATAGCAGAATTCGAAATAATAATCAGAAGTACCAAACAAATTGCCGCTAGTCGAGTCATTGATTTAAATTTCTTTTTCATTCTTTTTTCCTCCTGTATAAATTATACTTTGTAGGTATATTTTTCCTACAATTATATTCTAACACGACATTTGCACAATGTCAATAAAATTTTTCCGCATTATATGACTTTTTTCGGCAAAGATGCACAATTCATTAAGAAGCAATGCTTCTATAAAAACGGACAATGGCGTTAATAAGAGAGAAAAAACAACATTAAATACAAAAACCCGCAGAGTCGCGAGACCCTGCGGGTTTAAAGCTATTTAATTTTCTTCCAATAGGGGATAAAGAGGATAAGCGCGGTTGAAAGCGCCAGAAGGTCGGAAATCGGGGTTGCCCAGGGTATTCCTTTCACTCCCCAAAGACCGTTCATAAGGAACATAAAGGGTATGTCAAGCGCGCCCTTTCTCAGAAAGGAGAGTATCATCGGCTTGAGCTTTTGTCCCGTTGCCTGAAAGACCGAGATTATCATCATTGTTGTCGAAATTGCGGGGCAGGTGAGACAAATAACCCTCAAAAAGTGTTGCCCGTAGCTGATTGTTTCGGCATCGTTTATGAAAAACTTCATAACGGGAACTGCAAGGAAAAACAGGAAAAGCGTTCCCAAAAAAGCTATAACTATAGTATATAAAAAGGATTGCTTTATGGCTTCGTGCATTCGCTTTTTATTGCCCGAAGCGAAGTTATATCCGATGAGTGGCAAAACGCCTTGCGTCATTCCGTTTGCGATGGCAAAGGCGAGAATATCAATCTTTTTTGCGATACCCATTCCTGCGATAGCCTCGTTTGAATAGGAAACAACGAGCTTGTTGAGAATGATGTTTGAAAAAGTTCCCATAAGCATCATAATAAAGCTTGGGAATCCAACCAGCAGAACCTCTTTGGGAATGCCAAGTCCCAGAGTGAAATTTTTGGGAGAAAATTTAATAATCGTAGATTTTCTGTTTTTATAAAGGAGAGAGGCGAAATATAAAAAGGCGATAAGATTGGAAAGCATAGTTGCGATGGCGGCGCCCGAAATTCCAAGTTTTAATGCAAAAATGAATATAGGGTCGAGAGCGATATTGAGAATACCGCCCAAAGCAACGCCAATTCCCGCCTCTTTTGAAAAGCCCTCAGCCCTGACAAGATGAGCAAGACTAGCGCTTAAAACGGTTGGAACGCCGCCTATTGCAACCGTCCAAAAAAGGTAATCAGAGCAATAAGAATAGGTTGAAGCGTCGGTGCCTAAAAAGGGGAAAAGTATGGGGCCCGAAAGGAATATCGCGATTCCGTAAATGAAAGCCACTCCCGCGCCCGTCCAAATGCAAAATGCGGCGCATTTTTTGGCTTTTTCGGGATTTTTTGCTCCAAGACTTCTCGAAATAAGACTCGCTCCGCCAATGCCGAAAAGGTTTGCGATTCCCGTTAGCATAACGAAGGGCGGCATAGCGATAGTTGCAGCGGCAACCTGATCGGGGTCGTTCATTTGTCCGATAAAGAAGGTGTCCGCCATATTATAAATAACGGTTATAATCTGGCTTATAACGGTTGGAATAATCAGCGATATAATCGCTTTTCTTATCGGTGCTTTTTCGAATAGCGCAGTATTTTGGGTATGCATTTTTAATGTTCCTTTCAATCAAACAGAAAACCGAGCATTTTTTCGGGGTTTTCCAAAAATCTTTTTGTTATATTGAAGTGATCGGTTTTTTTATAGTCGGTTTTAAAAATACCGTCTTCTTTTAATTCGAATATATCGGCGTTGGGAAAGGTCATTAAAATTGGAGAATGGGTTGCGATAATAAACTGCGAGTTATCGTCCGAAAGGTTTTTGATTTCTCGCATCAAGGTCAGTAATCTGTTCGGGGAAAGCGCCGCTTCGGGCTCGTCGAGGATATATAAACCATTTCCGAAAAAACGATTTTGGAGTATGGATAAAAAGCTCTCGCCGTGCGATTGGCAGTGAAGAGATTTTCCGCCGTAACCACCCGTTAATTTAGGGGCGGAGGCAGGAATTTTATCGAGCATTTCAAGATTTGTTGCAACGTTGTAAACGCTTTCGGCTCGAAGGAAAAAGCCATCTTTCGGAAAAGCCTTTTTTCCGAGAATAAGATGCTCGTGAAGTTCGGAATGGGTTGCATTTGTGGAAAAATTAAAATTTCTTGAGCCACCTTCGGCATTAAAGCCGAAATGGATTGCGATTGCCTCTAAAAGGGTTGATTTACCGGAACCGTTTTCGCCTATAAAGAAGGTAACGTTTTTTGAAAGCTTAATTTCAGGCTCTTTTTTCAGATGCTTTATTAACGGAAGACTATGAAGATATGAACCGTCATCAAGGTCGTTTTTAAATATAATTTCGCTGATGTATCCCGAAAAGCCCATAGCAACCTCCTTATCGACTCAAAAAATTAATCTACACTTTGCAAAAAATTATGAATATGCTTGAAGCTCGCCCGAATATTCATCTAAAAAGTCCTCGGCGGTCTTATGCATAAAGACTCCGCAGGAGTTTTCATCGGGGAAGCAAAAACTCATCGTGAGTCTGCCGAAATAATCGTCGATAATCTGAACGAAAACGCTCAGATGATTTCCCGCAAACCAAGAGGCTGAAACAGCGCAGTCATATAGATGCCCCGTTTTTCCTGAAACGGAGCCGACCAAATCCGAATAGCCCTCTTGAGGGAATTTTTGAAAAATGTTTTTGCCAAAATCAAAATAAAGGGTTTTTGCGCCCTGCTCGTTTTCATATTCCAGAGCCTTTTTATCGAAATCAAATTTAAAATATTTCCAACCCATCGGATTTTCTTTGCAATTAAAAACTTTTTGATTAATTTTTGCTTGAATTTCGTTAGAGTGCGCTCCTCTTGAAACGCTTAAAGTTCTGCTTTGGCAGTAGTCGTCAAGTTCCTTTAAAGCGGTTTCGTTTTCAGGCAATTCTTCTTCCGCTTCATCAAAAAGTTCAAGAAGCGCATTGTATAAAGCCTCTGTTTGGCCGATTGAATAGGGGGATTGAATATCTGCATTGCAACAGAAAATAAATCCTTTGAAAGGCAAGGAAATTCCGAATTGCCCGCCCATTCCGTTAAAGGAAAAAGCGTCTTCGCGAGGCTTCCAAATCTGATACCCATAGGAATAACGATGGTTAACGTCGTTTGAAAAATCGGGTCGGCTAAGGCAGGAAACAGCGTCGATCATATATTGTTTATCTATGAGCTGTTTACCATTCCAAGCTCCGTTATTCATAACGAGTTGAGTAAAAAGCGCAAGATCTCTGAGGCTGCAAATCAGCGCACTGTCGCCCCAAGCGTGTCCACCGGGGCAGGAAAGCATACGAGCGTCTTTGGAAAAACCAATTTCATCGAGAAAACTTTCTCTCATAAAGTCCAAAAGAGATTTGCCGCTAATCTTTTCAACAAGGCAGCCGAGCGCAAAACTGCCCGTGCTGTCATAGGCAAAACAAGAACCGGGGATTTTGGGCGCCGACGAGGTTAAATAGAAAGCCAATCTGTCTTCGGGCTTTGCCACAAACCAACTTGGGCTTATAACGGAGGTTCTCATAGTAAGCATATCTTTGATAGTTTGCTTTTTAAGATTTTCCTTAATATCAAGATGAGCATATTCGGGGAAATAGGATACGAAGGGTGCATCTAAATCAATAAGCCCTTTCGTGTATAAAGCGCCTATAGCAACGCCAACGAAACTTTTCGTAACGGAATAAAGCCTATGAGGCTTGCCGAGATGAAAAGGCTTCCAATATGCTTCGCTAATGAGTTTTCCATTTTTTAAAATCAAAAAACTATGAAAATTGAAGCCGTTTTTTTCGAGTCGGCTAATAGTTTTTAGTAGTTTTTCAGAACTAATGCCCGCCTTTTCGGGACTGATTTTTTCAAACATATTTCATGTTCCTTTCATGCGAATTTATACTATCACATTTCAATCCTCTTTGCAATAGGAAACCGGTGCTTTTAAAAAATTATTGATATGCTTAATTAAATATGTTATACTACCGATATAACGAGCAGTAAAGCCAAAAACTTAGGAGTCGAAATGCGATGAAAGAAATCAGAAATATCGGTATTTTCGCACACGTTGATGCCGGAAAAACAACGTTATCTGAACAAATTTTATCCCATGCGGGCGCTATTCGTTCAATCGGTAGCGTCGACTCCGGAACCGCCCATACGGATAAACTCCCCGTTGAGCGAAGAAGGGGAATTTCGGTTAAGGCAACCTGTGTTTCCTTCGATTATAACGAGGTTCAGATGAACCTTATCGACACTCCCGGACACGTTGATTTTTCGGGAGAAATAGAAAGGTCTATGTGGGCTCTGGACGGCGCAGTTTTGGTTATTTGCGCAGTTGAGGGTGTTCAACCTCAAACAGAGGTTTTGTTTGAGGCGATGTCAAAGCAGAATATCCCCGTTATCTTTTTCATAAATAAACCCGACCGTGAAAGCGCCGACGTTTCGGGCGTTGTAGCGCAAATTAAAAGGCTGTTAACAAGAAATGCGGTTTTCCCCTCTGACGAATCGGCAGTCAGCGAGCTTATAAGCGAAACTGACGATGAATTGCTCGAAAGATATTTAAACGGAGAGCAGTTTTCCAAGAATGTTTTAGATGAAAAATTAACCGAATTGGCAAAGATTAATTGCGCTTATCCGATTCTTTGCGGCTCGGCTTTAAAGAATGAGGGAGTAAAAGAACTTTTAGACGGTATCGTTAAATATCTTCCTGCTCCGAATCGTGGAGAAGCCTTGAGCGGAGTTGTTTTTGCGGCGCAACAGGACAAAAACTTGGGGCGAGGCGTTTGGGTTAGATTATATGGCGGTTCTTTGGAAAACCGAGAAACCTTAACCTTCGATGGCGGAATAGACCCTATAACGGGGGAACAAAAAACAATCCAAAGCAAAATAACCCAGATTCAAGATGTGAATCTTAATCCGTCGGGCAGATTATTTGCAGGAGAAATAGGAGTAGTCTATGGGCTTGGCAACCTTCAAATCGGGCAAACTATAGGGGAAGCGGTTATCGGAAGAAATATCCAATCGGGGAATTTAAGAGCTCCGCTTATAACCGTTCAGGTTATTCCCTCAAAGCCGGAAGAAATGCCGGAGCTTCGTCACGCTTGCGATATTCTATCGGGCGAAGACCCCCTTTTGCAGGTGCAATACGTTAAAATGTTCAATGAACTTCATTTGCGGGTTATGGGAACGATACAGCTTGAAATTATCGAGGAACTTATCAATACTCGTTTCGGCTTGAAGGTTAGCTTCGGAACCCCCGCAATTATATATAAGGAAACCATAACAGAGCCCGCCGAAGGTTTTGTGGCATACACTATGCCAAAACCCTGTTGGGCAGTTCTTAGGTTCATAATCGAGCCCGCTGAAAGAGGAAGCGGAGTAACCTTTTCTTCCGAGGTGCCGGTTAAAAAAATAATGGCGCGTTATCAGCATCAGGTTGAGCAGGCAATCCCAATAGCGCTGAATCAAGGCCGTTTGGGTTGGCAGGTAACCGACGTTAATATAAAGCTTATCGACGGCGAGCATCATTTGGTGCATACCCACCCATTGGATTTTATCGTGGCAACTCCTATGGCGATTCAAGATGGTCTTAATCGCGGGGGAAGCACTCTTTTAGAACCGATTCTTTCGGCAAGATTTATTTTGCCTCAGGAACACGTCGGCAGAGTTATGAGCGACGTTATTACAATGCGTGGCGAGGTTTTAGACAGCGTTCAAGATGGCGACAGAGTGATTTTAAACGCTCTGATTCCCGTTCAGTCGAGCCTCGATTATTCCATAACCCTCGCAACCTTCACAAGCGGCAGAGGAACGATGAGCGTTCAGCTTCATAGCTATAAGGAATGTCCGAAAGAACTCGGCGCAACCTCAAAGAGAAGAAGCGTTGATCCTTTGGATAAATCCAAATATATTTTGGCGGCAAGAAGCGCTTTGGAAGGCGGAATTTTCAACCTTGATTAATTAATGGAGGAGATAAAAAATGAAAAAAGCATTGGTGTTTTGGGGCGGTTGGGAAGGCCACGACCCCGAAAAGGTTTCTTTAAGACTTCAAAAATTTCTTGAAAAGAATGGATTCGAGGTTGAAAGAGTGGAGGGCGTTGATTGTTTGAAGGATGCTGAAAAGCTCCTTTCTTATGATTTAATCGTGCCTTGCGTAACTATGGGAGAGCTCCCAACGGAATATGCAAAGAACGTGTCCGAAGCAATAAGCAGCGGTGTTGGAATTGCGGGTTGCCACGGGGGAATGTGCGATGCTTTCAGAACTGCTTCCGAATGGCAATTCATAACGGGAGGTCAGTTCGTCGCTCATCCGGGCGGTTGCGTAAACTATAAGGTTGATATCCGAAAGGGAACAAGCCCGATAATCGAAGGTATCGACAGCTTCGAGGTAACCTCAGAGCAATATTATTTGCTTGTTGACCCCGCAATCGAGGTTTTAGCCTCAACTCGTTTTCCGGTAGCACAAGGAAATCATTCGGTTAATAAACCTATTGATATGCCCGTTGTATGGACCAAATATTGGGGCAAGGGAAGGGTCTTCTATTGTTCTCTCGGCCATAACGACGGCGAATTTGAAAAACTTCCACAACTCTGTCTGCTTATGGAAAGAGGTATGCTTTGGGCAGCAGATGGAAAAAACTGATTTTGGAGGAATAAAGTATGCTAAATGTAGGAATGGTTGGAGTTGGATGTATCAGCGGCATCTATCTCGAAAATTTCAGCAAAATTTTCAAAAATGTAAAACTCATAGCGCTTTGCGACCTTATACCTGAACGTGCTTTAAACGCTCAGAAAAAATATAATATTCCTAAGGTTTATGCAACTATGGAGGAGCTTTTTGCCGACCCCGAAATTGATATAGTTCTTAATTTAACCCGTCCTTATCAGCATTTTGAGGTTTCTAAGGGAGCGCTTCTGGCGGGCAAACACGTCTATTCCGAAAAACCTCTCGGAGCCGATTGGGAGGAAGGAAAAGAACTTGTAAAACTCGCTAAGGAAAAGGGCTTGTGGATTGGCGGAGCGCCCGATACCTTTATGGGCGCAGGAATACAAACCTGTCGAAAATTCATAGACGAAGGAAAACTCGGAGAAGTTATCGGTGGAAGATGCGTTATGGCAGGCAGAGGGGTTGAAACCTGGCATCCCGACCCCGATTTTTATTATCAGCGAGGAGGCGGCCCGCTTCTCGATATGGGCCCCTACTATATAACAGCCCTGACCAACTTGCTGGGCGAAATAAAAAGCGTTTTCGGTATTGCGCAAAAGACCTTCCAAACTCGTCTTGTAACAGCAGAACCGCATAAGGGCGAAATTATAACGGTGAACGTTCCAACCCATTATGAAGCCCTCTTGAAGTTTTCTTCGGGAGCAACGGTTTCGATTTTGATGAGCTTCGACCTTTACGATACAAAGCAGGCTTGTATTCAGCTTTACGGAACAAAGGGAAATCTTTTCGTTCCCGATCCCAATTGCTTTGCCGGAGAAAGAGGAATGGTTTTCTTAAACGGCGAAACGAAAAAAGAGGAAAATATTGAGCTCGAATTTAATTATAGCGCAAATTCCCGTGCCTTAGGGATAGCCGACCTCGCCGCCGCAATCGAGCAGGGCAGAACTCCAAGAGCATCTTATTTGCAAACTTATCACGTTTTAGAAGCTATGACGGGGATTATGGAAAGCGCCAAAACGGGTGTGCCGTATCAGATGACAACCTCTTTTGAGCGTCAAGCCCCAATGGACCCGACCCTCCCCATCGGCGAGCTTTGATACGCACTTGAAAAACAATACTTGTTAAAGACAAGAAGTCTACATTCTAAATGGTGACAATTGAAATATAAGTTGACATGTGTTTAAATATATGATAGATTAAACTTAAAGCAACCTATGTCTGTTGCTTGTGATAGTATGATATGTGGCTTTGTATTATGTTGACATAAAAACAGGAGGGAAATTATGAAAAAACACATTGGAGTTGTGGCTGTTCTTATGGTGACAATTTTACTTTTCACCGGGTGCAAAAGTGGTAATTTAGATATTAGAGGTGCTTTCACTCCGCTGGATAGTCACGCAGAGGCAGATAGTGAATATTATTATGGCGGAACGTATCAAAATGAGTTTTTTGGATTCAAGTGCGAGTTTTCAGAAGAATGGCAAATACAAAATCCAAAAAATCATTCAGATGAAATAATCGCATTCACAGGGCATACTAAAGATTTAACGTTAAATATCAATGTGCTTAAAACAGATAAATTTGATAAACTTAAAGATAAATCTGCCAAGGAAATGCTTACCTTCCTTCAAGAAGGTTTAATAGAAAGCGGCATAGAGACAACTGACGGAGAAGCATACGAAATTGACCTGGAATTTTTAAATGAACAACATAAAGCTGCAACGGTAAAAACACTACCTTTAGTTGAAGACGGGAGGTCTGGAGCAACTACAGTTCTTTATTTAAAATACGAATATTATAATGTTCTGATACAATTTTATACTTATAACGAAAAGGCAAATGATGATGTGATTAAGGAGTTTTTCAAGAGTACATTCCATCCCCTAGATGAAGCCGTTGTTTCAGGGGGTATTTAAAATGAATAATATCAAACGCGGATTCTTGAGATTCTATATCTCTCAATTGTTTTTTCTTTTATACTCTATTTATTTTTTGATTTCAATTTTGGGTGTGGTTTTGCTACTGTGGGCTATGGACCCATACATGAGTACTATTATGCACGGGGATGAGTACATCTATTATTACGGTATGGAATATTATAAAAACACCCTTCCGTTACTTTTGTTTTCCATATTGTGCGTTGGCTTGCCCAGCCTTTACAATATCGTTTTGAAAATATTTATGTTGCGAAACAGTCGTAAGGTTTACAAACAAACTAAAAAGCGTGCTGAATCGAATGAAATTGATAACGAAAGTCTCATCACTCCTTGTATTTCAAAAAAAGTAATTGGAATTAACAAAATTATAGTTGTTGTCGTCGCAGTTTTCACCATAGTGTTTCACATTGTTTGCACTTATAATTTGTACATTTTTATTTTTTTAATTGTTTCTTCTATGATTCTTACAATTCCTACGATAATGGGCATTTTAAGATTCAACCATTACGTTTGTAAAATGGCTCAAGTTACTGGATCTGAAGTTTTATCACAATGATGTGTGCCGGTTTAATGTATAACGCAAAATGCAACCTTTATTTCAAAGGTTGCATTTTGTTGTTGTGTCGTTTGTGCAATCGAAAGAAACTTAATGTACCTTTATATACTTGGAGATACGGTGTACTTTAATTAAAAGGCTTTCTCTAATCGGTAAGCAAACTCAACGGATTGACATATTTTACAATTGTATCGGTTCTATAGAGATACCGAAAGAAATTGAAATACCAATTCCTCAAATCACGTTGCAGACTCGTAAAGGCGTAGATATAACATACGTATCCGATTTAGACAACTGCGGATAAAAATAGGCAAAATAAAAGCGGGTGCGATATAAAGAACCCTCAGTTCCTATATCGACACCCGTTATGGTGCGGATAACAGGACTTGAACCTGCACCGAGTTGCCCCGACTAGAACCTGAATCTAGCGCGTATGCCAATTTCGCCATATCCGCATGGTTTATTAAATTTTAGCAATCTAACGTTTTGCGTTTTTATGCGTTTCGTTGATTACCTTATATAATATACCACAAATTTTGAAAAAATCAATAGTTTTTTATGAGCGTTTTCTTTGGGATTGTCGGTCGACTCATAATATTATGCCGAATTCTTTTTCTATAATCTCCTTTAATCTTGCGTCGCAGAGGTTTTCTTCCATATATATAAGCTCGTCGTTTTCAAAAATCTTGAAATCTCTGCCGTTGAGGGATTTTCTTCCTGTTGGAGTTTTAATGGCGAGCATATAGTCCTTATTAAACACCGAGTTTTGATGCTTTTCGCAATAAAAACTTGCCGGCTCAAAATCGACATCTAGCCAGTTATCCTCGAAAAATGAATAAAACTCTCGCCATTCGCCCTTATGCAGGTCATATAAAACCCATTCGTCTTGCGAGTTTTTCTCGAATTTATAACTCTCCGAAAACTGCTCCTGGATAAGACCTGCTTCAAGCTTTAAGGGGTGCTTTTGCGCCTTTTGACCGATTCCAACGTCGAGGATATAGATTTCGCCGTCTAATTTAACCCCAACAACACGGTGTCTTCTGAAAGAGAGAATTTTTTGGTCTCTTAAAAAGCGTGCGCCGAAATCAAAAACCTCGAAGCCCAACTCCTTTAAAAATGCCGATAAAAGTCCGTTGACCTCGAAGCAATAACCGCCCCTTTTATTTAAAACTATCTTTTTATATAGCGCTTCGGGGGAGAGGTCGAGCGGGTGGGAATTTAAAATATCTATATTTTCATAAGGTATCTTCAAAACGTGATTATATTGAAGTTCCTTTAAAAATTCGAGGCTTTTTTGAGGGGTTGTATTTTCCATTCCGAGTCTTTTTAAAAAACTTTGAATATCCATTTAATTTCTCCTTGGCTTTAATGACTTTCATTATATAGATAATACCACATTTGATGAGAAAATCAATCAAAAAAAGGCTACAAAGCAAAATTTTTTTAAAAAGGGGTTGACTTTAACGCTTTAAAGTGTTATAATGTCAACATCAAAGAAAATTAAATATCGGAACTGCTTAAAATAAAGGCTATGACCGATAACGAGTAGGTTTACCTGATTCCCCTTCACAGAGAGGCATTGGTGCTGGAAAATGCCAAGGGTGGGAAAACTGAATTACCTATCGTGAGCCGTGCGCTTCAAAGGCGTAACGAATGAGCCCCGTTAAAGGCTCGAAACAGTGATGGCTGTTTCGCTTGAGGCTCGAAGTATTTCGGGCGAAAAGAGGTGGTACCGCGTGTTTTTAGTTAATCACGCCCTCTGTATCTTTTAAAGAAAGATTCGGAAGGGCGTTATTTTTTTGTTCAGGAGGAATTTTAATGGGAACAACAATGGTTATAATAACGGCGATTTTGCTCGTATGCTTTTTCGGGCTTATGATAGGCGTTGGTTATTATACGAGAAAAAGTGCAGTGAACGTTGACGGATTCGTTTTAGGCGGCAGAAGCGTTGGCCCTTGGCTAACTGCTTTCGCTTTCGGAACCTCATATTTTTCAGCGGTTATATTCGTTGGATATGCGGGTCAGTTCGGCTGGAACTTCGGCCTTGCTTCAACCTGGATAGGGCTTGGAAATGCCTTTATCGGTTCTTTGCTTGCCTGGAGCGTTTTGGGGCGCAGAACAAGGGTTATGACTCAACATATAGACAGTAAAACAATGCCCGATTTCTTTGAGAAACGCTATTCTTCAAAGCTTCTCAAAACCTTATCATCGGTTATAATCTTCGTCTTTTTAATCCCTTACACAGCGTCGTTATACAACGGTCTTTCGAGCCTTTTTAACATCGCTTTTAACATTCCTTATTGGGTTATCATCATAGTTATGGCGGTTTTGACTGCTGTTTACGTTATCTATGGCGGATATATGGCAACTGCAATCAACGACTTTATTCAGGGAATCATTATGCTCGGCGGAATAATCGCCGTTATTGCGGCGGTTATTATAGACAACGGAGGACTCACAAACGCCGTTCGCGAACTCTCCTTGCTCGAATCACCCTATGCTGATTCTCTGGGTCAGCAAGGCGCCTTTGCCTCCTTCTTCGGAACTCAACCTATTTATCTTTTGATAGTTGTAATTTTAACCTCGCTCGGAACTTGGGGACTTCCTCAGATGGTTGGTAAATTCTATTCAATCAAAAATGAGGACGCAATCAAAAAAGGTACGATTATTTCAACGGTTTTCGCAATAATCGTTGCGGGTGGTTGCTATTTCATAGGCGGTTTCGGAAGACTTTATGCTGACAAATTGCCTTTGGAAGGAACTCCCGAATTTGCCTTCGATAAAATTATTCCAACCATGCTTTCGGAGCTTCCCGAAGCCATAATTGCGATAGTTATAGTTCTTGTGCTTGCGGCTTCTATGTCAACCCTTTCGAGTCTTGTTTTGGCGTCAAGCTCAACCTTTACGCTCGACGTAGTTCTCAAAAACAAAAAGGTTAGCGAAAAGAAAAAAGTTCTTATTATGAGAATATTTATAATGTTCTTTATTGCAATTTCTGCGGCGCTTGCCATCATAAAAGATGCAACCGGCTTTGCTATGATAGCGCAGATGATGGGCGTTTCGTGGGGCGCTTTGGCGGGCGCATTTTTAGCTCCGTTCCTCTATGGTTTATATTGGAAGGGAACAACCAAAACTGCCTGCCTTGTTGCCTTTATTTTCGGAACGGGAGTTGAAATCCTACAACTTCTTATATCGATTGGCGTTATTCCTATGCCGACCGACGCTATATTCGGCTTCGTGTTCAGAAATTCGCTCTATTCAGGCGCTTTGGTTATGCTTGCCAGCCTCATATTGGTGCCCGCTATAAGCCTCATAACAAAGAAACCTGAAAAAGAAAAAATCGAGAAAATTTTCTCTTGCTTTGACGATAACGTTTCGGTTAGCATCAAAAAATCATTAGGCAACTAAATTATAATTTTTAAAGGTCTAAAATGTGTTTCAAAAGGAGCGCATTTCAGACCTTTTTTCTTTTTAAAACACAGGAAACTAACCAATTTACACAAGTTCGTGGAATATTTATATTGAAATCGTTTTGCGAACATGGTACTATTTTGCAAAGAGTGAAAAAATAACACAAAATTTCTTGCATTTTTTTAATATCTGTGTTATAGTGAAAAAAACTGATAAATGGAGAGAAAATTATGAAAAAGTTAAAGTTATTTGATGAAAAATTCATCTCAATGGAAGTGTCGCAAGCGAGAAGTCTCGGAGCTAATATTCTTTCGGGCAAAAGACCGAAAATTTCTTGCGAATCAGATGATTTTGCGATTGAAATTGAGAAGAAATACGACGAGAATAATATAGACTATCTCGTTGATGACAATGAAATATGGCAACACGTTGATATCTGGGGCGCACCCTTTAGTCTTACATACGATATGGGCAAAACCGTTGCAATAGATAAGGTTTGTATTTCGGGTTATGCTATATGGCATGCGGGCAACTATATGCTCCATAATTTTGAGTTGTATGCGAGCGAAAACGAGGAGGATTTGTATGCTCCCGAAAATATGGTTGCAAAATATTATCGTGAAAAAGACGTATCAATAGGCGAGGGCGCAATTCCAAGCAGAAACGTTATCTTCTCGGCTGAAGGCGAAGCAAGATTCTTCGGCGTTAAGATTCTTGAGGCTTGCCATTCAGATGAAATCGCAAGAATTTCGAGAATTGCTCTTTTCAGCGCAGAAAACACCGCCACTTATATGATGCCGGAAAGCTTAAAGGTTGCCGACACATTCAAGGGACTGATTCCATCCGTTGAAGGCGAGGTTGAAGGCAACCTTGAAGACCTGACAAACGGCAGAGCGCTTTTAGATGAAGAAGCGGTTGAGGTTAAAGAGGATAGCAAGCTTATATTCAAAAATATTTTGTCGGCAAAAGAAATTTATATCGTCGGCAAAGACGTTGAGATAGGAAAACTCGTTGCCAACGGCGAGGAAATCGCATTTGAAGTTGAGAAGACGGATTCATTTAAGTCAAGGCAAATAACCAAGCTTATCTTTTCTGAACAAAATAACGTTGATTTCTGTATTGAAATCAAAAAAGGCGCTTCTCTCGACCTTATTTTCGGAAATACAGAGCTTAGAAAAGCGAGCGTTAAAACCAAAGAGGTTATAGATAACGACTATATCGGCGCAGGCTGTAACGTTTTCCCGAACGCTTTTTCAGATTATGCAAAAAGAGAGGGCTATAACGAGGTTTATTGGGAACTCGAAAAGCATCATATAATGAAGGCAAAGCCTCATTGTATCAGAATGTGGTTCCAGATTGATTGGGTTGTTGATACTTTAGAGCAGTATGTTTCGGGCGATTGGCAGTTCCAAAATCCCGAAATGCAGTCTGCAGTTAAATATTGCGAAATTTTCCGAGAAGCGGGAGTTGAGGTTGAACTCGACTTCGGCTGGAAGGTAGGCTCAAAGGTTCAGGATTGGTTCTCAATCGGTGGCGTTGCTCCCGAACAGAAGCACTGCGCCGCCCCTTCCGACCTTTACAATTACGGTAAAGCAGCAGTTGCAACCCTCGAATATCTCATTCTCGAAAAGGGCTGCGATAACGTTAAATATATAACCTTCTATAATGAAGTTTCTCCCCATCCCGATTCAAGCCGACATTATGACTATGCAATGCATGGTGATGGCCTTGCTTATTGGGCTGCGATGGCAAAATATACCAAGGCTTTCCTTGATAGATCTCCCTTAAAGGGCCAGGTTGAGATATGGGCGGCTGAGGAATGCTCGGGCCATGAAAAGGTTATGGACAGAATGAATATCCTTATTCCCGATGCTTTTGCTCGCCATACAGTTCATAAATATGCTTTAACGTATGATGAGGTTTGCAAATGGGGCGAGGAGATATTTAAACCCCATAACGGAGGAAAACCTGTTATTTTAACCGAGTTCGGTAATTCATACAGAACAACTGCGTCTTACGATATGAACACGGTTTGCAATCTTTTGTCAGGCGCAAATCATGGTATTTCGGGCGCATTCATCTGGGTTATGGCAGGCTCTCCGCTCGTTGATCCTCTTAATTGGATGCACGCGGGCAAGGATTCCGACAACAGCTATCAGCATTGGACATTTTTCCCGATTGCCGAAACTTTAGAGGATTGCGGAGAAAGCTTCTATGAATTATGCCTTCTCAACCATTATTTGCCCAAGCACTGCAAAGCGTTAAAGAGCGAATTCTACGGTGACTTTAAAGACGTTCGTATAAACGCATTTTCTAAAGAGGGCGAATATACGGTTGTTGTTGAGAGCAAGGGCGACAACCGGAATAACGTTAGGATTGAACTCGATAAACATATCGGAAAAACCTTCTATCGTCATACTTACAAGAGAAGGCAGAAAGGTGAGGGCAACCTCATTATCCATCCTGTTGATAAGGTTATGGAGATAGATAACGTTATCGAGGATACACTCTCGCTTGATTATTCCTTGGTTGTTTATACAACTATGAAGCCTGTAACTCAGGTTATAATGGATAAGGTTGATATAAAGGCAAAGGCGGGCGAAAAAATCAAGGTTGGCGCAAGCCTTCTCGATGCTCCTGCCGAGATGGAGATAAAGTATTCTATTTCAAAATCCCTTTGCTCGGGCGCAACGCTTGAAAACGGAGTTGTTTCAATTCCCGAAACCGCAAAGGCGGGAGATATGCTCGCAGTTAAAGCCGAAGTTTCATCGGGCGAATATGGAATCTCCATCATCAGAATAGTTTAGGAGGAATAAAGATATGAGTTTAAAATGCTTGGAAAATAAATTCTGTTGCATTGGAATAACCGATGCAAAAGCACTCGGAAGAAATCTTTTAAGCGGGCTTCGCCCCGAGTTAACCCCTCTTGGAAATGAAGAAGTAATCGTTGAAATCGAAAAGGATTTTGGCGAGCACAACTTCGATTTTTTAGTTGATGATAAAAGGATAAAACAACACGTCGATATCTGGGGCGCGCCCTTTAGCCTGACCTATGATTTGGGCGAAACGAAGGAAATAGAGCAGGTTTGCATTTCGGGTTATGCCCGAGAGCAGGGCAATCACATGATCTCCGATTTCGAAATTTATGCTTCAAATGATAGAGAAAGTCTCTATAAGCCCCAAAATATGGTTGATAAATATTTCCGCGGCGCCGAAGAAGACCGAGGAGGCGCGGGAGCTTATTATATAGATAAGCTCTATCAGGTTGAGGGAAGCGCAAGATATTTCGGAATCAAAATAATTTCGGGATGCCCGAATGATGAAATTGCCAGAATTTCGAGAATTGCTCTTTTTAATAAAGAAAATACAGCGAAATTTATGCTCTCCGATTTATTGGGCGCAAACGATATGCTCAAAGAAGCGGACGTTTGCATCAAAGGAGACTATATCGGAAATTCCGAAAACCTCACTTCGGGCAGAGCCTTTTTTGAGGATGAGCTTCTTCGAGCCGAGAGCGATATAGAGCTGAGCTTCAATCCGGGCGTTATAGGAAGGCTCTATCTCGTTGGCAGAAATATAGAGGTTTTGGAGCTTGCAAGCGAAGGCAAAAAAATTGATTTTAAAATTAGCGAAAATAATAGCTATAATAATGAAAAAATAGTTGAATTATCCTTCCCCGTAGTTGAAACCGAGGATATGAAGGCGCTTGTTAAAAAAGGCGCCGAGCTCGATACCGTTATTTCGGACAGCGAGAAAATAATAGGCTGCGTCAACACCAATGAAATATTGGAAAAGGATTATATCGGACCGGGATGTAACTGTTTCCCAACGGTATTTTCGAAATTTGGCATCAGAGAGGGCTACAACGAGGTTTATTGGGAGCTTGAAAAGCATCATATAATGAAATCCAAGCCCCATTGCATCAGAATGTGGTTCCAGATAGATTGGGTTGTCGATACTCTCGAGCAATACGTTTCGGGTGATTGGCAATTCGATAATGCCGAAATGCAGTCGGCAGTTAAATTCTGCGAGGCTTTCCGCGATGCGGGGGTTGAGGTTGAGCTCGACTTCGGCTGGAAGGTTGGCTCAAAGGTGCAGGACTGGTTTGCAATAGGTGGCATAACTCCCGAGCAAAGACATTGCGCCGCCCCTGCCGACCTTTATAATTATGGAAAAGCCGCTACCGCAACTTTAGAATATCTCATTCTCGAAAAGGGCTGCGACAACGTTAAATATCTTGGCTTCTATAATGAGGTTGACGACGTCGTTAACAATTCGGGACACTACGACTATGCAATGCAAGGCGATCCCATTGCTTATTGGGCGATGATGGCTAAATATGCCAAGCATTTTATAGATGAGGGACCCTTGAAGGGTATGGTTGAAATATGGGGCGCGGAGCAATGCGTTTCTTTCTCTCCCATTATGGATAAGCTTAATTTGCTGATTCCCGAAACCTTCTCTCGCCACACGGTTCATAAATATGAGCTTTCCTATGAGGAAATTTGCGATTGGTGCGAAAAAGAGCTTAAACCCCATTCGGATGGAAAGCCCGTATTGTTAACGGAGTTTGGAAATAATCACAGAAAACGCTTGTCCTGGGACGTTAACCACGTTTGCAATATCCTGGGCGGCGCAAATCATGGCCTTTCGGGAGCCTTCATCTGGGTTTTGGGCGGCGCTCCGCTCGTTGACCCGCTTAATTGGGTGAACTCTCCCTCTGATATGGATGA
The DNA here is from genome assembly GCA_045630885.1 of Acutalibacteraceae bacterium. Taxonomy (GTDB): domain Bacteria; phylum Bacillota; class Clostridia; order Oscillospirales; family Acutalibacteraceae; genus UMGS1532. The sequence continues at coordinate 60,162 of JAZQTQ010000077.1, forward strand.
AACTCGCTTCTATTGGGGCTTCCTTCCTTATGGAAACAACGTAGCAGAATCGGGAGAGGCATTTTATGAAATGTGCCTTCTCAACAACTATATCCCCGACCATTGTCAAGCTCTTAAAACCGAATTTTCAACAGAAACCGATACAGTTCGCCTTAATGCTTTTTATAAAAACGGAGAATATACCGTCTGCGTTGAATCAAAGGGCGATAGGGAGAATGATATAAGAATCGAGCTTGATAAGGAAATAGGCAAAACCTTCTATCGCCACGTTTATCAAAGACACGAAAAAGGCGAGGGCAATCTTATAGTTCCTCCCGTTGATAAAACCTTCGAGGTCGATAGCTTTATCGATGATACCCTTCCTTTAGGCTACTCCTTGGTGGTTTATACAACCGTTAAGCCTATCACTCAGGTTATAATGGATAACGTTGATATAAAGGCAAAAGCAGGGGATAAAATCGCAATCGGCGCAAGCCTTATTGACGCTCCTGCAGAAATGGAAATTAAATATTCTATTTCGAAATCTCTTATCAAGGGTGCAACGCTTGAAAACGGAATCGTAAAGATTCCCGAAACTGCAAAATCGGGCGATATGCTCGCAGTTAAAGCTGAAATTCCTTCGGGAGAATATGGAATCTCCATTATCAGAATAGCCTAATAAACTAGGAGTTTTATATATGATTTTTTCCAGGTCCTTCTTTGCGGCAACAAAGGAATATAACACTTATGAATCCCACGTTGCCAATCCGCAATTCAGAAAAAGCTTCAATTTGTCGGTTCTGCCAAAAACCGCAGAGCTAACGATTTGCGGCTTGGGATATTATGAGGTTTATCTCAATGGGAATAATATAACAAAGGGCTTTATGGCGCCTTATCGTTCAAATCTTAATCATTATGTTTATTATGATAATTATGATTTGAGCGAATATTTAACCGAGGGCGAGAACGTCTTGGGAGTTTTGCTTGGCAACGGATTTTTGAATCCGAGCATAGAAAAATGGGATTTTTCAATCAAACCTGACCGTTCTGCTCCTAAGGTTGCGCTATCTATGGAAATTGATGGCAATCAGCTTTTCGATGCTTCGGCCCTTAAATGCATTGAAAGCCCCATAACTTTTGAAGAGTTTCATTCGGGCGAGCATTATGATGCGAGGCTTGAAATAGAAGGTTGGAAAAATTCGGGCTTTGATGATAGCTCTTGGAGAAGCGTAATCCCTGCCGATGCTCCGTTGGGAGAGCCGAGAATTCCCGATTGCGAGCCGATTGGGATTATCGACGTTCATTATCCTGCAAGAATTTTAAAAAGCAAAGAAGGCTTTATATATGATTTTGCGGTTAATGCATCGGGCCTTTGCGAACTTAATATAAAGGGATGCAAAGACAGAAAAATAGAGCTTCGTTATGGCGAACTTCTTAGAAACGGCGAATTGGATGTCAGAAATGTGAGCTATAACGAATGGATGCATAAGGATTGCTATATTTTAAAGGGTGGTTCAAAAGAGAAGTATATGCCTCATTTTACGTATCATGGCTTCCGCTTTGTTGAGGTTATAGGAATAACCGAAGCCGAGGCAACCCCCGATTTGCTGACATTTTATGAAATGAGCAGTTCTTTTGAGCAAATTTCTGATTTTAAATGCGATAATGCTTCATTAAATGCGCTTTTTGATGCAACTATGAGAAGCAACCGCGCAAACTTTATCTATTTTCCAACAGATTGTCCTCATCGCGAGAAAAACGGCTGGACAGGCGATGCTGCATTGAGCGCGGAGCAGCATCTGATTTATCTTGATTGCGCAAAATCTTTGAAGGAATGGCTAAGAAATATATTTAAAGCGCAAAACGAGGAAGGAACTATTCCCGGAATTGTTCCAACGCATGATTGGGGCTTCGAATGGGGCAATGGTCCCGCTTGGGATATTGTTATGTTTGAGCTTCCGTTGCGCATTTATCAATATACGGGCGACTCAGAGATTATTTCCGAAGGGCGCTCGCATCTTCTAAGATATTTAAAATATATGGAAACTCAGCGAGATGAACTTGGGCTTCTGCATTATGGGCTTGGCGATTGGTGCCATTCCGACTTCCCGCAATATGAAATAACCGAAGAGCTTCAATATACAGATACAATAACTTGCAAAAACCTTTGCGATATCGCGGCTATTCTTTTTAAGACAATCGGCGATGATGAATCGGCAAAGTTTGCCCAAAAGCTTTCGGAAGACCTCAAAAAATCCTTCAGAAACAGCCTTATGAATGAGGATTTATCTTTGAAATATCCAAGCCAAACAACTTATGCTATGGCGATTTATTATGGTATGTTCGATGAAAGCGAGTGTTCTAAGGCTTGCGAAAGATTAGAGAATATAATCCATAAAAACGAAGATAAAATTAGCTTTGGCGTTCTCGGAAATAGGGCTATATTCCGAGTTTTAGCCGAATGCGGCAAGATTGATTTGGCTCTTAAAATGATGCTTAATCCCGAACCCCCAAGCTTTAAATGCTGGATAGATCAAGGCGCAACATCTCTTTTTGAAGCCTTCTTTCCTTTCAGAAACCGAGTTGATAGCTTTGATGATGCTCCAACTCCCGATTCCTTTAATCATCATTTCTGGGGAGATATTATTGCCGTGTTTATGCGCCATTTGGCGGGTATTCAGGTTGAGTCTTGCAAAAGTGTTGTAATTGCCCCCCAATTTGCAGATATTCTCAATAATGTTGAGGCTTATGAAACGATTTTTGGGGAGAAGGTTTCCCTTAAATATAAAAAGACCGACGTTATGCTCTCGATGACGGTTACGGTTCCAGGTTCGATTAAAGCGAGACTGATTGTGCCGAAGGGTTATCGTCTTTCGCGAGGAAAAGAGACCTTAAAATCAGGGGAAAACCATTTGATGTTTTGCAAAAAATAATCCGGAATAAAAAAAGTTCTTGACAAAAGGAAAAATTATGATATAATAGTTAAGCCGCATATTGTGGGTTCAAGGGGTTTTTGCGCCCTAAAATAAAGAAAGCTTCGGCTTCACCTACTAAATAGCGAGACTAATATTAAGGCAGGTGCCAAAAGGAAATGTATGCAATTATTGAAACCGGCGGAAAGCAGTATCGCGTTGAAATCGGAAGCGAGATCTTCGTTGAGAAGCTTCAAGCAGAAGCTGAAAGCGCAGTAACCTTCGATAAGGTTGTAGCTTTAAGCGATAAGGACGGAAAGTTCACAGCAGGCGCTCCCTATGTTGAGGGTGCAAGCGTTAAAGCAACCGTTCTTAAGAATGGTAAGGGCAAGAAGGTAACAGTTTTCACCTATAAACCCAAGAAGGGTAGCGCAAGAAAACTCGGCCACAGACAACCCTACACTAAAGTTCGTATCGACGAAATAGGCTAATAATATGATAACCGTTAAATTTTTCGGAACCGATCCCATAGAAGGCTTTGAAGCCTCGGGTCATGGTACCGTAAGCTCCGATGATAACGAGGGCAGAATAATTTGCGCAGCAGTGTCGTCGGCGGTTTATCTCTCGGCGAACACCCTTTCTGAAATAGTGGGTGCGAGCATTGATGCTTCGGATGATGGCGAGGTTTTATCCGTTCGCGTTATCTCGAAGAAGGAGGAGAGCCAAACGATATTAAGAGGTTTAAAGCTTCATTTAACAGAGCTTTCCAAGCAGTATAAAAAATCAATCAAGATAATTTCGGAGGTGTAATAAATGCTTCAGATTAATATTCAGCGTTTTGCTCATAAAAAAGGTATGGGTTCAACAAAGAACGGCCGTGATAGCGAATCAAAGCGTCTCGGTGTTAAGCGTGCCGACGGTCAGTTCGTTTTGGCAGGTAACATTCTCGTTCGCCAGAGAGGAACTCACATTCATCCCGGCAACAATGTTGGCCTCGGTTCTGATGACACTCTCTTCGCCCTTATCGATGGTAAGGTTAAGTTTGAGCGTGTAGGACGCGACCGCAAAAAGGTTAGCGTATACGCAGTTGAGCAGTAATCTTTATTATGTAAAGATAAACGCGGTCGAGCTTTAATAGCTTTGGCCGCGTTTTTTATCGAAAACCAAAAAAGGAGGCGAGCGCAATGTTCGTCGATACAGCGCGAGTTCATTTAAAAGCGGGCGACGGCGGAAACGGTGCAGTTTCTTTCCATCGAGAGAAATACGTTGCAGCAGGCGGTCCCGACGGAGGCGACGGAGGCAGAGGCGGAAACATCGTTCTTAAAGCCGATGATAACCTTTCAACTCTTGCCGATTTTCGTTATAAGAGAAAATACAAGGCGGAAAACGGAGAAAACGGGAAGGCAAACCGTTGCTATGGAAAAAGCGCAGAGGACCTTATAATAAAAGTTCCGAGAGGAACCCTCGTCAGAGATTTCGAAACGGGCAGAATTTTAGCCGACGTTTCCGACGATGAACCTATCGTTATCGCAAAGGGCGGTAAAGGCGGTTGGGGAAACAGCCATTTCGCAACTTCAACCCGTCAGGTGCCCCGCTTTGCAAAATCGGGTATTCCGGGCGAGGAATTAGACGTTAAATTTGAATTGAAATTGCTTGCCGACGTTGGACTTATCGGTTTCCCGAACGTTGGAAAATCAACCCTGATTTCGGTTGTTTCGGAAGCCAAACCCAAGATAGCAAACTATCATTTCACAACGCTCACTCCCGTTTTAGGCGTTATCAGAATGGGTGAGGAAAGTTCTTTCGTTATGGCTGATATTCCCGGACTTATCGAGGGCGCAGGAACCGGAGCCGGCTTGGGACACGAGTTTTTAAGACATGTTGAGCGTTGCCGTTTGCTTGTCCACGTTCTGGACGCTTCGGGCAGTGAGGGCAGAGATCCTAAAGAGGATTTCCGAAAGATAAATGATGAATTAAAAATATTCAATGAAGAATTGGCTTTGCGTCGTCAGATAATCGCTCTTAATAAGTGCGATATGTGTGATGAAGAAGAGCTTGAAGATTTGAAAAAATATTTCGAGGATTTGGGCTATGAGGTTTTCCCGATGATGGCTGCAATAGCCGAAGGAACAAGCGAGCTTATAAATAAGGTTGCGGCAGAGCTTGTAACCCTTCCTCCCATTAAGAGATATGAGGTTGAAGCCGCTCCTGAGGAGGATTTCACCGAACGCAATTCCCATTCTTTTGAGATTAGAAAAGATAATGAAGCCTTCGTTATCGAGGCGCCTTGGCTTCTTAAAATTCTTGAATCGGTTGACCCCGACGACTATGAATCGCTTCAATATTTCCAAAGAGTTTTGCAGTCAAGCGGAATTATCGCAAGGCTTGAAGAAATGGGCGTTCGCGAGGGCGATACCGTTTGTGTTTACGATATTGAGTTCGATTACGTGAGATAAGGGGAAAAAAATGGATAAAATTCTTCTAAATGCCTCAACGTTAGCCTTTGTAGGAGATGCTTATTTCGGACTTTTGACAAGAATCAAACTGTCGGAAATTGAGCGTCCTATCGGCGAATTGCATAGTCTTTCGGTTAAATTGGTAAACGCTAATGCGCAGGCGGAAGGCTTTAAGGCAATCGAGGGTATGCTCTCGGAAAAAGAACTTGCAGTTTTTAAAAGAGGCAGAAATTCTCACACAAAGAATACGCCCAAAAATTCCTCCGTTGCGCAATACCATGCGGCAACGGGACTCGAAACACTTTTCGGGTTTTTAAAGCTTTCGGGCGCAGAAAAGAGAGCAGAGGAGCTTTTCGACGTTATTTGGGAAACTGTTTTCCCTTCAATTTAATATTCATAATTAAAAGAGATATTTCCAATAATAAAAGGGAATATCTCTTTTTTTAGGTGGGAAATATGAAAAATTTTATTTCGGATTTTGCGTTATTAAGTATAGGTTCTGCTCTGTTTTCCTTTGGATTTGCAACCTTTTTGGAACCGCTTTCAATTTCTCCGGGCGGAATAGCGGGCGTTGCAACTGTTGTTTCTCTTTTTTTGCCTCTTCCTGTTGGTTCGTTGGTTTTTCTTTTAAACCTTCCGTTGGTAATTATCGGGGCTTTCAAGCTTGGCAAAACCCTTATTGCAAAAACCTTTATATCGGTGCTTTTGTCATCGGTTTTAATAGACGTTTTTTCGCTTTTCGGCGCCCTTGCAACAGATAAAATGATAGGTGCGCTTGCGGGAGGAGTTTTTGTTGGAATCGGAATGTCGATGATATTTTTAAGGGGAGGAACAAGCGGTGGTACGGATATTGCCGCCAAGCTTCTGCGCTTAAAAAATCCGTATTTCCCCATAGGCAGACTTATTCTTATTATGGACGGCATTATAATTGGCGCATCTGCTCTCATAAAAGGGGATATAGAATCTGCGCTTTATTCCGTTATCTACGTTCTTGTTTCAACCTATATTATAGATAAAATGCTATCCGACGAGGGAGGAAAAATTGCTTTTATTATAACTAAAAAACCGAAAGAAATAAAACGTGGGATATTCGCGAATTTAGGGCGAGGCGTTAGTGAAATTTCGGCGCTCGGAGGCTTTTCGGGAGAGAACAAAACTCTTATAATCTGTGCGCTTTATAAAAGGCAGTCGGCAGATTTCAGAAAAACCGTTAAGGAATATGATCCTGAGGCGTTTTCGGTTATTTTAGAGGCGAGCGAGGTTATGGGCAGAGGCTTCAACTGATTGACAAGGCATAAAAATTGCTGTAAAATGATTTGTAAAGGTTGAAGGAGGTATCTAAAATGCAGTTGATAAAGGAAGAACTTTTTTCTTTACAGGACCTTAAATACCGAGATTTTCATTCTGCTCTTATGCCAACTATTGATAAGGAAACCGTCATAGGTGTAAGAACGCCCCGACTCCGAAACCTTGCTAAAAAACTGGGCGGAACAAACGAGGCTCAGGAGTTTTTAAAGGAGCTTCCCCATAAATATTATGAAGAAAATAATCTTCATTCCTTTCTAATTTCAGAGATAAAGGATTTTGAATCTTGCCTTTTGGCGGTTGAAAACTTCCTGCCGTATATTGATAATTGGGCAACCTGCGATGGTTTAAGACCGAAAGTTTTCAAAAAACACCCCGAAAAACTATTGCCCGAAATCAAAAAATGGCTAAAATCGGATAAGCCCTACGTTATCAGATTCGGAATAGAGGCATTAATGGTTTGGTTTTTAGATGAAAATTTTCAAGATGCTTTTCCTGAAATGATTTCCCAAATAAAATCGGAAGAATATTATGTTAATATGATGATAGCCTGGTATTTTGCAACTGCGCTGTCAAAACGTTGGGATAGCATTTTTCCATATATAGAAAATAAAAAATTGCCCCTTTGGGTTCATAATAAAACAATCCAAAAGGGCATAGAAAGTTATAGAATTTCGAGCGAACAAAAGGAAAAATTAAGAGCGCAGAGAATAAAATAAAGCATCGCTTGTTTTAATAAAAAAACGGAGGTTTTCCTCCGTTTTTTATTATAAATTTCCCTTCATAAAGTTTTTAACAAACTCTAAATTTTCTTTTTGCTTGCGCTTTCTTTCGGGGTAGGCAACAGCCAGTGAAGTGAAATACTCTTTATGCGGGCCATCCTTCGGGTTTTTGGCAAATTCTAATATAGCCGCCATTCTTTCTTCATCGGTCGTAGAAAAATTATCGTTAAGAATAAAACGCTCGGTTGCGATGGTGTTTCTGAGCTCGCAAACGGCGCTATGCCAGGGAAGAATACATTCGGGCAGCTCTTTTTTATCCAATTCGAAGCCCTGAAAAGCGAGAAAGCATTTCGCCATATAATAGTGCCCTAAAGGAAGAGGATGAACGCGGTCAGGGCTGTAAAGCGGCTCGGAGGATAATGTCAGCTCGCGGGTGATATAGGAATGGAAATCGCAAAGGGTATAACCATTTTCTTTAGCGAAGGTCTTTAAATATTCGCAATATCCCAGCATCATCGCCGCGCCGCCGCGAAGGGGCTCTATATCGGATTCGATATATTCGGCATAGGGGGTCGGGGTGCATATAATAAGCTCTGCGCCAAGGTTCTTAACCCTTTCGCAAAAGGCGGAAAGATTTTTCTTATAGCGCTCAAATGCAGCGGTCATTCCGTCGTAGCGGTCCGCGTGTTCGCCTTCGAGATAATGCCTTGCGGAATCGTTAATGCCAATCATCAAAACGATATGAGTAGGCTCGAAGGGGAGGATGTCCTCGTCGAAAACCGCGAGGGTGGTAAAAAGGCTTGCGCCCGAAATTCCGCAGTTGTAAAATTCAACCATCGCTTCGGGGAAATTCTCTTTATAATATCCTGCAATATGCGCAACGAAAAGGTTGCAGTTTGTAATGCTGTCGCCGACAAAACAAACCCTCGATTTATTAGGAAATCTTTTCATTTTTATCTTCTCCTTTGTTATTGAAATTTGACCCATCCGAAGCAGCCGGGTGAAATTTGCCATTTCCCGAGCGTTCGGGTTTCATTTGGCTCGGTTTCCCAAACTGCTGTTTGCCAGCCGTCAGACTTGTCAACGTTTTGGTTAGTAGTTTTATAATTATGTGTTATAGAAATTTTAAATGGCGCGTTATCTCTTAGATTAGCATCTTTTTTAGAGATTTTCAGCCTTGCACCATAGCGCCCTTCTTCATCCAGTGGTAACGCTTCGAGTCTCCACATCGATAGCGCTTTTTCTTCTTGCTCGGGCTTGAACGTGGGCCAATGCTCTTTCCCGAAAAGTGGATAGAGCTTACATTCTCCTTCGGCGAGGAGCGTTACCTTTATTCCCACAAAAACCTCGAAAAGGCGAAATTCGGGCTGAATATGAAAATCGCCGAGATTCTCGCTTCGCAAATCAATTATAACGTCTTGCTCGGTAACGGCGATTCGGAAAGCGCTCGTGTCATTCGAAAGAGGCTCCCAATAAGCATCGTCTATAGAAGCGCTTTTTATCACGTATGAGTGTTTGCAGTCTTCCTCAATTCCGAGATAATATTCGAGGGGAGCAAGCCCATCGGCTATTCGCTTTTCAACCTCTTTAAATTCTGTATCTAAAAGCTCCTCGAGGGTTTTTATGCGGTGCTCAAGCTTTTCGGGGAAGAATTTATAGCCTTCAGCCTCGGAATGGTATCCAAGCCGCCCGTCCTTTTTGCAAAGGGCTATCATAGCCCTCGATTCTTCCATTTCCGAAAGAACGATATTTCGCATTTTGGACAGAATTTCGTGAGGCTCTCCTTCGCCACATCCGAGCATATCTCTGAGCTTATAAAAGTGAAGGATATTGAGGGTGCTTTTGCATAAGATGAAAAGCGCGTTTGAAACGGAAAGCAGGTTATCAAATGACGAGCCCTCGAGCGCCTTGAGTTCGTTTAAGGCAAGTGTATAGCTTTCCTCCATCGAGGAGAAAAGAGTTATGGCTTCATCGAGGGTGTGGGAGGTTAAAAGACAGTCGCAAAGGCGGTCTCCGTTAGGCTTGTCGAGAAGAAGCCAGGAGCGAGAGGGGGGCAGATTCTTGGGCTTCAGCGAAAGCTCCCAAACAACGCTGTCATGCGCGGGGGAATAATAGCTGAACATTATGTTTATTGGGTATTGGCTATATCCCTCTTTGAATTTTTGCCAAGCCTTAACTATTTTTTCGGCGGCAGTCCTTCCGAAGGTTATGGAAGCCAGTCTTGTTAAATAGGTTTTTTCATCTTCTATTTTTTCGCAAAAAGCGAGATCACCAACAGCCTTGCTCATAAAGCAGGGGTAATTCCCGAAAAACCAGCTTTCCATAATGCCCTCAACGAGCAGCTCCTTTGCCTTTTGGAGCTTGCCGAAAACGTGCCCTGGGGAGGGGATATAGGGGAGGGTCGCAATTTCATGCGAGCAGCAAATCTGCATCTTCGCCCAAAGGTGTTTGTTATTATTTTTGGCGGCATCGGCAGTTATATTAAACAGCTCTGAAGGGCCAATATAGGAAAGCCAATAATCCATTGCTTGCCTTTCGCGGCCTAATTGCTTTTCGAAGCCTCGGTCATCAAAATTCTGCAAAAGATAAGCGTTCTTGGGAGCGCTTTCAACATAGTCGATGATATCCGTATCCTGCCAAACTCTGTGACCATATGTCCAACTGACGCATTTTGCCTCGGGCTTCGCCTTGTGCATTCCGCGAAATAGGTTTTCTATATTTTTCGCGAGAATTTTTCCGCGAGGAATATTGGCGCAGCGAGGGCAAGTGCATATTTCGGGCGAGGCGCAGGAGGTTGGCCTTTCGCCCGCGGTAATGCTTATAAATCCATGAAGCTCGGGGCAAAGGGTGAAAAGCTTTTCTCCCGCATCGAAGCAGTGCTTTTGGGTCAGCTCTGAATGTGGGCATAAGCTCCAGCCGCCACTAACCGCCTGACCAATCATATCGGGGTGTTTTTCGGCTTCTTCGGGGGTGAGGCGGAACGGCTCTATTGCAAAAATATAAACGTTTATGCCGTATTTTTTGCATCTCGAAATAACTCGGTTTAGTTTTTCGATGCGCTTTTCGTGGCTCTTGCCGAAATTTTCGAAAATATCGGAAGAGACAAGCTGCGAAAAGCTTGAATAGATCCAAAGGCCGTTCGTTCCGTCGTGCATAAGGCGGTTGAGGTATTCATCGGGATAATAATCAATATCATCCAAAAGCTCATCTCCGTTTTTGGGAGGACGATTAGTGGGGCTGAAAAAGCCTCGGGTTATTCTGTCGCGAAGCCAGGGCTTGCGATAAATTTTGCCAATCGGAAGGAAAGGCCCCTCGCGGGCTATCAGCTCATCTTCAATATATATTAAGCCTCTGCGAATGCCCTCGGTGTCGGCAGCAGTGATAACGCATTCGGCTTCATTAATTTCAATATAATAGCTTTCAAAGCATTCGGTTTTTCCTTGCTTTAAAATTATGGGGAAACGATTTCCTTCGGCGCCGCAAAGCGAGATAAATCGGGAAAAATCTTCCAAAACGGTATCGAGCAGACCCTCGGTGTCGGGAAACTGCATATCAATAAATAAGCCGTTAGCCGAAACTTCTCCTGAATCCGAATTTTTTCGGTCAAATCGTGGTGGAATGCTATGAACAGGCTTTTTTAACTCATCGATGAAGGTTAATTTCGGTTGACGAGAGAAATACTCGTCCTGCGTTATAATCTTTTTCATTTTTTACCACCTCAAAAAAACACTTCGCTCTCATTTTAGCATAAGAGCGAAGTGTTTTCAATAAGTTGAGGCTATTTTTTTGAGATTTTCAGAGCTTTAAGAATATCAACCGAGGGAGCAGGCAAACGACCTAAATGGTCGGGGCCTATGTTGAGCAAAAGGTTCGCTCCCAAAGCGCGACATTTGTTGTATATTTCTTCAACCTTTTCGGGCGATTTCCAATCGTTATCGAAGGATTTATAGCCCCAGGTGTGGTTCAAGGTTATGGGGGATTCAATAAGCTCCTCGGTGTATTCTTCGGGAAGCTTGTTATCTCCGCAGGAGCGGTAGTCTCCCAAGCCGTTGCCGACCCTCGAATTAACAAGGCAGTTGGGCTGATGCTTTTTAACTAAATCATATAGTTTTTGCGAATATTCCTCGGGCAGACCAAACGGCGTGTCATACCAGAAAAGGCAAAGCTCGCCGTAATTTGTGAGAAGCTCTTCAATCTGTGGCTTTATCTTCTTTTCATAGACTATGGTATAGTCTTTCTTATCTCTATCAGGGAAATCCCAATCATTATCCCAGCTCATGCCACCAACGTTGCCGTGATAATATCTCATATCATAGCCGCCGCCGTGAGGCTCGTGCCAGTCGATATTCTGAGAATAATATAAGCCGAGCTTCATATCGTGGCGCGCGCAAGCATCGGCAAGCTCTTTGATAATATCTCTGCCAAAGGGGGTCGCATCAACAACGTTATATTTATCAACCTTAGAATGGAAAAGCGCAAAGCCATCGTGGTGCTTAGAGGTTATAACAATGTATTCCATTCCTGCCGCCTTTGCGGTTTCAACCCATTCATCGGCATCGAAATAAATGGGGTTAAAAATTTCGGCGAGCTTTTCATATTCCTTAATGGGAATTTCATATTTCGACATAATCCATTCGCCGATATAGTCCATTCTTTTGCCCTTCCATTCTCCGCCGAGAATCGAATATAAGCCCCAGTGGATCATAAGGCCAAAGCCCGCTTCTTTAAACCATTTTTTTGTGTTTTCCATTTTTCTTCATCCTTTCGGAATTTTTAATTCTCGCATTTTCTATGGTGATTATAAAATAAATAACCTCCTGAAACAATGAAAAATATAATAAAAAATATGAATTTTTCAGCATATATGAGAGGAATCCGGATATCTGTTGCAAAAGCGTAGGTATTGTGATAAAATAATAATAGTAAAGTTAGCTTTAGTTTTGTCAGATAAAAGCAAAAAAATGAAACGTGGAGAGAAATATGAAAAAAACAGCTTCAATTTTGTTGGTTATTATGCTCATAATATCTGCGATTCCCTTTGGCGCGGCTGCCGCCTCGGGCAAGCATTTGGAGGCCTATTTCGGATATACGATACAAGATGGCGAAGCATCTATCATAAGAATCAACGGCAATCTTCAAGGCAACGTAGAAATTCCGTCGTCTCTTGGGGGCTGCCCTGTAACGGAAATCAGCTTCAATGCTTTTTCCGGGCAGACCAGAATAACAAGCATAAGCATTCCCGAAAGCGTTGAAGAGATTCAGGGTTCTGCATTTGAGGGATGCGTTGCCCTCAAAAGCGTGAGCCTTCCCGATAACCTTAAAGAGATTAACTATTCTGCATTTAATGGCTGCACCGCTCTTGAAAGCATATCCCTTCCCGAAAGCATTGAAAAGATTCAGAGCTCTGCATTTGAGGGATGCGTTGCCCTCAAAAGCGTGAGCCTTCCCGATAACCTTAAAGAGATTAACTATTCTGTATTTTATGGCTGCACCGCTCTGGAAAGTATTTCGCTCCCCGATGGTCTTCAATGGATCGGTGGTTCTGCATTTCGTGGCTGCGCTGCTCTTAAAAGCATATCCCTTCCCGATGGGCTTGAAGAGATTAACTATTCTACATTTTATGGTTGCACCGCTCTTGAAAGTATTTCGCTCCCCGATGGCCTTCAAAGGATCGGAGATTCTGCATTTCGCGGCTGCGCTGCTCTTAAAAGCTTCTCTATCCCTGATGGTATTAAAACGATCCGAGAATTTACCTTCGCAGAATGCACAGCTCTCGAAAGAATTTCTATCCCCGATAGCGTTGAAACGATCATGGAAGAAGCTTTTGCGGATTGCAGAGCTCTTGAAAGCATTTCGCTTCCCGATAGCGTGAAGGAAATAGAATCAACGGCTTTTTATAACACGAAATATTATAATAAGAGTTCTAACTGGCAAAACGGCGTTTTGTATATCGGAAATTATTTAATAACGGCAAAAGGAGAATTGCAGGGAATTTGTGAGCTCAAGCCCGAAACCAAAAATATTGCAATGGGCGCTTTCAGGTATAGCTGTTTTGAGGAGATAATTATACCAAACGGAATTGAAAAAATACCCGCCAAAGCTTTTTCATCTTCAAGCTATCTTGAGCGGATAACCCTCTCTTCAAGCGTTGTAATAATAGAGGAGTCTGCCTTCGAAGGCTGCACAAAGCTTAGCAGCATAATAATTCCCGATAGCGTTAAGGTCATCGAAGAAAATGCGTTCAAAGAGTGTTGGAGCCTCCGGGAAGTGAAGCTTTCCAATAGCCTCGAAGCAATAGCTGATTTTGCATTTAACGGTTGTAGATCGCTTGAAAACGTAACCATTCCAAATAGCGTAAAGAGCATTGGTTATGCGGCGTTTGCGGGTTGCATAAACCTTGAAACCATTGTCATTTCCGATAGCGTTAAGAAATTTGGCGGCTACGTATTTTTCGGATGCGAAAAGCTCAAAGAAATAAAGCTTCCGAAGAATCTCGAGGTTATCAGCTCGGGGATGTTTAGCCGCTGCATAAATCTTAAAAAAATTAAACTGCCCGAAGGCTTAAAAGCTATTAATAAAGAAGCCTTCAGTGAATGCAAAGCGCTCGAAAGCATAAGCATTCCAAAGGGAACCGAAAGAATAGGAGATAACGTATTTTATCTTTGTGAAAGCCTTAAGAAGATAACCTTCCCCGATAGCATTGAAAGTGTTGGAAGCGGAATAGTGATCGGAACGGCATATTGCGATAATCTTTCAAATTGGGATGGAAAGTTTTTATATATCGGAAAATGCCTTGTGTATGCAGAGTCCTCCTTTAAGGGCGCTTATACCATTAAAGCGGGAACTAAGGTCGTTGCCGACAGCGTCTTCGTGTTCCAGCACCGGATAACCGAGATAACTTGCCCCAAAAGCATAGTTTATATCGGCAACAATGCATTCGCCCGTTGCTATAATTTGACGAAGGCAACCCTGCCCGAATCCGTTAATTATATCGGAGACGGCGCGTTTTTGGATTGTTTGGAATTAAAGAAAATAACCCTCCCGACTACGGTTGATTATTTTGGCGAAGGTGTGTTTAAAGGCTGTGTTGCTCTCGAAAAAGCAGTAATTCCGAGCGGAGCAGAGACGCTGCATTATGAGTTTCATGAATGTCGGGCGCTTAAAAGCGTAACGCTTCCGAAGAGCGTTAAAAATGTGGAATATAGTTCGTTTTATAACTGCCAAAGTCTGACCGACATCTGGTATGAAGGAAGCAAGGCAGATAGGAAAAAGATAAACATTGAAGGCTACAATTCCGAAGCCCTAACGAAAGCCAAATGGCATTATAACACCTGCTATCATTCCTATAAAACGACCCTCAAAAAAGCAACCCTTACAAAAAGCGGCAGCCTTAAAAGGGTGTGCAAAAAATGCAAATATACCGATAAATCCACCGTTTATTATCCCAAAAAAATAAAGCTGTCAAGCTCTAAATATACCTATAACGGCAAAACCAAAAAGCCTGTCGTCGGGATATATGATTCCAAGGGCAAAAAGCTGATTTACGGAGAGGATTATACGTATTCTCGCCCAAGTGCCAGCAAAAAGGTCGGAACCTATAAGATAAAGGTAACCTTTAAGGGAAATTATAGCGGAAGAAAATATTTGTATTATAAAATCAACCCGCCAAAAACCAGCCTTCGAAAGCTCACCGCCGCAAAGAAAAGCATCAAGGTTTCTATAACCAAGAAAACCTCGCAGGTCAGCGGTTATGAGATTCAGTATTCAACCTCTAAGAGTTTCAAGAGCGCGAAAATTAAAACTATTAAGAGCTATAAAACAACCTCGGCAACGCTCAAAGGCTTAAAGGCGAAAAAGACCTATTTCGTTCGCGTTCGCACCTATAAAACCGTTAACTCGAAGAAATATTATTCCGCCTGGTCATCTTATAAATATAAGAAAACTAAATAAAACTTAAGAAAGAGAGCAGACGAAAAAAACGCCTGCTCTCTTTCTTAAGGCTATTGCAATTTAGAAAAAATGTGATATAATTAATTTGAAAAAATGAACCAAAGCCGAGTGCTCATCGGTTGCGGTTTGTATATTTTTATTTTCAGGAGGAGCAGAAAAATGAAAAAAGTATTGTCGGTTTTGTTGAGCATGTTGCTTTTAATGAGCATCATTCCTGCCGGTATGAGTGCGAGTGCCGCAAGCGAGGACGTGTGGAATAGTATTTTGAGGGTTGATATCGTTCAAAACAAACTGTTATTACCCGATGGTTGCGCAATGGAAGGTGAAGAAATTCTTCTTTATTTTAACAACGTGGAAGCATTTAACTATAAAATTACGTATAAGAATAATTCTTCCGAAATTTTAACCTATTCTCAGCTTGCCAACAATAAAGGTATGAGCATCTATAAGGTTCAATACCTTGGCGGATATCAAACGTATGGCGATGAGATTTTTATGAAAGCGGGAAATCAGAGCGTTAAAATTATTTTCTCGGATAATTACTTTGCAACAACCACGGTCTACGTTTCGCCTTTTTTAAGCTGGCTTTCGGGCAAAAGCGCCACTACTGATTTTGGAAAAATGTTGATTCAATATGAAGATGATGGTAAGTATACATATTACTGGAAAATCAAGCCCAAAGCAACGAATAACTATGCTTTGTATTCAAACGATTGGAACCAAATCAGCCCAACAATTATCGTGTTCGACAGCAAAAATGATATGGTTGATTATACAGACAGCGTCAATTTAAAAGCAGGGAAGGAGTATGTTCTCGCAATTGTTTATACCTATAACGTAGGCTGCAGCAAAAACGTTGAATTTTGGTTAGAGCCGAACAGAGAACACGTTCATTCCTATTCTTTAAAGACCGTCGTAAAGGCAACTCCAACCAAAAACGGACGTGCCGATAAGATTTGTTCTTCTTGCGGTAACGTTAGCTTTAGCAAGAAAATAAACTCCGTTAAAACAATTAAGCTTTCTTCAACCGGCTATACCTATGACGGCAAAACAAAGAAACCTTCCGTTATAGTTAAAGATGCGGCGGGCAACAAGCTTAAGAACAAGGTTGACTACACTATAAAATATCCAAAAAGCGCAAAGAGCATTGGTAGTTATAAAGTTGTAGTTGAGTTTAAGGGTAATTATTCTGGCTCAAAAACATTAACCTTTAAAATCACCCCTCCCAAAACCAGCATTAAGAGCTTGACCGCAGGCAAAAAGAGCTTGAAGGTTTCTATCGCTAAAAAATCCTCTCAGGTTACAGGCTATGAGATTCAGTATTCAACCTCTAAAAAGTTCTCCGGTGCGAAAATAAAGACTATAAAGAGTTATAAAACCACCTCGGCAACAATTAAGAGTTTGAAAGCTAAAAAAACCTACTACGTGAGAGTTCGCACCTATAAGACCGTAAGCGGTAAGGAATACTGCTCCGCTTGGTCGAGCTATAAATATAAGAAAACTAAATAATCGTTCTAAAAGCAGATGTTTTTAATAAGCATCTGCTTTTTTGTTTACTTGTTGGTTATTTTGTGGTATAATAACGTTATAATAACTAAAATTTCGGTGAGGTGAGGGAATGGACAAGTTTGTTTTGCATAGCGAGTATAAACCAACGGGAGTTTTTCCCTGAGAATGCGGTTGAATATTTTGTTTCCTAACACAAGATTTACACTAAAAACCGTGATAAAACGCCATTTTTAAGGGCTTTTTATCACGAGATAAAACGTAATAACACTACATAAACCAAATAAATTTATGACCTAAATTCGTGTAACAAAAGGAGAATATTATAATGAACATTCTAGAAATTATCGATGATTTTAAAAAAGAATGTAATTGCGGAAAACAACATGAAACCGCAGTTAAAGATGTGTTAATTGAGTCTGGTGCAGTATGTCGCGTTGGAGAGATTCTTTGTAAAAACAATTTTTGTAGTAACATTTTACTTGTCGCTGATAAGAATACTTTTAAAGCATCAGACGGTATTGTAGAGAGTTTGAGCAGGTTCAATGTTGAATATAAAATATACGAAGATTTGCGTGTTGCCACGATGAAAGAAGTTAATGAAATAGAGAAACTGCTTGTAAACAAAGATATTTCTGTCCTATCGGTTGGAACAGGTTCTGTGAACGATGTTTGCAGACTTGCCGCGGCAAGACAAAACAAAAAACTCTGTATTTTTGCTACTGCACCATCTATGGACGGATTCGCATCATATGGAGCGCCTATAGTTAACAATGGCTTCAAATCGACTTATTCTGCTAAAAGTCCTGATGTAATTATTGCAGATACTAAAATATTGGCGAATGCCCCAAAAGAACTCAAATCAGCAGGATTTGGTGATATGATTGCAAAATATATCGGGCTCATTGATTGGCAAATATCAGCATTGCTCACGGGCGAGTATTATTGTGAAAAGATAGCAAGACTAACACGGGATGCCGTTGATGAACTTATTGAAATGGCAGATAACGTTTGTGAGAGTGACGAATATACGGCAGGTAAAATATTTGAAGCGCTGTTAAAGACGGGAATTGGTATGAGTTTTGCTCAAAATTCACGTCCTGCAAGTGGAAGCGAACATATTATAGCACATTTGATGGAGTGTGTAGAACTTCGAGATAATGTTATTCCTAATTTTCACGGTGATGATGTAGGCGTTTGTACATTGGAGATGTTGAAGTATTACAATTGTCTGGCTGAAAAAGAACATATAGATACACGAAACGAAAATGTTGACTGGGATAACGTATTTTCTTTCTATAATGAAATGGCTGACGAAGTTCGAAAACTTAATTTCCCCGATAATGTAATTGATGGCGTAAGCAAAGAAGAGCTTAAAGGTAAGTGGAATGAAATAAGGAAGATTATACATAGTGTGCCGAGTTATCGTGAATGTGAAATGGCTATGAAAAAGGCCGGATGTAAAATTACGGTTGAAGATATTGGAAAAGACCAAAAGTTTTTTAATGATTGTGTTAAATATTCACCTTATATGAGAAAGCGCCTTACTTTGCTAAGATTACGTGATATGATAAAATATTAGTAGTACATTAATCTTAATTTTATACAAATTTGTGACCTAAATTCGTGTAAGGTATATTGAAATTTTTAAAAGAGGTATATTTAAATGAATAAAGGAATTATTGAACAAATTGAAAAAGAAAAAATGTTGTTATAGTTCGTGGTGTTGAAATCCAAAAATTAATTCCATTGGCCGAGGCTATATATGAAGGTGGGATTCGTTTTTTAGAAATCACATATTTGGCGAACGGAAGTGTTAGTGATGAAGAAACTGCACAAAATATTCAAGCACTTACAACACACTTCAAAGGAAAAATGCATATCGGAGCCGGTACGGTACTGAACGAAAAACAAGTTGAACTTACCCATCAAGCGGGCGGTGAATTTATAATTTCTCCTGACATAAATACGGAAGTTATAAAGAAAACCAAATTGCTTGGTATGATTTCCATGCCGGGCGCACTTACTCCAACCGAGGCTCAAATAGCTCATAGAAATGGCGCAGACGTATATTTAAGGATATATGGCAGATTGCCGTCTAACTACATTAGCAAAAAAGATGCGATAAATGCAGGGTGGATAAATATTCTTGGAAATTTAAACGCAGTTGCTCCTGACAAGGTAATTGGCGGTGATGTTTACAGGAATAAAAACGGACACTTGCCATCGGCACCGGGCAGAGTTTGGTACGAGGCCGATATAAACTATGATACAGGGTATAGAAACGACCATAGATTATTATATTCAAACGACGGATTAATATTTGCAACGTATGACCATTATATGACATTTGTACAAATACATTAAGGAGATATAAAATGAGTAATATTGATTATTTATATAGCAAGGATAGAGTTCTTGATTTTTCAAAGTGTAAATATTTAGGGGAAATTCATGAGTTGATAAAAAAAGAGTTGGAACTGCCCGAGTTTTACGGTTGCAATTTAGATGCATTGTGGGATTCGATTACAGGCTTAATGTATGTGCCCGCAAATATAAAAATAATTTTCAAACCTGAAACTGTTGCAGCACAGAAACTTTCGGATGAAATCGAGAAAATAATCGAGGTCTTTAAGGAAGCAGAAGAAGAGTACAATCAAATAAAACTGACCATAGAAAAATAATTTATGGTGTTCTTTTGATATTTTCTCCGGAAATTGATAGTATTATTAAATCATCGGCGACAAAGGTGTTTGTTGGCGGCAAAGTTGAATTAAAAGTCCCAACCGCCGAGCTTTTGCGACTGAACTCAACAAAAAACATTGAAACCATTCCCGCAGAAATTGCAGATAATGCGACTGCTTATGGTTGTGTTAGAATTTATGAAAAATCTTTGGATAACCAATAATTAAACACTAAAACCAAATAACTTTGTGACCTAAATTCGTGTAATGGCGTTTTGGGCAAGTTTTTCAGCAAATTTTTAGTGAATTTAAAACGATAAAACAACAGAAAATAATCAAAAAAGAGAGGAGTGAGGACGTGCCTGATAAGTTTATTTTACATTCAAATTACAAGCCAACCGGCGACCAACCGCAAGCGATTGAAAAACTGACCGAAGGTGTCAAAAATGGCTTAAAAGAGCAGGTTTTGTTAGGTGTTACTGGTTCGGGTAAAACCTTTACAATGGCGAATATTATCGAAAAAGTTAACCGTCCGACCCTCGTTCTCGCTCATAATAAAACCCTCGCCGCACAACTTTGTAGTGAGTTCAGGGAATTCTTCCCTGAGAATGCGGTGGAGTATTTTGTATCCTATTATGACTATTATCAGCCTGAGGCTTATATTCCCGGAACCGATACCTATATCGAAAAGGACTCTGCGATAAACGATGAAATCGACAAATTGCGACATTCTGCGACCTGTGCTCTGTCCGAGCGGAGGGACGTTATAATCGTGGCTTCGGTTTCCTGCATATATTCCCTCGGAAACCCGATTGATTATCGAAATATGATAATCTCGCTTCGTTCGGGTAGCGAGATGAGTCGTGATGACCTTCTTCGCAAGCTCGTTAAATTGCAATATGAAAGAAACGACCTGAATTTTATAAGAAACAAGTTTCGTGTCAGAGGCGACGTTGTTGAAATTTTCCCTGCTTATTCGGGAGACACTGCAATAAGGGTTGAGTTTTTCGGCGACGAGATTGAACGAATTTCCGAAATAAACACCTTAACGGGGGAGCTTAAAAACGTTTTAAGCCACGCCGCAATATATCCCGCTTCGCATTATATTGTTCCCGATGATAAAAAGGAAATCGCCCTTCAAAATATATTGGCAGAGATGGAAGAAAGGGTGGAATTTTTCGAGTCTTCGGGCAAGCTTATCGAGGCGCAGAGAATCAGGCAGAGAACCGAATACGACGTTGAAATGCTTCGAGAAATCGGAATTTGCAAGGGCGTTGAAAACTATTCCAGGGTGCTTTCGGGAAGACCGAAGGGCTCAACTCCGTTCACGCTTCTTGATTATTTCCCCGATGATTTTCTGCTCTTTGTTGATGAATCACACGTAACCTTGCCGCAGGTGAGAGGTATGTTCGGCGGAGATAGGGCGAGAAAGGAAAATCTCGTTGATTATGGTTTCCGTTTGCCCTCGGCTTTTGATAATCGCCCTCTCAATTTCGACGAATTTTACAGCCACGTTAATCAGGCGGTCTTCGTTTCGGCAACTCCGCAGGAATTTGAGAAAAATCTCTCGGCAAAAATTGTTGAACAGGTTATTCGCCCAACGGGACTTTTAGACCCTGAGGTTATCGTTAAACCTGTCGAGGGTCAGATAGACGACATTGTTTCAGAAATCAATATCCGTGCCGAAAAGGGAGAGAGGGTGCTGATAACTACTCTAACCAAAAAAATGGCAGAGGATTTAACAGAATATCTCGAAAATCTCAACATTAAGGTTCGCTATATGCACTATGATATTGATACGATGGAGCGAATGGAGATAATAAGGTCTTTAAGACTCGGAGAATTTGACGTTTTGGTTGGAATCAACCTTTTAAGAGAGGGCCTTGATATTCCGGAAGTTTCCCTCGTTGCTATTTTAGATGCCGACAAGGAAGGCTTCCTTCGAAGCGAAACCTCCCTTATTCAGACCATAGGCAGAGCGGCGAGAAATTCGGAAGGAAAGGTTATAATGTATGCCGATAGCGTAACGCCTTCTATGGAAAGGGCGATAACCGAAACCTTCCGCAGGAGGGAGATTCAAAAGGCATATAACGAAGCCAACGGAATAACACCAAAGACCATCATAAAGGGAGTTCGCGACGTGATCGAGATAACCAAGAAGGTCGATGAGGATAAACCTATATCCAAAATGAGCAGAATGGAAAGAGAAATGCTCATAAAACGTTTAACGGAAGAAATGAAGCAGGCGGCAAAACTGCTTGAATTTGAACACGCCGCCAATATCCGCG
This sequence comes from Acutalibacteraceae bacterium, assembly GCA_045630885.1. Taxonomy (GTDB): domain Bacteria; phylum Bacillota; class Clostridia; order Oscillospirales; family Acutalibacteraceae; genus UMGS1532. The sequence goes on from JAZQTQ010000077.1 coordinate 81,964, forward strand.
ACAGAATTGCAAAGCTCCGCGCAGGCAAATAATCTAAGAACGGTTCCTTTTTTAAAAGCGAACCGTTTTTTGCTTTTTAGGAAAAAATTAAAAAATGCTTAAAAAGGTATAAAAAAAGGTTTACTTTAAAAAATTAATATTGTATAATAATATATGTATATATTAAAATGGAGGAGTATGGGACTTGTCGAGCAAAGAGATAGTTATAAAAGGCGCTTCGGAGCATAACCTTAAAAATATTGATATAAAAATTCCTAGAGATAAGCTCGTTGTTTTAACAGGGCTTTCAGGCTCAGGCAAATCTTCCCTGGCATTTGATACTATTTATGCCGAGGGTCAAAGACGCTACGTTGAGTCGCTTTCCTCTTATGCCAGAATGTTTTTAGGTCAAATGGAAAAGCCTAAGGTTGATAGCATCGACGGGCTTTCTCCCGCTATTTCTATCGACCAGAAAACAACCTCCAAAAATCCCCGTTCAACCGTTGGAACGGTTACCGAGATTCACGATTATTTGCGTCTTCTTTATGCAAGAGTTGGCGTTCCGCATTGTCCGGAATGTGGCAGAGAAATCAAAAAACAAACTGTTGACCAGATGGTTGACAGAGTTTTAGAGCTTGAAACCGGAACTAAAATTCAGGTGCTTGCCCCCGTAGTTAAGGGCAGAAAGGGAGAGCATCAAAAGGAATTTGAGAGAGCAAGAAAAAGCGGCTTTGCAAGGGTCAGAGCCGACGGAATCGTTTATGATTTAACCGAAGAAATCAAGCTCGAAAAGAACAAAAAGCATAATATTGAAATAATTGTTGACCGATTGGTTATTAAGGAAGAAATTGGCGCAAGACTTGCCGATTCTTTGGAAACCGCTTCAAAGCTTTCGGGCGGAATGATAATAATTGACGTTATAGGCGGAGATGAAATTGAATTTTCCGAAAGCTATGCCTGCCCTGAGCATGGGTGCAGTATGCCTGAGCTTGAGCCTAATATGTTTTCCTTTAATAATCCCTTCGGTGCTTGTCAAACCTGTTCGGGAATCGGCGTTTATATGAAGGTCGACCCCCGTTTAATTGTGCCGGACGAGAATCTTTCTTTAAGTGAAGGCGCAGTTAAGGCAAGCGGTTGGGCAGGAAAGGCGAGTTGGAATTATCCGCAGGCTTCCTTTGCTATGATGTATTATGAGGGGCTCGGAAAGAAATTCGGTTTCGATATCACAACCCCATTTAAGGATATTTCCCCTGAGGGTAAACACGCTATTTTATATGGAACGGGCGAAGAAAAGATTAAATTCACAAGGAAAAGCGATTGGGGCGGCGGAAATTACACCGCCACTTTTGAAGGTGTTATTCCAAACCTTGAAAGAAGGCATAGGGAAACCTCATCTGATAGCGCCCGCGCGGAAATCGAAACCTCGATGACCGCCTGTAATTGCCCTGATTGTTCGGGAAATCGTCTTAATCCTCGTTCATTAACCGTTACGGTTGGTGATAAAAATATTATTGAGTTATCCAAACTTTCGATAGCCGATGCGATTGAATATATTAAGGGTCTTGAATTTTCGAAACGTGATGAAATGATTGCAAAGCCTATCTTAAAAGAGGTTAATGAACGTCTTGAATTTTTAAGAAGCGTTGGGCTTGAATATCTATCCCTTTTTCGTTCTTCGGGAACTCTTTCGGGAGGCGAAAGTCAGAGAATAAGGCTTGCAACTCAGATTGGTTCTTCGTTGATGGGAGTTCTTTATATTCTTGATGAGCCCAGTATCGGTCTTCATCAAAGGGATAATGAAAAATTGCTTGGAACGCTTAAAAAACTTCGCGACCTCGGAAATACGCTTATTGTTGTTGAACACGATGAAGACACTATGCGTACAGCGGATTATATCGTCGATATTGGCCCCGGCGCAGGTATTCACGGCGGCGAGGTTGTGGCGGCAGGCAGTCCGCAAGAAATTATGGAAAACAAAAATTCCATAACCGGTGATTATCTTTCGGGCAGAAGGAAAATTGCAGTGCCGAGCGTCAGGAGAGAAGGCAACGGCAAGAAAATAACCATTATCGGAGCAAAAGAAAACAATCTTAAAAATCTGAAGGTTGATATTCCGCTTGGGAAATTGGTTGCTGTAACAGGTGTTTCGGGTTCAGGAAAATCAAGTCTTATAAACGAAGTTTTATATAAACGTTTGGCGCACGAATTAAACCGAGCGCAGGCAATCTGGGGCGACCATAAGGAAATTTTAGGCCTTGAACATCTCGACAAGGTTATAAATATCGACCAATCGCCGATAGGCAGAACTCCTCGCTCAAATCCCGCAACCTATACGGGAGTTTTCACGGATATAAGAGAACTTTTTGCCGCAACTCCCGAAGCCAAAATGAAGGGCTATAACGCAGGTCGTTTCTCCTTTAACGTTAAGGGAGGCAGATGCGAAGCCTGTCAGGGCGACGGAATAGTTAAAATTGAAATGCATTTTCTCCCCGATATTTATGTCCCTTGCGACGTTTGTTCGGGCGCAAGGTATAATAGAGAAACGCTCGACGTTAAATATAAAGGCAAGAGTATTTATGACGTGCTTGAAATGACTATAGAGGAGGGCGTTGAGTTTTTCTCTGCTTTCCCTAAAATCAGCCGAAAACTCAAAACTCTTTATGAGGTTGGGCTTGGCTACGTTAAGTTGGGTCAACCCGCAACAACCCTTTCGGGCGGTGAAGCGCAGAGGGTTAAACTCGCAACCGAGCTTCAAAAAAGGGCAACCGGCAAAACTATTTATATTTTAGACGAGCCAACGACAGGCTTGCATACCGCTGACGTTCAAAAGCTTCTTGACGTTCTCGCAAGAATCGTTGATGCCGGCAATACGGTTGTCGTTATCGAGCATAATCTCGACGTTATAAAAACTGCCGACCATATTATCGATCTGGGCCCTGAGGGCGGAGATAAGGGCGGAACTATCGTTGCCGAGGGAACTCCCGAGAAGATAGCTGATTGCGAAGAATCTCACACGGGAAGATTCTTAAAACCGCTTCTCGGAAAATAATTAACACATTATTAACCAAAATTGTTATTTTATGTCGTATAATTAAAAAAGCCAAGAGGGGGGAAGGGTATGTTCGGATATGTAAAAATTGCCAAAGGCGAATTAAAGGTTTGGGAATATGAAACCTATAAGGCTATATATTGTTCTCTTTGCAAAAGGCTTGGAAAAACCTATGGTCCTTTTGCAAGACTCACCTTGAGTTATGACTTCACCTTTTTATCCCTCATATCCCTTTCTTTAAAGGACGGACCTCTCCAATTTGAGAAAAAGCGTTGCGCCTTTAACCCCTTGAAAAAATGTAACTATTGCAAAAAGGCGAATGAGGAACTTGAAATTTCCGCCGCTGCGGCTATGGTTATGGTTTATTATAAGCTCCTTGATAACATTGAGGATTCAAAGGGAATCAAAAAACTTTTATATAAAAGCTTAAAGCCTTTGTATAAATCTAAAAATAAAAAGGCGAAAACCCTCTATCCTCATATTGAAAGGATTGTTTCGGATTATATCGAGAAGCAAACCAAACTTGAAAAGGAAGGCTGTTTTGAGATTGACAGAATATGCGAGCCAACCTCATCGGCTTTAGGAAAAATTTTCGAACTTTGCTCTGAGGATTCGGGGCAGAAAAGAGCTCTCTATCAGCTTGGATATTGCTTAGGTAAATGGATATATTTGATTGATTGCGCCGAGGATATAGAAAAGGATATAGATTCGGACGCATTCAATCCCTTGAAAAAGGGAATAAAAGAAAAATCCGGAGCAAAGGAAAAGGCGAGAGAAAGGCTCGAACCTATTTTAAATTCTTGCATTTGTTCGGCTCAACTGAGTTTCGAATTGCTTAACATAAAAAAATATAAGGGAATCCTCGATAATATTCTTTATTTAGGTCTTCCCGCAGTGCAAAAAAATACTTTTAGTAGCCAAAAGACTGGAGGCAAAAATAAATGAACGATCCATATAAAGTATTAGGCATTTCTCCAAATGCGTCCGACGAAGAGGTTAAAAAGGCTTATAGGGAGCTTGCAAGAAAATATCATCCCGATGCCTATGCAGATAATCCGCTTTCGGATTTGGCGCAGGAGAAAATGCAGGAAATAAACGAGGCTTATGATGCTATTCAAGAAATGCGAAAGGGTGGCAAAAAGGGCGCAAAGGGCGGATATTCGGGAGCAAGCAATTATCCCGACATCAGAAATCTCATAACAAACGGAAGATATGAGGACGCTCAGGAATTGCTTGACGGTATTCCCATTGGAAATCGAGATGCAGAGTGGTATTTCTTAAACGGCTCGGTTCTTTATAAGCGAGGCTGGTTTGATAATGCCTACACGAGCTTTGCAACCGCATGCAAAATGGACCCTAATAACGCTGAATACAGAACCGCTTTTAATCATATTCAGAATCAGAGAAGGGGTTATAACCCTTATGGCGGATACAATGGCGGTTATCGTGGCGGTGCTTATGGCGATGGCTCTGCGGGTTGTAACAGTTGCGATATTTGTCAGGGACTTATCTGTGCCGACTGTTGCTGCGAATGTATGGGCGGCGACCTTATCGGTTGTTGCTAGGGCGAGCATTAACCCCGCCTTACAGCGGCACAAAACACAGCCAATACAGTCGTATCGGCGAGTATTTTAACAAAGGATGAGCGAAAATCCGTCTTCACAAAACGGTGTTCGGGTTTGATTGCTCGCCTTAGGAGAACTTAAATGAAAAAAACTCAGAAGGTTGCGTTATGCGGAGTCTTTTCTGCGCTTAGCGTTGTTATTATGCTAACCGCTTGGTTTCCTTATGCTACTTATGCTATCGCGGCGGTTGCGGGTTGCAGCTTCGCAGTTATAACAATCGAGGCGGGCAGAAAATGGGCTTTTTATTCCTATCTTGTAAGCGCAGTTATAACCCTTCTTTTTTGCGAGAAGGAAGCGGCAATGCTTTTTGTCGGCTTCTTCGGGTATTATTGTATTTTGAAGGGTGTAATAGAGGAGAAGTTTAAGGGCGCTGTTGAATGGGCGCTTAAATTTCTCGTTTTCAATGTTTCAGTCATTATAAGTTATCTTATAATAGTGTATGTTTTCGGAATCCCGATAGAGGAGAGCGGAGATTTTGGCGATTGGTTTATAGGCGCTCTGCTTTTAGGGGGGAATATAGTTTTCCTTCTTTATGATATCGGTCTTTCAAGATTAATCGGAATGTATATTTATAAATGGCATCCAAAGGTTGCTAAAATTTTTAAATAACGAGGAAAAATATGCGGCATATAATTGTTGTTGGCGGCGGCGCAGCAGGACTTTTAGCGGCGGGAACTGCCTGTCTTTTCGGCGCAAAGGTATCGGTTATCGAGCAAAACCCAAGACCCGCCAGAAAGGTTATGATAACGGGCAAGGGCCGATGCAACGTAACTAATAATTGCGATTTGGAAGGGCTTATTTCGGCAGTAACCAAAAACGGAAGATTTTTATATTCGGCTTTTTCTGCCTTTTCTGCTAAGGATGCTATGGAACTTTTTGAATCGCTTGGAGTACCCCTTAAAACCGAGCGTGGAAACCGAGTTTTTCCCGTTAGCGATAAGGCGGTTGATATTGTTGACGCCCTTGTGAAATATGCAAAAAAAGCACATTTTATAAATGCAGAGGCACAAGAAATAATTTCTTCCGACGGCAGAGCTATAGGGGTTAAAACCGATAGCGGGGAGATATTGGGCGATGCTGTTATAATCGCAACGGGTGGCGCATCCTATCCTGCAACGGGTTCTCGCGGCGACGGATATAAGTTTGCCGAAAAATTGGGGCATACAATAACGGAGATTTCTCCCTCGCTTGTTCCCGTTGAGGTTCATGAAGGCTTCGTTTCTTCCCTTTCGGGGCTTTCCCTTAAAAACGTAACCTTGAGTCTTCATAAAGAGGGCGCAAAAAAGCCGATATATTCGGAACTCGGAGAAATGCTTTTCACTCATTTTGGTGTTTCAGGCCCGTTGGTTTTAAGCGCGTCGGCTTATATCAAAGACCTTTCTAAAAATACATATTATTTGAGCATAGACCTCAAACCGGGGCTTGATTCAGGCAAACTCGATGCAAGAATCTTAAGGGATTTCGGCGAAATGGCGAATAAGGATATAATAAATGCGTTGGGCGGACTTTTGCCTCAGAAGCTTATTCCCGAGGTGTTGAGAATTTCGGAAATAACAGCTCATAAAAAGGTTAATGAAATAACCAAGTCCGAGAGATTAAAACTTGGAGAAACAATTAAAAATCTTCGTCTGAAGGTTGAAAAACTGCGCCCTATCGAGGAAGCGATAATAACCTCAGGCGGAGTAAAGGTTGGGGAAGTTAATCCCAAAACAATGGAATCTAAAATTTTGGAAGACCTCTATTTTGCGGGCGAAATTTTAGACGTTGATGCCTTTACGGGCGGTTTCAATTTACAAATAGCATTTTCAACAGGATATTTAGCCGGAAAAAGTGCGGCAGAAAAAATAAAGGAGATATAAAAATGATTTCAGTTGCAATTGATGGACCTGCAGGCGCAGGAAAAAGCACAATTTCAAGAAAGGTTAGCGCTCAGCTTGGATTTATCTATGTTGACACAGGCGCTCTCTATCGCTCTATTGCATATTCCTTAAATAGCGATGGAATCAAAACGGAGGAAATCTCCAAAATTGAGGAAAAACTCCAAAAAACCACCATTAATATCGAGTTTATCGATGGAGAACAACACGTTTTTGTTAATGGTGAGGATGTTTCTTCGAAAATCAGAACCCCTGAAATTTCGATGTTAGCTTCCGCTTTTTCGGCAATTCCTCAGGTCAGAGCTTTCCTTTTGGAACTCCAGAGAAAGATGGCAAGAGAGCATAACGTCATCATGGACGGCAGAGATATTGGAACGGTTGTTTTGCCGGATGCAACCCTCAAGATTTTCTTGACCGCAGACCCCGAAGACAGAGCGCGCAGAAGATATGAGGAAATGCTCGAAAAGGGTCAGAAAGCTGATTATAACGAGGTTTTAGAGGATATTAAAAAAAGGGATTATAACGATTCTCATAGAGCAGTTGCGCCCTTAAAACCTGCCGAAGGCGCAGTTGTTTGCAACACAACGGGCAACACTCTTGAACAATCGGTTGAACAACTCTTTAATATCATTAAAGAAAACATTTAATCCGTTAGTGAGGTTAAGAAATGTCAGGCTTTTATAAAACGTTGAGATTCACGATTGGCAATGTCGCAAGCCTTTTTTTTAGAACTAAAAACATAGGCCTTGAGAATATTCCCGAAAAAGGAGGATTTATTCTCTGCTGCAATCATACTCATCTTTTAGACGTTTATTTTCTCGTTATGGCGGTGAAGCGTCATCAGATTCATTTTATGGCAAAAAACGAGTTGTTTAAGAATAAATTGCTCGCTTGGTTTATAACCAAAATGGGCGGATTCCCCGTTATCAGAGGCTCGGTTCAGGCAGAAGAAGGTATTTTAACGGGGGAGAATATTCTCAAAGAAGGCAAGGTTATGGGCATCTTCCCTGAGGGTACCAGAAGCGTCGACGGAAGACCGAAAAGAGCCAAAAGCGGAGTTGCGCTGATAGCAAATGAAACGGGTGCACCTGTTCTGCCCGTTTCGATATACTATGAAGGAAAACTTAACGTTTTCAAAAAAATAACAGTCCGTTTTGGCGAGCTTATAGACCCAAGCGAACTTAAAATGCAAGAAAACAACAGAGCGGAGCTAAAACGAGTTGCAACCCTTATAATGGATAAAATAACCGAGCTTTGGGAGGCAGGTCATTGAAGAAAATAACAGTTGCCGAAAGGGCAGGCTTTTGCTTTGGCGTTGACAGAGCTGTTAAAATGACGGAGGAGCTCGCAAACAGTGGTAAAAAGGTTTGCACGTTAGGCCCTATAATTCATAATAGTCAGCTTGTGTCGGAACTTGCCCAAAAGGGAGTCAGAATAATAGAAGACCCCAAAGAAGCGGAAGCGGACGAGGTTCTTGTTATAAGGTCGCATGGTGTTCCGAGAGAAATTGAGGAACAGGCGAAAAAATATGCGCAAGAGGTTGTTGACGCAACCTGCCCGTTCGTTGCAAAAATTCATAAAATAGTTTCCGACGCTCGTGATGAAGGCAGAATTGTTTTAATCGCGGGGGACGAAAATCATTCCGAGGTCATAGGAATCAGGGGGCATTGTGGCGAATCTTATGTTTTTTCAAATGAAGATGAGCTGAAAAAACTTTTGGAAAAAATTGAAAATATAGAAGAAAAGTCCCTAACAATCGTATCTCAGACGACTTTTAATGCGAGTCTTTGGGAAAAATGTCAAAAATTTTTAAAAAAATACTATACAAATGGCAAAATATTTGATACAATATGTAATGCAACTTCTGCGCGTCAGCTTGAGGCGGCACAATTGTCGACTGAAAACGACGTTATGATTGTCGTTGGAGGCAGGCATAGTTCCAATACCAAAAAGCTAAAAGAAGTTTGCTCGATGAATTGTCCAAAAACGTTTCTTGTTGAAACAGCAAGCGAACTAAAAGGGCTTTCGTTGGGTAATTTTGACCGCGCGGGGATTGTTGCGGGCGCATCAACGCCTGCAGGTATAATAAAGGAGGTCCAACAAACCATGACTGAGATTTTAAACTCTGTCGCAGACAACACAGTAATTTCCGATGATATGTCCTTTGAGGAGGCTTTAGAGGTATCTCTTAACAGCCTTAATAACGACCAGAAGGTTAAGGGCATAGTTCTCTCTGTTGATTCCCAGGAGATCAAGGTTGACATCGGAAGAAAGTACACAGGAATCGTTAAAGCCAACGAATATTCTTATGATCCAAATGCTGATATGGCAAATGAGGTTAAGGTTGGCGACGTGCTTGATTTGATTATCATGCGTACAAACGACCAGGAGGGAACTATAGCTCTTTCCAAGCGTCGCTTTGATTCTATAGCAGGATGGGAGAAGATTGTTAACGCTAAAGAGAATGCTGAAGTTCTCGAAGGCAAGATAACCGAGGTTATCAAGGGCGGCGTTATCGCTACATACGATGGTATGAGAATCTTTATTCCCGCATCACAAGCAACAATGACTAAGGGCGAATCTTTAGATGAGCTTAAAGGAACAACTGCTCAGTTCCGCATCATCGAGATTGGCAGAGGCAGAAGAGCAATCGGCTCTATCCGTTCTGTTCTTCGTGATCAGAAGAACGAGCTTCAGGCTAAGTTCTGGGAGAGCGTTGAGGAAGGCAAAACCTATACAGGCGTTATTAAGTCCTTGACATCTTATGGCGCATTCGTAGACCTTGGCGGAGTTGATGGAATGGTTCACATTTCTGAGCTCTCTTGGGCTAGAATTAAGCATCCTTCAGAGGTTGTTAACGTTGGCGATACTGTTGAAGTATACGTTAAGGCAATCGACGAAGAAAAGAAAAAGATTTCTCTCGGCTATAAGAAGGCAGAGGATAATCCTTGGGTTATTCTCGGAAACAACTATCCCGAAGGAACTGTTGTAACAGTAACTATCGTTAGCATGACATCTTATGGCGCTTTCGCAAGAATTATCCCCGGCATTGATGGTCTTATTCATATCTCTCAGATTGCGAATAAGAGAATCGGCAAGCCTCAGGACGTTCTTTCAATCGGTCAGGAAATCGATGCTCAAATCACAGGTATCGACCTCGATGCAAAGCGTGTTAGCCTTTCTATCCGTGCCCTTCTTCCTGAGGAAGAAGAGGTTGCAGAAGCTCCTGCTGAAGAAGTAGTAGAAGCTCCCGCAGAGGAAGCAGTAGAAGCTCCCGCAGAGGAAGCAGTAGAGGCTCCCGCAGAGGAAGCAGTAGAGGCTCCCGCAGAGGAAGTTGCAGAGGAAACTGCAGAATAATTAAATAGTCGTAAAGGCCGAAGCGTTGCGCTTCGGCCTTTTTTAAAAAAAGTGTTGACAAAGCAAAAAATAAAGTTATAATAAAAGAAAAAATGCGAATGGAGAGAAATAAAATGGAAAAAAAGGTTATAGCAGTTATAGGCTGCGGAAGAATAGCAAGAATTGCTCATTTGCCGTCTTTTTCAAAAATGGAAAACGTAAGGGTTAAATATGCTTGCGATATTATCGATGGCAAGGCAGAAAAGCTCCAAGAGGATTTCCCCATAATCGAAAATTGCATCAAGGATTATAAGATAGCCATGGAGGATGAAGAGGTTGATATCGTGTATGTTTTAACCCCGAATTTCTCTCATTATGAAATAACGATGGCGGCTCTAAAATCGGGAAAACACGTTTTCTGCGAAAAGCCTATAACTATTAATTATGAATTGTCTTGCGAAATGGCAGAAGAAGCCAACAAAAGAGGCTTGATGCTCAATATCGGTGTTTGCAACAGATATAATAAATCGGTTGAAATGCTCGAGGAAATGAACAGAGAGGGCAAATTCGGAAACATTTATCATATTTATTGCTCCTTCAGAAGCTACAGAAGTATTCCGGGACTTGGCGGCGCTTTCACAACCAAAGCTGAATCCGGTGGCGGCGTTCTTATCGACTGGGGTGTTCATTATCTCGACCTCATTCTTTATATTTTGGGCGGAGCGAAGCTTAAAAACGTAACGAGTGATGCTTATTGCGAAATGGCGAAGGATATAAAATCCTATAAATATGAATCAATGTGGGCAGAGGATACCGCCGATTTCGAGAACGGAACCAACGACGTTGACGATTTTATTTCGGGTTACATAAGAACTGACAAGGCAAGCATCTCCTTCAACGGAGCGTGGGCGCAGAACATAAAAGAATGGGATACTTATATAGATTTTCTCGGCGATAAATGTGGCGCTCGTTTGACCTACGGCGGAAAATTCAAGCTATACGATAGCGAAACCCTCGAAACAATAGAGCCTGAATACGATATTCCCGATGCTTATTATTTAGAGGATGCTGATTTCATAGAATCAGTTAAAACGGGAATCAAAAACCGCAATCATATAGATAATATTCTTGAAAGTGCCAAACTTTTAGATGCTCTGTATCAGTCGGCTGAAAAGAAGAGCGAGGTTGAACTTTAATTATGAAAAAGATAGGTTTTGTTGATTATTATATCAGCGAATGGCATGCTAATAATTATCCCGAATGGATAAGGCAGGCAAACGAAAAACTCGGAGCGGATTTTGAGGTTTCTTATTGCTTTGCCGAGCTTGACGTTTCTCCGCTCGACGGTGTTTCAACCGATGAGTGGTGTGAAAAATTCGGTGTTAAAAAATGCGATACCATCGAGGAACTTTGCGAAAAAAGTGATGCTGTTGTTATTTTTGCGCCCTCTAATCCCGAAACCCATCTGCGTTTAGCACAAAAGGTTTTGCCCTTTGGAAAACCAACGTATATCGACAAAACCTTCGCTCCAAACTTGGAAATTGCGAAGGAAATATTCGATATAGCAAAGACTTATAACGCACCCTTTTTCTCAACCTCTGCGCTAAGATTTGCGAATGAATTTGAGGACATTGGAAAGGTTAATAATATTATAATAACTGCGGGCGGAGATGATTTCGAGGAATATATTATCCACCCTGTGGAAATATACGTTTCGCTTTTCAAAGAAAAGGCGGAAAGGGTTAAGGTTGAAACAATCGGTAAAAAAAGGCTTTGCAGAATAAGCGCCGAAAAAGGAAAAGAAATAGCGATAATTTTCGCTCCTACGTTTGGTTATTCCTTGCATGCCGAAAAGGAAAACGGCGAAAATATAAGAGTTGATGTAAGTCGGGCGTTCTTTCCGGGACTTATTGAAAATATTCTTAGATTTTTCGAAAGCAAAAAAGAGCCATTCAATCCCGACGAAACTCTTGAGGTTATGCGCTTGCGCGATGGACTTTTAAAAGCCGAAAAGCAAGACGGCAAATGGATAGAAATTTAAAAGCAAAAACGGTCGAAACCAATGGTCTCGACCGTTTTTTATAAGTTTCAAAAAAAGAACCGAGGAAATTTTCCTCGGTTTTGGCGTTTTAATCTTCTTCCAACAATTTAGAAGGCGATACTTTAAGCACCTGCGCGATTTTAAAAAGCGTTTCTAAGGAAACTCCGCGAACAGTACCGGTGCCTTCAACCTGACCAACAAAGCTTACGCTCTTTCCGATAAGCTCTGCAAAATATTCTTGCGTAAAGCCTGCTTTTCTTCTGTAATAGGCAATTTTTAGCCCAAGAGTTATATATTTTTCCGGAAACTCTGTTTTCATAATTTCGCCTCTTTTCTTATAGTTCTATTTTGCAGAAAAATGTCTTTTTATTATAGCTAAAAAATTATAATTACTTTGAGTGAAAGATAACGGAACTATCATTCACTTTGGGGAAGAAGATGAAAGAAAAATTAGTTGCTTCTTTAGGCAAAATGAGGTCTGTCCTTGTTTTGCCTTATTTAATTTCTTGCTCTATATCATCAAAAAGGCCATCGTTGAAGAACTCGCGGAGCGAAATATCCAATCCATCGCATAGTTTTTTGATAGTAACGATACCTGCGTTTTGGCTGCCGCCGTTAATAACGTTCTTTAAGGTTGAGGGAGGAACAGCCGAAAGCCTTGCGAGAGCATTAACAGATAGCTTGTTTTCCTCGCATAATTGCAATAATCTGTTTGCCACAGCTTGTCGTGTATTCATAATATCACTCCTAAAAAGTTTCTATAAGTAGTTTATGCTTTTTAGGAAGGCTATAACGACCATATATGGACTTTTTGGACCATATATGGTAAACTTATGTTCGTGGTGATTTATTATGAAAGAAAAAACTTGTTGCTTCATTGGTCATAGAATAATTAATGAAACCGAAGGATTAAAGGAACGATTGCACCAAATTATCGAAAAAATGATTTTAGAAAACTCTGTCGATACGTTTCTTTTTGGGAGCAAGAGCCGATTTAATTCTTTATGCCTTGAGCTCGTTACAAAGATAAAAGAAAAATACCCGCACATAAAAAGAGTCTACGTGCGGGCAGAGCATGAAACTATAAGCGAAAGCTATAAAGAATACCTTTTAGAAAGCTATGATGATACCTATTATCCTGAGCAGATTATAGGCTCGGGCAGGGCGAGTTACGTTGAGCGTAACTATGAAATGATTGATAAAAGCCGTTTTTGCATTGTTTATTACGATGAAGCCGTCGCTCCAACCGCGCGCAAAAGCGGAACGAAAATCGCGCTTGAATATGCCTTGAAAAAAGGCATAGGAATTATAAATATTCTTGCGGAAGCTCGGAATCGGAAATGATTTCCGAAAGCTCCTTTAAATCAGCAATTTTACAGAAATATTTTTTCCCGATTTTACTCGAATCACAAAGCAAAATTGAGCGACTCGCATTTTTGATATAAGCACGTTTTAGCTCCGCTTCGTCTTCGTTCGTATCGCAAAAGCCCGCATCCGCCGTTATTCCTCGGCAGGAGAAAAACGCGATGTCTGCATAAAAACCTTCAATCGAGCGTATTGCCGCCGCGCCAATCAGGGATTTTGCGTTTTCGCGAAGCTTTCCGCCCGTGCAATAAACCTCGATACCTTCTTTTTCAGAGAGAATATTGCAGGTTTTGATTCCGTTGGTTACAACTCTCAGATGCTTGAAGCCTTGAAGACGGGAAGCAACCGCCGCAACGGTCGAGCTCGAATCCATAAAAAGAGTCATTCCGTCGTTTATGAAAGGTAGCGCTTTGGCTGCAATTTTTTCCTTTGAAGCCATATTTTCAATTTCTCTCAAAGTAAGAGGGAAATCCTTGGCGTTTCCGTCCATAAAGACCGCTCCGCCGTGGGTTCTATGTATTAAACGATTGTTTTCAAGAATGGTTAAATCTCGCCTGATTGTGGCTCCGCTAGAATATAGCGCACGGCATAATTCATCAACCGTTACCGCCTTTTTTTGTTCTAAAATTTCCAGAATTTTGTCTTGTCTTTCTCTTGGAAGCATTTTCATCGCCCTCTTAGTGATTATTTTTGATTATTTTTGATTATACTGCTCAAATTTTCTGAAATTTCATCTATTTTTTCGCCAACTCTTTACAAATTTGATGAAATATTATATAATAAGTGTACCAAACTAATCAAAATATGTCAATCAATATTTTGCAAAAATCAAACGGAGGGAAAAAGAATGAAGATTCTTGTTCTTAATGCAGGAAGCTCATCGCTCAAATATCAGCTTTTTGATATGGAAAGCGGAGAGGTTCTCGCAAAGGGTCTTTGCGAAAGAATCGCGGTTGACGGCAAGGTTACTCACAAGCGTCCGGGTGCTGAACCCTATAAAGCCGACGTAAGCCTGCCCGACCACGATGCTGCTATGGCTCTTGTTATCAAGCTATTAACCGATGAGGAAACGGGCGTTATTGCCGATATGTCGGAAATCTCGGCTGTTGGTCATCGAGTTGCTCACGGAGGCGAAAAGTTTACTAAGTCCTCCATCGTTGATGATGAGATGATTAAATATCTCGAATCAATCGTTAATATCAATCCGCTTCATGGCCCACCAGCCATAACCGGAATGAAGGCTTGCAGAAAGCTTCTTCCCGAAGTTAAGATGGTTGCAGTTTTCGATACCTCCTTCTATTCGGGCTTTGAAGATTATAAATACGTTTATGCCCTTCCATACGAGCTTTATTCGGAGCATAAGATTCGCCGTTACGGATTCCACGGAACCTCCCATAGATACGTTTCTGCAAAATGCGCCGAAATGATGGGCAAACCGATTGAGGAGCTCAAAATTATAACCTGCCACCTCGGAAACGGTTCTTCGGTTTCTGCGGTTGATAAGGGCAGAGCCGTCGATACTTCGATGGGCTTCACTCCTCAGGGCGGCGTTGAGATGGGAACTCGTTCGGGCGATATCGACCCCGCTATAATTCCTTATCTCGTTAAATCCTTGGGCTATTCAATCGACGAGGCAGAAAACCTCATCAATAAAAAATCAGGCTTCCTCGGAGTTTCGGGTAAATCTTCGGATTCAAGAAACATCTGCGATTTAGCAGAAGCCGGCGACTATCGTGCAAACTTGGCTCTCAACATTCTCTATCATGGCGTTAGAAAATATATCGGAGCTTATACAGCCGTTATGAATGGCGTTGATGCGATAGTATTCACCGCGGGTATCGGTGAAAACGACAGAACCTTGCGATATAACGTTTGCAAGGATATGGATTTCTTCGGAATTAAGTTTGATAACGAAATCAATATGAACATTCCAAGAGGCGAAGCAGGAGAGCTTTCTGCCACCGATTCGAAGGTTAAGGTTTTCGTTATCCCAACCGATGAAGAGTATATGATTGCGCAGGATACTGCAGCATTAGTATAAATCAAAAAAATTTTTTTAAAAGGAGTTAAAAATTATGTCACCTTATGAGATTAAAAAAGAAATTTGCGAAATAGGCAGAAGAATCTACAATGACGGTTTCGTTGCTGCAAACGACGGTAACATCTCCGTTAAGGTTAGCGATAATGAATTTTATTGCACACCAACAGGCGTTTCCAAGGGCTTTATGACCCCCGATATGATTATCCGTATTGATGGAAACGGCAAGAAGCTCGAAGGAAAACTCAATCCTTCTTCTGAAATCAAAATGCACTTGAGAGTTTACAAGGAGCGTCCCGACGTTAACGCTGTTGTTCACGCTCATCCTCCCGTTGCAACCGCTTTCACAGTTGCAGGCGTAAACCTCGACCAGTATATCCTCCCCGAAGCTATCCTCACAATCGGCGCTGTTCCTACTTGTGATTACGGTACTCCTTCAACAGAGGAAATTCCTGATTCTTTGATTCCTTACATTCAGAAGCACGATGCATTTCTTCTTAAGAATCACGGTGCATTAACAGTTGGTAACACATTGACAAAGGCTTTCTTCACAATGGAAGAAGTTGAGTTCAATGCAAAAATCTGTATGTATGCAAAGCAGCTTAACGGCGGCAGCATCGATGAAATTCCTTGCGAGCAGCTCGAAAAGCTTATGGAACTCAGAAAGAAGTTCAACCTTCCCGGCCGTCATCCCGGTTGCACAAAGTGTGCTAACCTCGGAACAGACAAGTGCCGTTGCAAGGATAACGGTGGTACTTGCACCTGCGGTCATGACCACGGCGCAAAACCCGCTGAAGCAGATCTCGTTGCCGCTATCACAAAGCGCGTAATGGCAGAACTCAATAAATAATTTTTAAAATTATACATTATATATAGAGAAAGGAGGATAAGGCAGGTGAACTACACAGATCATAATTGCCCGAGAGCCGATAGAATCGGAAGGCTTATCGAAATGACCTTTAAAGAGATGCCGCAGGTTGAAGCAGACAGAGGCGTTCTTTTAACAGAATCTTATAAAGCCACCGAGGGCGAGCCGATAATAACAAGGCGTGCAAAAGCGTTTGCTCATATTCTTAAAAACATTCCGATTGTTATTCGTGATGATGAACTTGTTGTCGGCAGTTCAACGGTGCGTCCGAGATCCTGTCAGGTCTTCCCCGAATATTCCTTCGAATGGCTCGAAAAAGAGTTCGATACGATGGAAACCAGAGAAGCCGATCCTTTCTATATATCGGAAGAATCCAAAAGAAAGCTTCACGAAGCTTATAAATATTGGAAGGGTAAAACAAGCTCAGAGCTTGCAACAGAATATATGGCTCCCGAAACCCTTCTCGCTATGGAGCATAACTTCTTCACCCCGGGTAACTATTTTTATAACGGCATAGGTCATGTTTCGGTTGACTATGCAAAGGTTTTAAGAATCGGTTATAAGGGAATTATTGAAGAAGCAAAGGAAGCGCTTAAAAAAGCAAACGTAACCGATGCTGATTATTCCAAAAGAAGTCATTTCCTTAATGCGGTAATCACGAGTTGCGAGGCGGTTATCGGATATGCAAGAAGATATTCCGAGTTGGCCCTTAATATGGCTAAAACCGAGCAGAATCCTGTTCGCCGCGAGGAGCTTTTGGCGATAGCTAAAAACTGCGCCAAGGTTCCCGAAAACGGAGCAGAAAGCTTTTATGAGGCTTGTCAGTCTTTCTGGTTTGTTCAACAGCTTCTTCAGCTCGAATCAAGCGGACATTCAATTTCGCCCGGTAGATTCGACCAATATATGTATCCTTATTATAAAGCGGATATCGATAAGGGCGCTATCACTCCCTGCTTCGCTCAGGAATTGATGGATTGCATCTGGGTTAAACTTAATGACCTTTGCAAAATCAGGGATTTGGAGTCAGCTAAAGGCTTCGCAGGCTACAGTATGTTCCAAAACCTTATCGCAGGCGGTCAGGACGAAAACGGAAACGATGCAACAAACGACCTTTCGTTTATGTGCCTTCAGGCATCTTTGCATACCCTTCTTCCCGGTCCCTCTCTTTCAGTCAGAGTTTGGAACGGAACGCCACACGACTTTATGATTAAAGCAGGCGAGGTTACAAGAACGGGTATCGGTCTTCCCGCTTATTATAATGATGAAGTTATAATCCCCGCTCTCATTTCTCGTGGATTAACCCTCCAGGATGCAAGAGAATATTGCATCATCGGTTGCGTTGAACCTCAAAGATGGGGCAAAACGGACGGTTGGCACGATGCGGCATTCTTCAATATGTGCCGTCCTCTCGAAATGGTTTTCTCAAACGGCGTTGATAACGGCGTTCAGGTAGGCCCTAAAACGGGAGACGTAACGGAGTTTAAAACCTTCGAACAGTTTGTTGAAGCTTATAAAACTCAGATGAACTATTTCATCGAGCTTATGGTTAATGCCGATAATGCTATTGATATAGCGCATGGTGAGCGTGTTCCACTTCCTTTCCAATCATCAATGGTTTATGATTGTATCGGAAAGGGCAAGTCGCTTCAAGAAGGCGGTGCGCATTATAATTTCACAGGTCCTCAAGGCTTCGGAATCGCAAATATTGCCGATTCTATGTATGCAATAAGAGAGCTTGTGTTCAAGCAAAAGAAATATTCTCTTGCCGATTTCAGAGATGCTTTAAATGAGAATTTTGGCGGCGGAATCGCAGAGAATGATATAGCAAGATTAACAGCCCTCGTTGCTCGTCAACTTGAGGCGAACGGCTTAACGCCAACCGAGGAAGACATCAGAAACATCTGCAATATGATTTCCAAAGAAAATCCGGGTTCAGCCCATTCGGCGCTTCTTGCCGATATAAAGGCTCTCCCAAAATTCGGAAACGATAACGACGATGTTGATGCTCTTGCTCGTGAAATGGCTTATACATATACTAAGCCGGTTGAAAAATATAAAAATCCAAGAGGCGGAATTTATCAGGCAGGCCTTTATCCCGTTTCGGCAAACGTGCCTTTGGGCGCTCAAACGGGCGCAACCCCTGATGGAAGACTCGCCTTCACTCCCGTTGCAGACGGAGTTTCACCAACTGCAGGAAACGATACCTGCGGCCCAACTGCGGCGGCAAACTCGGTTTCAAAACTAGATCACTTTATTGCATCAAACGGAACTCTTTATAATATGAAGTTCCACCCATCAGCCCTCAAGGGCAGATCGGGTCTTGAAAGCTTCGTTGCTCTTGTTAGAACATATTTCGACAGAAAAGGAAGCCATATGCAATTTAACGTTGTTAGCAGAGAAACCCTTTTGGATGCTCAAAAGCATCCCGAAAAATACAAATCGCTCGTGGTTCGTGTTGCGGGATACAGCGCCCTCTTCACAACCCTTTCCCGCTCTTTGCAGGACGATATAATCAACCGTACTGAGCAGGGTAATTTCTAAATAAAACTAAGAAAGGGGAGTTATGAATGGAAAAGGCCTTGGAAAACGTTAAGGGCAGAATATTTGATATTCAGCGCTTTTCTATTCATGATGGTCCCGGAATCCGAACGATAGTTTTCTTGAAGGGCTGTAAGCTTAGATGTAAATGGTGCTGCAACCCCGAATCGCAAAACTACCAGATTGAAACTATGAACGAAAACGGAAAAATAACAACCGTCGGTCGCGACGTAACGGTTGGCGAGGTTATGGAAACCGTTTTGAGAGATAGACAATACTACGTTCGTTCGGGCGGTGGATTAACCCTTTCGGGCGGAGAATTTCTTTGCCAACCCGATTTTTCGCATGCTCTTTTGAGGGTTGCGAAAATAAACGGTATAAACACGGCGGTTGAAACAACCTCCTTTGCCGATTTCGGAACAATTGAAAAAATGCTGCCCTTCATTGATAATTATTTAATGGATATTAAACATATTAATGAAGCGAAGCATAAGGAGTTCACGGGTCAAACAAACGAATTGATTCTTGAAAATGCTCCAAAGATAGCAAAAAGAGCAAAAAATATGATTATCCGAGTTCCCGTTATTCCGAGCTTTAACGATAGCGAGGAAGAAATTTCCCAAATTGCCGAGTTTGCAAGCAAACTTGAGAACGTTAAGGAATTGCATTTGCTTCCTTATCATCGTTTGGGTCAGGATAAATACGGATACTTAGGCCGTGATTACCTCTTAAAAGGTATCGAGCCTATGAAGGAGGAAAAAATCGAGTCGCTCAAAAAAGCGGCAGAGAAATATCCTCTGAAAATTGAAATCGGCGGTTAGTTTACCGATAAAAACAAGCAAGGAAAGGAGAGGCAAAAATTGAATATTTATACTAAAGCCGGAGATAACGGCAGAAGCAGTACGCTCAATAGAACCTCCCTTTCAAAAGATAGTCCGGTTTTTGAGCTTTTAGGTTCTCTTGATGAGCTGCAAAGCAGTTTGGGTCTTGCTAAGCAAAAAGCCCAAAAGGGAATTGAAGAAATCGTCGAACAGCTTCAAAAAGATATAATGTCGCTGTCTGGCGAGGTTGCGGGAGCTGAAAAATTCGCAACAAGCAAAGAAATTGAAAAGCTCGAAAAATCAATTGATAGTATAGCTTCGGCGCTTCCTGAATCGCATGAATTTATCGTTTTCGGGAATACAGAAAGCGCCTGTCAGCTCAACGTTTGCCGAGCAGTTGCTCGAAAAGCGGAAAGAGCCGCAGTTGCGGCCAAGACCCGTGGCGGCATAACAAAAGAGCAGATAATATGGCTAAACAGATTGTCGGATTTATTATTCGTTCTGGCTCGCCTGAGCGATAATGCGGCTCCGAAGAATAGTGGCGGAGTAGTAAGCGGAAAACTCGAAGGCTTTTGCGATAAAGCGGAAGAACTTTGTAAAGCAGTCAGAAAATATGCAAAGGCGAAGGGTGTAAACGTTGTTGTTGCGGTAAGCGATGCGGGCGCTAATGCGGTATGCCTTCAAAGGGAAGACGAAGCATATATCGCAAGCATCGATATAGCGATGAATAAAGCTTTCACCTCGGCAAGCCTTAAAATGTCCACTAAAGAGGTTGGCGAAATGGCAAAGCCCGGAGCCCCTCTATATGGAATACAGAATACTAACAATAACAAAATCGTTATTTTCGGTGGTGGAGAGCCCCTTTATAAGAATGGAGTTATTGTGGGAGCGCTCGGAGTCAGCGGTGGTTCGGCGGAACAAGATACCGCCTTCGCCGAATGGGGCGCAGAATATTTCAATAAGGAGATGTAGAAGAATTGGCTTTGAATATCAGCGAATCCGAGATAGCAAAAATTGTTGAAAACGTTATTAATTCGATGCCCAAGCAGGTAGAAAAGTCTGCTGTAAAGGATTGGGATTCAACCCAGTATAAGGGCAGAAAGCTTATCGGAATATATGACGATATGAATGAGGCAATCATCGCCGCAAATGCAGGATATAAAGCTATCAGAGCGATGACGGTTGAGCAAAGAGAAAGAATCATTTCTGAAATCCGTCGTTTAACTTTGGAAGAAGCTCATATAATGGCGGAAATCGGTGTTGCTGAAACCGGAATGGGCAGAGTTGACCATAAAACTGCGAAGCATCAGCTCGTTGCAAGAAAAACTCCCGGTACGGAAGACATCATATCAAATGCCAAAACAGGAGATGACGGCTTAACCCTCATCGAAATGGCGCCATTCGGCGTTGTTGGTGCTATAACCCCTTCAACTAACCCAAGTGAAACCGTTATTTGTAATAGCATCGGTATGATAGCGGCGGCAAACGGAGTTGTTTTCAACCCCCACCCCAATGCTATTGCCGCTTCCAACTATGCGGTTGACCTCGTAAACAGAGCTTGCCGCTTGGGTGGAGGCCCCGACGTTCTTGTTTGCTCGATGGTTAAGCCCACTTTGGATACTGCCAAAATTATGCAGACCCATCCGCTTATCCGCTTGCTTGTTTGCACAGGCGGTCCCGGAGTTGTTAAGGCGGTTCTGTCGTCGGGCAAAAAGGCAATCGGCGCAGGTGCGGGAAATCCTCCCGTTATCGTTGACGATACTGCCGATATCCGCAAGGCAGGAAAGGATATAATCGATGGTTGTACCTTTGATAACAACCTTCCTTGTATCGCAGAAAAAGAGGTTTTCGCTTTTTCGAATATTGCGGATGAATTAATGGGCGAAATGCTCAAAAACGGTGCATATAAAATTAATGCAGATCAGGCTATGAAATTGGCAGGCATCGTTTTAGATGAAAAACAAACGAAGGATGGCAGAACGGTTAAGGTTGTAAACCGTGATTGCGTTGGTAGAGATGCTTCTGTGCTTCTTTCAAAAATCGGCATAAACGTCGGTTCGGAAATCAGATGTATTATCTGCGAAACAGATTTCGGTCATCCCTTTGTTCAAGAGGAGCTTATGATGCCGATATTGCCTATCGTAAGAGTTAGCAATATCGACGAGGCGATAGACCTTGCCGTTAAGGCAGAGCATGGAAATCGCCATACAGCTCATATGCATTCAAAGAATATCGATAATCTTTCAAGGTTTGCAAAGGCTGTTGAAACAACGATATTCGTTAAAAATGCTCCTTCTTATGCAGGAATAGGCTTCGGAGGAGAAGGCCACACGACCTTCACAATCGCAGGCCCGACAGGAGAAGGTATAACGAGTGCCAGAAGTTTCACTCGTCAGCGCAGATGCGTTATGGCGGATAGCTTCAGAATAATATAAGGAAGGAGAAAATAAAAAAATGAGTTTGAATGCTAATCAGGTTGAAAACATAGTTCGTCAGGTTCTTTCCGAAATGAACGGTTCTGCTCCAAAGGCTGCAAACGTTCCCGCAACTGCAAAGGTTGCAACCCTCGTTGAGCCTAAAAACATCGTTATTAAGGAATATCCGATGCCAAAAGTTGGCGATGACGATATTTTGGTTCGTGTTGAAGGCTGCGGCGTTTGCGGAACCGACGTTCACGAATGGAAGGGCGACCCCTTCGGTATTTGTCCTGTAACTTTGGGACACGAAGGAACAGGTGAAATTGTAGCGCTTGGTAAAAACGTTAAGTGTGATACCGCAGGCAACCCCATAAAGGTTGGAGATAAGCTCGTAACCTCAGTTCTCAGCTGTGGCGAGTGCAGTATCTGTCGTTTGCATCCCGCTAACACAAACCTTTGTGATAATCAAGGAGTTTTCGGCCTTATCAAGGATAACGGCGAATATCATCTTTCTGGATGGTTCGCAACCCACCTTCTTATAACAGGAAAAGGAACAACCTATTTCGTTGTTAACGACCTCAATTTGAAGGAACGTATGCTTTTAGAGCTTGCCGCAGTTTGCGTTCACGCTTTGAAGCAAGGAAATAAAACAGGATTAATCAACTTCGGCTCAACAGTTCTTTTGCAGGGCTGTGGCCCCGTTGGTCTTATGATGCTCTCGGTTCTCAGAGCAGCAGGTGTTAATCACATCATCGCAGTTGATGGCTCCGAAAAGCGCCTCGAAATGGCAAAACGTCTTGGCGCAAAAACAACTATCAACTTCAAAGATGCCAATGCCGATACTATTGAGAAGCGTGTTGCAATCGTTAAGAGCGTAACAGGTGCAGGCGTTGATTTTGCTTATCAGTGCACAGGAGTTCCTGCAGCGGCTGCTGATATTTATCAGTATATTCGTCGTGGTGGCGGACTTTGCGAAATGGGCTTCTTCGTTGATAACGGAGAATACTCAATTAACCCCCATATTGCGATGTGTAATAAAGAAATACATATCGTTGGTTCTTGGGATTACAGCGCTGATGATTACCCAACAACAATCGCCTTCTTAAAGCAGGCAAGAGAAATGAAGATTCCGATTGAAGAACTCATTACTCATTCCTTCCCCTTGGATCAGCTCAATGAAGCAATGGAAGTTAATATTGCTCAAAAGGGAATTAAGGTCTGCTATGTGGCTGACTAAAGCGAGGGCTTAATATGGAAGCACTTGGAATGTTAGAGGTTTTCGGCTTCACAACCGCTGTTGTTGCGGCAGATGCGATAGCCAAAGCGGGAGACGTTGAGATAATTGCTCTTGACAGAAACAAGCCCGCAAACGGCGATGCCGCGGTGGTTCCGCTTTTGATGACCGTTAAGTTCACAGGAAGCGTTGCCGCAGTTGAGGCGGGTCTTGAAGCAGGAATCAAGGAAGCAAAGGATCGCGACTTGTATGTTACGTCCAAAATCATAAGCCGTGTGGGCGAAGGTACTGAAAAAATGGCCGCAATAAACGCCCTTGGCAGAGATAAGTTGAGATAAGTTTAAAATAAACTTTTTCATAAATTAATCAAAAAATATTTTAAAAGGAGATTTTAAAAATGATGGAAGCATTAGGTATGGTAGAAACAAGAGGTTTAGTTGCTGCAATCGAAGCTAGCGATGCTATGGTAAAGGCTGCAAACGTTGTTCTCGTAGGCTCTGAAAAGATCGGTAGCGGTCTTGTAAGCGTTATGGTTCGTGGAGACGTTGGAGCTGTTAAGGCTGCTGTTGAAGCAGGCGGCGCTGCTGCATCTGCTCTCGGTGAAGTTGTTGCAACACACGTTATTCCTCGTCCTCATGCAGATGTTGAGAAGCTTCTTCCCGTTCTCAAATAATTAACCCCCAAAAGGCTTTAATTTTAGAGGGAAATGAGGCGAACATCAATTGAATAAAGCAATCGGACTTTTAGAGGTTCAGGCAATGGTTGCCGCAATCGCCGGTCTTGACGCAATGTGCAAAGCGGCTGATGTTCGGCTTATCCATGTCGAAAAAAGACTTGGCGGAAGATTGGTTACCTTGGTTATCGACGGAACTGTTTCAGACGTAACTGCCGCTTGTGAAGCGGGCAGAAACGCTGCGGCGGAGGTTGGCAACGTAAAACTCTGTGAGGTTATTGCAAATCCCCATCCGGAAATCACCAAGCACCTCTACACCGACAAACTTTAATTAATTAAAAGAAAGAGAGGTTCTTCCCATGGCTGAGAAGAAAACATCTCCCAAAGCTGCAGCAACAAAGTCTGCGGCAAAAAAACCTCAAGCTAAAACAGAAACTGTTAAGGCAGAGGCAAAAATCGAAACTAAAGCAACTCAAACAAAAACTATAGTAAAGGAGCAAACAAAAATGATGGAAGCATTAGGTATGGTAGAAACAAGAGGTCTTGTAGCTGCAATCGAAGCAAGCGATGCTATGGTAAAGGCTGCAAACGTTGTTCTCGTTGGTTCTGAAAAGATCGGTAGCGGTCTTGTAAGCGTAATGGTTCGCGGCGATGTTGGAGCTGTTAAGGCTGCTGTTGAAGCAGGCGGTGCTGCTGCATCTGCCCTCGGCGAAGTTGTTGCAACCCACGTTATTCCTCGTCCTCATTCAGACGTTGAGAAACTTCTTCCCGTTCTTAAATAAGTTTATTCGCAATTCATAAAAAATTAAAATGGAGGTAAAGAAAATGGAAGCATTAGGTATGGTAGAAACAAGAGGTCTTGTAGCTGCAATCGAAGCAAGCGATGCTATGGTAAAGGCTGCAAACGTTGTACTTATCGGTTCTGAAAAGATCGGTAGCGGTCTTGTAAGCGTTATGGTTCGCGGCGACGTTGGAGCTGTTAAATCTGCTGTTGAAGCAGGTGGCGCTGCAGCTGCTGCTCTTGGCGAGGTTGTTGCTGTTCACGTTATTCCTCGTCCTCACGCTGACGTTGAGAAGCTTCTTCCAACTCTCGGCTAATTTTTAAGTTTTGAATTATCCGCCGCGCCTCTTAAGTTTTTTGCGCGGCGCGGCGGAGCAAAACCTTAAATTCGTTTAAAAATAGCGCAAAAACATCGGGTAATATCTAAAATATGCCCCACAGAATTTAGTAAAAAAGGCGAAATGCCATAACATATAAAATCTTAAGGAGAGAAAAGAATGAATATCACTCCGGAATTAATCGAAAAAATCGTTAGAGAGGTCGTTTCGGGTTCAAGCGCAGATTCTTGTCCCATCGGCATATCAAACCGTCATATCCATCTATCTAAAGAGGACGTTGAAATCCTTTTCGGAAAGGGTTATGAGCTTCAGAAATTAAAAGACCTTTCCCAGCCGGGTCAGTTTGCCTGCAAGGAAACCTTAACCATCGTCGGACCCTCTATGCGCCCGATTGAAGGTGTTCGAGTGTTAGGCCCCGAAAGAAAGGCAACTCAGGTTGAAATATCGAGAACAGATTCCTTCCAGTTAAAGGTTAAGCCTCCCGTAAGAGAATCGGGAAAAATCGAAGGTTCTGCTCCAATAACGATTATCGGACCTAAGGGTGTTGTAAGCCATAAAGAGGGTTGCATTATTGCAAATCGTCATATTCATATGAGCCTTGAAGACGGTGATAAATTCGGCGTTAAGGACTGTGATTACGTAACGGTTGAATTAAACGGCGAAAGAAGAACAACCTTCTATGACGTTCAGATTAGAGTTCATAAAGATTTCAGATTAGAAATGCATATCGACACAGACGATGCAAACGCCGCAGGCGTTAAGAATGGCGATATGGTTAAAATTATTAAATAAAAGGAGATCCGAATTATGTTAATGGGACAGGTTGTTGGCAACATAGTTTCAACAAGAAAGCATGAAGGCATTGTCGGTTCGAAAATTCTCGAAATTAAAATCATTGAAAATGGTAAAGATACCGAAAAATTCATCGTTGCAGTTGATAACGGAATCGGAGCAGGTATCGGAGAGAGAGTTTTAGTTACAACGGGTAGCGGAGCTCGTTTGGCTCTTGGTAATACAAGCACTCCCGTTGATGCGGTTGTTGTTGGAATAATCGACTAAAATCAGCAATTTTTATTAAGCGAAATATAAGGAGGCATCGTTTGTGAAACTCGACGAGCTTAAAAAAACGATTGACGCCGCAGGCGTTATAGGAGCAGGCGGCGCGGGCTTCCCAACTGCTTTTAAATATACTGAGGATGCAAATACCCTCGTTATAAATGCGGCAGAATGTGAGCCCTTATTATATACAGATTACTACATATTAAAGCTTGAGCTTCAAAAGGTCGTTGGCGCAGCAGAACTAGTTATGGATACTTGCAAAATGAAACAAGGATTCCTCTCCTTAAAGGAGCATACAGCTGAGCGTCTCGGATTTGTGGAAGGTCAGCTATTAAGCGAAAAGTTAAGAGTTAAGGTTCTTCCCAACGTTTATCCAATGGGCGATGAAATCGTTATGATTTATGAAACAACGGGCGACGTTGTTGCCCCCGGATCGTTGCCGATAACAAAGGGAATCGTTGTTAATAACGTTGAAACTCTTTATAATATTTATAATGCGGTTTATGGCGCAAAGCCTGTAACTGAAAAATGGTTAACGATTGGTGGCGACGTTGAAAAGCCTTGCGTCTTAAAGGCGTATGTCGGAACTCCCGTTAATGAACTTTTGGATAAGCTTGGCGTTTCAGTTCCCGAAACCCACGTTGTTATTGATGGTGGCCCTGCGATGGGTAATATTATCAATCCTGTTGTAGATGTTATAACAAAAACAACGAAATCTTTGCTTATTCTTCCCAAAACCATTCCCGCAGTCAGAACAAAGCTTGGGTCTCAAGAACTTGCAATTAAGAGAGCATCTTCGGCTTGTTGCTCTTGCTCAAGATGTACCGACCTTTGCCCAAGACATCTTTTGGGATATTCTTTGGAGCCCCATAAGATAATTCGTGCAGCGGCAGCAGGAACGCTCGATCCGGAGCTTTATAAAAATGCTCAGCTTTGTTGCGGTTGCGGAGTTTGTGAAATCGTTGCTTGTTGCCACGAATTGAGTCCTAAAAAGATGTATGCAAAAATAAAAGGACTAATGGCGCAGAATAAGATTCGTTATGAGCATAAAGGAGCAGAAGCGAAGGCTCTTGATGTAAGAGAATTCAGAATGCTCCCTTCAGATAGATTTATGCAGATGCTTGGCGTTGCTAAATATGATAGCGGAGTTCCGCAGTTTATAAAAGATTTCGAGCTAATGCCTTCAAGCATTAAATTGGCTTTGAAGCAACACGTTGGCGCACCTGCTAAATTAAACGTTAAAGCGGGAGATTTCGTTTGCGAAACCGACGTTATAGGTTTAGCGGCGGAAGGCATTTCCGCAAATATCCATTCTTCTATCGACGGAAAGGTTATTTCTGTTAGCGATAGAGAAGTAGTAATAGGTTGTTGAGGTAATAAGATATGATATATTCAGTTGGAGTAGTTGAATTAAAAAGCATCGCAAAGGGCGTTCAGGCTTGCGATGATGCGCTAAAGAGCGCGGGCATAAAGCTCGTAACTGCGCATACTGCTTGCCCCGGTAAATATGAAATCGTTTTAACGGGCGAATTGGCAGACGTTCAAACCGCCGTTGACAGAATCAAGGCAGGTTTCGAAAATAGCGTTATTGATGCGGTTATGCTTGGAAGAATCGACGAAGCGGTTGTTCACGCCCTCTTGGGAACAACGACAACCGAGCGCAAGGGCGCAATCGGAATTATAGAAACCTTTTCTGCGGCATCTGCGGTTAAGGCGGCAGATACAGCAGTTAAAACTTCCGACGTTGAGATTTATGACCTCAGAATCTCTCGCGGTCAGGGCGGAAAGGGAGTTGTTATCGTTGTTGGACACGTAAGCGACGTTACCGCCGCAGTTGAAGCGGGTTCCCGCTATGCAGAATCGCAAGGACTTTTGCATGGAACATCGATCCTCGCAAACCCCCACCCCGACGTTTGGGAACACCTATAAAATTAGATGTTAGACGCTAGATGCTAGACAAAAATCCACCCCTTCGAGGGTGGATTTTTTTAATGAATAATGAATGATGAATAATGAATAATTGATGTGTCGGCTTTTCGCCGACGAAATTTTAAAATAACGCTCGAATTGAACTTTTTCTCAAAACCAATGTCGGGGGCGGATGATTATAGCCCGTTCTTATCTTCGCTCTCAGCATAACTCTATCGGAAAATTAGCGCAATAGAGTCCGTGGCTCCCTCTGACGAGGGAGCTGTTTTTTAGTATTTTTGAGGCGCTAAAAAACTGAGGGAGAGGCCGAATTTCGCGCAAGCGAAATTAAAACCTATTATCAACTCGAACTAAACTCTATGCTTAATCTAATGTTTGGAGCTATATTGACTTAAAACATAAAATCCAACAAATGCTATTGAAAATCGAAAAATAAAGGAATATAATTTAATTATAAAAGGAAATGAAAAGACAATTTGAGAAGTACGGTTCTATGTCTTAAGAACTGTTAATAATAACAAAAAAGAGTTTTCGTTTGGCTCCCGAGCGTGGGGCGATTACGAAAACTCTTTTTATTGTATAATGTTTTTAATTAAATGATGTTTAAATATTTTTGATATTTAAACAAGGTTTAAAAAGTTAATTTCGAGGGTGTGTTATTTAAAATCCTCCAAGAAATAGCCTTGAGTATAGGCTATATTGCCTTTTTCGTCGAAACATTCGGCTCTGACGTATATATCGTCGTCGGCAAGCTTGAATTTAGCTTCAAAGAAGGGTGTTTTGTTTTTCACAACCCCTTTGTGGCGGTTGCCTGTATGGAAACGCACCTGTGTTAGCGGTGTTGAAGATTTTATAGTAATCTCCCCGTCCTCATAAGAGATTTCCGAAAGGAGAGGGCCACGCGAGGCATAAAAATCACCATTTTCGAAGGCGTTGATTATATTTTCATAAGTAAGGCTATCGGCACGAAGCATTATAAATCCGCCGAACATATCGTTTGGACGATGATTATCGTCGGTTGCAGTTACAAAACATTTTCTACCGAGGGCGAGAAGGTCGTCATAAATATCCCCGTTATTATCGTCGTGCCCGTCGATATACGTTCCGTGGTTATAAATTTCGAGGTTATTCATGCCCTCATATTTGCTATAAACCGAATAATTCTCTCTCGACCAGCGAGGGTGGTTATAGGTTGCGATGAATCCCGCCTCTTTGAATCTTCTTATTGCTTCGTTAATGGTTTCGGGAGTATGGCTTTTATCAAGAAGCTCGCCCTTTGATTTAATTTTGGCTCGCCATTCGGGAATATGAAGCCAATTAAATTTTGGGTGGTCATAATTAGGGTCGAAGCCTATCTGGAAAATTTCGGAGGGGTCTTTTTTATAAAAACAAATGTGCGAAACAATCCAGTTGTTGAAATTTTCGCCGACAACCTCGTTAAATTCGTGTTCCATACCGGCGATGGTTATGAAATTCTCATCATCGAGGTAATCGTGATAAAACAGACCCTCGTGGTCAGTAATCGCCAAAACCGAATAGCCCTGCGCCTTATAAAGCGCCTTCAATTCTTCGGGGGAATAGGTTCCGTCGGAGAGATTGCTATGACAATGCATATTTGCCTTGTAAAAATTCCCTTCGTTTTTAAGCAGATGTTTTTTCATTTTTATCAATCCTTAAAAGTTATATTCCGTTTCGATTATTCTTCCGCCACCGAGCAAGGTATCGCCTTGATAAATAACCGCCGCTTGTCCGGTAGTTATGGCGCGTTGTGGCTCGTCGAAAAGAATTTCAACTCGTCCGTCGTCAAGCGGAGTTATGGTTGCGGGTTGTTCTTTATGACGATAGCGCGTTTTGGCGTTGGCTCTAATGGGAGCCTTTGGCGCTTCGCCCGAAATCCAATTAAAATCGTCGGCTACAAGTCTTCTTGTAAAAAGGTCTTGGTTATCGCCGATTATAATGGCGCCCGATTCCATATCTTTTCTTATAACGTAGCTGGGTCGGTCAAGCGCAAGACCTAAACCTCTGCGCTGACCTATGGTGTAGTGAATAAGTCCCTTATGCTCGCCGAGGTCGGTTCCGTCGGTTCTGATAAAATGCCCTTTTTTATAGCATTTTCCCGTAGTGTTTTCAATAAATGCGGCGTAATCTCCGTCGGGTATAAAGCAGATGTCTTGGCTATCCTTCTTTTTGGAGTTAATAAAACCATTCTTTTCGGCAATAGCCCTGACGTCCTCTTTTGAAAGTTCACCGATTGGCAAAAGGGTGTGGGCAAGCTGTTCTTGGGTCATATTATATAAAACGTAGGACTGGTCTTTTGCTTCGTCCAAGCCTTTTTTCAGAAGATATTTGCCCGAATTTTCGTCGTATTCTATTCTTGCATAATGCCCTGTAACAACGAAATCAAGCCCCAATTCTTCCGCTTTTTTAAACATAAGATTCCATTTTATATATCTGTTGCAGTCGATGCAAGGATTGGGAGTTAAACCTTCTTCGTAAGCGCAAATAAATCGATCTATAACGCCCGCGCGAAAATCTTCCGAAAAATCGAAAACCGAATGGGGAATAGAAAGCCTTTCGCAAACCGCTTTTGCGTCTTTAATATCCTCATCGCTTCCCGTTGCTTTGTCCGGATTAATATTAAGAGTGCTTGGGTGGAAAAGCTTCATCGTTGCTCCGAAACATTCCAGCCCCTTTTCTTTTGTTAAAAGCGCCGCAACGGAGGAATCAACTCCGCCGCTAATGGCAATTAATGCTCTTTTCATTTTTCTCTCCAAATCTTGAGTTTATGTTTTAATATTAAACATTTTTGTTGATTTTGTCAATAGAAATATTATGTCTACCCCAAAAACAGGGTGGTAAATGTTATAAATTTTTACATTTTTGGGCGTTTTTGATTAACAATGTTACTAATTTGTAACTTTTTTTGGTTTTTTTGGTCAAAACTCTTGAAATGGCAAAAAAAATTGTGTATAATACACAAGTAACAGAGTGGTTTATTGTTCAACCTTTACAAAAATTTACAAAATGAGGTAGAGAATTATGTCGAACAGATTGTTTCAAGGCGTGGTGCATCAGATGAAAGATGCCGTTGATAGAATGATAGGTGTTATCGATGAAAAATCAACGGTTATTGCTTGCAGCGAGTTATCTCAAATCGGTGATGTGCACGACTTAAAGCTCTCAAGCATTTCATCAATCTCCGATGCCTTTGTTAAGGGCGCTTATACATATAAGCCCTTCGGAACAACGGCAGAACCCGAATATGTTCTTTTCGTTGAGGGAACTGATGCTGAATCAGCAAAGGTTGCAAACCTTCTCGGAGTTGCGCTTTCGAACATTAAATACTACTATGATGAAAAATATGACAGAGGAAACTTCATTAAGAATATAATCCTCGATAATATTTTGCCGGGAGATATATATCTTAAGGCTCGTGAACTTCATTTTAACGGGGATGTTCCGAGAGCTGTTGTTCTTATCAGAATAATTTCAAGGCACGAGGTTCCGATTTTTGATATCGTTCAGAATCTTTTCCCCGAAAGAACAAAGGATTTCGTTATCAACGTTAGCGAAAACGATATTGCTCTCGTTAAAGAAACCAAGCATAATATTGATACTAAAGACCTCGAAAATCTAGCAAGGTCTATTATTGATACCCTTTCAAGCGAATTTTATCTTCATGCTATTGCCGGTATCGGCTCAACCGTTGATAACCTCAAAGAGCTTGCAAAATCCTTCAAGGAAGCGCAGATTGCTCTGGAGGTTGGAAAGGTATTCGATACCGAGAAAACCATTGTCAGCTATGAAGCGCTCGGAATCGCAAGACTTATTTATCAGCTCCCAACAACCCTTTGCGAATCCTTCTTAAGAGAGGTTTTCAAGCGCGGTTCCATTGAAAGTCTTGACCAGGAAACTCTGTTTACAATTCAAAAATTCTTTGAAAACAATCTTGACGTTTCTGAAACCTCAAGAAAACTTTTCGTTCATAGAAACACCCTTGTTTATCGTCTTGAAAAAATCAAGAAAATAACAGGGCTTGATCTTCGTGAGTTCGACCACGCTATTGTTTTCAAAATTGCATTGATGGTTAAGAAATACCTCAAAGCAAATCCTATAAAATATTAAATTAAGGCGGGAATTTTAAGTGGCAGATGTAATATCATCCGGCGCAAATCAAACCATCATTGAGATGAAGGGCGTTTCCAAAACCTATCAAACGGGAACTCATGCGCTCAATGATGTTAATATAACAATTAATAAAGGCGAATTTGTATTCGTTGTTGGAGCTTCAGGCGCGGGTAAATCAACCTTTATGAAGCTCATAATGAGGGAAGAAAAGCCAACATCGGGCGACATTATCGTAAACGGTTTTAAACTTAATAAGTTAAGACGCCGTCAGATACCGATGCTCAGAAGAACAATGGGAATTGTTTTTCAGGATTTCAGGCTTATTCCGAATATGAACGTTTATGATAACGTTGCTTTCTCAATGCACGTTATCGGCGCATCAAAACAGCAAATCAGACGCAAGGTGTCCCACGTGTTGTCGGTTGTAGGCTTGAGCGGAAAGGCTCGTTCAAAGCCAAACGAACTTTCGGGCGGCGAGCAGCAGAGAGTTGGTCTTGCAAGAGCGCTTGTTAACAACCCCTCTCTTATTATTGCCGACGAGCCGACAGGTAACGTTGACCCTAATATGTCTTATGAAATAGTTGAAATGTTAACCGAAATCAACAAGATGGGAACAACCGTTTTGATGGTAACCCATGAGCATCAGCTCGTTCGTGATTTTAACCGTCGCGTTATAATGCTCGAAAACGGCAGAGTTGTTGCTGATAATGCCGAAGGAGGTGCGAAATGAGAAGATTAAGATATCTCACCGCTGAAGGCTTTAAAAACGTATGGGATAATCGTCTTATGTCGTTGGCTTCAATCGGTGTTCTGATCTCCTGTATGGCTCTCATCGGTTCGGCAATGCTCGTAACCTTCAACGTTGATAAGGCGATGGCTTCTATCGAAAAGGAAAACGTTGTTATGGTTCATTTAAACGACTATAACTCGGTTAAATATGATGAAGCCTATATAAACAATTCGGCACCCAAGGATAGCTCGAAGGTTGTTTCTTCGACCGAAACTGAAAACACAACCGACGGAAGCGCCGCAACAACTATGGACGTTACAAGCGAAACTACAAACGTTAATGAAACTCCAAAGGAAACGGTTCATAACGCTGTTCCCGAAGATGCTTATAAGATTCATAATTTAGAGGAAGCTCAGCTTGTTTGCGAGGAAATTAAAATTCTTAATAACGTTCTTTCGGCGGAGCTTTTAACCCCTGAGCAGATGCTTGCTCGTCTTGAAAAAACCGTTGACGACGACTATGCAAAATATATAAAACAGTTTGCAGATGAGGGCGAAAATCCAATGTCCTATGCGGTTAAAGTAACCCTTAAAGACTTGTCTTTGTTTGATAGCTCGATAAGTCAGATTGAAAATATCGAAGGGGTTCACAGAATTGCGAGCCATAGAGAAATAGCCCAGAAAATAACCTCCGTTAAAAACGCTATCGAAATGGCGGGATATATCATTATCGGAGTTTTAATGGTTATCGCTCTCGTTATCGTTTGCAACACTATAAGAGTAACAATGTTTAACAGAAAGCTTGAAATAAGCATTATGAAGGCTGTTGGCGCAACCGATGCCTTTATAAGATTCCCCTTCGTTATAGAAGGCGTTTTGATTGGTCTTATTTCGGCGGCAGTAACAACGGGGCTCCTTTACGTCGGCTATGAAGCTGTTTTAAATGCAATGGGAGTTTCGGTTTCGGATGCAGTTGCTTATACCGACCATATTTGGGAATTTATTGGAATTTTCGCAGTGGTAGGCGTTGTATCCGGTCTTATCGGAAGCGTATTTATGATTAACCGTTATTTAAGAAAGGAAGGCAGTGAATTCAGTGCGATGTCGTAAAACAGTTAAAATATCTGTTTGTTTTTTGCTCATTGCGGCACTGAGCATCTGTATATTAGGAGGTTCTCCGAAGGAGGGTAAGGCTTCACCGTTTACCTTCGCCAGAGCTGAGTCAATAAGCGCGATGGAGGGGCAGATAAGCCAATACGAAAGCCAAAAAAATGAGCTTGAGGATAAAATTGCTGCGCTTGAAGACGATATTGCCAAGCAGGATGAATATCTCAACACGGTGAATTCCTATATCTCAACAGTTGAAAGCAAAATACAGGCTTGCGAAAGTCTTTTAAGCACCTATGATGCTGAAATAGAAGATTTGAACGAAGAGATAAAGGATAAGGAAAAAGAACTCGAAGCCAGCAAGGAACTTTTCAAAAAAAGACTCCGTGCAATTTCTATGAGCGGAACCAACAGTGATATAAATTTCCTTATGGGCGCCGATGAATATGCAAACTATCTTTCGATGGAGCAATTCACCGAGAGTATGGCAAAATATGATAATATTTTAATGCTCAAGATTGAAAAATCGGTTAAGTCTATTGATAAGAAAATAGCTAAGCAGAAAAAGGCAATCAAAGAGCAAGAAAAAATCAAGAAGGAATTAGCGGCAGAGCGTGCCGACCTTCAATCGAAGCAGTCGGAAGCAAACGCTGTTAGAAACGAAATAAAAAGCAAGGAGCAAACTCTGGAAGAAGAGCTTGCAGAACTTGATGCGAATATTGCCGCTCTCGAAGCAAAGGTTCAGGCGGCTTATGAAGCGGCCAGACAGCAGGCCCTTATGGAAAACATCACCTATGATGGAAATGGATTTGCTTGGCCTTTGCCGGGATATAGAACCATAACGTCCTATTATGGAATGAGATACGATCCCTATTTCGGCTGCTATAGAATGCATAACGGAATTGATATTTCGGGTGGCGGAATCGCAGGAAAACCAATCGTTGCGTCTGCCAGCGGTCAGGTTATCGCTTCTATGGGAACATGGGAAAGCGGCGGTTATGGAAACTACGTTATCATAAGTCATGGCTATGTTGACGGCAGACTCATAACAACGCACTACGCTCATATGATGGATGGCTCGAGAGCCTCAGTCGGTCAGACAGTTAATCAGGGCGATATTATAGGATACGTTGGAACAACGGGCGCTTCAACAGGCTACCACCTCCATTTTGAGGTAAGAGCTGATAATATACCTGTTGACCCGTTGGGTTATGTAAGCTAAAATTAAACAGACTGCGGCAAATTCGCAGTCTGTTTTTTTCGTGAAAAGAGATGTTATTATGGAGAAAAAACTACCGATAAGAGCAGTTATTGCTTTTTCTCTTGGTGTGCTTGTTGCATTATCGGTTTTAATAACCTATTGCTTGAGAGAGTTTGTGCCCCAATTTGGCGCGCTGGATTATAAAACCTTGGAAAAACTATCCGAGATAGAGCAACTTTTGGAGCAGGATTATTATTATGAAATAGATGAAGATACTCTTTCAGAAGCAGTTGTTGAGGGCTATGTTGAGGGTGTTGGAGATAAATATTCGGGTTATTACCCCGTAGAGCTCGCTTCAAAAGAGGCGGATAAGCTTGCAGGAGAGAGCCACGGAATTGGAATAACCGCCCTCAATACAACCAAGGGAATCTACGTTTGGCGCATTTATAGCGGAAGTCCTGCTCAAAAAGCGGGTATTAAAATGGGCGACATTATTGTAAAAGTAAATAATCAAGACGTTTTAGAAATCGGATATGAAAAGTCGATTGAGTCTATTGCGGGAAAAGTCGGCAAGAAAAATAAACTTCAAATATTAAGAGGGAAAGAAACGTTGGAATTTGAGGTTGAATGTGGTGCTTGCGATATTCAATCGGTGTTTGCTTATGAATCGAGCGATAAAAAATTCGGCAGAATCGAAGTTTTAAGTTTTAATAATAAAACCCATTTGCAGTTTAAAGCGGCGCTCAATTATTTTCAAAAGAGCGAGGTTTCGGGAATCGTCGTTGATCTTCGTGCGAATAGAGGCGGAACAATAAATTCTGCTATAGAAATGCTCGATTATCTTCTTCCCGAATGTGATAGCGTTTATGCCAGATATAATGACGGAAAAATAACTGCTATCGGAAAATCCGATGCCGAATGTGTTGATATTCCAATGGTTGTTTTGGTGAGCGAAAAAACCGCCAGTGCTTCCGAGATATTCGCTTGTAGCTTGAGGGAGCATAAGCGTGCAGTTTTGATGGGCGAAAAAACCTATGGAAAATCTGCAATTCAGCGTTCATATAATTTAAAGGACGGAAGCCGAGTTAAATTCACCGTCGGCGAATACATTCCCGAAAACGGGGAGAGCTATAACGGAATCGGGCTTGAGCCGGATATTAAAGTTGAGCCGGAATATTCTGAATCCGAGTTTTATTTTCTAACTGAAGAAACAGATAACCTTCTCAAAGAAGCCTATGAATATCTTGGTCAGCTGTCGTAATCCTCTATAAGCTGTATTAATTCATCAAGAGAGTGAATCGGGATTCCTTTTTCCAAAAGCTCTTGGTCGGCTTTGGGCAGAGTTTTTAAAACAACCTCGTCGATAATTTTGAAGGGCTCGTCCTTGCCATCTTTAAAAATTGCAATCGAGTCGTTATAGGCTTTAATGACAAATAAAACCGTTTTTTCTTCCTTCAATGCGGTCTTTATTGCGGGTTGTTCTGCTTTTTTAGTATTTGCAGGTTGGTCCTTTTGCTTAAAGGCGGCTATAAGAATAATAGCGGCAAAAACAGCGCAGATTGAGAGAAAAGCCTTTTTCATTAATTTTCATCCCCTAAAAATAATGGATTTTGTTTATAAATTTCCCTTTTAGGGCATAATCTATACCGAAAAAACGAATTATTACAGAAAATTAACAAAAAAGTAGTTTATTGTTTAATAAAAATATGGTATAATATGCTACTAGTGAAATAAAAATTTAATTAAATTTCATAGATAAAGGAGGGCAACCGAATGTTCGAAGATAAAAACGATTTTGATTTCGAATTTGAAGATATCGAATCGTCATCGGGCGCAGGGAAGCCTCAGGAAGATTTTGGCGTTGGTTCAGACGATATAATATCTTTTGATGAATGGAGTTCTAAAACTCAAGAACCCGATGAAGATATTATGGCATTCGCTAATATGACGAATAGAGATATAAGTTCTCGCTCCCAGGCGGAGGAAGAGGAGGTAAATCTTTATACGGGCGGCAACGAAGGCGATGCGGGGCAGGTTAGCCTTGCAAGCTTCTTAGAAGACGATGAAACGTCAAATTCCAAAAAGAAATCCGTTAAGCAAAATGCAAAGCACGAAAACCTTAGCAAAAACGAAAAAACCAAGGTTGTTTTGAAAAGGATTGGAAAAATCGCCCTAACTTGTATGCTTATATTTGTTATAACGGCGGCAATAGGAATTGGAACGGGCGTTGTCTGGCTTATGTCGGAAGAAGCAAGCGGCAAATTCAATATGGACGAATACGATCTCGAAAGTTCCCTCGATTTCACAACGACCATCTACGTTCAAAATGATGAAGGTGAATACGTTCCTTATGAGCATCTGCATGGAGAGTTTAATAGAATTTGGGTTGATATTGATGATATCCCCCAAAACCTTGAAAATGCCTTTATTGCGATAGAAGATAAGCGTTTTCGCGAGCATTCGGGCGTCGATTGGAAAAGAACCGCTTATGCTTTCATAAATTCTTTTCTCAACGTTTCGGGACGTCAGGGTGGTTCAACAATAACCCAACAGCTCGTTAAAAACCTAACAGGTGATAATGAAATAAGCGCTCGCCGAAAGGTTGACGAAATAATGAAGGCGAGATATCTTGAGGAGAATTATTCAAAGGATTCAATTCTCGAATGGTATCTTAACACAATTCCTATGGGAACAGGTCTTTATGGCGTTGAGGTTGCGGCAAACTATTATTTCGGCAAAACTTGTCAGGAATTAAGTATAGCAGAATGTGCTTCTTTGGCGTCAATAACCCAAAATCCCGAATCTCATCGACCCGACCTTGAAGCCAACGAAAAGGCGCATTTATCCAGAAGAAATACCGTTCTCGAATATATGTACGACCAAGAGTTTATAACCGAAAAGCAATATGAAAAGGCGGTTGCAACAAAGCTCAAGGTTGTTGGCGAAAATGCCGCAAAGAAAGAAAAACAAAATTCCGATTTCGAAACTGCGCTTATCGAAGAAGTTATCGAAATGCTTGTAACCAAGAAAAAATACGATAAGAATGCGGCTGAAATGGAATTTTATAACGGCGGATATAAGATTTATTCAACCCTCAAGCCCGAAGTTCAAAAGGCGCTGGAGGAGGTTTATAGTGATGAATCTTATTTCAGCTACCCATTAAGCGCAAAGGACGGAAAATCAACCCCTCAGTCTTGTATGACCATAACCGATTATGAAGGACATATCGTTGGAATAATCGGCGGAAAGGGCGACCGTTCGGAGGGCGAAAGAATCCTCAACCGTGCAATTTCATCTCCAAGACAGATAGGCTCTTGTATGAAGCCAATCGGCGTTTATGCTCTTGGTATCGACCGAAAGGCAATCAACTATTCTTCCTTTATTTCGGATAGACAGTTAAGCTGGAACGATCCGAGCATTGAAGGCAGATGGCCTAATAACTGGGACTTTGCATATATCGGAAACGTTTCTGTTGAATATGCAATCTATCATTCGGTAAACTGTTCCCCCGTTTATGTTCTTAGAGAGCTTATAGGAGATAAGGTTGCCAGCGGTGCCAATTCCGGACTCACTATAAGTTATGAATTTTTGAAGAATAAGCTAGGTCTTTCTCATCTTGTTGAGCAGGATAAAACCTTCTCATCTCTCTGCCTTGGCGGTTGTGCTTATGGCGCAACAAGTACGGAAATGGCGGCGGCATATTCAGTCTTCGGAAATCTCGGAAAATATTATAAACCAACAACCTATACGGTTATTAAAGACCAATTTGATAACGTTATCGACGATAATACAAACCGAGACCCAACCATTGCAATCAGAGAAGGCAGCGCAACCGTTATGAATCATCTATTAAGGAGCGTTGTTTCGAGCAAGGGAACAGGTGCGGGCGCAAAGGTTAAAGGCTTTGATACCTTCGCAAAAACAGGTACAACTTCCGATTCGCAAGACCTTTGGTTCTGTGGCGGAACTCCGTATTACGTCGGTGCAACTTGGTATGGTTTTGATAATCCCGGTGAGGATAGTCCCAATGGTATGATTGGAACTTCTGCGGAGGCTAAAAATATCTGGAAGGCGGTTATGGATAAAATTCACGAAGACCTTCCCGAAAAAGAATTTGTTGATTCAGAATATGCAGAAGAACTTAAATACTGCGTTGATACAGGAAAAATAGCAACTAAATATTGCAAAAAAAAGGCAAAAGGTTGGTATAGAACCGACGATATTCCCGAAACCTGCGATAGGCATAAGAAGGGAAAAGGCGATAAGGATAAAGATAAGGACGAGGAAAACGAAAAAACCGAGTCTGAATCCGATAACACAACGTCGTCGGAAGCAACGTCTTCCAACAAGAAGCCGTCTTCTTCCGCTTCTGCAAGCTCTGGTTCGCAGTCTGTTTCCTCGGCAGTTTCGTCGAAGGAAGAAACCGTTTCTTCCGCTCCTGCTGAAACAACGTCTTCGGAAGCAACATCAACAACCGAATCAACAGTTCAGCAAACAGAATAAACGTTAAATGCTCCAAGCAAAACTTGGGGCATTTTTTGTTATATTATCCTTGACAAGCATTATTCTAAGTGGTAAAATTCTAGTATAAATTTTCAAATAAGAAGGACTAAAAATGAGAAAGAATTTTAAAATAACAACAGATAAACCTGCACTTTCATATAAAGCGGGGGATAAAGTTATATTTTCGATTTCCCCTAGGGATAATTCCAGAGCGATTGAGGAACCCGTAACCTTCCGTTGGACGGTAACGGGAGATAACGGAGAGCATTTTGAAGGCAAAGCAACAAGTCACGCTCCCTTCGTCCCAACAAATATTGACAGAGGACAAACCAGAGTTGATGTAGAAGCCCAAATAAAGGGGGCAGGATTTATTCATCTTAACGTTGTTGCTTTAAAAGCCGACGGTTCCGATGATTCCGAATTTGATATTGGCGACGTTAGCGTTGGAGCAGACGTTGATAAACTCGGCTACCACGGAAATATTCCAAACGATTTCGAGGATTATTGGAATGAGCTTATGGAAAAAATTGCCGAGTTCACTCCCGAAATTACATATAAAGAACCCTATACGTACAATATCCCCGATGATATGGAATGTTATGATATAAGAATTTCCGTTCCTGATGGCGTTCCCGCTTCGGGTTATATTTGCTATCCTAAAAAGGCGGGCAAATATCCGATTCAGGTTTCTTTCCATGGATATAGCGTTTGCGGAGCGCTTCCAATGTGCGAAAAGGATACAATCTGCCTCGACGTAAACGTGCTAGGTATTGAAAACGGCTTGCCGATTGAAGAAAGCATCAAAAAATACCCCGAATATGAGCTTTATGGCTTTAACGAGGAAGAAAACGAATCTCCTTATAAAACCTTCTGGCGAGGAATGGCAATCCGCAATTTCTCCGCTATGAAATGGGCGAAAACGCTGGAAAATTGGGATGGCGAAAATATGTCTGTAACGGGCGGAAGTCAGGGAGGCTTCCAGGCAATTTTAGCGGCGGCACACGATGATACCGTTAACTTCTGCGACGTATTTATTCCTTGGTTTTGCGACCTGAATGCCGAAAAATTCGGTTTTCAAGCGGGCTGGCGTCCGAAACCCCAAAAGGGACTCGAATATTTCGATTCGGTTGCCAATGCAAAATATATAAAATGCCCCATAAAAATTGAGGCTTGTCTTGGGGATTACTGCTGCCCTCCCGCAGGAATTATAGCGCTTTATAAAGCCATTGAATCTAAAAAATCTCTTGATTTTATCCAGGGCGGAACGCATGGCGACAGAGCTCAGGAAACCGAGCATAATTTTATGGAATACGACCCAGAAAATCCAACGGGTGAATTAGAACTTTGCAAGTATCGTCATTATAAGGGCGGCGAATATGAGCTCATCGGCGAGGGAACCGATAGCGAAACTTTAGAGCCAACCGTTATTTATAAAGGCGAAAACGGAAAACTTTGGGTTAGACCCAAACGTATGTGGAACGAGCTTGTTTTCTCAAATGGCAAATACGTTAAACGTTTCGAAAAAATTTAATAAATTTTCAACCGCTGTGTTCGCTGAAAATTTCAGTTGAGCATAGCGGTTTTTTTATGTGTGAATAAATTTTGAGTTAACCCCAATTTTCGTCAATTTTTTCAAAAGCCTTGTGATAAAATGATTATTGCGAGGGGGGAGCAAAATGATTGTTTATGCCGACGTTTTGATTTGCATAAATATTATTATTGATTATTTCTTGATAAGCTTTTCGGGGCTTATAATTAAATGCAAATGCTCCTTTTGGCGCCAGCTTCTCGGAGCGTTTATCGGAGGACTTTGCAGTTTGCTGATTCTGATTGAAAGGGAAAGTGTTTTTATATCGGCGGGAGTCAGGATAATAACCGCCGCCGCAATAACTGTTTCCGCTTTTGGATTTGTTGGCTTTAAGATTTTTTTAAAACGTATGGCGTTTTTATATGCCGCTTCCTTCATTTTTTCGGGCGCAGTATCGCTCCTTTTGGAGCTTATAAATCCCGTTGGACTGATAGTACATAACGGTATCGTATATTATGACCTCTCGGCAATTTTATTGGTTGTTTCTTCTGCTGTAATCTATGGATTGTTGACCCTGATTTTAAAACTTATTGGCAGAAATTCCGAATCGATTTGCAAACTTAAAATAACCGACGGACGGGAAACCGCCGAAATTCTTGCGTTAATAGATAGCGGAAATCAATTAAAAGAACCCTTTAGCGAAAAGGGAGTCGTTTTGTTAGATCCAAAATATTCCTCTTTTTTTGCAAAAGAGGGAAGGCGAGAGCGTTTGATACCATATAAAACTGTTTCGGGAGAAGGAACTATATTCGGCTTTATTCCCGACGAAATAAAATTATTGCCAACAGGGGAGAATCTGGATTTATATATAGCCTTCAGCCCCGAACCGTTAGGCGAAAAATATGGCGCGGTTTTGCCCGCAAGCGCAATATGAAAGGTTGGACTCAAATGAATTTTTTTGCTTTAATAAAGGAAAAAATATATAGTTTTATTATCGGAAAAGGTGTTTGCCATTATATACATGGGCCCGAAACTCTGCCCGAACCTTTCACGCCCGACGAGGAGAAAAAGGCTTTAGAGCTTTTAAAAACAAATCCCCAAAAGGGGCGTGAAAAACTAATAATACATAATCTTCGGCTTGTTGTTTATATAGCAAAGAAGTTTGATTCCAAAGCGGCGAGCGTTGAGGATCTTATCTCCATCGGAACGATAGGGCTTATAAAGGCGGTCAATACTTTTTGCCCCGATAAAAATATTAAACTTGCAACCTATGCTTCCAGATGTATTGAAAATGAGATTTTGATGTATCTCAGAAAAACTGCGCAAAAAGGCAGAGAAATTTCCTTCGATGAGCCCTTGAATATTGATTGGGACGGCAACGAATTGCTTTTGTCCGACGTGCTTGGAAGCGACGGAGATGAAATAGGTCTGGAGGTTGAAAAAGAGGCGGAGAATAAGCTTTTATTGGAGCTTGTTTCAAGATTAACCCCAAGAGAACGAGATATTATGGAGCTTCGGTTTGGACTTTCCGGCAAAAGGGAACACACCCAAAAAGAGGTTGCCGATATGCTCGGAATTTCTCAATCCTATATCTCGCGTCTGGAAAAACGTATAATCGAAAACTTAAAAAAAGAACTGTTGTTGCAAGCATAAAAAAGAACTTCTCAATCGCAGATGCCCGAAAATACGTGGGCATTAAATTGAGAAGTTCTTTTTTAAATTAATAAATCCACGAGTTCTTGCGTGGTGTTAACAATAACGTCGGCGCCCGCTTTTTCAAGTTCGCCGTCCTCTGCGAAGCCGTAAGTAACGCCTATGCTTGATATTGAATGATATTTTGCGCCGTCAATATCGTGGTGGCGGTCGCCAATCATAACCATTTTAGTTTTATCCTCGATTTTTTGAAGTT
Organism: Acutalibacteraceae bacterium; assembly: GCA_045630885.1. Classification (GTDB taxonomy): domain Bacteria; phylum Bacillota; class Clostridia; order Oscillospirales; family Acutalibacteraceae; genus UMGS1532. The sequence continues at coordinate 125,037 of JAZQTQ010000077.1, forward strand.
TGATTATTTCCTCGATAACCTCGTGTTTATAGTTCAGCCTTCCGTTAAATTCGGGGCCGACGGTAAGCTCGAAATATTTCATAAGACCGAAATGCTCTAGTATTCTATCGGCGAAAACCTTTGGCTTGCAGGTTGCGAGAATTATAGTTTTTTCTGCCTTTTTAAGAGCTTCAAGCAAATCAACAACACCGTCATAAACCTTATTTTCAAAAAGCCCGACGTCTTTGTATCTTTCCCGATACGTTCTGACTGCAAGCTCGGCATTTTCGAAGGAAAGACCCGTGTATTCCTGAAAAGAATCAATAAGAGGAGGGCCTATAAATTTCCTCAAAACGTTCATTGCGGGAATAGGCGCATTTTGATTTTCGAGGGCGTACTTAACGGAGTTTATAATTCCGTCCGAAGAATCCGTAAGCGTTCCGTCTAGGTCTAAGAGTATATATTTTTTGTCTTTCATTTTTGCTTCTCCTTAGCTTTTCTTTTTTCATAAAATGTTTCTCGTTGAGTTTTAAAGAGTCCGTTTTCGTCCAAAACAATGTTAAGCTCGGCTCCGAGGAAAAAGATATACATGCAGATATATAACCAGACGAGAAGCAAAACTATAGCGGCGATGCTTCCGTATATTGAAGGGAGTCGAGAAAAATTCTCAACGTAGAGCGAATAAAAATAAGAAAAAATATACCAACCGACGCCCGCAAACAATGCTCCGAAAATTTCAAAATGCGGTAAAGAAGGACGGTTAGGAATCAAAGTATACAAAAGGTCGAAAAGGATAACGAGCATTAAAAATGCAACAGATTTTCCTAAAAGCATAGAAAAAAACTCGGAACTTTCAAGAAGCGGAAGTATCGAACTCAACGTATCGTATAAAGTTCCGCCAAAAACCAAAAGACCTAAAGCAACGACAAGGGAAATAATGAAAAGAAGGGTGTAAAGAATGGCGGACGCTCTTATGATGAAATAATTTCGGGTTTCCTTTTTCTCGTAAACGTGGTTAAGTCCTCGCATTATCGAAAAAATGCTTGCCGACGCCGACCAAATAAGGGATATTGCCGAAATTGAAAGGGCGGTCGAGGTTTTGGTATCCAAAGCCTCCTTTAAGGCATCTTCAAATTGAGTCGGCAGAGAAATGAATTTAATAAAGTCGGTCATATTCTCAGCAGTTAACGGGGTGTATTTCAAAAGAGAAAGCAAGAGCAGTATCAGAGGGAAAAATGAAATGACGATGAAAAGGGAGGAGTGTCCCGCAGCTAAATATATCTCGTGTTCCTTCGATTTGGAAAAGACCTGTTTTGCAAGCCTGTAGCCTTTTTTGAAAAGAATCATTTTACGCCCCTCCTTTTTATACTATTATACACTAATTTACTGTTGGTTACAACACTAAAAACGCTTGACTTATAAAACCTTTTTTGCTATTATAAGGTTGAAAAAAAGAAAAGGGGAAATTTTTATGAAAAATGCAAAGGTGATAAGGGATTATCAAGGCTTAGACGCCCTTAATTATCTCGGAGAAAATATAATAAAAGGCATTATTCCCGAAATGAGGGATTGCCGCGATGGTTCTGTTCCCGAAATGAAAAATTTTCTGTTGCATAGCTATGACGAAACGGCATCAAAAGAACTCACCGAGCCTTACGATGCGATTCATCATATAGATATTTTTTCGGATAATTTCACAATGACTTTTGATATGGGTAAAAAGGAAATTGTCAATACGGTCTTCGTTTCGGGATTTTGCGAAAGTGGAGATTTTATTATAGAGGATTTTGAACTTTTCTTTTCAAATGATAAGAAAGAACTTTATAATGAAGAAAACTGCTATGCTCATATAAATAACAAAGGGGCTTTTGAGAAATACGGCAATCGTCGACACTCCGAAATGTTCATAAAAATTGGCGAGGCTGAGGCTCGATATTTCGGAATGAGGGTTAATAAGGCTTGCGGATTCGACGATATTTGCAGAATCGGAAACATTGAGCTTTATAACGATATAAAAACTCATCAGATAAGATATATAGGAAGAACCTACGATGCAAACAGATTAACGAGCGAAAACATAAAAATAGAAGGAATTGAAAACACGGATTTTCTTGTTGATTCTATCGCATTTGACGGTAATTTTGCCGAAACGGACAGCTTGATTTTGTGCCCTGAAAATCCAATAGACAGCGTTATGTTAACGGGATTTTTTGAGGATTTCGAGGTTTTCGGCGCTGATGATGACGCTAGCCTTTTCGATAATAAAACGAGTTTTACTATAGAAGAAAATGAAACGGGAATCGAAGAAAGAAGTGTTTTGATAACTTTTAGGAATCCCTCAAAGAAATATATCGGCTTTAAATTCAGCGGCAAGGCGAGGCTTGAAGAAATAGGCGGTTATTCTCTTTGCAGATACGTGAAAGCCAACCTTGATAAGGTAAGGTTAGATGATTTTATCGGAATCGGCGCTAACGATATGCCTATGGCATTTATGCCCGAATCGAGAATGGACGGCTTTCGCGACGTTTATTGGCCGATGTATGAAAACAGAATTATTAAATCCAAGCCAAACGTTGTTAGAATGTGGTTTCAGGTTGATTGGGTTGTTAATAATGAAGCAGACTACAAAGAAGGAAAATGCAATTTTGGATTAACGAAATTCCAAGGTCTTTTGAAATATTTCGACGCCTATGAAAAGGCGGGAGTAGAGGTGCTTTTCAATTTCGGTTGGAAGGTTTCAACAGAGATTCAAGAGTGGTTTTCTTTGCCCCACGTTGGAATGTCCAAATATTCCGGAAGCGGCAGGGCGGCTTCTGCCCCTCGCGACCTTGATGCGTTTGCTAAAACCTGTGTATCGGTTATTCGTGAACTCTGCGTTAACAGAGGGTATAAATGCGTAAAACATTTAACGTTTTATAACGAATCGGGTTATGGCGATTCGGGTACTGTCGGCGATTTCCTTGGTTACTACGGACATTCTTTGGAAAAATGGGACGAAATGTTCTTAAAGGTTAAGTCTGGACTCGAAAAAGAGGGGATAGGCGATAAGATTGATTTCTGGCTTTCAGAAATTTCAGGCGCTTTGAATCTCGAACAAAAATGGCTTAATTATTTTTCAGGGAAATATTCCGGAGAAATAAACAAGATGAATACGTTCCACCTTTATAGAATGACCTATGAATCAAGAATGAAATATTTTAAAGAGATTCTTTCTTCTTGCAACGGTCAACCTGCGTTGGCATCGGAATTTGCGGTTTATACTGATTATCAATGGGATCAGAGCGATATGGAATACGTTATGTCGATGATGCGTTCGGGAATTTCGGGCGGACTTTATTGGACGTATTTTGGAATTTACGCAACCGACCCCACCTGGTCGCCCCATAGAGGCGGTTGGTGGAGCCCCGTTTATATGCCCCGATTTATCAAGAGCGAAAACGATGCTTTTCATCATCTTTGCCTTTTCACTCATTATTGCCCGATACATTCGAAAATTCTCGAATGTTCGGTTGACGATACCGATTTAAGAGCCGAGATTGTTGAAACGCCAAACGGAGAATATACAATTTTTATTGAGAGCAAGGAAAACGAGAAGGGTAAGCGAGTTAATATTAATTTAGGCCGAAGCCTCGGCAGAAAATTCAGAAAACACGTTTACAGGCTAGATGATGTTAAGGACGGAAACCTTATTGTTCCGCCCGCCGAAAAAGAAATTTTCGTTGATAGCGTAATAGATGATGAACTGGGGAAAGACTATTGCCTTGTAGCCTATACGAGCCTTCCCGAACATCATCAGGTTAAAATGGAATCGGTGGAAGTTTATTGTCCGATTGGCGAGAGCGTTCAGCTTTCCGCCGAAATAATCGGAACTGAAGGCGAGATAGATTGGTCGATTCTGAGCTCAGACGGACCACAATGCTTTATTGATGAAAACGGTGTGTTTACTCAGGGCGAAGGGCTCAATTTGGGGGATAAATATTGCGTGGCGGCAACCCTTCGCGGAGAGCCTTTGACTTATGCTACTGCGATTATTAAAATCGGCACGCCCTCAGACCAGGAAGACGTTAAACTACTTATAAGATAGAAAAACAAGCGCTCCAATCGGGGCGCTTGAAACTTTGCCTAAAAAAACGATATTGCCATATATTTATATTATGGTATAATGTTTTTTGGAAGCAATCAGGCTTCGAAAACGGGGATAAATCCTCGGAAAAAGAGAGAGTGAAGAAATATGAAAACTGCAAAAATCGACAGAAGCTATCAAGGATATGATGCGCTTGAGAAAATCGGAAAAAACCTGATTGAAGGTGTTCTTGGCGAAATCAGAAATTTTGATGGTTCTGTGCCTAAAATGAAAAATATCAGAACGTTTTGGGACGAAGAAGCCCACGTTCAGTTAACTAAGCCCTATGACATAACCCACCATATAGATATTTTTTCGGGCAATTTTTATATAACCTACCCCGTAGCTTCCGATAAAATTATAAACGAAGTGTTTATTTCGGGGTTTTGCAAACCTGAAGTGGGAGATTTTCTCATCAGTGATTTCGAGCTTTATTTTAGCGATAGAAAAGAAAATCTTTATAACGAAGAAAATTGCGTTTGTCATATAAACAATGAGAATGTTAAAGATGAGTTTGAGAACAAACGTCATTCCGAAATGTTTGTAAACGTAGGCGAAATAAAGGCTGATTTTTTTGGAATAAAGGTTAATAAGGCTTGCGGATACGACGATATTTGCCGTTTTTCGGGTATTGCGCTTTTAAATTCCGAAGAAACAAAAAAATTAAGATATATAAGCCAAACATATAAGATGGCAAATAAAGTTCATCCCGAAAAAATCGAAGGGGTTGAAGGTGATGCTGCAATATTAACAGATGGCATCTGCTTCAGCGAGGATTCTGTTTTAGCAAAAAAAATGATAATATCTCTTGACACAACGGTTGATTTTATTGCATTAACAGGTGATTTTGGCGATTTTAAAATTTATTCTTCAAGTAAAAAAGAAGAATTGTTTGAGGGAGAAGCTGTCGATTTTGATTTAAAAGAAAACGAAACAGGCAATTCATTTAAAAGCACGTTCGTTAGTTTGAAGCAGGAATCAAAGAACTTTGTCGGAATCGAATTTTCCGAAACTGCAAGCCTTCAGGAGCTTGGCGCATATTCGAAAAACTATTTTGTTGAGGTCGATCTTGATAGCGTGAGAACCGAGAATTTTATCGGAATCGGAGCAAACGAATTGCCTATGGCTATGATGCCCGAATCGAGAATGGACGGTTTCCGCGACGTTTATTGGCCTGTTTATGAAAACAGAATGATTAAAGCAAGACCTTCGGTTTTAAGACTTTGGTTTCAGGTTGATTGGGTTGTGCTTAACGAGGAAGATTATAATGAAGGAAAATGTAATTTCTCATTGCCAAAATTCCAATCCGTTTTAAAATATCTCGACGTTTATGAAAAGGCAGGAATTGAGGTTCTGTTAAATTTCGGCTGGAAAAACGGAACGGAAATTCAAAGCTGGTATAGCGTTCCGGCGGCTGGCGTTGGTCCAAGAAACGGAACGGGGCTTGGTTCTTCTGCGCCGAAGAATTTCGATGGGTTTGCCAAAACCTGCGCATCTGTTATAAGAGAACTTTGCGTTGAGCGTGGATATAAGTGTGTAAAATATTTAACCTTCTATAATGAATCGGGCTATGGAAATCGCAACACTCCCGCCGCCGATTTCACAGGTTATCCGGGACACGCTTTAGAAAAATGGGACGAAATGTTCGTTACGGTAAGAAACGAGCTTATAGCCCAAAAACTAGATGGCTGCGTTGATTTCTGGCTTTCCGAAATTTCAGGACCGGACGTGCTTGAACTCGAATGGCTTGAACATTTTTCTGAGAAATATCCCGATATATGCAAGATGAATACCTTCCATAGATATGCTCTTAATTATGCAGACCGCCTAAAGTATTTTGGAGAGGTTAAAGAAACTTGCGGCGGCGCTCCTGCAATACCAAGCGAATTCGCAGTTTATACAGACCCAACCTGGGATGAGAGCAATATGGAATACGTTATGTCTTTGCTTCATTCCGGACTTAACGGAGGCCTTTATTGGACCTTCCAGGGAACAATGATGACCGACCCGACTTGGCTTGGTCTTCGTGGCGGTTGGTGGAGTCCCGTTTATATCCCGAAATACCTGGTTAGCGAGGATAACGCATATCATCATTTCAGCCTTTTTACGCATTATTTGCCCTGCCATTCTTCAGTCCTTGAGGTTGAGTCGGATAGTAATGACGTCAGAGCGGAAGCAATTAGAACTCCAAATGGCGAATACACGGTATTCGTCGAGAGCAAAGAGGGAGAGGATCCCAAGAATATAAACATAAAGTTTAATAAAGTTTTAGGCAAAAAATTCAGGAAACACGTTTACAGGCTCAATCCCACAAGGGACGGTAACCTTTTGGTTCCTCCCTCGGAAAAGGAATTCTTGGTTGAGGATTCTTTAAACGATTGCTTAGAAAAAGAATATTGCTTGATTGCCTATACAACTATTCCTGAATTCAAGCAGATAAAGATGGAAAGCACAGAGGTGTTCTGCCCTGTCGGAGAAAGTGTTCAGCTTTCTGCTGAAATTATCGGAGCCGAGGGCGAAATCGAGTGGTCAATCGTGTCTTCTGAAGGCGCAGAGTGTTATATCGATGAAAACGGTGTCTTTTCTCAAAGCGAAAAGGTTATCGTTGCAAACAGATATTGCGTTAAGGCGCAGCTTAAAGGCGACGAGCTGACCTATGGAACCGCAATGGTTAAGATAGGAACAAGAGAAGACGAGCCCCAACAGAAGAACGTAACTTTCTTCACTATTTAAAACTATTAAAGAGCCGATTTGTTCGGCTCTTTTTTTATTTCCTTTTATAAATAAATCATCTTAAAAAAATACTTGCAAAAAGCATTGCATTTTTTGGAAATACTTGGTATAATGAGCATAAAATAAGAGGTGTATCCTCAGAAAAAGGTGATAATATGGAAAATGCAAAGGTCGACAGATCTTATCAGGGCCTAAAAGCCTTGGAAAAGCTTGGCGAAAACATTATTTTCGGCATTGAACCCGAGGTTCTGAATTTTGATGGAACTATTCCTGAAATGAAAAACAATTTGGGTCAATATGATGAAAAAGCTCATTTGGAAATGACCATTCCTTATGATGCAGATCATCATATCGACATCTTCTCCGAAGGTTTCACAATCACGTATCCTATTGAAAAGGATACCGAAGTAAATACAGTGTTCATTTCCGGCTTCTATAGCGGAAACGGAGACTATCTTATTGGAGAATTTGAGTTATTCTTCTCAAACGATAAGGCTTCTCTTTATAACGAGGAAAACCGAGCAGCTTACGTTAACAACGAGGGCGTTGTCGCGGAATTTAATCGCAAACGTTGTGCGGAAATGTTTATAAACGTTGGCGCAATAAAGGCTAAATACTTTGGAATTAAGGTTAATAAGCCCTGTGCTCAGGACGATATTTGCAGAATTGGAAATATCGAACTTTATAACGAAGAAAGAACAAAACAAATAAAGTTTTGCATTGATAATTTCCAAACCAATCAATTAACCGCTGAGAATATTAATATTGGCGGATTGGATACCTCTGTGCTTTGCGACGGAGAGGTTTTTGACGGCAAAACAGTAAAAACAAAAAAGATCGTTTTGAATTCCGATATTCTTTTTGAGAGCGTTGGAATTGTTGGATTCTTTGACGATTTCGATATCTATATGAGCGATGATGAGGCAAGCCTTTTTGAAGGCGAAAAGCTTTCGGTTGAAATTGATGAAATCGATACGGATATTGAAGAGAGAGCTGTTAACGTAAATCTTGGCGGTCTTTCTAAAAAATACGTTGGAATAGTATTCTCCGAAGAAGCAGAGCTTGAAGAGGTTGGCGCTTATACAAGCCATAGATACGTTAACGCAGACTTAGATACCGTTAGAACAGCAGATTTCGTAGGTATCGGAGGAAACGAACTTCCGATGTATCTTATGCCTGAATCCAGAATGGACGGCTTCCGCGATGTTTACTGGCCATTATATGAAAACCGCATCATAAAATCTCAGCCTGCCGCGCTTCGCGTTTGGTTCCAGGTTGACTGGGTTGTTGATAATGAAGCCGACTACAAGGAAGGCAAATGTAATTTCTCATTGCCTAAGTTCCAAAGCGTTTTAAAATGCTTTGATGCTTATGAAAAGGCAGGAATTGAGGTTAACCTTAACTTCGGTTGGAAGGTTTCAACAGAAATTCAAGGGTGGTTCTCTCTCCCCCATATCGGCCCTCATTGGAGAGGCGGAAACGGAATGGGCGCTTCTGCTCCAAAAGACCTTGACGGTTTTGCAAATACCTGCGCTTCGGTTATCAAAGAACTTTCTATAAACCGCGGATATAAATGTCTTAAGCATTTAACCTTCTATAACGAGTCAGGCTATGGCGATTATGGTTTAACTCGTGCAGACTTCCTTGGCTATCAAGGTCATTCCTTGGAAAAATGGGACGAAATGTTCAATAAGGTTAGAAATAAGCTTATCGCCGAAGGAATTGACGATTGCGTTGATTTCTGGCTTTCTGAAATTTCAGGTTCGGATGCTCTTGAGCTCGAATGGCTCGATTATTTCTCAAAGAATTATCCAACCATCAATAAGATGAATACCTTCCATAGATATGCCTTAAATTATGATAAGCGTTTGAAATACTTTGCTAAGGTTAAAGAAGCAAGCCACGGTGTTCCTGCGATGGCGTCAGAATTTGCAGTTTATGCCGATCCAACCTGGGAATCCAGCGATATGGAATACGTAATGTCCCTTCTTCGTTCAGGTCTTAACGGTGGACTTTATTGGACCTATATGGGCGTTATGATGACCGACCCAACTTGGCTTGGTCTTCGTGGCGGTTGGGTAAGTCCCGCTTATGACCCTGAACAAATTAACAAGGAAAATGACTCGTATCATCATTTCAGTTTGTTCACTCATTATATGCCTCGTCATTCTTCCGTTCTCGAATGTACCGTTAGCGACGACGACATCAGAGCTGAAGTTATCAGAACTCCGGATGGAGAATATACTGTATTCGTTGAAAATAAAGCAGGCGTAAAAAACAAGACTTTGCATATCAATTTTGGAAAGGCTTTGAACCGCAAGTTCAGAAAGCACGTTTACAGACTCGACTGTGTTAAGGACGGTAATATGTTAGTTCCTGCGGCTGAAAAAGAATTCGACGTTACAGATTCTTTAGAAGACGTTGTGGATAAAGAGTATTGCCTCGTCGCTTATACTTCTATTCCCGAATATAAACAGATTAAGATGGATAGCATCGAGGTTTATTGTCCTGTTGGCGAAAGCATTCAGCTCGGTTGCGAACTTATTGGTTGCGAAGGCGAGGTTGAATGGACTGTTGAATATTGTAGCGGTCCTCAGTGCTTCGTTGATGAAAACGGTGTCTTCACTCAAGGTGAGGGAACTTTGGGCGGTCATATCTATTGCGTTAGAGCAACTCTTAAATCCGATCCTTTGACAATGGGAACCTGCATTGTAAAGCTTGGAACTCCCGATGACCAAGATCACGATTCATTGTTTAGAAAAAAATAAACGAACATTAAAAGCGCGAAACCTGATTTTCAGGTTTCGCGCTTTTTTAGTGTATTATATTTCAAGCGATTTAATAACTTGATTTTTTGAATTAATCGTCGTCAGAAAGGTTAGCTTCTGCTTCGGCTTGAATTTCCGGATCGTAGGAAAGAATAGGAGCAACGTCCTTTTTCTTGATTTTTCTGTCAACGTAGTTTTTGGTGATCTTCATAACAAGCGGCAGAAGAACAAGAACACCGATAAGGTTGGGGAGCATCATAAGACCATTGAAGGTGTCTGAAATATCCCAAGCGAGCGTTGATGTCATAACTGCGCCGAAGATTATAGTTGATATATGGATAATTTTGAAAACAAATGTTGTCTTTGCGCCAAACAGATATTCCCAAGCTTTGGATCCATAGTGCGACCAACCAAGAACGGTTGTAAAAGCGAAGAGGAACATAGCAATTGCGATGAATTTAGAACCGATATTTCCCCAAGAGAAAACAGTATCAAAAGCACCGCCAACGATGGTTGCATCAGTGAGTCCTGCCGCAATTTTGCCTGTTTCGTAGTTGAAAACTCCGGAGGTTAAAACAACGAGAGCAGTCATTGTGCAAACAATAATTGTATCGGCAAAAACTTCGAAAATGCCCCACATACCTTGCTTAACAGGTTCTTTAATGTTGGAGTTTGAGTGAACCATAACAGATGAACCAAGACCTGCTTCGTTTGAGAAAACTCCGCGCTTGAAACCTTGAGTCATAACTTTGCTGACAATAACACCGATTCCGCCGCCTACAAATGCTTCGGGCTGGAAAGCATTAACAAATATAGCCTTGAACGCTCCGCCGATTTGATCATAGTTAGCTGCAATAATAACGAGGCTTCCAAGGATGAAGAGAACAACCATAAAGGGAACAATTTTCTCTGCAACAGAAGCAATTCTCTTAAGTCCGCCTAAAGTTATGAGAGCGGTTAAAATCATAATAATAACGCCGATGATAACCTGATAAAGGGTGATTTCGCTATTGAAAACTTTTATAGTTGAAAGCGCTTTGATATCGAAAGCAGAGGTAACGTTAGCAACAATTTTGTTTACCTGACCCATCGAGCCGATACCAAAAGAAGCGAGCATTGTGAAAATACAGAAAAGAACAGCAAGAATGCTACCAATGATTTTGCAACCTTTAATCTTGCCAAGACCTTCTTTAATGTAGTACATAGCTCCGCCTGACCATTCGCCGTTAATGTTCTTGCGACGATAGTAGATACCCAATACGTTTTCGGAGAAGTTTGTCATCATTCCGAAGAACGCGGCAACCCACATCCAGAAAACAGCACCTGCACCGCCAAGACAGATAGCCGCTGCAACACCGGCGATATTACCGGTACCGATAGTTGCTGCAAGCGCAGTGCAAAGAGCTTGGAAGGGGGAAATAGAACCTTTTTCCGTACTGTGTCCAATAACTCTTTTGCTAAAGAGCTTGCCAACAGTTGCTTTCACCCAAAGTCCAAGATGAGAAACTTGAAAGAACTTGGTGAAAAAAGTTAAAAGAATACCTGCGCCGATAAGAAGCCAAACACCCGTTTTAGTCCAAACGAAAGAATTGACAACGTCGTTAATTTCGGCGACTTTTTCGAAAAATGCATCCATTTTTCAAAACCTCCTAAAAATAATAAAATAGAACCGATTCCAAAGGGAAACGGCTCTGAAGAATTAAGCGAAAAGCAAAATTGAATTTTTTTGCCCTCTGTCCTTTTGCCTGAGAGATTGAGCCTCTTGTAGAAAGCCTTGCCCCTTCGGCACCCAATTTGATGGGATTCTCCAGAGTTCCTCCACTTTCGGTCTTTAAAAATTCCAAAAGCATCTTCGGAAGACAATAGAATTTTAACATTAAAATATAGTTTTGTCAATAGCAGTAGTCGAAAATCGTCAAAGATTGGTAAAATAAACAAAAACTTGTTGAATCAATGCGAATTGGTGTGTAAAAAAGCAAAATCAAAGTATCGGAAGAAAAAGCGCAAAAAAATAATCAAAAAACACAAAAAGATATTGACAAATCATAAAACCTTTGATAAAATATACATCGTTGGGTGAGAGGTGCTCAAATTCGAACTCCACCACATAATTTCGTAAATAAATCACCTAGTGTACCTAATATGGGGGTATAGCTCAGCTGGGAGCGCGATACGCTCAAAGTTGACCCCCATCTCATAATTTCATAAATAAAAACTTGACGAACCCTCATATGGGGGTATAGCTCAGCTGGGAGAGCGCTTGAATGGCATTCAAGAGGTCAGCGGTTCGATCCCGCTTATCTCC